>JAMCSN010000320.1 GCA_023381535.1 Bacteroidota bacterium
AGCAGAGATATTTATTCGGTGAAACTAGATGAAACGGATTTCACCAATATTAACGGTGGATACGGAGTGTTTGGTATTTATATGAGAACATACTGGGTTTTCTTAATGCTGAAATACCATATAAAATATTTCATAGAAATATTTTAATGGTGGCTGAAAATTCAAACTAATTTAATAATGTGAACCAAACCCACAATCAACCGGACGCGTTTTTTCAGTACGGCAGTTGTACTGTTAGATATAATTATAACAATCGTACATGCCCTTTAGTTTGTCGAGCAGGCTGCTCGACAAACATTTTATTCATCTTCAGTGTACGGAACCTTGCTTTCCTTTGTGAATGAAAAAAGAAACATCATCACAGCCAGCACAAAATATCCGATTGCGAATTGAAACGGTATCTGTTTGAGTTGTGCAGGCAATTGCCACGGCAAGTACATATTTCTATCCGGCATTGCCGAATGAATCAATCCGAAAAATGTTAACACCGCGCACAGTATCAAAAATGTTGATACTTTCCTTAACTGTCTATCAATTATTTGTGCAATGAACGTACCTCACAACATTGCCGTTAAGATGATTTCTGCCGGATATTTAAAAACGAAAATCATAATTTCAGCCAGGTAGGAGAGCACGGTTAAGTTATCGAATATCAATCCGAAAAATCCATTAAGATCGCCAACAGCAAACCAACTGTATTTAAATTTCTATTCCATCGTTATTCCGCATTAAATTGAATTAATTGCAAATTACTTATAAAGAAGATTTTAGGAAATAACTTTTTTTTGTGAAATGATTTGTCTCGACAATATGATATGTAAATGTCAATTACCGCTTTCAAACGGATGGAAAAGATGCAGAGCAAGAATCAATCTTAACGGCAAGTTCAAAAGTATTAACACGGGGGAGATCTGATTCCCATACTTCGGGGGAATTGCTTTGATTTAATATAATTATTAAGTTAACCAGTTGTGTGAATTAGAAAAAATAATTTAAACGAAAACGGCAAGAAAAGTGTTAGTGAAGCAGCGAACAAACACCAACAACTCCGCCAGAAAGCAGCGGACAGGTTTTCACGAGGCCGTTTATGCACAATATAAAAAACACTTTTGATAAATTTTACAAAATTATTTTAGAAATACTTCAACCAGATATTGATAATCAAGGTAATTTCATCAAACCTGGTGTTGTTCCAAAGTTCTCCGACACCGAAGTTATTGCCTTAAGTCTTGCAAGCGAATGCTTATCGATTGATAGTGAAAATTATTTGTTTGGAAAACTAAGAACTGAATACCGCAATGATTTTCCAAACCTAATAGACCGTAGCCAATATAATGTCAGAAGAAGAAAGTTGCTGCAACGAATAGAATTTGTAAGAGATAAAATGGCAAACAAACTCATAAATCAAGAAAACATATTCATTGTTGATTCCATGCCAGTAGAAGTATGCAAACTCTCACGTTCTTCTCGCTCTAGAATTTGTAAAGAGAGTTTTGAAACTGCACCAGACAAATGCTTTTGTTCGGCTCAAAACAGTTACTATTACGGCTACAAACTTCATGGCATTTGTTCTGCTGATGGTATTTTTAATTCTTTCGATTTAACAAAAGCTTCGGTTCACGATATTCACTATCTTCAAGATGTTAAAGAACAAACCCGCCTAGACTCGGCGAGGCTGGTCACTAATGCATACTTACTTGGTGATAGAGCTTATCTATCAGAAAAAATACAGATTGATCTTTCCCGCTTAGACTCAGCGAGGCTAGTCTCTTACGCTAACATTAAACTCAATACTCCAATGAGATGCAATCAACATGGTTATAGAAAACAACCTTTTCTTCTTCGTAAAGCAAGAAAAAGAATTGAAACTTTATTTTCCCAACTTTGCGATCAATTTATGATTCGAAGAAATTATGCTAAATCTTTTGATGGTTTTAGAACTCGTATTCTTTCTAAGCTTACGGCTCTGACCATTTTACAGTTTATTAACAAATTCTTTAACAACAAACCCGTTAACCATATTAAATATGCTCTCGCTTAATTCACACAACGGGTTAAGTTAAATTCATATCGTAATAACGGGGTGATTGACGTGGGGTACCGAAACAAAATAACTCTCATGATTGGTGATTCGCTAACACCCGATAACGAAAAATACTACGACTCAATCCCTTCGCTTCTTGAGAAAAAATATCTAAAGACAATCTACAAATGTCACGATTGTGCCGGCACTTTAACTGGCGGCGATATTGACGGCGATGGAAAAATTACCGTTCTCGACCTTGACTATGTAATCCATTGAATGTTTCGTTTTTGGTTTTGTACTTGTTGTCATAAAACTCAAGGAGAGCATTATGAAAAATCAAAAGTACAAGAATCTGCTTGAAGAACTTCTTTCATTAGCCGACATAAAAATCAACGGTAATCGTTCAACTGATATACAAGTTTTCGACGAGAGATTTTACAAAAGAGCGATCACCGAAGTCGAGTTGGGTCTCGGCGAATCGTACATGGACGGATGGTGGGACGCCGAAAACCTGGATGAAACGATTTTCAAAATATTGCGTGCCGATCTTCAAAATAAAGTGAAACACAATTACAAAATTGCTTTGCAGCTTGCCGGTTTCCGGCTGATCAACATGCAGGCACGTCGCAGAGCGTTTATCATCGGCGAGCGACATTATGATTTGGGAAACGAACTTTTCAAGAGTATGCTGGATAAGCGGATGAACTACAGCTGTGCATATTGGAAAAATTCTTCCAACCTGGATGAAGCGCAGGAAAACAAGCTCGAGTTGATTTGTAAAAAGATTTATATCGAGCCCGGAATGCGGGTGCTTGATATTGGATGCGGATGGGGCGCATTCGGAAAGTATGCCGCGGAAAAATATAACGCTCAAGTTGTAGGTGTTACCGTTTCCAAAGAACAAGTTCAGCTTGGAAAAGAATTGTGCAAAGGTTTGCCGGTTGAATTCAGATTGCAAGACTATCGGCAAATCAATGAGCCCTTCGATAGGATAGTTTCAGTTGGAATGATTGAGCATGTGGGCTACAAAAATTATAGAGAATATTTTGCTATAGCCAACAAATGTTTGAAAGACACAGGTTTATTTTTGCTTCACACAATCGGTGAGATACGCTCGGTAAAAAGTTCGGACGCTTGGACTCATAAATATATTTTCCCGAATGGAATGCTTCCTTCGGTTGCACAGTTGGGCAAAGCAATGGAAGGGTTGTTTGTGATGGAAGACTGGCATAACATCGGCGCCGATTACGATAAAACATTGATGGCATGGTATAACAATTTCTCAAACGCATGGGATATAATTAAACATCTTTACAATGACAGATTTTTCAGAATGTGGAAATATTTTTTGCTTTCTAGTGCCGGAGCTTTCCGCGCAAGAAGAAATCAATTGTGGCAAATTGTTTTATCCAAGAACGGATTAGTCGGAGGATATAATTCGATTAGATAACACACGAAACATTCCAGTTTTCGATTGATAGTTTTGCACGATTGATTTATGTGACTCTTGGAAGAATCAACAAACATTTCATTGAAAGGAACGGGGGAAAAGAAACCTATGTTTCTAGTCGGCTTACCGATAAATGCATGAAGAAGCTGCTAGTCTACAAAATACTTAGACAGTAAGACTCAAAGATATAAGCACTTCAGAATTACCGGCAGCAAAACAAAAATCTCCATTAGGCGCGACTAAAATAAATTCTATCGAGCCAATCTCTCAACCCATCATTCATCTTCAGTGTACGGAACCTTGCTTTCCTTTGTGAATGAAAAAAGAAACATCATCACAGCCAGCGCCAAATAACCAATTGCGAATTGATACGGTATTTGTTTAAGCTGAGTCGGAAGCTGCCACGGCAAATACATATTCCCATCCGGCATTGCCGAATGAATCAATCCGAAAAAGGTTAGTACCGCACACAGTATCAAATAGGTTGATGCTTTCCTTAACTGTCTATCAATTATTTGAGCGATGAACGCGCCCCATAGCATAGCAGTTAAAATAAAACCGTTTCCGAGCGCAACGGTTGTTAAAATTTCTGATAAACTTTTTCCAACAAGATTAAGCTGCGCGTTAAAAACATTTGGCGGAACGAACTCCGGGTTGGATAATTTTAACTGAACCATTCTGGCAACGACGGGAAAGAATGCGAACGCAACTGCCGGCATGTGCTGTTTGGGACAAGCTTTGAATGCCTGCACCATTATATCGAGCGCTACAAAAATTAGAATCGGGGCAAGAACCGCCCGCGGAATTAATTCAACAATAAAAGAAACGTAGCCTAAAATTCCACCGAGTCCAACGAAGATTCCGGTGAGCAAAGTGTATCCGGCTTTGCTGCCCATCGATTTGTACGCAGGCTGTCCGATGTAAGGTGTAGTTTGAGCAACACCGCCGAAAATTCCGGCGATTAAAGTTGACAGCGCTTCGGTAAGTAGAATATTTCTTGTATTGTAATCATCGCCGGCAACTCTAGCGCTTTCCGTTACGTTAATACCGCCGACGATTGTGAGCAGCGCAAATGGAAATGATATCGGAAGATATTTCAGCGCTTCGGAGAAACCCGCGACGAATCCAAGGTTAGGTACCGGAATTCCAAGGTAAAGATTTCCAGACGGCGCAGAGTAATTGACGCCTAGAATTCCTGAAGGAGCCAGCAAATAATAAATTACTGAACCTATCACAACTGCAAGAAGAACGCCGGGAAACTTGAAAGGCAGATCGATCTTGGCAATCAAATTGTAAATGATAATGCCCAGTGCAATCATGCCGATGATAGGCATTCCGAAAATATCAACGAGAGGAATAAAACCAATTAGCGCCAAACCGATTCCGGCAAGACTGCCGAGTAATCCCGCTTGCGGAACAATTTTCTGAACCCACTTGCCGATGAAGGAAAAAACCAATTTAATAAAACCGATTATCACCATCGTTGCCATGCCGATATACCACGTCATCATCGCTGCGTCGTATTCACTCATACCTTTTGATTTTAAATAGATGAACGAAGGACCAAGAACGGTTAGCGCGATACCGATTGTTGACGGTGTGTCGAGACCGAGAGGCATTGCAGTTACTTTGTCGCTCTTCAATTTTTTTGCGAGCCGAAAAGCCATGATAGTGTAAACAACATCGCCGAAGAGAACTCCTAGCGCGGTTCCGGGAAGCATTTTTGTGAAGATGATTTCTGCCGGATATTTGAAAACGAAAATCATTATTCCAGCCAGGTAAGAGAGCACGGTTAAATTATCGAACATCAATCCGAGAAATCCATTGAGGTCGCCGATTGCAAACCAGCGGTATTTAAATTTCTTTTCCATTGTTATTCCGCATTAAATAGTATGTAGTAGCAAGTTACTTAAAAAGAGAATTTTAGGAAATAAGTTTTTTCTATTGTAGAATTCTTTCGTGTTGAGTCTGATAAATACTTATCTGCCGGAATGTTTTCATTTACTAGGAGTAACTATCAAATATTTTCCTTGACAGCTATAATTTAAAAACATAATTTACAATGGTATTTTAGTACCATAATAACAATATCGGATAATAATTGTTCCATTTCTCAACTGATAAACATCTTCTAATATAAAAAATAGGCCATCATAAATGAGTTTAAGTCAAATTGCACGATCAATCAAAGCCTCACCGACATTAGCGTTGAATGAAAAAGCGGCGATCTTACGAGAGAAAGGAGATCCGGTAATTCATCTTGGCGGAGGCGAACCCAAAAGCAGAGCGCCGATGGATGCGCTGCTTGCAGCAGTTAACTCTCTCAACACGGGTGAAATTCGTTACACTCCGGCAGATGGAATTCCGGAACTGAAGAAAGCAATTATCAGATACACCGAAGAATTTTATCACAGAAAAGTTAATCCCGAAAACGTAATAGCATCCGGCGGCGCCAAGCAGGCAATCATGGTTGCGATGCAGGCAATCTTAAATCCGCAAGAAGAAATAATCTATCCCGCTCCGTACTGGGTAAGTTATCCCGATATGGCAAAACTTTGCGGCGCTATTGGTGTTGCCGCATTGCCTGAAGACGGAACATTTTATCCGCGGTTAAAAGATATCGAAATGCGTGTCGGCTCGTACACAAAAGCAATTATCATCAACAGTCCAAGCCGAATTCTT
>JAMCSN010000374.1 GCA_023381535.1 Bacteroidota bacterium
GATACAGTGCTAAGTTCGATGCATTGTTAAATAGTATACCTATTCCGGTTGGAAGTAACTTTTCCAACTTCTTGCTTACAAACGTAGGTTCAATGGAAAATAAAGGTGTGGACCTTAGTTTGAACTTTACACCGGTTTTGGAAGAGAATTTCTCTTGGGAAATCGGAACGAACTTAACCTACAATAAAAACAAGATTACAAAATTAACTTTGAGCGATGATCCAACATATACTGGTGTTAATACCGGCGGTATAGCCGGCGGTGTTGGAAATAATGTTCAGAAGTATATTGTTGGATACCCTGCTAGAGTATTCTTCTTGTTTACCCAAGTATATGATGCTAACGGTATGCCTGTTGAAGGCTTATACGTTGATCATAGCGGTAAAGGTGGTAACGTAGCTGGTAATGAATTGAACAAAGTCTACTACAAATCCCCAGACCCAGATTACTTAATCGGTATCTCTTCAAAGATCAACTACAAAGAATTTGATCTTAGCTTCTCCGGAAGATTAAGCTTGGGCAATTACGTATACAACAACAATGCATCGAACTTAGCACTGTATCAGAATGTTTACAACCAAAGCGGATATACAGCTAACATTTTAACAGATGTTAAGAAGACCAATTTTATGACTGCGCAGTATTGGTCAAGTGTTTATTTGGAAAACGCTTCATTCTTCAAGATGGATTATATCAGCCTTGGTTATAATTTCACATCTTTATTCGGTAACGATATTAGCGGACGTATCGGGCTATCAGTTCAAAATGTATTTACCATTACTAAGTATTCAGGATTGGATCCGGAAGTTGCTAATGGTATTGATAACAACCTTTATCCACGACCACGTACCTACATGATGTCACTTAGTCTTAATTACTAATATTTTAAGAAGGAAAACGAAAATGAAAAGAATTACATTTTTAACTCTAATAGTATTAATTACTACATTCTTGTTTTCATCTTGTGTGAAAGACTTGAATGTAGAGCCGATAGATCCAAATGTTAATACCTTAAACAATGTGTTTAAAGATCAAGCCGCATATAAACGAGCGCTGGCTAAGTTATATGCTAGCTTTGCCATTAGCGGACAAACAGGCGGCGGCGGCGGTAGCCCTGATATTCAAGGTATTGATGAAAACTTCGGTAATTACCTTCGTCAATATTGGGACTTACAGGAACTTCCTACTGATGAAGCAATTATTGCTTGGGACGATGCCACAATTAAAGATTTTCACTGGCAAACATGGTCACCAAATGATGTATTTCTTGCAGCACTTTACTCAAGAATATTCTATACTATTTCAATCAGCAACGAATTCATTAGAAATGCAGATAAAGCCATGGGTTCAGCATCCGGTGCACTCCTCACCGATTTAACGCACTTCAAAGCTGAAGCTCGTTTCATTCGTGCACTTTCTTACTGGCACGCAATTGATATGTTTGGTAATGTTCCTTTTGTTACCGAAGCTGATTTACCGGGCGCGTTTTTCCCAAAACGTATTACCCGTGCAGATCTATTTAAGTACATTGAAGGTGAACTCAAAGCCATTGAGCCAGACCTTGTTCCGGCAAGACAAAACGAATATGCCAGAGCAGATCAGGGCGCAGATTGGTTTTTGCTTGCAGAGTTATATATGAATGCAAAAGTATATACCGGCACAGAAAGATATACTGACGCACTTACTTATCTTAACAAAGTAATTGCTGCTGGATATACATTGGATCCTAACTATCAACATTTATTTGATGCTGACAATAACACAAGCCCCGAAATTATTTTCCCGATTGCTTTTGACGGACAGAACACCCAGCAATACGGAGGAATGACTTTCGTGCTGCATGCTTCAAATGGTGGAGGTATGCCTTTGAATGGAATAGACGGAGGTTGGGGTGGTATCAGAACTATTAAAGATTTTGTAGCTAAATTCAATATAAGCCAAAGTAATTTTAATTCTAATCCTCAATACCAGAGTGGTGATAAAAGAGGAATGTTCTTCTTTGATCCTGCTAACTGGAAGTGGGATATAACCAATGTTGGTACATTCACTCAGGGAATTGGAGTAACCAAATTTAAAAACGTTACTGCTACCGGTGGACCGGCACCAAACGCACACGCCACTTTTGTAAGCACAGATTTCCCAATGTTCCGTTTGGCTGATGTTTATTTAATGTACGCAGAAGCAGTGCTTAGAGGCGGTTCAGGTGGTGATGTTGCGACAGCCGTAAATTACATTAATCAATTAAGACAGCGCGCTTACGGCAACAATTCAGGAAATATTACTGCTGCAGATCTGACTTTGGATTTTATTTTAGATGAACGTGGACGCGAGTTGTATTGGGAAGGTCATAGAAGAACGGACTTAATTCGTTTTGGTAAATTCACCAGCGGCTCTTACGTTTGGGAATGGAAAGGAAAAGTTCAAAGTGGAACTCAAACAGCTTCTTACAGAGATCTTTATCCAATACCGATAAACGACTTAAACGCAAATCCAAATTTGGTTCAAAATCCAGGCTATTAAAAAAAATAGTAATTAAGTTTAAGGAAGATAAAAATGAAAAAAATAACATCAATGGCATTATTTGTAGCGGTGTTTGGTCTTCTCTTGGTCTCCTGCAGTAGAGATATTACCGAACCGGTGGTTAGTGCAAATCCCGGTTCACCAACACTCGCAGATTTGTCTTTTACAGGGCAATTCACTGTAAATTACGCAGACAGCACAATGAAATTTTCCTGGTCTGCAGCAGATTTTGGTTTTGCTGCTTCTACTACTTACATTGTTCAGTTATCACCCACAAGTGATTTTTCTAGTAATGTGGCTAATCTCGTTACTACTCAAAATCTGAATGCTACGGTAAAGGTGGGCGATGTAAACACATTAATCTTGTCATGGGGTTATCCCATCGGAACAGCCGTTACGGTTTACTACAGAGTTTCTGCATCAGTAAGTCCTAATCTCGCATCTGTTTATACTGCCGCAAAATCTGTAAGCTTAACTCCGTATGATGCAGTAATAAACTATCCGATGATTTACTTACCCGGCGCATATCAGGGTTGGTCTCCTGGTTCTGAAGAGGGTACTAAAATATACTCTAGATTGTATTCGTATGGATTTAATTCTACATATGCCGGTATTATTCGTATAAAAGATGGTACCAATGCTACGAGTGAATTCAAAGTCACTATTAATCCCAATTGGAATGGACCAAACTATGGCGGTACATTGACAAAAACCGGTAATAATTATTCCGGCACACTCGATCCGAATGGTGGTAATTTCTCTGTTGACGCGGGTACGTATGCAATAACTGTTGATATAAATGCTTTAACAATATCGCTAAACAAAACCGATGATTGGGGAATTATTGGTTCAGCAACGGCAGGCGGTTGGGGTTCAAGTACACCAATGTTCTACAACGGTCAGCGCAAGATGTGGGAAATTACTGCTGATTTGGTTGCGGGTGAATTTAAGTTCAGAGCAAACGACGCCTGGGATCTTAATTATGGTGATAACGGCGCTGATGGAACTCTTGAGGCGGGTGGAGCTAATATAGCAATAGCCACTGCTGGTAACTATCTAATTCGCTTTGATCCTGTTAAGCTAACTTATAAAGTTATAAAAAACTAAGTAAGTGTATATATTAAACAAAAAAGGCTGCCTCAAAAGGGCAGCTTTTTTATTATGGCTTCATTTCGATTGCGAGTTTACAATCACATCTGGGTAAGTTTGTGTTAAAAACTTAAACCCGTTTTGCTGCAATAATAAAAGAGCGACTCTTAACGAGCCGCTCTTTTTGTAAAGCCGAGTTTTAGTTAAGCCGATACTATTTGATCAGCACCATACTTTTTGATAGAACTTGGTTTTTATAAGTAACTGAATAAACATACATACCGCTCGCAACGTTTTTGGCATTCCATTCCATCTCATGTAGTCCGGCGGTTATATCTCCGTCGTACAAAGTTTCTACTATCTGACCGAGAGAGTTGTAAATTCTTACGGTTACGTTTCCTTCCGACGGGATAGTGAATGTGATTTTTGTCGAAGGATTAAACGGGTTAGGATAATTTTGTGCAAGAGTAAACTCGCTTGGGATTTCGTTCTTAGATTGTGTTGCGCCGCCTTCTTTTGGTAGTGCTATATAATCACTCTGCTTAACCCAAACTTTATACCCGCGTGCCGGAGCTGAAACATAAACTCTTCCATCGGCTTGAACTTGTGTTGTTTCGTTATAGTCATAAGCATTGCAGAGTAGTGTGTTTGCCCAGTTAGAAAACCCCGCCGGAGAGCTATCAACCCATAAGCCTTTCGTTTGTGTGTTGCTGTTGTTGATTACAACTATAGCTCCGTCACGTGTTCCGTTTCCTTGTCTTCTTGCGACGTAAACATTATATGTGTCGCTTGACGGATATGGATTGCCGACTTCACTCAGCACGGAAATAATACCGCCCAAGTAATTTTTTCTCACACCAATTAACTTCTTAATATCGGTTTGAAGACTTGCCGGAGCGGTTACGGTTATGCTGGAGTTGTTGTTATCAACTTGAGTAACTCCATAAAAATGAGGATAGAAAATGCACGGTCTTCCTTCATGAGTGAGAATATATGCGTAAGCCATCTTCCAATCCTGACTTACCCATTTGTCGCTCTCTTTTCCGGTATCGTGATTATCAACAAATGTAACGACCCGAGTTCCCGGAAGAGAATAACCTCCGTCGTTACGCACCATACCGGAATGATTTAACCATGCCATGTTAAAACTTGCATCGTCGAGGTTACACATTCGAGTAAGATCATTCTTCAACGGAAAATCAAAAATATTAGCTGCTGCGCCGTAAGAGCCAACCGTGTTAACCCAACCTTGAAGAACATCAGGGAATGTTGTCCAGTATTCGGCAACAATAAATCTTTGCGCTCCTCCTAAAAGCGGAAGGTTGTTGATCCATGCTGCCGTAAAGTCTGCTTGAAATCCTCTTACGAAATCGAGACGGTAGCCGTCAAAGCCGACCGTATTTGACAGCCAGGTTCCCCAATCTTTCAATCTGGTTTGAACGGTAGTGCTGAAAGTATTTAAATCATTACCAAACCATTTTGTGTTGGTAACAATTTGATCGTGAGTTCCGCCGTCGCCCAGCCAATCATTGCAATCGACCGGATGAAAATCGGAGTATGTCCACGAGTAATTTGGTTCGCCGGTACCGGTGTGAGTTGGGTAATGAATGCCAGTCATTGTTGTAGCTTGAAGAGTTGTTGAAGCAAGATCGCTTCCGTTGTACCAAATATGTTTCGGATAATAACCGTGAGTTTGATCATCCCATGCCCACGTCCAAGGATTTGAAGTTTCTTTTCTTGCGACAAGTTTAATGATTATGTCGTGAGGTGAAGTGACAGTAACTTTATATTCGTCAATATCGCCTTGATAATCCATATGTCCTCTCATAGTATAACCTGAACCTGGGAACACATTGAATTGACCGCTGCCATTATTTGGTTCCGATTCCCAATTGACAGATGTGTTGGGAGTAGCACCTGTCCAATCAATGTAAACATCGTAACCTCTTTGAGTGTAACTTAATGTCCAATCGAGGTAATAGCCCGCAATTTGTACATAGTAATCGCCGACTGCCGCGTTTGGAATTTTCCACGTGATCTCATTGGTTGGATACGGAACATGTTGCGCTCCGTTCGTATATGCTTCGGCAAATACATAACATTTGACGGCGGGATTAACTTCTCTTTCGGTTTCATCGCCGTAAATATGATTAAGAATTACGTCTGCATACACTTTAATGTTTTGAGTGTGCATTGTGGAAATCATGTTGTTTAATTCCGTTCTGCTGCCGAAACGTGTTTCAACGGAACCTTTTTGATTGTAGTTGCCGAGATCATAATGATCAAAAAGCCCGTAGCCCATATCGGTAATTCCCCAATTACCTTTTGATGGCGGCGGAACCCAAACGCCGGTGATACCGGCAGCGGCTAAACTTGGCGCTTTGATTCTTAATGTATCCCACCATGTACCGTTTTTGTTTACTTCATCAACCGGTACGTTCCAGTAGAACGCTTGCATCATTGCATCATTTTGTGCAAGGACTTTATGTGAAAAAGGAAAAAGAAGGGAAAGAAACATAAGAAAGGTGAAAATCCACAGTTTTCTGTTTTGCTTCATGGTGCCTCCGTTTGTTTATGTTATTATTAGTTATGCCCTCCTTTGAGGGCAATAAAAAACAATACTCCTTTTACTCAAAACTAATACCAATCAAACTTTGGTTTCTACTGTGTATAATTTATTTTTAATATACTCATAACTCATGTTACGCAAAAGAAGGTTAAAATAATTTTATACCTTCGACATATGTCGCTCCTCTGGAGCTTAAACTAAGGGAGGGGACAACCTTTCTACCAATATTTCGTCCCTCCGGGACTATGAACACTACAAAATAACGCGAAGAACGCCATTTCTAAAAGCTCCGATAGGAGCGGTATATTGGTAGCACTCCATGCACCAAAAAACAGTCAAAGCCCCAGCGGGGCGATATAATGTTGAAAATCTCGACACTGGCGGACAGTTTTTGTTTTTTGCGTAACATGAGCTCATAATTTGATATAAGCAAAACAAAGTTTGATCTTACGGTAAGATTTACATGAACAAATTGCGGCTTTTTTGATGAAGAATATTCATTCGGGATGTTCTGTAAACTCACTTCCTAAAAACACCTTGCAATTGCATAGACAAATTCTGAGAGCCGGCTAAAATATTATTACATGAGGCGAATCTAAAAAGGTCATTTTCAAATTTTTCTACTGCTAATTTATACTGGAATCGTAACTTTTTGGCAACTGAAATACCTTTTTAGAGTAGACTCATTACATTAAAAAATTTTAGACTGGTTTACAGTTTCGATCCCGAATATCTGCTTAACACATACGGTTACTTAGCTTACCAGAAGTACTGATGCTTTGATATCCAGCAGGCAAATAAAATTTGCCCGCTGAATGTTTGTTCAATTCTATTTTGATTTCAGAATCATTATCTGATACGGTCGCAACTCAACTTTGAAATTCTCTTGTCCCCGAACGAAAGTTTTCCCGCTGATCAAATCCTTGTAAGCATTCTTAGAATTCAATGATTGATTCGGTCCGAGAATAACTTTATGAAACGATGAATCGTTATTGGCAACAACGAAAATAGTTTTACCATTCAGTTCCCTTGAGTAACCAAGAATCTTTTTTTGCTCATCGATCACGAAAAATTTTACATCGCCAAGCGAAAGCACTTTGTACTGCTTTCTTATCGAGACAATTTTTTTGTACCAGTTGAAAATATTTGTATCGAACTTCACTTCATCAGCCGGGCGTTTTTTGCCGAAGGGATGAGTTGTTTCGGTTTCATATTTAAATTCCGGCCAGACCATCGGTTTGCGGCAATCTGGATCGTCGCCGCCCCACATTCCGGCTTCATCGCCATAATAAATTTGCGGCGCGCCGGGCAAAGTGAACTGCAGAGCAACAACTAATTTTTGTTTTAGTCTTTCGTATTCCGTCGGTTTACGGACATCATAATTTTTATTGTTGGATGGATTTCCATCATGATCATACCACAAATCGGGATTCACAACCATCGACGAAACGCGTTCCACGTCGTGGCTATTGAGCAGATTCATCATCACGTAATTATTTTCAGTTGGATACTGTTTGTATAATGTCTCCAGAGAATCAATAAATCCTTGCGGACCGATCTGAGTTTTTTGGTTTAGAACAAATTCTTTTAGCGCGCGCGCAAAACGGTAATTCATCACAGCATCAAATTCATCGCCTTGCAGCCACGGCGCAGCATCCATCATTTTATCCTTCTGCCAATCGTCCCAAAAAATTTCACCGACGATGTAAGCTTCGGGATTAATTTCTTTCACCCATGTTCTGAACGATTTCCAAAATTTATGATTCACCTGCTCGGCAACGTCAAGCCGCCAGCCGTCGATTCCATCTTTCGCATTGCCATTTGGTTCCATCCACCGTTTAACAATTTCGTGAATGTGTTCTCTCGGTCCGGCAACAAGTCCGTTTTCATCATGATTAAATCTCGGCAAATCTTTTACTCCAGCCCAGCCTTCATACTCAAATTCATTTTGCGGTGTGTTCGGATTATCCCAAGATTTTATCACGAACCAATCTTTATATTTTGATTTCTGCTGGTTCTTAACCACATCTTTGAATGCCCAGAAGGTTGTTCCAACGTGATTGAAAACTCCATCGAGAATAACTTTCATTCCCCGCTTGTGGCATTCCTTAACGAATTTCAAGAAGAGCTGATCTGCTGTTGTCCATTTCCATGTTGATGGATCGCCTGGATTTTCTTCCGCCCAAATTTTTCTATCCTTCTCAGGATCCGGTCCGAAATTATTATCGATGTGATGATACATTGAGGCATCGTACTTATGTAACGATGGCGATTCAAACATTGGGTTCAAATAAATTGCTGTTATACCAAGTTTCTGGAGGTAATCAAGTTTATCGATTATACCTTGGAGATCTCCGCCGTATCTTCTAACTCCGGCATTCCAATAAAAATCGTGTCCGTCTTTTACTTCCCATGGTTGAAGTTTATACCAGTCGGAAGTCCAAGGATGAATCTGCCATCCGGCGGGAACATCATAAGGCCAGCCGCCTTCCAGATCAATAGGTTTGGGGTCGTTGGATTTATCGCCGTTGAAAAATCTTTCGGGAAAAATCTGATACCAAACGGCTTCCTTTGCCCATGCTGGGACGGAACTGAAATCATTTTTTTTCGGTTGTGCATGAACCATTGAAACCGCCAGAACTAATAGAAGAATACAACTTAATTTCATTTTAACCTCCGGATTAAAATTTCTGCAGAAGTGTTGCAAATATATTGAATGTGAGTCTGCTATAAAAAGAAATTCAGCTCGATCTGACTACAAAGCCAAATGGAGAATTAGAATTTTTTTTCTTAATGTTGTAACCGTTTTTCGAAGAAATTGTTTTACATAACCGGAGAGTTGGCAGAGTGGTTGAATGCGGCGGTCTTGAAAACCGTTAAGGATGTAAGTCCTTCCGGGGTTCGAATCCCTGACTCTCCGCTTGTATTTTTCACCTTTATATTAGACAATGAGAATGCGTTTTTGAAATGTATTCTCATTTTTTATTTACAACATATCACAATAATACCACCTTTCAAATGTGTCTTGGACCCAATTTGGGCCCAACTTTAGTTTTCACTTATCTAGGAAAGCCAATTGCCAAAGCTAATGAGCGGAGAGGTGCTTGTCTCGGCTTTGCCAAGCAAAGACGGAGAGGTATAAGAATAAATATTTTCGTAATTTCATAACGTAATAAAGTGAGATGTCATTATGACTACAATCAGCTTATCTGATATCAAAGATTTGTATCTATCCAACGTTTTGTTCGAGTTACATAAAGCAAAAGAGAAAAACTTACTCTTCGAGAATAAATATAAACTATCATTCACGGAGTTCGAGAAGCTGGTAAAAGAAAGCACCAAGGAAGATTTCTCTAATTGGGATGATTATATGGAGTGGAAAGCATTCGTAAAATCATATCAACAGCTTTTACAAGAAAAAGCCGACTTAGAGAATGGAAATATTAAAGTCGCTTAAGAATTCCGATGTAATTCGGGATTTTACAATTCTGGAATACCGCACATTCAAACTTGGTTTTTATATTAAAGTAAGAGCCGATCTTATAAATTCTACTACAATAATTATCACAGAATACTCAGACGAATCGGAAAGAAATTATTCCTATCAATGGCTGTCTTTGGATGGCAAAACAATATAACGGTGGGATAACGCGCCGCATCATAAAAACATTTCAACTTATCCGCATCACAAACATAAAAACGACGAGGTATTACCGAGCGAAGAAATTACTTTGGAAGATATATTAAAACAGATCCGCCAGACAATTAAATAATCAGTTTGTAATTAAAATATGTTTGTTTATGTTTGTACCCAAAAGGGTGCATATGTACCCAAAAGGGAACGGTTAAAATTATGGTTATAAACAAAGTGCTAGATGAAGTATTCAGCCGCTGGTCTAACCTTGCGGTATTGCGTGCATTAAACAAACGCGCAGTCGGTCTGTCTGGGCGTGAAGTTGCGCGCATAGCCGGAATAACAAACAAGAACTGCTTCACAGCTCTTGCCGATTTCGAGAATCTTGGGATTGTAAATTGTGAACGAGGCGGAAGAGAACATTCATATAAATTGAACCGCCAACATGCATTAGTAGAAGAGGCAATTATTCCATTGCTTCAATATGAAGAGAATTACTTTGATAGAATTGCTTCATTTATTAAATCAAAGTTCAAAAGTATGGCAGAAAGCTTAATTGTATATGGCAGTGTAGCCCGAAAAGAAGAAACAATGGATAGTGATTATGATTTATGCGTTGTTGTAAAAAATGCCAAACAAAAATCTAAAGCAGAAGACAGACTTTATGAACTTAGCTTGAGTATAACCAAAAAATTTGGTGTGACGGTTTCGCCAATTTATTTCACAAAAAGCGCTTTCTTGCAAAAAGCACGTCAGAATAAATCTCCAGTTAACAATATTATTAAAGAGGGAAAAGTAATCAGCGGATTATCTATAAAGGAACTGCTTAAATGACAAGAAAGACAAACGTTGTAAAAGTAGATAAACAGAAGTATAAGGATTATAAGGTTGTAGCTGATAATTTTTATAATGGTGCGGATGTAGCTTATGAGTATGAATATTACAATGCCGCCGGTGTTTTGTTTGTACACGCAGCAATTGCCTATGCAGATGCATTAACAATAAAACTAAAAGGAATAAAATGCCGCGGAGATGACCATCAAGAATTAACAAATTTATTAACAACAGTTACCGGCAACTTGCCGGAAAATAGTTCTTACATAAATAAGCTATTCAAAATAATTGAACATAAAAACGCTGTGTCTTATGGTGGAGATGTCTATAGTAAAAAAGATATAGACCAAATTCAGAAACTGACAGAGCGTTTCAAAACATGGGTAGAAAAACAATTAAATAGATGATTATTGGGTTCACCAAGTGCCAAACGATTATTCAGAAGACAAATTGATGGAGCAAACATGCATTGAGATATTCCAATCTCTCAAGTATGATTTTGTTAATTGCTATGAAGAAAAGTTCGGGAAATCCACACTTGGCAGAGAAAGTCTCTACAGAATAACTATAGTGGCTTCAGCTAATTTGTTTGATCAAATTGAGGAGTACTCTCTTATCAAACGGCTTGGGGAGATAGTTGGTAAATCCTTTTGTCAAAAAATCCCTTTTGTGGGCTGCAGAAGCATAACCGGTTAAGGCGACTGCCGGAGTATTTTTATATTGATCAAGCCGTCGAATCTGTTCTAAGACTTCTATTCCGTTCATGCCTTGACCAAGATTTATGTCTATCAGTAATATATCGAAGTTTTGGTCGGCAACATGTTTAAGAGCAGTGTTTCCGTCCCTTGCATAAGTGACTTTGGCGACTGAAGCGAGAAATCTTTCGACTACTTCGATATTCAGTGGATTATCTTCGACAAGAAGAATATTCAACTCTCTCGCTTTAAAGTTCGGGTCATTCGAGAAAGATGATGCCGGGCTCATACCAAAAAATTCTTTCCCCGTTTTCCCGGATTCAAAATGGTTAAGTGGAAGCATAATGGAAAATGTAGAACCCTTACCGTATTCGCTATGCACTTTAATTTCAGCATTGATGAGCTTTGCCATTTTACTTGCAAGCGTTAACCCTAATCCCAGCCCTTCAAAATCACGCCGGAATCCTTCGCTCAACTGACGAAATTCTCGGAAAATAATTTTTTGTTCATCTTTCCGAATTCCAATTCCGGTATCTTCTACATCAATTACCGTTACCTCGTTCCCGTTAAACCGTTTTGCTTTTCTAAGACTTATTCTAATTCCGCCGTTGGTGGTATATTTTATTGCGTTATCGATAATGTGAGAAGTGATTTTTGTTAATAAATTCTCATCCGTCCTAACAAGAAGTTTGTCCTCGGTCAAATTCAGATTGAACGTTAGAGACTTTTCTTTTGCCTGCGATTCGTAAAGAGATTTTATCTGATGACAGAAATACGTCAGATCAATTTCCGAATGGTTGATGATATATTCTTCGTTTTCCATTTCGGTCAAACTTAAGATCGAGTTAAGAGTATTCATTAACCGTTTGCCAGATCTGTAGATTTTGTCAACCATCATTTTATGTTCATTGTTGCTTACTTCTTCTTTCAGCAATTGTGTGAAGCCGAGAATTCCGTTCAATGGGGTTCTGAACTCGTGAGACATATTGGCAAGGAGCGAAGATTTTATTTTGCTGGCTTCCTCGGCTTCCTCTTTCGATTTTATTAATTCGGCTTCAATTTTTTTACGTTCGGTAATGTCTTCCTTCACGGCAAGAAAGTGCGTGATCTCTCCTTTATCATTCTTTATCGGCGATATTGATAAAAACTCCCAATATAGTTCACCGGATTTTCGTTTGTTGATCAACTCGCCGCGCCACTCGTTGCCGTCAAGAATTGTTTCCCACATGTTTTGGTAAGATTCCTCCGGCTGCTTATCGGATTTTAATATTCTCGGATTTTTTCCCAACGATTCGTTGAGATCAAAACCGGACATTTCCGAAAATTTCGGGTTAGCATACTCAATGTGTCCGTATTTATCTGTAATGACTATCGCCGCAGAACTTTGCTCGACAGCTCTCGAAAGTTTTCGTAACTGTTCGTTCGCTGCTTTTATTTTTGTGATGTCATGAATGATAGATTGAAATGCCAGCGAGTTGCCTAGCATAAACGGAACTGAAAGAACTTCGACATTTATAACCTCGCCGTTAAGACGGACCAACTTTTCTTCAATAGGATGCGTCGGTGTGCCAGTTGTTGCGGAATTTTTCAAGCGTTCGGTTGCAAGGTCTCTAAAATCCGGGTGGACGAATGATAAAACGTCTTTGCCAACAATTTGATCGTGTGTTTCTGCGCCAATCAATTTCAGTGTTTCCGGATTTACGTAAATAAGTTTGCCGTGTTGATGTATAGCAATAGCGAACGGTGAATATTCGACAGTCAACCTGTATCGTTCTTGACTTTCTCGGAGCGCAATTTCCGCAGCCTTTCGTTCCGTAATATCTCTTGCAACAACTTGAACTGCTTTTTCACCTTTGTAGTCAACCAAAGTGGACGAGATTTCGGTGAATATCAATCTGCCGTTTGGGTTCACTGCCTTTATCTCAGCAAAAATTGAATTTTCCGATCCGCGCATTAAGTTTCGGTAATGTTTCACTGCAATCTTTTTTGAATCTTCATGGAGGTAGTTCAATATGTTCTTGTCTTTAAGGTCTTCGAGGGAATTAACCTCGAACATTTTAAGCGTAGCATTATTGGCAAATAAAACAGTATCGTTTCTGTAAACGAAAATTGCTTCTTGTGATGATTCGACTAGTTTTCTATATCTTATCTCGCTTTCCCGTAGCTTATCTTCAATTGCAATCCGTTGGGCAATTTCATCCCGCAAGTTCTTAACGGCATTTTCAATTTGGGTTGTTCTTTCCTGAACGCGCAGTTCCAGCTCGCTGTTTACGGACTGGAGTTCCAGCTCAACTTTTTTGTTTTCGGTTATATCGCGTATGGAGCCGTAATATTTTATTGTTCTGTTTTTCTTGCTGTCGAAAACCGGATAAAAAATGGTTCCCAACCAGCAAATTTCTCCGTCTCCTTTGAATGTTCTGATTTCGTATTTGCCGCCTTTGCCAAGATTAATTTGTTCGAATATGTGCTGCCTTAATGGATGGTCGTCGAGATGAATATGTTTTTTCCAATTCGTGTCATGTATTAGTTCTTCAAATGGGAATCCCATCTCTTCTTCGAATCCCGGAGAGATCCAATCCAATTCTCTCGAACCGTCTTCATTGATGTTGACCGATAAGGAGAAATCCGTCGATACTTCGGAAATAATCCTATAGCGCTCTTCGCTAACCCGCAAAGATTCCTGGATCTTCTCCCGTTCCCTAATCTCATTTTCAAGGCGGGCTATAATCGAATTTAGCTCTTCCGTTTTTCCTTCATAAGCATTCCCGTCATTATTCTTTTGAGAATAGTTCTGTTTAACATTTGCCTTAGTTTTCTTTTTTTGAAATCCCCCCCCTTCTGTTTTCTTGTTTTTTGATACCGATAAGTTTGCCCGTCTCATCAAGGATCCTGTTTTATTAGAAGAATGGGAATGTCATTTATTATTGTAAATAAAAAATTTTTGGCTTTGAGTCATAAATTTATCTCTATTGCGGAATACTGAAATGGAAATCGGTACCTTTCCCCAATTCACTTTCGGCCCAAATTTTTCCGTTATGCTTATCGATAAATTCCTTGCAAAGAATTAATCCTAATCCGCTGCCGCCTTCGTCGTTTGTGCCGCGCCTCGAAAAGTGAGTGTCAATTCTAAACAGCTTTTGGATATCTTCCTCGCTCAGTCCCGCCCCCGAATCGCTGATGGTCACTGTAATGTTTGAATTGCTAACTGTTGCAGTGATGGTAATTTTTCCGTTCTCCCCGGTAAACTTAATTGCGTTGGACACAAGATTTCGAATCACTGTTGCGATCATGTTCTTGTCATACTGCGCATTAATTTCCGGAGATATTAAGCATTGAAATTTCAGATTCTTTTTGTTTGCGGCGCTAAGTAACGGTCCGAATGCTTCTTCAGTATCGGCAAGTAAATTATTTTCTTCTGGTTTGAATTCAATAACGCCTCTTTGCAAACGGCTCCATGTTAACAGAGCGTCGAGCAAGCCGTACTGGTTTTTAATTCCTTCGTATAACTTCTTTTCGTAATTAATGCGTTCTTCCAAAGAAAGAGTATCTTCTTCAACCAGGATGCTGGATATTCCGAGCAGTCCTTGGAACGGACTTCGCAGATCGTGAGCAATTATCGAAAAGAATTTATCCTTTGTTAGATTTATTTCTCTTAAAATTTCCTTTGAAAGTTTAAGAGATTCTTCTGCTTCTTTCCGGTCGGAAATGTCGAAAAGATAACCGTGAAGGTGTGTAATATGATCGTCTTCGTTTTTAATAACCCTCGTGAAATCGAAATACCAATGATACTTTCCTTTTGTGTCTCTAACCCTGTATTCCTGCTGGTAAGAAGTTAATCCGTTATCGATATTGTCTTTCGACTCTTTTTTAATCCTGCCAAGGTCGTCAGGATGAATTATCGAATGAAAACTTCTGGAATTGTTTGTGAATTCTTTATCGGAATAACCGAGCGCTGTTTCAATGTTAGGAGAGACATATTCAACCGGGAATTCATAGTCGGTGTTGATACGCCATTTTATTGTAATGACCGGACCTTCAACGAACAATTGGCGTTCATCAAGCAGAAGATTTTCAACAGTTTTCTTTTCCGTTATGTCTTCAACCGTTCCTTCGTAGAACAGCGTTTTATTGTTCTCATCTCTTATTGCTCGCGCGTTTTCTCTTACAAAAATTGCCGAGTGGTCCTTGGTAATCCATTTGGATTCAAATCCGGTTACCTCTCCAACCTTTTCAATTGTTTCTATGAAAGCATTGCGGGATTTTCTGGAGTAGTGACCATTCACTTCAACGTTCACCATCATAATGTCCGAAGCAGTAGAGTAGCCCAGCATTTTGGCGAATGTCGGGTTTGCCATTACAACATAACCGGCGGGAGTAATTCTATAAATACCTATCGGTGCATCTTGGTAAAATAATCGTAAACGCTCTTCGCTTTCCCTTAGCCGCTTCCGAAATTTTTTAGCTCCAGTTACATTTGTTAGATTGACCAGTAAGTGCACTGTTTTTCTGCTAAACGAAACTGATAATAAATATGTTTCGACGTTAATGATGCTTCCGTCTTTTTTGATATTCTTCCAGCTTCCGACTGATGACAATGCAGCCCCATCTTCAAAAGCCGGGACGCTTCTATTAAACAGTTCCCATTCTCTTTCCGGGAAAATATCTTTAATTGTCATAGACAGGAATTCACTCATCGAATAACCGTAGAAATTAACCGCTGGCGTATTTGCCAAAATAATTTTCAGAGACTTTGGATCATATACCAGCAACGAATGAGGATTCTTTTGAAAGAGGTCTTTGTATAACTTCTCTTTCTGGTCCGCCGCCGGTTTATTTTTTCTTTTGAGATTTAACCTCTTCTTCTCAGTCTTAGCTGCATCGGTGCGTGATTTCGATTTTATCTTTCTGCTTTTTTTCATATAAGACTACTGTTTTTTCAAACGCATTTTATAATTACGTGAAAAACATGACGCCGGAAAAATTATCCGGCTAAATTTTCCCCGTTGTTTATTTCCTCTCCAAATATAATCTTCTCAAATTCAGCTACAAATTCTTCCATATTATTGTTTTTTCTAACAACCGCATCAAAAACAAATGCATTGGATGACAACGCTTTTGTATCGTTTACGAGAAGAATTATCAGGACATCATTATCGTGCGCAACTTCTCGAATTTTCTGAGTGATAATTTTTTTATCGAGCAAACCGAGTTTCTCGCTTACTAAAATAAATTTTGGGCGATTCCTAATGTAGGATTCGAATGCTTCCTTGCCGTTTCTTGCATCGTAGATCGTCAATCTATCGGAATAAAAAGTGCAAAATTGTTCTCTAAAGTTTGAATCGGGTTCTACCAAAAGCAATCGTGGTGTGTCGCTTAAATATTCGTCTGTGCTTGCCATCGTTTTGTGAAGTCTGATGCGTTCCCTGTCTAACACTTTCTTAATCCGTTTTACCGACTCCTCTGTGTCAACTGGCTTAAGGATATAATCACTTATTCCCAATTCTACCAAAGTGCCGACAACTTCTTTGTCGTTCGTTGCCGTCATAACCAGAACAGGTGTTTTGCGTAGTAGGGCGTTTTCCCTCATTCTTTGCAAAGCTGATCTTCCGTCCATAACCGGCATCATGATATCGAGCAATATCAAATTAGGTATGGTGCTTTGAGCAACTTGAACTCCTTCCTCGCCGTTACTGGCTTCCAGTACCAGACAAGTGAAATTCTTTTTTAGCATAAGCTTTAAAAGAACTCTAATGGGTTCATCGTCATCTATAACAAGAAATTTTAGCATTTCAGTTTCTCCGTACCGGAAACATCTTTGTGAATCGATGTTTTAGATTGTGTTGGTAATTCTTTAGGAATTGTAAAAATGAATGCTGCGCCTTCACCGACTTTGCTTTCAATCTTCAAGTGTCCGTTATGTATTTTCACAAATTCTTTGCAAAGTGTTAAACCTAAACCGGTTCCCTTTTCTTTTGCAGTGCCGGAAGTTGAGAAGCTTTCGTTAACATCAACTAACTTTCGAATATTTTCTTCGGCTATTCCTATACCGTTATCAGTAACGGAAAACTCGAACATGTCGTCTAGTTCTTTGCAAGCAAGTTTTACATATCCGCCGGTATGTGTGAATTTTATTGCGTTGCTAACCAAGTTCAGAACTATTGAATAAAACATGTTTTCGTCAACACATAATTCGAGAGCAGGATCGAGAGCATTTATAAGTTGAATTTGTTTTTTAGAGGCGCTGGCATGTAGAAGCCGGAAACCTTTTTCTATCAGTGTATTGATTAAAAATTTGCGCGGTTCGAAAGCAATCTTACCGTTTTGAATACGTGCCCATTCAAGCAAATTATTTAACAATGCGGTCACAGATCGTGCAATCTCAGCAATCGAATCCGCGAACTCGGAAATTTCTTCTTTACCTAAGTCGTTAATCTCGTTTGAAAGGATTTCCGCATATCCAAGCAAGCCGTTTAAAGGTGTTCTCAAATCGTGCCCGATGATAGAGAAGAATTTATCCTTTGCGGAATTGAGTTGTTTCAGCTCCTCGGTAATTTTTTTTATTTGCTGCTCTGTATTTTTTTGAACCGTGATGTCTCTAAGAATTATGACAACCTCATTGTAGCTTTTGAGCAGAAGTC
Source organism: Bacteroidota bacterium (assembly GCA_023381535.1). Next base: position 17,980 of record JAMCSN010000374.1, read on the forward strand.
TTGCTTCAAAGAATTTCTTTTCTTCAAGACCTTCAAACTGGAAGTCGAACGATTGCTGATCTCCTGAAGTTAGTACTTCTTTTATCCTGAAAAGAATCTCTTGCGATATGTTATGAGGAAAGACATCTATTAGATGAAGTCCGGTAATATTATTGATTGCCGGAAAAAGTTTTCTGCAGCTGTTCTTGTTTTCTATTATTGTTCCATCATGCGAGATGACAAAAATAAAATCTGGTATTGCTTTAAGAATTAAACCATCGTTTGAATTGATGTCGTTTAGAATTTTGCTAACAAGATTTTTCTCCGAGACATCCTCAACTATGCAGTCGAAATAGGCTATGCTTTCATATTGAAAAACGGGGTAAGCATATTCTTTCAGCAGAATCTTCGATTCATTTTTGGTTGCCCAGGTAAATTGATTTATGCCTTTGTTATTGTTCTTTAAGTAGGAATAAAATCTTTGCGAGGAAAAACATCTCTTAAAAGAATCATTGAGGTTGGAATAACTTTGAAGTTCTGCGAACGAAGAAAAGCCGAGTAGTTTGACGAAATTGTCATTCGCAAAAATCAAATCGCCCGCATGATTGATACGGAATGCGCAAAATGAAAAATTATCCGGATTTTCCGTGTGCGCGCTATATTTTCTTGACTCAGGCATTTTCAATTATCGTTGCCACGTCGCTTGTATTGTTATGCTTAATTTCTTCTTCGGCAGAAGGCAGTATAAAACTGAATTTAGTGCCTTCGTTCACCTTACTCTCAACGCTGATTGCGCCTTTTTGTCTTTCGATCATTTCCTTGCATAATAGCAATCCCAAGCCAGTGCCTTTTTCTTTTTCTGTACCAAGTGTTGTATGCACGCTTTCTATTCTGAAAATCTTTTGTAGTGTCTCTTCACTCATTCCAATTCCTGAATCGGCAATGCTTATTTCATGAAAGATATTTATCGGTTTGGAAGAAATTGTAATTGTTCCACCTCGGGGCGTGAACTTAATTGCGTTTGAAAGCAGATTTTCAAAAACAGAATTAAGCATCATGTCGTCCGCAAACACAGTGGCGTATTTGTCAACATTATTTGCTATCGATATCTTTTTATTGCGCGCATTAGCACTAACCAGACTTGCCGCATACATAACTGTTTCATAAAGATTGAGTTTAACTATGTTGCATTCCATCCTGCCGTTTTGCAAACGTGACCAGTCAAGCAGATTTTTTGTTAAGTCGTATATATTTCCAACCACCGAGTGAACATTATTGATGTACTCTTTGATCTCACTGAGACTAAGAGTATCAAAATCTTCAACCAATAAATCCATGTAACCGATTAAGCCGCTGAACGGACTTTTAAGATCGTGCGCTAGTATTGAAAAGAATTTATCTTTAGATGCATTCAGTTCTTTCAATTCCGATTCTGATTGAGCAAGCTGTGCGCTAAGAATATTTAATTCGGCAGAACGTTCCTCTAAAAGATCTTTGTTAAACTGCAGCTCTTCAAGCTTTTGGCTGATCTCGTCGTAATTTAAGTGTGCACTTATCTCGTGGTTGATTACCAATAGAAACTTCTCATCGGATACTTTTTTTATAATTATCTCTACAGGCAGCAACGTTCCGTTTTTCCGTTTTACGTAGATCAATTTCGGCTCTTTGGCTGCGAGCAGCGAGCTTGAGTCTATTGCCGCGTAATCTTCTTGGTTCAACAGAAAATCGGTTACGGATCTTTCAAGTAATTCTTCCTTTGTTAGTTGTAATAAACCGCAGCAGCTTTCATTGATTTCTTTGATTGCTCCATCGCCGGTGCAAATTATAAATCCTTCCCGGGTAAGATTAAAAAGAGTTTGAAGGATGTTTGCAGACATCGGTTCAACTAGTCTTTCTTTCTCACGCTTATTTTTCTTTTCGGTTAAGAATGATTTTTGAATTCGAAAAATTCCGTTAATTAAAAATTTACCGATCATTTCTTTCACCGATTCGTAAGTGTTCGGTTAAAGTATCCATGATTCCTTTGTTCATTTCTCCGTACTGGTTTTAAAGTTGTTATCTCAAGTGCAACTTTTCAAGATTAAACGGATTGCTGACTTACCCCGATCGGCAATTCTCAGGTTATAAAAGATTACCGGTGGAGGATACTATTATTTATAAATGAACACTGACTTTTGCACAACAATATTATTGCAAGTAAAATGCCAGCCATCAATATATATTGTCGAAGAATTCACGTTTTTCTTTAATGGATTAATTCAACTAAATGAGTTTAGAAACAAAAGAATTTTAAATTGCCGGACATAGCTTTTTAGCACTGAATTTGTGCCTCTGGGTCGTGCCCAATTATGACCTTGTGCCTAATATTAACCACTCAACAACTCATAACTTTTTTCGATAATAATTATAGAATAAGAACTGCCTGTAGAAAAAGTTGAGGAAGTAAAGCGGTGTTGGTTAGCATAATCACAAATGACGATCTGTGTGAACTCGAACTGGTTCATAAGAAGAAATTCGTGAACATGAGAAGCCGTCGAACTTCAAAAAGAAATTCCTTTTCAGACTTTTTCATTTTCACGTTCATTGCAAAAGGATTGTTGATCTTACTTGGCATGTTACTGCACATAAAAAAATGAAATCATTCCTCGAATGTGACGTGATCAAGATCCAATCTGCTGAACCGTTGTCACCTCAAGTATGGATGCCGCATGAATCGGTGGGACACACGGGAACTTTCCTTTCAAGTATAAACAAAAACCGTTGCCGGGCGATAATAAAGTGACAATAATTCATATTGTTTGGAGAGAGTATGGGTGTTGAACATAAAGAAAAAGTTGAGTCGTCGGAAATCCTTCAATTGGTAAGCTTCAAAATTGGGAACGAAGAATTTGGCGTTGATATTCTTAACGTTCAGGAAATAAACAAGATGACGCAGATTACCAAAGTTCCTAATGCCCCGGATTTTGTTGAAGGCGTTATAAATCTGCGCGGCAGAATTATTCCTGTTATAGATTTGCGCACCAGACTTAAACTTGATAAGAAAGAACATGACAAAGACACGCGAATAATTGTTGTGGAGATAAGTAATAAAACGGTTGGATTTATTGTTGATGCGGTGAAAGAAGTGTTGAGAGTTCCGGTGAACATTACCGAAGCTCCGCCGGAAATTGTAACCGGTATCGATTCGGAATTCATTAAATCCGTTGGCAAACTTGATGACCGCTTGCTGATATTAATGGATCTCGATAAGATTATAACAAATGTCGAAAAGCATGAACTTGAATTCGTCAACTGACAAACACGGATTCAAATGCTTTTTCGACGTAACTTTTTTCGCTAAAATCTTGCAAAAAACATACGATAATAATTAAAAGAATTTATAGCTCATGGAGGAGATTAGGATGAAACCAAGAATGGGATTTAGGGGAATTTATATTGCAGTTTGCGCATTTGCACTTCTATTTGCTACGGTAACGAATGCAAAAAACGCTAATGTCGGTCCGGGAGAAGAAGAATACCTGGTTGCTGTCGAAAAACCGCCTGTACCGGTTGGCGGAATGGAAGCAATTGTCAAAAAAATAGTTTATCCCAATATGGCAATTAAGATGAGAATCGAAGGTAAAGTGTATGTTCTGATTTATTTGAACGAAAGCGGCGAAGTTGACGATGTAAAAGTTGTAAAAGGGATTGGCGGCGGTTGCGATGAAGAAGCTACAAGAGCAATAAAGAAAACTAAGTTTACTCCGGGAATGAATAAAGGTGCTGCTGTGAAAACAAAACTTGCGCTGGCACTGACATTTAGAATTGCTAACTAAAAATATAGTTGCTGTTTGTGAAGACTAATTTAGCAGGGTGGAAACGAAAACCACTGATGCAAATTCAAATAATGATTTTCTTTAACTTTTTGATGCGGGTGTTACATGTTTAATATAAAATTCAAAGACATTAAACTCGTCAGAAAAATTCAAATCTCAATTCTCGTGATTGCAAGCGTATCGACAGTTATTGCTGCGATTGCTCTCGTCCAGATGTTTCAGGTTGAAAAGCAAAAAACGGAACTGAATGATGTTTATTTCAAGCCGAAACAAGAAATCTACAAGCTGTATTATAATTTCAGAAGCATTCAATATGCATGTATGAAATTTGCAATTTCAGGCTTCGAATCATCGTCGCAGGAAAATATAAAATTCATTCAGTCTAAGAAGAACGATATAGACAGCACATTTAAATATCTTGCAACGCTAAAATTTAATGGTGATATTGACCGCAGCATCGAATCGACTCAAAAAGTTTGGGTGGAATACAAGAACGTTGTTGTTGATGCAATCATCAGCGCAGGCCTGATGAATGATAAAGATATGGCAACGGTAATTTCGACAACATCGGGAGAAGAAATTGCAACTAAAGTTCAAACGAAATTCAATGATGTCGAAAAATTCTTAGACGGTTTTGGCACGAGTATTAATGAAAAAATTGAAGGCGATATATCACGCTCGAGAATTATAATAATAGTGGGAATGATCATAGGAACACTCGTATGTGTGTTCTCGATATTTAAGTTAGCGCCCGGCATTACGAGTCCGGTAAATAAATTTAAGCAGGTTGTCAATTCGTTCGCGCTCGGGAATTATGAGGTTGACCTTGCAGTTGAATCGAAAGACGAATTCGGCGAGATGACCGAGATGCTCATTCAACTTAAAAATGCTCAGCAAGAAAAAATCCGCGCCGCAGGCAACATAGCCAACGGAATCTTTGAAAAGGTAAACGCCGCATCAGAACATGATGAACTTGCAAATACATTCAATAAAGAAATCGATACGCTTGCAATGTTAACCAACGAAGTGAATTCACTTACACAATCAACAAGCGGTGGAGACTTAACGGTTCGCGGTAAAGTCAACAATTTCAGCGGAGGATTTAGAGCGTTGCTTGAAGGCATCAACAAAACGTTGGATTCCGTAATCCTTCCAATCAAAGAAGGCGCGGATACGTTGGCTGTTATGGCTACCGGTGATTTGACCAGGCGCGTAAAAGGTGATTACAGTGGCGATCTCAAGCTGATCAGCGACAGCATAAACAAAGTTGCCGATTCGTTGACAGAAGCATTAAGCGAAGTTGGCGAAGCAGTTTCATCAACTGCAAGCGCTGCAAATCAAATATCATCGAGCTCTGAAGAAATGGCTGCCGGTTCTCAAGAACAAGCTTCTCAAACTGCAGAAATAGCCAGATCTGTTGAAGAGATGACCAAAACAATTATGGATAATACAAAGAACGCTTCTTACGCCGCGGAAACGGCAAAACACGCGGGCAGTAAAGCGCAGCGAGGCGGCGAAGTTGTTAATCAAACTATTGAAGGAATGAATAGAATAAGCCAAGTTGTGGAAAAATCCGCTGAGACCGTTTTCACTTTAGGAAAGAACAGTGATAAGATCGGAGAAATAGTTCAAGTAATTGACGACATAGCAGATCAAACAAATCTTCTGGCTCTGAATGCGGCAATTGAAGCGGCGCGTGCTGGAGAGCAGGGAAGAGGTTTTGCTGTTGTTGCCGATGAAGTTCGTAAACTTGCCGAAAGAACTACTAAGGCAACAAAAGAAATTGCCGACATGATTAAACAAATTCAAAAAGATACACATGATGCCGTTCTTTCAATCAAAGAAGGAACCGAAGAAGTAAACAAAGGAAAGCGTTTAGCCAACGAAGCGGGAACGGTACTAAATGAAATTATCGAAGTGGCGCAAAAAGTCAGCGATACTTCGGTTCAGGTCGCTGCTGCAAGTGAAGAACAATCCGCTTCATCGGAACTTATAAGCAAAAACATTGAAAGTATAAATAACGTTACAAGAGAAACTACCGCAGGCATTCATCAAATTGCACGTGCATCCGAAGATCTTAGCCGGCTGACGGTAAAACTGCAAGAAATGGTGTCTAAGTTCAAGTTGGCGAACGAACACCGTAAGTTTAGTTATGAAAAGGGTAACGGACACGCAAAAGTTCTCGCAGGCTGAAATCAATACGATGTTAAATGCCGCTTTTCTTAAGAAAGGCGGCAATAAAAGTGGTGGCTCACCTTAAACTATCGCAAAATTTTTTTGAAGCGTTTAATTTTCAATAATTTGCTCGCACAGTTTTTTATTCGCGTGTTGCCTATTCAAAAAAGAATTGTTAGTTTCTACCCAATTTTTGAATGAGCTCCACTCGGCTAATGGAAAATTTTGTACAGACCAACAAGTTAATCCTTCTAGGGAAACTAACTGCAAGTCTGGTTCATGAAATTCGAAATCCGCTCTCGGCTATAAAGTTGAATTTGGATTACATGAGCATGGCACAGGATGATCTTCCCGAAGATATTAGGGAGATAGTCGGCGAATCATTGGATGCGTTTGAACAGGTTAATTTTTTGATTGAAGACATTCTAGATTTCACGCGCAGGCCAACTACGAAATTGCATCAGGTTAATCTGGATAGCATTACGGATCGTTGCTTGAAAATTATTTCAGTCAGTGCAAGGTTGAAAGGTCTAACTATTGAAAAAGAGATTGAAACGGATCTCCCGCTGCTGAACGTAAACAAGAACAAACTGATGCAGATCTTTCTTAACCTCTTAAACAATGCAGTAGAAGCTTCGAGTGAAAAAGGTAAGGTAATTATTAGAGCTTACTCGGGAAATGACCAAGATTGCAAAAGTGCTGTTTGGGAAGTTCAAGACTTCGGTAGCGGCATAAAAGACGAAGACAAAGAAAAAATCTTGGGCGACTATTATACTACAAAAACCCAAGGGCACGGAATCGGTTTAAGCGTTTGTAAAATGTTGACTGATGAGCTTAAATCTGAACTAACCTTTAGCTCGTTGGTTGGGCAAGGTTCCACATTTACAGTTAGATTCAAAGAAAACTGTATTATAACTCAAGGATAGGTTTTAATGTCATCTAAAATTTTAGTAGTTGACGACGACGATCTGGTTGCGGGCTCCCTCAAGAAAGTTTTAAGCAAACTTGATTATACCGTTGAAATTTGTCTGCATGCGGCTGAAATAGAAGAAGCGGTTTCCGATTTTCAACCCGATGTAATTCTGCTTGATATTTATTTAACGACACACAACGGCATCGATGTATTAAGAGGACTCAAGAAAAAATACGCTTCTATTCCTGTTATAATGATTACAGGTTATGCTGATGTTAAAATTGCAGTCACCGCAATAAAATCCGGCGCTTTCGACTTTCTACTCAAACCGATCGATCTGGATCAGCTCAGGGCGGTTTTGGATAAAGCTCTTGAGAACATAAGATTAAAATCCGAAGTCAATAAACTCCAAACGCTTCTAGAAGACAATGAGCTTACACGAGAGTATTTCGGAAAGAGCTCGAAGATACAGCGCATTGCCGCCTCCGTTGAAAAACTTTCTAAGAGTGGTGATACGACTATACTATTAGAAGGTGAAAGCGGAACCGGTAAAGAAGTTTTTGCAAGATTCATACATCAGAAAAGTCCGCGGAAAAATGCGCCGTTCATAACAATTAACTGTGCGACCATACCGAAAGATTTGGCTGAAAGTGAATTGTTCGGGCATGAAAGAGGCGCGTTCACCGGTGCATCAACAAAAACTAAACTCGGTAAATTTGAACTTGCCGATGGCGGAACAATTTTGTTGGATGAGATAGGCGAACTGACTCTTGATCTGCAAGTTAAACTGTTGAGAGTTCTTCAGGAGAAACGGTTTTATCGTCTGGGAGGCGAAAAAGAAGTTTCTGTAAATGTTAGAGTTCTTGCTGCGACCAACAAAAATCTGGAAGAGGAAGTTGCACGAGGAACTTTTCGCGAGGATTTATACTACAGGTTAAACGTTGCAAAATTTACTATTCCCCCGCTTCGTGAAAGAAAAGAAGATATTGTTTTCATAGCTTACTCTTTCTTGAATGAGTTCTCGCAAAAATTCGGAAAAAATATTCACGGAATCGATCCAACCGGCATGGAATTGCTTAAGTCGTATTACTGGAAAGGAAACATCCGTGAACTCAGAAATGTTATGGAAAGAGTAGTTCTTCTTACAGAAGAAGAAGAATTGACCGAGAACCATTTTGCTTTCCTGATAGATAAGAAGAATATTGTAGAGACTGAAGACGATAAATTTATTCTTCAAGTTCCGCCAAAGGGAGTGAAAATAGACTTGGTACTCAAAACTCTCATACTAAAAACGCTTGCTATTACTAAGGGAAACCAAGTTAAAGCCGCTAAAGTGCTTGGCTTGTCGCGTTCCAAACTCAGATACAGAATGGAACAGCTCGGCATTGAAGTAACAAAAAATGTGAATTAGACAATCCGAAAAATTATTCAGAACCTTTCTCATTAGACAATTCTCTCTTTAGGGCTAATCATTTTTAAAATTCCTTCGATAATAAAATTAAGATTCCATCCGGATATCCGGAGAGTGAACTGTTCGTTTTATGAAATGAATGAATTGAAAGATTTTTATTTAGAGAATGATTAACCGTTAACACTTGGCTAATATTATTCAGGTTGAATTCGAAAAAGATTTAAACATTTAAAAAACACGTTTGTCGTTACGGCACATTATTTGTCCCTTTGTTTTGAATAAAATTTTGCGAGAAGAGATATGGCAAAAAAAGTTGAGAAGGAACAATTGAAAATTGATTTGGAGTCTCTTGTCAATGACACAGCTGAGAAAAAAATTGAATTGCTGAATTCCTTGTCGTCGGAAGACCTCGCCGATATTTACATCAAGTATATCGTGAGATTAATTGCGGATGAAGATAAAGGAGTTCGGAACGCGACTTCAATGCTGATTTTGTCAAATCGAAATCCCCGGTTTCCCTATTTTCTTTTGCCTTACATAAAATCGGAAGTGATTTCCGTTCGAAATCTTGCCGGCGAAATACTGATAAAACTCGGTTCGCTTTCCGTCGATCCAATTATTCAGTTTGACTGCAACAACAATGTTGATTACTTAAAATTCTTAATTGATATT
>JAMCSN010000245.1 GCA_023381535.1 Bacteroidota bacterium
TCGACGAACATATCGTTGATCTTCTTTTCAAATTTATGCTGCATCAGAGAAACCTTTCAACATCGGAAAATTTGTCGATACCAAACACTTTTACATTTGGATTAATTCTTTTCACCAGACCTTGCAGAACTTTACCCGGGCCAATTTCATAAAACTCATCGGCACCGTCGGCAATCATATTCACAATTGTCTCTTCCCATCTAACGGGATGATTCAACTGCTGATATAATAGATTTTTTATTTCTTCTTTTCCTTTTACCGGTTTAGCAGTAACATTTGCATACACCGGAATTTTTGCATCGTAAAAGGGAGTTGCATCCAATTTTATTTTCAAACTTTCTTTTGCACTTTGCATTAACGGTGAATGAAACGCTCCGCTGACAACCAATTCTTTAACCAGCTTAGCGCCTTTGGCTTTTGCGATTTCCATCGCCGCATTAACGCCATCAACCGAGCCCGAAATAACAATTTGTCCCGGCGAATTAAAATTTGCGCACTGAACTTTACCGCGGTGATGAACAAGCTTCACCGCATCATAAAACTGAATTGATCGAGCCGCTACAAGTGCAGAGTATTCGCCCAATGAGTGCCCGGCTACCATATCAGGTTCTAAAGTTCTGATAATACTTCCAAGAACCACGCTATGAACAAAAATTGCCGGCTGCGTTACGTCGGTTTGTTTCAGAGAATCTTCAGGACCGTTAAACATCAAATGTGAAAGAGCAATGCCTGTCGCTTCCTCGGCAGTGCGAATCATCTCCTTTGCCTCCACGGAATTCTCGTAAAGGTCTTTAGCCATTCCTACATATTGAGAACCTTGGCCTGGAAATATGAACGCACGTTTTCCCACTAATCCATACTCCAGGTCAAATACAAAGAACCCCATGTGTAACCGGCGCCGAATGCTGCGAGAATTAGATTATCACCTTTCTTCACTTTTCCCGCGCGATAATATTCTGTTAAACACAACGGAATAGTAGCGGCAGTTGTATTGCCGTATTTATCTATATTGACCATTACTTTCTCTTTCGAAATTCCCATGCGTTGAGCGGTAGCATCAATTATTCTTAGGTTCGCCTGATGAGGCACCAAATACGAAACGTCTTCACCTTTCAAATTATTTTTCTGCATAATCTCGTATGAAATATCAGCCATTCCTTTAACTGCAACTTTGAAAACAGCTTTACCATCTTGATAGATGTAATGCATCTTCTTGTCAACGGTTTCGTGGGAAGGAGGATTCAAACTTCCGCCTCCTTTCATATTCAGACTGTCTTTGCCCGCTCCATCAATATATAATAGTGAATCCTTAATGCCGTATCTAACATCCTCGGTAGGTTCAAGCAGAACGGCAGATGCTGCATCACCGAAAAGAATACAATTGTTTCTATCGGTATAATCTGTAATCGCCGTCATCTTATCGGAACCAACGACAATTACTTTTTTATACTTACCGGTTTCAACTAGACTTGCGCCAGTTTGAAGTGCGAACAAGAATCCCGAACATGCAGCAGAGAGATCGAAGCCCCAAGCTTTTGTTGCGCCGATTTTTTCTTGAACCAAACATGCCGTAGCCGGGAAAAACATATCCGGTGTAACTGTTGCAACGATGATTACATCAATATCTTTAGGATCGACTTTGGTGGTTGCGAGTAAGTCCTCAATTGCTTTAACCGCCATATCGCTCGTTGCACCGTTTTCCATCATTCTTCTTTCACGGATTCCGGTTCGCGAAACAATCCATTCGTCGTTTGTATCAACGATACTTTCGAAATATTTGTTATCTAAAATTTTCTCCGGAGCGTACATTCCAACGCCGGTAATGGCTGCATTTATTTTTGATTTACTTTGTGACTGCATAGGATTTTAGTGCTTCCTCAAATTTCGTGATTAGATTTTTATCGTACATTTCTTTTGCGCGTAGAATCATATTCTTAATTGCCAGCGGCGAACTTGAACCGTGACCGATTATGCTGATTCCGTTAATACCAAGCAGCGGAACACCGCCGTGTGTTTCGTAATCCATGTCTGAAAGTGTGGCTTTCAAAACCGACTTAACAACAAGTGCTTTCAGCTTGTTCAAGATTCCTTCGTTAGCATAATTTCTAACTCTGGTTTTAAGCAGAGTTAAAACACTTTCGCCAAACTTTAAAATTATGTTTCCGAGAAATCCGTCGCAGACAACAACGTCAACAGTTCCTTTAAGAATATCTCTGCCTTCAACGTTGCCGTGAAAATTCAGTTTCGATTCTTTGAAAAGTTTTTGTGTTGCGAACGTGAGTTCGTTCCCTTTGGATTCTTCCTCACCAACGTTTAGAATTCCAACGGAAGGATTTTCGACACCATACATTTCCTTCGCGAATATCGATCCCATTACAGCGTACTCGAAAAGATGCTGCGGCTTGCTGTCAACACTGGCGCCTGCATCGAACACGTGACACATTTTCTTTTCTGTTGTTGGGAACGAAGCTCCAATGGTTGGTCTGCCCACGCCGGGTATTCTTCCCATAATCAAAGTTGAAGCTGCCATCATTGCGCCGGTATTACCCGCACTGACAAACGCGTGCGCTTTCTTTTCCTTGACCAGCTTAGCGCCAACGACAAGCGAAGAATCCGGTTTGGATTTTATCGCTACAGTCGGTGTGTCGGACATTCCAATAATTTGTGTTGTATGATGAATAGTTCGTTCATCAATCTTTACATTTTCTTTACGCGCAGTTTCTAAAATTCGTTCTTTATCTCCGACAAGAATTAAATCAAAACTGTTGTCATCTTGCATTGCAGCAACGGCTGCAAGAATCTCGTGCTTAGGGGCGTAGTCTCCCCCCATAGCATCGAGTGCAATTGTACATTTTTCCAATTTTAATTCTGTCATCTAAGAGATATTCTTATGATTCTGGGACGAACATTGATCTGCCGGCATAATATCCGCAGTTTGGACAAGCTCTATGGCTGAGTTTTATTTCGCCACAGTTTGAACAGCGGCTTAAGGAAGGAACAGTCGCTTTGTAATGTGTTCTTCGCTTATCCCGTCTGCTCTTAGACATTCTACGTTTCGGATTTGGCATTTTGGTTTCCTATTTAATTAGTTATTGAGTTTATCTTTCAATTTTTTAAGTGGTTCCCAAACGTCTTGCATTTTTTCATTCTTGCAAGAACATTTTTTCAGATTCAAGTTCGTTCCGCATTTTGGGCACAATCCTTTGCAATCGTCGCGGCATAACGTCTTCATCGGTATCGAAAGTTCGGCGTATTCAAATATTTCGCTGGTAATGTCGATCTTATCTTGGACCGGAGACAAAAACTTGAAATTAAAATCGTCAACTTTTTGCGATTCTTTGCTGAAAAGGTAACTTATCTGAAAATGATTTGTTAGATCAGAGTTAAATTCTTGAGTACATCTGTCACAAATCAATTTTGTATGAAGTAATAAATCACAATCCAACACAATCTGGTGGGGTGATTTATCCATCTTACAGCTAATCTCAACATTCCCAAAGAACGGTTCTTCCAATTTCAAATTTTTGACAGTCTCGGTCTGCGTAAACTGATGGATACCGTCCGAAAAATTAGTATATTTTATAATCATATGAAGAACAATGAAAAAATTGGGTCAAAATATACACCCGCCGTCATTTATAATCAAGAATTCCGTCATTTTGAGTAAAAGTAGAAGAGTTTGACTATGCCGGTCTATGCTTCCATGCTCGCTGCAATTTTACCTATGATTTTTTACTTAATAATAATTTGGCGAATGGATAAGTACGACCGCGAACCGTTCACTGCTGTAATGATACATTTCTTTTGGGGATCTTTTGGCGCCGTCATTCTTGCTTTGATCGGTACGAGCATCTTGAACACCGCTTCTTCCCCGCTGACAAACTCAAATCAAAATTCTTTTCTTCAGATTATTTTGTTCGCCCCGCTCAGTGAAGAATTTGCGAAAGGAGTCTTTCTTATTTACACAGTGAACAAAAAAGATTTCGATAACATTACCGATGGATTGGTTTACGGTTGCGCAATCGGTCTCGGATTCGGCATGACCGAGAACTTTATTTATTTCATCACTTACGGAAATTCTCTTACCTCATGGTTCTACATCGTGATTATCCGTTCTCTCTTTTCAGCGGTTATGCACGCGATTGCAACCGGCACATTCGGGGCGTTTTTAGGTTTGGCAAAATTCTCTTCGTCTTGGGTAAAAATTGTTTTGCCTTTAGCGGGACTCATTACAGCTATGTTCATTCACTTCATGTGGAATTATTCAGTTAGTTTTGAGAGTACTTATCTTTTAGGAATGATATTTATTTTTTTGTGCATCCAATTTTTCTTTTTTGTGTTTAAATTGTCAATTGAAAATGAGAAAAAAATTATTCAAAGAGAATTGTCGGAAGAAATCGAACTCGGATTTATACCTGACGCTCATTTGAATATTTTATCCGGATTAAAACGATTTAAGAGCGGATGGATTGACGAAAGTATTAGAAAGCAATACACGAAAGCAGCCGTCAGACTGGCATTCAGCAAAAACCAGTTGAAGAAAGCGAAGGATTACAGAAAGACTTATTACGAATCGGAAATAGAGAAGAATCGCGTGTTAATTCGCGGAATACTATCAATTAATTTGAAGACTGAGTAAATGAAAGCAGTCGGCATTTTCGGCGGGTCATTCGATCCAATACATTTAGGGCATCTTATCACAACAAGATTGGTTTATGAAAAACGAAATCTTGACAAAGTAATTTTTGTTCCAAATAATATTTCTCCGCTCAAAACTGATCTCACACCGACTTCATCGCTCCACAGAATGAATATGCTGAAACTCGCAGTCGAGTCGTTTCCCTATTTTGAAGTTTCCGATTATGAAATTAATAAAAGCGGCGTTTCATACACTTACGACACACTTCTGGAATTGAAAAAATCTTATCCGAAGTTAGAGCTAATCATCGGTTATGATAATTTGTTGGTGTTCGATAAATGGCACTTGCCGGAAAAAATTTTAGAACTGGTTACTCTCGTTGTGATGAAAAGAAGCACCGACATTGAAGCCGAAACCAAGGGCAAATTTTTCGACACAGCGACTATCATCAATACCCCGACAATTGAAATCTCTGCGACTGAAATACGCAAACGCGTTAAAGAAGGGCTCTCGATAGAATACCTTGTTCCCAAAAGTGTAAAAGAATATATTTCTCAAAACGGTTTATATAAATAGTTGAAGAATGATTCCAGATAAAATAATTGAAAGAATTTTCAGTAAGGACAAGCGAGCGGTTTCGCGAGCGATTAGTTTGATAGAAACCGGCAATTCTTATTCGACAGAATTGCTGAAAGAGTTGCATAAAAGAATTGGCCGCGCTTACAGAATCGGAATTACCGGACCGCCCGGCGCCGGTAAATCGACATTGACAAATCAACTCACAAAATTTTACAGAAAGCAAAACAAAACTGTCGGCATTATTGCCGTAGATCCTACCAGTCCGTTTACAGGCGGCGCTCTGCTTGGTGATCGCGTTCGAATGAGTGACATAGGCAGCGACGAAGGTGTTTTTATCCGAAGCATGGCAACGCGTGGAAGTCTCGGCGGACTCAGCAAAAAAACAATCGACGCAGCCGATATAATTGACGCAGCCGGTTACGATTACATAATTTTCGAAACAGTCGGCGTAGGACAATCCGAACTTGATGTTGCAAAAGCTGCAGACACAACAATCGTTGTTCTCGTTCCGGAAAGTGGAGATTCTATTCAAGCGATGAAAGCCGGACTGATGGAGATTGCAGATTTCTTCGTTCTCAACAAAAGCGATAGACCGGGATCCGACAGCGCTCTTTCCGCTCTCAAAACAATTTTGATGTTCCGAGAGCATACAGAAAAAAGCTGGCTGCCCAATATTTTGAAAGCCGTCGCATCAGAAAATACCGGTACGCGCGAGATCGCTGAAGAAATTGCAAAACATAAAAATTATTTGGAAGCGAACGGATTTCTGAAAACCAAGCGTGAAGAACATTACAAGGTTCGAATAAAAGAAATTGTTGAGCA
>JAMCSN010000182.1 GCA_023381535.1 Bacteroidota bacterium
TTTATCATCCGTCTAATCGGAATTCATCTAAGCAAGTTAAGCCAGTTTGCCGAACAGGAAATTTTGTTTGAAGACGAAGAAATCGCAAGAAAGAAAATGCTTAGTGCAGTAACTAAAATCAGAGATAAATATGGTTTCGAATCGATTCACATCGGTAAAACAGAGAATGATTAACAGCCATGTTGAGGCGATGACATAAAAAAAATAATTTTTATAACAATAAGACTATCAAACCATGAAACAATTAAAATCATCTTTAACGCTTCTACTCATTTTGACGCTGACAATTTCTGCACAAACCGGCTTAATAAACAAGTTTGAGATTAAACCAAACGATTTAGCCTTAACGCGTCCAGCTCAGCCGAATCAATACATGGATAAAATTGGCCGCAAAGCTGCATTGATGGGATTTGAAAACGGCTCGTTTGAAATGTGGATTTGGCCTTGGAAAGTGCTGCGCAATTTTGACATACAATTTTTTGTCGGCACAACAACGCAGCCGATTATGTCGAAAGATATTTTGCGCGATATTACGGTAACACCCGAAGCAACGACTATTACTTTTGTTTATGAATCGTTCACGGTTAAAGAAATAATTTTTGTTCCGCATGATAAACCCGCCGCAATAATTTTGCTCGATGTTAACACAACTAACCCGCTCACAATTGTTCCGGGATTTATGCCGGTAATGCAGCCGCAATGGCCCGCTGGAATCGGCGGACAATACAGCTACTGGGACGACGATATGAAAGCTTACATCATTTCGGAATCTCAGCAGCGCGGATTGTTTTTGTGCGGATCGCCTGTTGCCGAACAAATGGCGGCACCGCCGGCGCACATGTTTGCCGATAATCCGATTCAATTCAAAATGGAAATTAAACCGGGCGACGCAAAAGATAAATTCATTCCGATTGTAATTACCGGAAGTCCGGTGAAGGCGCGATACGATTCTGTGAAAGTTCTTTACAAGAATATTCTATCGAACATAGAAAAACTTTACGACGAAAATTATCAGTTCTACAAAAATTTAAAAAACTCAACCGTGGAAGTAATTACGCCGGATGATAAACTGAATCTTGCATTTGAATACGGGAAAGTTGCGCTGAATAATTTAATGGTGGAGAATCCGAATCTTGGAAAAGGTTTGGTTGCCGGATACGGAATGAGCGGCGGTGGAGGTCGCCCCGGATTTGCGTGGTTCTTCGGCGGCGATGCATCTATCAATTCGCTTGCGATGAACAGTTACGGTGATTACCAAACCGTTAAGGACGCATTAGAGTTTACTCAAAAATGGCAGCGGCAAGATAATTTTCCGATTCGTAAAAAAAATCCGTCCGACAAAAACATTGATATCGGGAAAATGGCGCATGAACTTTCTCAAAGTGACGGACTAATTGATTGGTGGAACGATTATCATTTCGGATATAATCATGCGGACACTTCGCCATGGTATTTGGTCGCCATCGGTGATTACTTCAAAAAAACCGGCGACTTAGAGTTCGTAAGAAAAAGTTGGAAGTCGATTGTTCAAGCGTATGAATGGTGCAAAAGCAAAGACAGTAACGGCGACGGGCTGATGGATTTGAAAGGAGCCGGACTTGGCGTGCTGGAGTTCGGTTCGCTTGTGAAAATTTTCAATGACAATTATACTCAAAGTTTGTGGACACAAGGCATCAAAGAAGTAAATCTGATGGCAAAGTATGTTGGCGATAAAGAAATAGAAAATGAATCTGCGAAACTTTTCCGGCAAGCGCAGCAAGCTTTGGAAAAAATTTATTGGATTGATGATCTAGGCTTTTACAGCTTCGGCGCAGCGGAAAACGGCACACAAGTACGCGACAAAAATATTTACTCGTCGGCATCAATCATGTTTGGGCTAATGGATAAAGGGCGGAGCGAGGGTACCATTGAAAAATTTAACGAAAGCGATATGGTAACAGATTGGGGTGTTCGCAACCTTTCAAACAAGTCTTCGCTATACGAACCGACAAATTACAATTACGGAACCGTCTGGCCGTTCACTTCATATTTTATCGGTGCGGCACAATTTAAGACTCACTTTGATTTGCAAGGATATGAAACCGTATCCCAAACGGCGCAGCATGTTTTCGATTATGGTCTGGGAATTGTGCCGGAAGTATTTTCCGGCGATATCAATACAAAACTTGGCGAAGCATATCACGATCAAGGGTTCAGCGTCAGCGGTTATATTTTCCCGATGATGAATGGATTGATCGGACTTAACGTTAATGCGCTTGAAAACAAAATAACTTTTGCGCCGAAACTGCCGGCTGATTGGAAATTCTTGAAAGTGAACAATATCAAAATTGGCGAAGCAATTGCGAATTGCGAATTGAGAATTGAGAAAGACAAAATGAACATGACTTGTAATATGAACGGCGGCAAAGAAATTGATTTTGAATTCGAGCCGGATTTTGCACTTGGGACAGAAATATCATCTGCAACACTAAATGGTTATCCGGTTCAATTTGAATTGCTCAAACATAAACAAGCGTATCAACTGCAAACACATTTCAAAATGAAAAATAAAAGTGAGTTAGTTGTTTTATACAAACCGGCAGTTGCAATTTATCCGCTTGCAAAAAAATCTCCGATCGGTGCTGTGAGCGAAGGACTGAAGATAGTTTCTCAAGAACTGAAAGGAAAGCAGCTTACAATCGAGTGTGAAGGCAAACCGAATAAAAATTATGAACTTGGAATAATGAATTCCGACTTAGCTATCAAAATCACCGGTGCAGAATTGAAGGATGGAAAACTTGTCGTGAATCTTCCAGGAACCGGGAATGAATTTATCAAACATAAAATTGTAATCTCTGTAGAATGACGACAAGTCATAAATTTAAATAGCAAGTGAAGTCAAGAAAAAAATTTTTTTGATTTGAAAAAATAATTTGACCGTTTAAAAAGAATTTTTTTACATTGAAATCGGAATTAGGAACAATGCCCCGTTATTCCTAAATTGAAATTACGTTAAACAAAATTATTAACTTAAATTTATCTCGGAATTCATGTTAGCAATTACACTCGCACGAGAAAATCAGACCAGCAATTATCAGCCACGACAAAACGAGGATTCCCATTTTGAAATAAAAGTAGTTAACGAAGGACTCTTTCCGGAAATCCGCATTAGTCTCGTTTCCAGGTCGAAAGAGAAAAACAAATCAAAAGTCGAATCGGAAAAATAAACTTCCGATTATTTAACCCCCGCACAAAAAATCAAATCAGAAAACAAAAGCAACTCACTAAATTTTTTTCTTATCTTAAATCAAGGATTATTCTTTGTTGAATAACTAAGTATAGAACCAGACAGAAGTTCGTTCATTATGTCGTTAAAACGAAAACTTACCGCATTCGATTTAACAATGATTGCCATCGGCTCAACGATCGGGTCTGGAATTTTTTTCACGCCCTCGTTAATTGCTAAATCATTAAACGATCCGCTGCTAATATTATTTGCATGGCTTGTTGGCGGATTAATGGCTCTTTCTGGGGCGTTAACTTTTTCCGAATTGGGTTCAATGTTTCCTGAAGCGGGCGGCGTTTACGTCTATCTTAACAAAGCCTACGGCGAGCTTGCCGGATTTTTGTACGGCTGGGCATATTTTCTTGTAGTTAACACCGGAGGAATTGCGGCGCTTGCAATTGCATTCTCAACATATTTTGGTTACTTCATATATCTTACGCTGTGGGAAATAAAATTAGTCGGCGTTGCCGGAATAGTTTTTGTAACGATCATAAATATCGTCGGCGTAAAAGCTGCCGGAATTTTCTCCGACATTTTTACAGTTCTAAAACTAATCGGAATTATTGGGCTGATACTTGTGGGATTTATTTTCGGAAGCGGCGCCACAACAAATTTTTTTGAATCAATTCATCTATCTCAAAATGCCGGAAGTGCTTTTGCCGTTGCCATGGTTGGCGTTTTGTGGTCTTACGGCGGCTGGCAGCATGCAACTTTTACCGCCGGGGAAGCGATAAATCCTAAAAAAGATTTGCCGCGGGCAATGATCACCGCAGCAGTTGCCGTAACTTTAATTTATATACTCACAAATATTGCTTACATGTTTTTGATGACGCCGGGTGAAATCGGTTCGACACCAACTCTTGCCGCAGATGCAGTTCAAAAAGTTTTAGGTGCAATCGGCGGCAGTTTGATTGCGATCGCAATTTTCATTTCAACTTTTGGAACAACCGGAATTTACACTTTAACGGCGCCGCGCATTTATTATGCAATGGCAACAGATAAAATATTTTTTCCGAAGATTGCGGAATTACATCCCAAATACCGCACGCCGGTTTATGCGATAGTCGTTCAATCAATATGGGCAATTACACTCATCATGTTTTGGGGCACGTTCGAAAACTTAATTGCCTATGTTGTATTCACCGATTGGATTTTTTTCGGTATGACCGCGGCAAGCATTTTTATCTTCCGCAGAAAGTTGCCGCAGATAGAACGACCGTATTCAACTTTCGGTTATCCTGTTACGCCGTTATTTTTTACCGCGATGGCAGTCTGGTTTGTAGTAAATACGCTCATTGAAAAACCGCAGCAAGCATGGGCGGGATTATTGTTCCTCGGCATCGGAATTCCAGTCTATTATTTTTGGAAACGAAAGAGATAAATTCATCTCAAAACAGATTGTCACCAAATTTTAACCCTCTTGAAGGCGGAACCTATTAAACTTTTCGTTCATCTAATATGTTATAAGAAATAAAGGATATGAACCGAGAAGTTGGTATGAACGAATTCAATCTACACATAGAAAAATATGTTTCGAGCGGAAAGGTGAAACGCATCGTAATTAAAACCGACGAGGAAAATTATCTTCTCGACTTTTCTATCGATTCATTTGCCGCACGGTCGTTTCTTACCGCCGTGATTGAATTTTTCAAAGCCGCCGCACATGTTTTTCCCCGTTTCCACGTTAGTGTGATTCGATTGAGCGAACAAATTTAAATTCAGCGCTGCCGATTCGTTTCAAAAAATAGAGAGGTTGAAATGTCCATCAAGTTTACCATCAACGGAAAAGAATTACTTGCCAAGATCGAAGAGTTGATTAAAGAAGGCAACGCGCGTAGAATTATTATTAAAGATGTTAACGGGCGGACTTACATTGAAATACCGGTAACAGTTGGCGTGATAGGCGCTTTCTTTGCGCCGGTGCTGGCTGCTGTTGGCGCGCTTGCTGCTCTGGCTGCAAATTTTACTGTTGAAGTGATTAAAAAAGATGAACCGGAAAAACCCTGTTGAAATGTTTTACGGCATGATTGCCGTTGATTAATCTCTAATGAAATGCGGCATTTCAAAAGGAATTTCCAAAGACAGTTCAACAAGACCTTTCATTTCACCGTTATCGTACCATGGAGCTTGGTAGATTAGTTTCTTAACACCATTCTTTTCGATTGTATATACATTTGTTTTTTGATGATCCAATAAGTCGCGGATTTGAGCCGTGGAATTTTTATTGTGGCACTCGAACAGACTTTTTCCGATTAAACCGAAACCGCCGTCCTTTTCAAAAGTTGCAGCCGATTTTTCGTTCATCTCCGTTATTATACCATCATTATCGCAAACCGTTATGGCCGCGCCGAATTCTTTTGTCCAATCCATCAGTTCTCCGATTATTCTTTCTGAAACAAAGCGCTGTGGCTTCCTTTTATTTTTGGTCTTTCAATCACCTTTAAATTATTACGTTCGGCAATTGAGATGGTCTTCTTGAAATCTTCTTCAGTTACATTTCCTGCCGGCTCTGAAATTAGCAAACAACCTTTTCTTTTTATTGTCGCGGAAACTTCGTTTATAAACGGAACTGCGTCCGGAACCTCATGCACCATCGCGAACGCCAGAACAAAATCTAATTTTTCTTTTAGATCATCAAGTCCAAGTGATTCTTGATTGCATAAACGCGGTTCAATTCTTTTCAACAAATTAACTTTTCCGGCGCGCTTCTTCAAAACATCGAGCATCTTTTCCTGCATATCAACGCAAATCACTTTGGACTT
>JAMCSN010000086.1 GCA_023381535.1 Bacteroidota bacterium
AATTAATCCCCTGGTGGTTAGGAGATTATAGATCTCATCGCTTATTAGTTCTGCAAGTGGATTTCCGCTGAGGCTAAGACTTAAGTTTTCCATTGAAGCCCTCCAAGTTTGTTGTTAAATTTTTTTAATACGGCTTTAATGTTGCTTGCTTACTAATTCTGAGATGTAATTAGCGAATTGATCTTTTTTTGTAAACCGCACAAATGTGTTGTTTTTTTGATAAGAGGTGGAAATTATTGCACTAACCTACATGTTCATGCGATGCAGCTTGTTGCTGGATATTGGATGCTGGATACTTGATATTAGTTACTGGATTAATATTGAACAATAGATGCTTTTGTTTATCACAAAAACCAGCATCCAGTATCTAGAATCAAGTATCTAAATAATTCCTTTTCGGATTGCCTTTGCCACTGCTTCGGATTGTGAGTGCACGTGAAGTTTGCGATAGATATTTCTGATGTGATGCCGGACGGTATCAACACTGATGAAAAGACGGTCTGCAATTTCTTGATAGTTATTGCCTTCAGCCAGAGATGTTATCACTTCTTTTTCTCTCGCTGATAATTCATGATCGGGCGCCAAAGTTGCCGCGCCCTGCGTTTGCTGAAAAACAGTAATCACTTGCCGCGCAATTAAAGAGCTCATTGGCGCGCCGCCTTCAAATGCATCTTTAATGGCTTCAAGCAGACGGCTCGGCGGAGTTTTTTTAACGAGATAGCCGCACGCTCCCGCACACAGCGCTTTGAACACAGTTTGACTGTCCTCATAAACGGTAAGCATTAAAATATTCAGTTCGGGTTTAATTTTTTTTGCGTGCGCAATTCCATCGATACCGCTCATGCCCGGTAAACCGATATCCATTAAAACAACATCAACGCTGAGTGTTTCAAGTTTGGAGAGAAATGATTCGCAATCGGAAAATGCGCCGACACAACTGTAGCCCGTAGTTCCGTTTATTAGAGCCGCAAGTCCGTCTCGGATAGTTGTGTTGTCTTCTATGAGTGCTACCTTGATCATTAAAGGTTCCCGCTCTTGCGGATGCAAGATAATATTTTTTATCCTTGCTTTGAAATGAATTGGAAAAATACTTTACCGAATTAAGATCGGAACTACTTTAGAAATGGAAGAACAACTTTCTTCAGGCTCAAAATTTTGCCGGTAAATTTGATTTGCGTTCCTTCACCGGAAGAATCAATTACAAGTTCTCCGCCGATGGTTCTTGCGCGAGACCGCATATTAAGAAGTCCGTTGCCGCTCTTAATCTTTTGAATATCGAAACCGGTGCCGTCGTCGCGTAGTATGAGTTCCAGAATATCTTTGTTCAAGTTTGCTTCGAGAATTATTTTGTTGCACTTGCTGTATTTGATTGCGTTGTTAATCCCCTCCTTAAAAATCAAAAAAAGGTTCTGCTTGTAGTCCATCGGAAGCTTCAGTGTGTTAATCTTTTCAAGATTTACAGTCTTAAACGAAATGCCGGCAGAGTTCAGCAGATCTGCATAAGAGTCTTTGAGGCGCAGCAGAAGGTGGTAAAACGTATCACGTTTTGGGTTAACCATCCATACGATATCACTCATGATGTCGATCAATTGGCGGGCTTTATCGCTGATCAGAACTAAATTCTTATTCGTCTCGGGAGACGAATTTTTTATCTCGTGCGATGTTAGTTCGCTGAGTATGGAAATTTCAGTGAGACCCGAACCGACATTATCGTGAAGATCTGCTGCAAGTTTGCTTTTAATTTTCTCGATCGCCAGCAGATTTCTATAGCCTACAGTACTTACATAAAAGATAATAAAAGTAATCAACAGCGCCGCGCCTGCAATGAACCACCAGCGTTCCCAGAAAGGCGGTAGAATTATTATATGGATTCGTGCGCCGTCGTTATTCCAAATTCCGTCGTTGTTGGAACCGATCACACAAAAAACATATTCGCCCGGCGATAAGTTTATGTAGTTCGCAATTCTTCTTCGCGAATCAACATAATGCCAGTCTTTATCAAATCCTTCCAGAATGTAAGCGTACTGGTTATCCTGTGGATTAGTATAATCCAAAGCGGAAAATTCGAACGAAAAGAAATTTTGCAAGTAGGAAAGTTCGATTCTGTTCTGTTCTCCTTTTATCGGTTCGTTGAAAACTCTGATTGAACTCACCACTATTGACGGAATAACCATGTTGTCTTTTACACTATCGGGATAAAAATAATTTAACCCGTTGATGCCGCCGAAAAACATTTCACCGGATTTGGATTTAAAGTACGCGCCGCCGCTGAATTCAAGACTTTGCAGACCGTCGTGAAGATCATACTGAGTAAATGTTCCTGTACGGGCGTTAAGTTTGAAAAGCCCGTTGTCTGTGCTCATCCAAAGATTTTTGTGATTATCCGCTTCGATGCCGTAAACAACAGAGCTGTTCATTTTATTTCTTTTGCCGAATCGAATAAATTTTTCTTTTTGCTTATCGAATTTTTGCAGACCGCCGCCGTATGTTCCAACCCATAAATAGCCGTCATCATCTTCGTGGATGCACATCACGCGGTTATCGCTGATGCTCGATTCATCACCGGGAATATTTTTGTAATTGATGAATTGTTCGGTTGCGGGATTGAATTTATCGAGCCCGCCGCCGAATGTGCCGATCCAAATAGTGCTGTCTTTGTCTTCGAAGAGCGCGTACACACGGTTGTCGCTTATGCTGAATGGATTTTGAGAATCGTGAATATACCTTTTGAACCTCGGATGATTTGCAGCAATGTCTTCGGCAGAAATTTTATTTAATCCTCCTCCGAATGTTCCAACCCATAAATTTTTCGCGCGGTCGATCATCAATGCCTGAACTTGATCGGCGCCTAAACTCAATGAATCACCGGGAATATTTCCGTAATGCAAAAACTTGCCGGTCGTTTTGTTGAATCTGTTTAACCCGCCGCTGTAAGTGCCGATCCAGAACCCGCCGCTATTGTCATCTATGATTGCCCTGATGTGGTTGTCGCTGATCGAGTACTGATCGAAAATGTTCTTTCTATAATAAGTAAACTTTCCGGTTTTCCTGTCCCAGCGATTCAATCCGCCCTTAAACGTTCCGATCCACAAATTCGAATTATCATCACCGTGAATTGCCCAGACAACATCGTCATCCAAACCGTTTCTATTTTTTAAATCTTTGTTCAGTTGATTAAACTTAACCGAGCTGTGTTCAATTTTATCAAGTCCATTTCCCAGATGCGTTCCAATCCAAATTGTTCCAGATCTATCTTCCATAATCGAAAGCACATCATTTTTAGAAAGTGAGTTGGGCTGATTCGGATCGTTCCTGTAAAAAGAAAAAACTTTCTTTTTCAAATTATATCGAATAAGACCGTTGTAATATGTCCCAATCCAAAGTTCGCCGTAACGGTCTTGTGCAAAAGAGGTGATTAAACTTTCCGAAAGATAATTCGCCCCGTCTTTTTGAATCTCAAACCGTTCGAACCGCGCTTTATCAGGCGGAAGCTGCTGATTCTTTTTTGTGAGTCTATCGATTTCGCCCGTGTAAGTCCCAATCCAAAAATCTCCATTGGAATCTCTGAACAATGAAAAAATTTTATCATCGATCAAACTTTCTGGATTACCGTTGTGTTCATATTTAATTATAACGGTGCGGTCAACTCCCGGAACAAGTTTATACAAACCGCCTCCGAGGGTTCCGACCCAAACCGATCCGTCGTCATCGGGAATAATGGCTCTTATTCTGTTGGAATGAAAACCATTCGGTTTGTTGAGATCGTAATGAAAATATTCAACTTTGTTATTCTTCACATCAAATTTTACGAGTCCTCTGCCCCATGTTCCGACCCACAAGTAACCATTTTTGTCCTGAACGATTGAAGTGATTGACCTATCACTGCTACGCGAAAACGGAAGCGGAAAATCGTAAAATGCTTCTTCCGGATCGACTTGCGTTCTCATCTCATCGGTAATGTTGTAGCGAGTGAAGGTTCCGTTCCATCTATCATACTTGTTTAGAATTCCATCTGAAGTACCGATCCATATGTAGCCGTCTTTATCTTCGCACATCGAGAGTATTCCGTTGCCGGAAATTGAAGTCGTGTCCGAAGGATCGTTAACAAATACGAGAAAGTTATATCCATCGTAGCGGTTCAATCCGTTGGCGGTTCCAAACCACAAGTAACCTTCGCGGTCCTGCAGCATACACGAAACGGTACTTTGCGAAAGTCCGTCTTCAATTCTTAATTGCTTAAAAACAATATCTCCGGGAGAGTCTGCCTCGGCATAAACTTGCGCCCGAAAAACCAAGAATAAGATTAGAAATGAAAAATATGTTTGAAGTTTGGTGTGCACGATAGAATTTATTATTCCGAAATTAGCTTTGAAAAACTTACTTAAATAAATATCTAAATTCATCTTGCGTAACGGAATTAAGCTGAGAATTATTAATTCTTCTATTATATTTAGTCGTGCAAGATGAACGGAAAGATCAATATGCGTAAAGTTTTTTTTGCTATTGTAATAGCGGCTCTTATTACATTTATCGGCGGATGCGATAAAGGTATTGAGCCTGAACCCGCCAACAGCACGCCTCCCGGCGTAACCGGATTCAGCGGAACGGTAACATTTGTCGGCAGCTGGCCTGCCGGAATCAAACGAACTCACCTGGTTGTTTTCAAAAATCTTCTTAAAGATAGTTCAGATTTTTTTCCGCCGAATTTAAGTTTCGTTATCGACTCCATTCCGAACGGAAGCAGTAAGTTCACGTATAATTCTGTCGAAAATAATTTTATTTCCATCTTCAAAATAGCCCCCGGCAATTATCAGTACATCGTTGTTGCCCAATCCAAAACTCCAACTCTATCTTTGGCAAGAAAGGATTGGTCCATCGTCGGAGTTTACTGCATCGGTAATAATCAATCTCAGCCGGCAACTATGACAATTCAAGACGGCAAGATGACAACGGGGGTTGACGTAAAAGTCGATTTCAACAATCCGCCTCCACAACCGCCCGGCGGGTAATCTATTTTCAAAAAATATCAGAAGAGTTTTATGAAAAAACTTAGTCTCATTTTTCTTCTGCTTGCAAGCATTTCCGTTTACGCACAGCAGGGCTCTTTAAAAGGAAAAGTAATTACCGATAAAAATGAATTGCTTGAAGGCGTAAACGTTGTTGTCTCCGGCACCCAGTATGGTGCGGCGACTTTAAGCGACGGAAGTTTCGAAATAAAAAATCTCCCGTTCGGAAATTATCCGCTGGAAATTTCGTTAATAGGTTATTCGAAAAAGAAAATTAATATTGATTTCAATTCCGCGACAAAACCATTAATCATCGTTTTAACCGAAGAGCCGATTCAGGCACGGCAGATTGTTGTAAGCGCAACAAAATATGAACAGAGAATTCAAGACCTACCGGTGAGCACAACAATTATCCAGCCGGATTTTATTGATAAAAATAATTATCTCACTTTTGATGAAATGCTGCAAAACGTTCCCGGCGTGCAAATGAATCTTGAACAGCCGAGCATTCGCGGATCGAGCGGCTACAGCAAAGGAACCGGCGCGCGCGTTCTTGTTGCGGTTAACGGAATCCCGATGTACAGCGGCGATACCGGCGACATAGTTTGGGAATTGATTCCCATGGCTGATATTGAACGCATTGAAATCATAAAAGGTCCGGCGAGTTCCTTGTACGGTTCTTCCGCAATCGGCGGCGTCATAAACATCATTACAAAATCTTCCGTCAAGAATCCGATAACACATTTCCGCACTTACTTCGGCACGTACGATAACCCGGCGTACGATATTTGGAAATGGAACGGCAACCTTAGAACATTTTACGGCGTTGAACTCACACATTCCAACACGGTCGGAAATCTTGCTTACACTTTATCATTCAAAAAATTTGATAACATGAGCTATCGGCAGAACGATTACGCGAAACGTTATCTCGGCTATGTTAAACTTAATTACGATTTCAATCAGAATGATAAAGTG
>JAMCSN010000114.1 GCA_023381535.1 Bacteroidota bacterium
GAACATTAGAGGTAATTGGCTAACAAAACTATTGTTATAAAGGTTTCTTTTGTTACTGACCCTGCGCTGAAAGGAAAGTTATAAAACAAAAATCCCGCCGTGGCGGGATTAACTAAAAAATATTTTTCGAATATTAAGTAGTTAACGCCCGGCAGCTAACAATTAGCGTAGCAGGACACCAAAACATTTTTAGTATATACGTCTGTCTGTTCATATTTATTTTTTTCGTGTTCATAAAGTGCATGCAAAGTAATTAAAAGCGGATATTATGTCAAGCATTGCGGACGTGCGGCTCTTCTGTACTCAATTTTGGAAAAGAAAATTTCATGATCTTTTTTTACTAGAGAGAAAAAACATAGGAGAGAATTTCATTTGATGATTAATTCTATTCGCCGGTTTTTTTCTCTTGCTTCAAATGTTTTGTCGTTTGTGATGGGCAGAGTTTCGCCATATCCCACAGCGATAATTCTATCGGGATCAATATTCGAATGCAGTAATATGTATGTGCGCACGTTATCGGCTCTTCTCTGAGAGATTTCTTGATTGAAAGTTTTAGCTGCAACATAATCGTTATGTCCAGCAATTGTAATAGTAGAGGAAGGAAAATATTTCAGAACTTGAATTGCTTTGTCCAAAATCTTTTCTGCATTATCGTCAAGCGAGTAGCCAAGCCACTGAAACTTTATGCCGGTTATGCGGATAATAATTTCGTCACCGCTTTCCAGAATCTCAGCTTCGTTGGGATTAAATATGCCGGCAACTTCGGAAGGTATCCTCTTTGTTTGTGCGGCGTCGCCAACGTCTTTTGTTACAGGCGGAACATATTCGGTTTGCTTTTCCTGTGCGAGATTGTCATGATTTCCAAAAATGTTCCATGCAAGAATTAAATCTTCCCAAGAGTTTTTGTCGGAATCAACTTCTTTAATTGTTCGTGTGACATTTATTGCCAGAATAGCTTTCGTTTCAGCATGTGCTGCAAGATTTTTTAGATTCGAGTAATCATAATTGTCGCTGTAGATCATGTCCGTAACAGATTTCGCCAAAGATTTGCTTTCGTTAAAAGTTTTTGGAGCGTATTCGTCGGCGTCTCCTTTTTCCGCAAGCTGAATAAGTTCATCCGTTTTGGAAAGAATTTGTGTTCTAACGGCAAGATGTTTTGCTTCGAGATATTTCAATGCCGCATCTAGGGAGGATTCGGCGGCGCGCTCGGTCCGGTCTTTCTCGAACGTCAAAGCAGTTTCAGAAAGAATTTCTTCGGCGGCATTCCATAATTCCGAGGCATAAACTTCGGCGCCGGCGGTCTCGGCGTCTTTTCTAATTCGCAATAAACCCGAATACCTGCCGGAAAACTTCTTGGCGTTCTCTGTAGATTTGTTGAACAACACAGCGGCATCATCAACCGAAGTTTTTATTTGATTCAAATCATTTCCTTCGGAGATGCTTTCTAAAATATTATTAAGTTTTGCGGCGCTTTGCGAGTAACTTAACGGCGCCAGTAAATTTGCCAACGATGCATTTGTATTATTTAGCGGCGTCCAATTGAACACCAAGTTGTTTGCAAAATCCGCATATTTTTTTGCGTTGTTGTAATTATCGAGTAGAAGAGGAATGGCTTCTTGAACGTCTTTGTAATCTTTGTCTGAATAATCTTCAATTGCATTCATAAATTTATTTTCAGAGGCATCCCAATAATGAACCGCGTATCTATCGGCATTAGATTTAACAGCAGTTTGCCGTGCTATTAATACCGTTCCGAATGTTTTAGATCTTTCTTCAACCGAATCGTTTATCTTGGTTAGTATGCTTATCACCTTTTCCAATTCTATCTGAATATCAGCCGGCGATTTACTTTTCTCTTTATACTTTACTGCGGTTTGATAATGCGAAACAGCATCTGCGTATTCTTCTGGAAATAGAACGTCGCCGGATTCATCCACGACCAGATTTAAAGATGAAGCGGCTTCATTAAATAACCCTTCTGGATTTTTTTGTGCGTTCAAAATGCCCGCGGTAAGCAGAAGCAAGATCGGGAACACTTTTAAAATATTTGAGCAAGATCGTATCATTTTTTTATGTCGCGAGAAAGTGTTTCAAATTTTTGATTTGCCAAAGTTGTGTCGGTTGAACTGCTGACGGAAGCCTGAAAAGCTTCGACCGTATCTGCCGTTGGTTCATAAATTGAGATCAAGAAATTGTACTTGGCGCTATCCAGTTGTATAGAATACCCGATGTTGGAACTGTAAATGTTGGTTGGAAGTTTTCCTGTAATCGGAAAATTGGCGGTCGAATCATACTTCAGATAGTCGCTTGTATCCGGCGGCATGTAATATATTTTTGCAAAGATCGTGCGCGTTTCGTTTTTGTCAACTTCCACCGCAAAATTGAGTTTCCGAAATTGTGTGTAAGTGTCACCGTCTAAGTCAACAATGTCAGACCACCACACTCTGGAAATCGTATAGAAATAAGAATCTTCACTTTCAGATTCGAATTTCACATCGTTAAGTTCCGGAGTTGATTCATCCGCCAGTGCGACTAAAATATTGTTTGCCGATTCATACAATTCAATTTTGAAATCATACGTACCGTGTCCAAGTTCAATGGCAGGCGTTCCAACGAAACATGAAACCGTATCTTGCACATTCTGATCGTAAATTGAATAATTTGGAAACTCGTGATAGATTTGGTACACGGTCTCCGCACTCTTTTTATAATACAGCTTTGCATAAACATTTTTTGTCAGCGGTGCATCAACATCAACGTTGAGAACAAGCTTTGCGTAACGCCAATACGTGTTGTTGCTTCGGTCAAACCGATTGGACCAGCGCACGTTGATCGAGTAGTTCTTATCATTGGACGACTGCTCGAAGCGCTGCATAGTAAGAAGAACGCTGTCTTTTTGACCGGTGGTTGCTTCAATGCGCGTGTTACCTGCTTCATAGACTTCTATTTTAAAATCATAGTTTCCTCTCGGCAATTCTTTATTTGGGTCTCCGATTGGAACAAAAAAAAGATTTTTTGAATCGGAGCCGTTTGCGGTGTGCTCTCCTAAGAAAGCATAGAACGTAAAACTTGATGCATCATGCAGCTTATAAAAAACGCGCGCGTTCACAGTGCGGGTTACATTTTCTTGAATCCGCAAGTCAAAATTAAGTCGCTTCGATTGAACGTAGTGATCGAGATTTGTATCAATGCTGTCGGACCACCAGACTTTATCAATCGAATAAGTATAATCTTCTTCTGGAGATTTGCTGCATGAAAAGCAGAACGCAATTATCACCGAGGCAAAAATCACTAGACATGTTTTCTTATTAATATTATTGATAGAAGATTTAGTTACCTCGGCTTGAAAAGGATTATCATTTGTATTTTCATAGTAGAAATAATAACGGTTTGGATTTACTGGCCAATTCAAAGCGCCGGTATCAAAGTCGCTTCCCTTTTTGAAACCCAATGCCGCAGCCGGTAAACCCACCATCTGTAAATCTTTTAAGAGACCTTCATGAGGTAATTGAACCTTCGAAAAGCCGGTTATATTTGAATAAAAATTGTCCGAGCTATTTTTAACAAGTTCAAAATCGCCGGTCGATAAAGGCATATCTCCGTATTTAGAATTCTCGACAAAAATTGTCCCCTTAATTCTTACACCGTTTTCTGTATTGATTACGTTTGCGGGATTCGTTTTAATTTTTAATGCACTGCCGCCTTGCCCAATTGTGAAAACATCAGGGTTGGATTCGAGATCTTGATCAACAAACGGATCAACCGGCTCGACAAAATTTTCTTTTGTGCATCCAATCAAAAACGAAAAGATTATGACGAAAACAAGAGCTCCAATTTTCTTTACGCGTATTGATAGTTTGATTTCCGAGTTCATGGCTCCGTTCCTAAAAAATCCATCTATATCCAAACATTACGTTTACCTGATTGCCGCCCGGGTACAATTTGTATTGATTGGTAAACTCGCCGGGCAATGGTTCCTTTCCGAAGACAGCCATCCTTGAACCAAAAAAGAAATATTGAACGTCTATGAAAAAATTGTAAAGTGTGTAAGTTATTCCGCCGCCTGCCAGGTATCCGGGACCACTATCTTTTTCCAGCGGGAAGTATGAAGTTAATGTGGGGTATTTTGTGTTTTGAAAACTTGAAAACCAGTAGCATCCGCCGGCAACAGCGTATGCACTTAAATGATTATTGAACACGCTAATAAGATTGTAACGAATCTGAAGGTATAGAAGGTTTGATTTAAGTATGTAAGTTGAGGTGTTTGACTCGGAATAATTGTACCCGACTCTGAAACCCAGCCGCCAATTTGTTTTTGAGAACTCTAAAAATCCGCCCAACGGATTTTTTAAATTCTTAAAATTCTTTTCGTACGGAATTTGAGAGATGCCGTACAGCCCGCCAACGCCGACGTAAAAATCTCCCACGTCTGCAAGAATGTCTTGTGAAAGAATATAGCCGTCAAACGGGTAAAGTATTTTCGTCCACACTTTATTGTTGTTAATCTCGTCGGCAATTGTCAAAACTTTTTCTCCATTGATTACTATGCCAACGTTTTGCGATTGATAACCCGGAAGCCCTTTAACAAACGAATAATCCTTATTGCAAAATCTAAATTCATATTGCCAGCCGTCGGTGCCGATCTCTTCCTTGTATCCATACTTTTTATCTATTGCTAATTTCTTTTGAATGGTGATTAGAAATTTATCTTCCACATAACCTTTTTTAGGATAAAGAACTTTCCGCCACCCAAACCTGCCTGCCCGCTCCGACTTGTCGGAGACGAGGCGAGCCGGATCGGCAAGATGTCCCGTGTTGCCATTATCAATTAACACCAAAACCTTTTCAAGATAAACGTAATGCCCGGTAACCTTTGCCTCGGCGGAAGGAGTTTCGTAAACGTTTATCGTTGCTTCTGATATGTAGAAAATTTGTGCGGACCAGCCGTCGTTGGTAAGGCGCTGCGGCAGAATCGGATTCTGAAATAAACAAAGACACAAACCGGCAAGACAAAAATATTTTTTCAATTCACTCAGCATTGATTTCAAAATTCATTTCTTCAGCTCTCATTTTAGAAGTAATAACTTTTTGAATGACGAGTAGCTGTTGCCGTCGTTTGCAACGGCTTCCATCTTTATTATATACACACCGCCGGAAAGATTTTTAGCATTCCAAACAATTCTTTTTGTGCCGGCGGATTCCACTTTGTCCGCAATCCTTTCCACAAGTCTTCCGAGTAAATCATAAATCTCCAGTTTCACTTTGCTTGTAGTGTTTAATGAGTATTCAATTGTTGTGGAAGGATTAAATGGATTTGGGTAATTCTGAAGCAAAACAGTTGTAAGCGTAATTTCTTCCGGCGCCGAAGTAACAGTCACATTGACAACTTTCGTCTCGGCATCGGTACTGAAGACCCGACTGTATGCAGTCATAGTTACATTGTAACTTCCCGATAAAGTGTATGTATGTGAAGGACTTTGCACTTCGCTGGTTGAACCGTCACCGAAA
Source organism: Bacteroidota bacterium (assembly GCA_023381535.1). The sequence continues at coordinate 5,509 of JAMCSN010000114.1, forward strand.
TCCCAACGCCATGCAATTGCATTAGTGCTGTTGTTTGTGAAAGTAACTTGTGCGCCGTTAACAATTTGATCGAACGACGCAGCCGGTTTGTGAATATCAAAAAGAAAATCGCGAACCCTATCAACAATAATATACCAATACTGATTTGGCGCGGGGCTCCAATTTCCATTTACCACACCGTAGAATTCGTGCCCCTCTCCTTGAACAAAATATGTTTCATGCGGATAAGCCAAACCAGCCAGCCGTTTGTCGATCAATTGACTTCCGTATGTTGCAGATAGAGTCGGTACCTGAAACGGCGATCCAAGTCCGAAAGGAACAATTGCATCTGCTGTTCCATGTGTCAATAAAACCGGAATGTGTGGATCAGCGGCTTCAACTAAACTTGTGTCTTGAAGCGCCCCCCAAAGACTTACAATCCACATTTTTGAACCTC
>JAMCSN010000259.1 GCA_023381535.1 Bacteroidota bacterium
TCTTAATTATTTCCGGCGCGTTCAGCTGTTTCAAAAAAGATGTTCTCGTTAAGATCGGCGGATTTCTAAACGGGTGCATCGGCGAGGATATGGAAATCATCGTTAGAATTCAGCGACTGTTTCGGAACGAAAATCCCGAAACCCGCGTTGCAATAATTCCAGATCCGGTTTGCTGGACGGAAGCGCCCGAGACATTGAAGACTTTGGGCTTGCAAAGAAAACGATGGCAGAAAGGAACAATCATTAGTCTTTTACTTCACAGAAAATTATTGTTCAACTCGCAGTACGGACTTTTAGGAATGGTTGTCTTTCCATACTTCGTAATTTTCGAAATGCTGGGACCAATTATTGAAGTGTTCGGTTATTTTGTTTTTTTGGTTTCGGCGATATTCGGTTTAGTTCCGCTAAGTTTTACAATCGTTTTTCTTTCGGTTGCAATTTTATACGGCGTAATTTTGTCTCTGCTGTCTGTTATCTTCGAAGAGTTAACTTTCAAAAAGTATTCGCGCTACAGTCATTTGCTGGAACTTTTTGTTATTGCTATCGTAGAAAATTTCGGTTACCGCCAGCTATCATCATACTTTAGATTCAAGGGAACACTGGAGTATTTTCTGGGAGAAAGAGAATGGGGCAAGATGGAAAAGAAAGGGCTTACTAATAAGTTTTAACGAACAAAATAGGATCATTAATTATTTATTGCGAGAAGAAAAGCATTTTAATTTGAAAACAAAATAAAGACTTGAGAAATGCAAAACTTGGGTTACAGTAAAAAAGAACGAAGCAGGCTTAGTGATGCTCTTAGCTATTTCATTTCTACCGTTCTGGGATTGCTTTTAATTTTTCTTTTGATCAGAGCATACGAAATCGTGTTCACTTGGAGTCACATTGCCGGGCAAGGTTCAAGAATAATTTTGCTGCTTAGCTCATTCTTCTACGATATTTTATTTTTTCTTGAAGCCGTTGCATTCATCGGCGCAATTTACCTCGTGTTATTTTTCATCCATAAAACTACTGCAAAAGTAATCCTAAATATTTTGTCGGTGCTGGTCGCTTTGATTTATCTTTTGCTCGTACTCTATTTTTCGAAGTCGGCAATTCCGCTGGGATCGGATTTGTTCGGATATTCGCTTTCTGAAATACATGAAACTGTAACTGCCGCCGGCGGGATGAATCCACTCTACTTTTTGTTCTTCGCCATCTTTGTTTCTGTAGTCGTAGTGGCGTTATTATTTTTCAGAAAGATTAAACTCAACCAAAAGTTTGTTACCATATCAATTTTTTTAATGATAGCGTCTGTGCTTTTCGGTTCCGGATTTGAACCTTTGCCCAAAGATTTCGCAAACACTTCTGTTTACTTTGCCGTTGTAAATAAACTGCAGTTCTTCTCATCTAAGACCTATACTTATTTCTTCGAGAAAGACACCGAGCTTCCGGTTTCAAATTATTATATCGAGAAGAGCAACGGGGACAATATTTCGTTCAACTATACGGACGACAAATATCCTTTTCTTCATGAAGAAAAGACTCCTGACGTACTTGCAAACTATTTTAACGTGAGCGACAAAAAACCGAACTTCGTTTTCATCATTACTGAAAGTTTGGGACGCGGATATTCCGGCGAGAACGCTTACTTAGGAAGTTTTACGCCGTTCCTCGATTCATTGGAAAAAAAAAGTCTTTACTGGGAAAACTTTTTAAGCACGGGCGGCAGAACATTCGCTGCACTGCCGTCGATATTCGGTTCGCTTCCCTTCGGTGAAAAAGGTTTTCTTGAGATGGGCGATAAAATGCCCAGCCATTTTTCTCTGATCAAGTATTTGAAACATTACGGATACACTGCAAATTTCTATTACGGCGGGGACGCACATTTTGATTTGATGGATGTTTTCCTTCGCAAGCAAAACATCGATTTAATTCTTGATCAGAAAAATTTTGGCAACGGATACAAAAAGATGCCTACTGCAAGCAGCGGCTTTTCTTGGGGATACGGCGACAAGGATTTATTCAAACGAAGTTTTGACATAATTAATTCTTGCAAAACAGAGAACCAGATGAATATTTATCTTACTTTGTCAATGCACTCGCCGTTCATCGTTGATAACATGGACTACTACCGGACAAAATTCGATGCTGTTTATTCCAAACTTAATTTGGATCCGCAGACAATGGATGCAGTAAAAAATTACAGAGATATACTTTCATGTGTACTTTATACCGATGATGCGTTCAAAGAATTTTTTGATGAATACAAAAAACGGGATGACTTCAACAACACAATCTTCATCATCACCGGTGATCACAGAATGCCGGAAATACCGATCACAACACAGATCGACCGGTTTCATGTTCCGCTTATCATTTATTCCCCTCTATTGAAAAGAACTGCAAAATTTTCATCCGTATCTTCACATTTCGATATAACTCCTACTCTTCTTGCATTTCTTTCAGACCGATACAAAACTAAAAAAATTACCGCTTCAACTTTTATTGGTTCAACTTTGGATACGGCGCGACAATTTAGAGACATACACAGCTACCCGCTTATGCGAAACAAGAATGAACTATTGGATTATCTGTACCAAGATTATTTCTATTCCGATAAGACACTTTACAAGATTAGTCCGGATTTGGACATCTCGCCCATCAACGACAACGTGGTTGAGAACAAAATTGCTAATATGTTCGATGATTTCAAGCGGAGAAATAATTTTATGATTCAGACCGGAACGTTAGTCCCCGATAGTCTTCTCAATTGGAGATGAAATTACTTTTCAGGCAATGCGTTGTAAAAATTTCTCAGGATATTGCTAACAAGCGGCTCGTAGTATAGCCAGAAAAAACTTTTCCGTTCAGCTGCGTCGTTAGATGGATACATGAACCATCTGAACTTTGTAATTCCCTCAAACTTTGCAAGAAAAGAATCAATCGGGTTATCGCAGAAGTCTCCGCAGAAGTAATAAAATTTATAATCGTTATCGTAATGTTCAATCACAGCCGGGAACGGATTCGGGATGTTGATTGATTTTAAAATCGAGTCGCCGCGAGCATTTGAAAAAATCCGGTAAACGGAAACAACATTGTTCGTCTGCCGCGTGAGCATCACATCAAACCAGTATGAGTACTTTATCTTCCTTGGAATCTGAAATCTGCTTTGGTTCAAATCGTTTGAGATGATGTAAGGCACTTCGTCATTTAGATCTTTTTTGTACTCAAGAATTTCAACTTTGCCTTTATCATTCACTAAAACGATTCCGGATTTTTTAAACGGCCATTGATGGTTGTGCTGATATTTGTAGTCCCGCGTAACCCATACCGGGATTTCTTTGTTAACCGTTGTATCTAGACTGAAAAAATATCTACCGGTCCAACCCGTCCACTGCACACCGAACATATCTTCAAACATCGAACGTACCGATCTTGAAGTCGGCGTCGCAATGTCGTTGAACTCGGTTAAAATTAATTTGTGTTTCTGCTTCATCAATTCCAAAAGTTTCAAATCATTAAGCGTCATCCCGCCGTACATCAGTTTTGAATATTCGCCTCTTGCATTGTCGCTGAACCAGTCTTTGTTGAAGATTCCGTATGTGTCCGTGAAATAAATCATGTCGTTTCTGTCGGCAAAATTGTTAAGCGCAGAATCGTCATATTTTTGAAAATCTTTTACCAGATACTGCCATTTATCTTTCGGAAAGAATCCGTAATAGTCTTCGGATACGGAATACAAGTCGCGGTTTGGCTTGCAATATTTTTCGTGAGTTAAAATCCAGTTGAAGGATTCGTGTTCGTTGCCTTGTGCGGTTAGAACGGTCTTATCGACAATTGCAGCCTTCAGTTCTTTCTTCGGCTTAACTAACCACGATAAGAACATCAATACCGGCAGCATAGAAACAACGAGGATGAGCGCAACTATACCGATGAGATGTTTTTTTTTCATTCGTTCATTCAATCAAAACAAAAACTTAATTCCCATACCAAACGATAATTTAGTACGAAAACTTCCGGTGAGATATTCTTCACTATTGTAATCTCCGGATACGTTAAGAATTAAAACACGGCTCACTTTCGATTGATACTCTAATCCAAGTTTATTTGACTTCAACCAGTTGCCTTGAAGGTCAATCGAAGTTTCGTCCGGCGTAATTCCGGTTCCGACCGATAACGCCAAATAATCATCGGCACTTGAAAAGTAATAACGAACAATCAACGAATATGAATGAGAAGCTTTCTCTACTGAAGGTGTAATAAATGTTCTAAGCGAGAACCAATAGTTTCCGTAATACTTTCCCAAGGCAAAAGTGTAAATCCATGTGTCGCTGGAATATCGGAGGAGGCGAAAGCCGCCGTCAATTTCAAAACTTAAAGGAAGACTGATATAGAGTGACGCACCGTATCTGTTCTTCGGAAACAATCCATCTTGTGAATAACCAAAGTTTAAGTAAGAATAAATTCCGTTGCCGAACCGAGGGTACATGTCCACTTCGTATTGAACACCGCTTGTTCCAAATCTTCTGGCAAGATTCATTCTGAGAATAGCTGTTCCGATCGGAGTGCGCCGCGAATAACTTATCGATCCCAGTTGCCACGGGTCGAAAGTTTTGTCGAACTTGTCGTATTCATACGTAACTCCGATTGTGTTCTTTCTAACTTTTTCTTTCAATCTTTCCGCGAATGACAATGCATCGGAATTGGAGCTGTTAAGAGAGAGCAGTTTTTCAAGAACTGAAAAAGCTTCGTCATATCTTTCAAGATCATTCAGCACGCGCGCTTTCTTTAGTAAAAAGTCGGAAGAGGTTGGATTATAACCCAATCCCCGGTTACAATATTCAAGTGCTTTCGGCGAGTTGCCCGACCAGTATTCAAGATCGATCGCCGCATTGATGGCATCTTCGTTGGTTGAATCCCTTCGCAAAACATTTGTTAAAACGGTTCTGGCGCTGTCGTACATGCTGTCCCATGTGTACAGTCTTCCAAGAAAAACCGATACGTCGCTGTAGTTGGGACTTTTTATTAGGATGGTTTTACAAAGCTCGCGTGCAAGTTTTCTATTCTTCTGGTTGAATGCTGCGTCTCTAGCTTTCACGAAAAGTTCATCTGAAGAAAGTTGGTTTTGCGCAAACAGACTGACGCTGAAAAGAAAAATCAAAAAGAAAGAAATACGTCTCATCGGCTCCTCAGTAGTTTATGAGTAGTAACAACCAAATTGTACCGCGTTACATTTTCCACTTCAAGAATAAGATTCATACAAGAATATTAAAAAATATGTTTAGTGCAAAATGCTTACGATTGTATAATTTCTTTTCGCAAAGTTGAATGCGCTAGGAAAAAATCCCGATCTTTAAAAGCAAAAGAGCCCGTTACCGGGCCCCTCTGCAAACTCTTGCGTATTGGCAGAAGAGGCAAACTCATTTTATTTCGCTTGCCTCTTCTTGGGAGGAATCAAATTACTTTATCAAAATCATCTTCTTAGAGATGTTAACGTTGTTGCCACTGAATCTGTAGATGTACATTCCGGAAGCAAAACTGCTTGCGTTAAAGTTTACGTTGTGAATGCCAGCGCTAATTTCACCATCGATCAAATTAGCTACTTCTTGACCGAGTACGTTGTAAACTTTCAGCGAATATCTTCCACTAACCGGTACAGCAAACTGAATTGTTGTAGCCGGGTTGAATGGATTCGGATAGTTCTGAGCAAGATTAAATTCTGTCGGTATTGTATCCGTTCCGTTAACCGATGTTGCGGTATTGCCGTCGCCAGATTTGTAAATGCTGCCCGATTTTGTTCCAACGAATACATTGTTGGAATTCGGATTAGCTGCTACTGAACAAGCACCGGCGCCGCTCAAACCGAGATCAGACCATGTATTGCCGTCATCGGAAGAAACTTGAATGCCGCTTGTAATCGAGCT
>JAMCSN010000041.1 GCA_023381535.1 Bacteroidota bacterium
AGTTAGTCAAATAAGAGTAAATCTGCCTCTTATATGGTTATAGCTATCTTCTTAAACATATTTTTCGGAATAAAATTCCAGAGGACTTGAAATTATAGCTCGAATCTTTGTAAATATATCTCAATATAAAATGAATTCCTTTTTACCTTATAGAAAGGCGAACACTGAATCGTCCCCATCTTATAAATCACAAAAAATAACGGAGGTTTTATGAGAAGATTAATGTCTACTCTTCTCCTTGCAATTTTTTTACTACCATTAACTAAATCAGCCGCACAAATCAGTGCGCGGATGCTTCAGTATCCCGATGTTTCCCAAACGCACATTGTATTTGCGTATGCCGGCGACATTTGGATAGTTTCCAAAGAAGGCGGAACCGCTTACAAATTAACTTCCGCAAAGGGGGAAGAAATGTTTCCAAAATTTTCGCCCGATGGATCGCAAGTTGCATTCGACGGCAACTACGATGGGAATGTTGATGTTTATGTGATGCCGTCAACCGGAGGACTTCCGGAAAGAATAACGCACCACGGAATGTTCGACAGAATAATCGATTGGTATCCCGACGGCAAAAATCTTCTCTATGCTTCCTCGATGAACAGCGGGAAGCAAAGGTTCAATCAATTCTACGAAGTTTCTGCAAAAGGCGGATTGCCGGAAAAACTTCCTGTGCCATACGGTGAAATGGCATCGTTATCGCCTGACGGAAAAATGATTGCTTACACTCCCGTAACCCAAGCATTCAGAACTTGGAAAAGATACCGCGGCGGATGGGCGGCAGATATTTGGATTTACAATTTGGAAAAAGAAACAGCAGAGAACATTACGAACAATGTTGCAGACGATGAATTTCCAATGTGGTATAACGATAAAATCTATTTCTTGTCCGACCGAGGCACAAATGAAAGAGCAAATATTTGGTGTTACGATACTAGGACAAAACAAACCAAACAAATCACAGACTTCAATGATTACGATATTCATTTTCCGTCTTTAGGTCCGTCCGATATTGTTTTTGAAAACGGCGGCAGACTTTATTTGTTAAGCTTGGCAGATGAGAAGTATCACGAAGTTGCAGTCAAAGTTGTAACGGACGAAATTACTCTTATGCCGAAAGTTGAAAACGTTTCTAAGCTGATCCAGAATACAAGCATTAGTCCAGATGGAAAAAGAGCAATGTTTGAAGCGCGCGGAGATATTTTCTCCGTGCCGGCAGAAAACGGTCCCGTATTTGATTTAACAAAAACTTCAGGCGTAGCTGAAAGATATCCCGCATGGTCACCCGACGGAAAGACCGTTGCGTATTGGAGCGATAAATCCGGAGAATATGAATTGACAATTCGCGATTTGGAGAAACCCGAGTCCGAGAAGAAACTAACTTCATTTGGTCCCGGTTACCGTTACCGTTTGTACTGGTCGCCCGACAGCAAGAAGTTAGCATTCATCGATAAGGCAATGCAGGTTTACATTTACGATATCGCCGAGAATGAAACATACAAAGTGAACAAAGAACTTTTTATGTACGAAGGCGACTTGGAAAACTTTGACGTAAGCTGGTCGGCAGATAGTAAATGGCTCGCTTACCCGGAAGATATGACTAACCGTGCCAGTGCAATTTTCGTTTTTGATACTCATCTGAAAAAAAATTATCAGCTAACTTCGGGTTACTACCGCGACACCGAACCGAAATTTGATCCCGATGGAAAATATTTATACTTCTTGACAAACAGAACGTTCAATCCTACTTATTCCGATATTGACAATACCTTCATCTATGCAAACACGACGAACATCGCTCTAGCAACTTTAACCGATGACGTGCTTTCGCCTTTAGCTCCAAAGAACGATACGACTTCCGTAAAGAAGGAAGCTGAAAAGAAGGATGAAAAAGATTCCAAGAAGAGTGATTCGAAAGAGAAAAAAGATGAGAAGGAAAAAGAAAAGGAAGTTAAAATTACTTTTAAAAATTTCGACGATAGAGTTGTTATCCTTCCACCAGAAGCCGGTAACATTTCGCATATAGAAGCAGTGCCGGGGAAAATAATTTTCCATCGTTTACCCAACACAGGTGCCGCCGATAAGAAGAAACCGGTCATGTATTACGATCTCGATAAGAGAGAAACAAAAACAATTGTAGATAACGCCGATGCGTTTTCGGTCAGTGCCGATGGAAAGAAAATACTGATCGATCAGGATAAAACTTATTCGATAGTTGACATTGCTGAAAATCAAAAACTTGATAAGAAGATGCCGACTGCACAGCTTGAAATGACAGTGAATCCACGCACTGAATGGCAGCAGATATTCAATGATGTTTGGCGGTTTGAGCGCGATTTCTTTTACGATCCTAATATGCACGGCGTTGATTGGAATGCAACGAAAAAGCAGTATGAAAAACTTTTGGAACAAGCGGTAACTAGATCGGACGTTAATTATGTCATCGGTGAATTGATTTCCGAATTGAGTTCGTCCCATACATACCGCAGCGGCGGAGACCTTGAACAAAGTGCGCACCGAAATGTTGGTTACCTTGGAATCAATTGGGAAATCGCTGACGGATATTACAAAATTAAAAAAATAATTAACGGCGCTCCTTGGGATACCGAAGTTAGAAGTCCTTTGCTAATGCCGGGTGTTAAAGTAAAAGAAGGCGATTACATTCTTGCTGTGAATGGAGAAACATTGGATACATCCAAAGATCCATGGGCTGCGTTCGACGGCATGGCTGACAAATCAGTAGAACTAACTGTGAATGACAAACCAACTTTTGACGGTGCACACAAAATATTAGTAAAGACACTTTCCGATGAAACTCGTTTGCGTAATCTTGCATGGATAGAATCCAACCGTGAACAAGTTGACAAAGAGACGAAAGGAAAGATTGGTTACATCTATGTTCCTAGTACCGGAATCGACGGACAAACAGAGTTAGTTCGCCAATTTGCAGCACAGTTTGATAAGGAAGGTTTGATAATTGATGAGCGGTTCAACAACGGCGGACAAATCCCGGATAGATTTATTGAACTGCTGAACCGGAAACCTTTAGCTTTCTGGGCTGTTCGCGATGGAAAGAATTGGCAGTGGCCGCCGTATGCAAACTTCGGTCCTAAAGTAATGTTAATAAATGGCTGGAGCGGTTCTGGCGGCGACGCATTTCCTGACTTCTTCAGAAAAGCTGGATTAGGTCCGCTAATTGGAAAACGCACATGGGGCGGATTGATCGGAATTTCCGGCGCGCCAAATCTAATTGACGGAGGTTCTGTTACAGTGCCGACATTTAGGATGTATGACCCGGATGGAAAATGGTTCAAAGAAGGTCATGGTGTAGATCCGGATATTAAAGTTGAGGACGATCCTTCACAGCTTTCAAAAGGTATTGATCCCCAATTGGAAAAAGGAATCGAAGAAGTAATGAAACTTCTTGCTGAGCATCCGCCGGTTAATCCGAAACAACCGCCCTACGAAAAAAGATAAAATTAATTTCACAAAAGGTGAGGATACTTTTAGAAGTGTCCTCGCCCTTTTTCTTTTAATTCCAACTTGATAAAGTTTTCTTGTAGAGATTAGAACCGAGTGTTCAAACCAATATAGACGTGTGAGTAGCTTTGCTTATCTTGAAACGTTCCTTCGTAACTCAATGTGAAAAATGTTGATGCAAGAACCCGCCACGATAAGTCGATGGAAGCGATAGTCTGCATCAGCTTAGTAGAGCTTTGCGGGAAAGTGTAATCAACCTTTCTGTACCCCAAACCAATATTAAAATAACCGTTAAACAAATCTTTGTTGATGCTTCCGCCGTAATAGTTTCCTTTCACGTACCCGTTTTCAATTCTGTTATAATTTATGTAAAGCGAGGAATAAATTATCGGAAGCTGAATGTAACTTAGTGAGCCGCCGTAATTTCTTGCCGGCTGTGGATCTGCGGCGCTGAAGCGATAATTGAAATTCGTGCTAAGCCATAAACTATTAACCGGTCTTATATTCAATCTCAATCCCAAACCCTGTCTTGTAGCCGAATCAAAAATACTATCGGCAATATTCTTGAACGTTTCATAATAGACGACATTTCTTCTTGCATCGTAAGTTGCGCTTAAACTCAGCCAGCTGCTGGGAGTATAACTTGCCATGCAGAATATGCTCGACATATCAAAAACATTTTGCCCGACTCCCTTTTTGCGTTTGTACAACTCAAACTCCGATGAGAAAAACAAACCAAAATTTTGAGAAAAGTTGCTGGTGTGTTGGAAGTACAAAAATCTTCTGTCGGTTTTGAAATCGTTCGTCTGTTGAAATACGCCCACTGTGTTCTGCATAGACGTACTTGTTGAAATGCTGTCGTCTCTGCTGATATAACCGCCGTACTCGAACAATTTTGCGTTTAATCCGTAATTGGAAAAGTCAGGACGTGAACCAACAATCGCTCCAAAAGTAAATTTTTTGATTGCTGTTTCAAATTGAAGTCCGTCTATAGCGCCAAGACTTGAAGTTTTAGGATTAATTTTTCTGCCGAGAACCAAACTAGTTTTTTTGCTGAATGCATACTTGAACGCAAGGTCATAAATTTTTATTGCATCACCCAAATGGGTCGTTACGCTAGCCCATTGATCTGCTCTGTAAACAAAATTAATATAACTTGAAAACGATACTGGCGATCTAAACAGCGAGTCCGCATCCAACGATAGAGTGTACCGCCAGTTCTGAAGGTTAGCCAAACCGGGAGTATTAGACATACTTGTGTAGGACGCAATCGAAAGTCTTCCGCTCACTCTTCTTGCAAACGCGCTTCCTTTTGATATTTGCAGCTTAGCTGGTGCTGGTATTAACTCCTGTGCAGGAATCTTTTCTTCGGTTTTCATTTCTCCTTGAGCAGGCTTTTCTTTCACCTCGGTTTTCTCAACAATCAACGCGATCATAGAGTCATTCACTTTCGGTTGAGAACTTCCAATTAAAACACCTGAACATGAACTCGACGAGACATACTTTACTAATACCGTGGGAACAAGTTTTTTATTCGAACGAACATATAACGTATCGTTAATCGAAATGCCGTCGGTGTTTTCGAAACGAACGTAAATGTTCTGCGAGGTCAGAAATGTTACCTGACCGATTTTTTCCTTCTTAGCCGCAGTTTGACCCAAAAGATTTATCTGAAATAAAACTACCACTAGCAAAATGCTTCTTTTAACCACCTGAACCCCCTGTCGGATGGCATGTATAACATGATGTTGCTGAATAGACATAGCCGCTGACACCATTATGCTTTCCATCTACCTTCGCTTTATCACTATGTTCGTGACAATTAATGCAAGTAAAAATTTTAAAGTTGGTTGAATTCGTGTGACAATCCGAACATAACGTCCATTTGCCGCTATGTTTGCCGCTGTAAATCGGAAAGTACTGTCCGTCATGGTTAAATGTTGACGGAGTCCAGGCAGTGGTTGTATGGCACTCTTCACACGCTGTTGGGAACTGTGCGGCGGCATGATTTGGATTTGTTGTTGCATTGTAATTTGCTTGATGACAAGCGTAACATGTATTTGGAGTTTGACCAACATTGTAACCAACGGTATGACAGCTTGCGCAAGCAACTGAAGTGTGAGCGCCAGTTAACGGGAACGGTGTGATCGAATGATTGAATGTTGCGCTCGTCCAATTTGTTGTGGAGTGACATGTTTCGCACGTAGTTGGAAAACCTGATGAAGCGTGATTCGGATTTGTCGTGTTATTGTACGTAGTCTGATGGCATCCGTAACAATTATTCGGTGTTTGACCGGCACTGTACCCTACAGTATGACAACTTGCACATGCGACAGTTGTATGTGCACCGGTCAACGGGAACGGCGTTGTTGCATGATTAAATGTTGACGGCTGCCATGCTGTTGTTGAATGACATTGATCGCA
>JAMCSN010000382.1 GCA_023381535.1 Bacteroidota bacterium
AGATGTGGGTTCGATTCCTACTGAGGGCACAAGGCGAACGGAGGGTTCGCATAGTGGTCTAGTGCGGCGCACTCGAAATGCGCTTGGGGAGAAATCCCCTCGGAGGTTCGAATCCTCCACCCTCCGCCAGATGTCCAAGTTAGAACCTTAGCGTTTTCAAGGGTTTTGAAGGTTGAAAGGTCGGCATTCTGAATGATTGCCGATTTTTCACGAAAAATGCTATATAGCATAAATTTTGATAAAATGAAGGTAATTACGTCTTATGCAAAAAAGAAATTACAAAGGATCATTGCGGTTGGATTGGATAAACAAAGACCTTTCGCTTTACTACGAAATTGACGAAAAGGAAGGCAAGGGTGTCCGGCCGGTTTGGGTGCCGAAAAATGATATTCGCGTTGCTGAACCGCGCATTTTGCGATTTGTAAAAGATTACGGCGATAAGACAAGCGAAAATATGCTCATCAAAGGCGATAATCTTTTGGTTTTGCGGAGTTTGGTTGAAATGTTTAAGGGCCGGCCGGACAAAGAAAAAGTTAAGTGCATATATATTGATCCGCCGTTCAATACTGGCAATGCTTTTGAAAAATACGAGGACAATCTTAGGCATTCTGAGTGGCTAACAATGATGCGAGACCGTCTTTACCTATTAAAAAAACTTTTGCGGAAAGACGGTGTGATTTTAGTGCATATAGATGATGAAGAATTAGCATATCTGAAAGTTTTAATGGATGAGGTTTTTGGCAGGGATAAATATTTAAATACAATTACCGTGAAGATGAGCGAAGCGTCCGGTGTAAAAATGTCCCATGCTACAAAGCGTTTACCAAAATTGAAAGAATATATCTTAATTTATAAAGGTAGCGAGTTTAAGTTTTTAGCGAGCGACATGCGTCCATTGGAAAAATGGAATCCTGAGTATAAAGTATTCCTAGAAAATTTCACAAACAAAGATAGACAAGTTATCGCTGAGTTACAACAGAAAGAAGAAAATAACCTAGAAGATGTTGCGGAGGTCAATAAAATTTTCGCAAAAGTAAAACTAGTCTCAGTTCAACAAAAGATTCGTGATCTCAAAATAAAAGACGAAAGTAATTGGAAGTTTGATAATGCATGGAGAATTATTCAAGCTGTAGGCTCAAGCAGTGTTAAAAATTACGCTCTCAAACAGAAGAAACTTGATCAAGAAATAGGAGCCCTTCTTTCGGCGAGAAATTTTTTATATTTTTATCTTGTAAAGTTTGATAAAAAATCAAAATCCCCACGGGTTCAGGTTCTCTTTGCCGATGACAATTTAATGACGAATACCGGTGATCTCTGGCTCGATATAAAGACTACTGGTGGTATTGGTAATGAAGGCGAAGTTTATTTTCCTAACGGGAAAAAACCCGAGGCACTATTACATCGAATTCTGAAAATTTGCACAGAGAGTGGAGATCTAGTTTTTGATTCGTTTAGTGGATCTGGAACAACCGGAGCGGTAGCGCATAAAATGGGTCGCCGTTGGCTGATGGTTGAAATGGGAAGACAGGCCGACGAGTTGATTATTCCGCGCATGCAAAGAGTAATAACAGGCAAAGATCGGACTGGAATCAGCAAAGACGTCAATTGGGGAGGCGGAAGCGGCTTCAAATACTATCAGCTTGGCGAGAGTGTGATACGCGAACAAGATATGAACTGGACTTTGAAGGCCGAAGAAATGGCAGAGGCCGTCTTTCTTCATTTCCAATATCGGCCGACTGAATCCGGCTGGCTGAAAAAAGAAAATATGTATCTCGGCAAACACCAATCAGCGCGTTATCACTTCGCTATTTCTTTTGCTTCCAGAGAAGTGAAAACGCTAACGGCTGATGTGTACGAAAAAATTGTTGCCGAATTGGAAAAGGAAAAATTCAAGCACCTAACAATTTTTACAAATGTCGCCGTTTCCGTGCCACCGGAGGCATTAGATGATCGCGTTATGGTTAAGAAAATTCCGGCAGCAATTTTGAGAGAATATAACTTACTATGAAAACAAAACTGCAAACATTTTACGATTTAGTGAGCCAAGACCAGCAATACAAAATTGCCATCAGTTCGCCATCGCCAAAAACTATTGAAAACTACGACAAGATACAGCATTTGCTTAAATTTGCGTTGCGTCCGTATCAAATAGAAGCGTTGAGCACATTTCAATTATTTTGGAAAGACAAATTTGACAGCCGGAGCTTAAAGCAAAAAACGCTTCAACAAGGGAAAGACGATGACAATAAGATTGTTGAATGGAATAAAGTCGGTTTTGAGATGGCAACTGGCTCCGGCAAAACCCTTTTGATGGGCGCGGCGATTTTGGACTTGTACCACCGAGGTTTTAGAGATTTTCTTATTCTTACACCGAACACAATTTTGTTTGATAAAACGATAGAAAATTTTACGCCGCGCGCAGTAAAAAGCATTTTTGGCGACGGCTGGAATTTAACCTACAACTTGGTTACGGGAAATTCTTATCGTGATAAAACCTGCAATTACGAAGATGATCGCGATATTTCTTTCTATGTTTTCAACATGCAGAAGTTTTACGATAAAGCGGCTTCATCAAATCAAAAAGACGGCGAAGATACAATGAAAGGAACGCCTTATGTCCGCCGGCCGCTTGAAGAATCATTGTGGCGCGATAAAAGTGGGCAACACACCATCTCATTTGTGGAATTTTTACGCGAAAAGCGGCCGGTCATTATTTCTGATGAAGCACACCACTATCAGCAAAAGAAAACCGCAGAAGCGATTTTTGAGCTTTTGCCGAGTGCTGTGCTGGAATTTACCGCAACATCGCTTGAAAAAGGCGGCAGCGAGAGTTTTGGACAAGACAACTTATACAAGTATCCAATGCAAAGATATATTGGCGAGGGATACGGCAAGAGAATTTTTGCGGTTGGTTGCGGAACAAGCGACGAGAAAATATCGGATGAAGTAACTGATAGCGACAAACAAAAACTGGTTTGGGGCATGTTGATTCATTTGCTAAAAACCGAGTCACTTGCCGCGGCCAACGCGCCGGTGAAGAAAGCGATGTTGCTCACCAAAGCCAGAACAATCAAACACGCTGACGCAATAGATAGTTATCTCAAAAATTGGCCGGATTCGGTTTCGGGCGAGCTTGATGATGTGTTGGAACAAGTAAATCGTGAAGGAACTGATATTGCTAAAATCGTTCGCACGAATATACCGAAAAATAAATTAGAATTGGTAAAAAAATTGTCGCGAGTGGCGAAATCCGCCTTTACTATTCATAGCGAAAATAAAAGCGAGGAAGAAGTTTGGACAGATTATCAATCACTTGACGACAATAATGCCGAAGTTGTAAATCAAGTCCGTATATTCACCGAGGGTGTTGATTACGACAATTTTTATACGATTGTTGTTTTGGGCGATACCGTTGAGAAAGTTGGTCTCGCGGCGGCCCAGCTCATCGGGCGCGGCCTCCGACTTTACAAAGAAAAACGAGAGTTTGATATTTTGGGCGATGAATTAAAAGAGCAGAGCGAAATTTTACATGTTATTTGCGAGAGAGGCCGCCGTTTTGATCAAATTGTGGAGGAAATACGGCAAAAATTGGCATTGTCGCCGGCAAATGTTGAAATTCCAACCGAGGAAGAAGACCGCGAGAATAAAGTAAACAGAAAAATTATTGATGATTACGAAATTCCAATTTTACAAATCAAACCAACCGCAACTGGTAAAAGTTTTGAGGACGCGCTAAAAGATCAATCGTTAAGCGTTAAGGCGTTTGTTGACGGGGTATGCGGACTTTCCAAAGGAGACAAGGTTCTAAAGCCAGAAGTTTTGGCAATGGTGGACTATGCGGAAATTACAACCGATGAAATCGCCATGCAGACTGAAAAGCCAGCGACTACTCGCAGAACAATAGCTTTGCCTAAAAATGAAATTGCTCGCTGGGCGTTGGATTTTATAGAACAAACCGGCTCATTTATTGGGAATAACTCATTTGATACAGCCAAGAAGCTAATAGAAAACATTATCGGTGCCGGAATACAGGTTGACACCGCCTATGCGGTGGACTATAAACGAGCTCTGAAAGCTCTAAAAAAGAGCATTATTGAATTTTACGGACAAGGAGCGTTTGAGCTGATGTTCAAGAGACAATTCACATTCAGGAAGAAAAATGTAAAAGATATTTTTGTGGATGGCAAAGTTATTGTGAGAAAACGAGACGGGCTTACTCTCAATTTGATCCCTTCTCATCAGCCCATGTCATCTCATTTACAGCAGAAAGGCATTATCGTAGAAGGATATAAATTTTCTGCTCGTCCGTTTGTAAAGTTTGATTCGCCGCCCGAAAAATGGGTTGCTGATTCTTTGGAGCATCTTTGCTCGCTGGATAAGAAAAAGAAAAGTTTTTGGGTAAGAAACGATCCTTTTGAATATCCCGTTGAAGTAAAGCCGGCGCCATTTTATCCGGACTTTCTTGCGTTTATCGAAGGCAAGTGGATAGTTGTTGACGTAAAAGGTAAACACCTTGCCGAAACGAAACAAATTGATGACCGCAAGAAAGCCCTAAAACTTTTGGAAAAAGAGGGTGGCGTTCAAACTTTTTTCCTCGTGGACAAGGCAATGGAAAAGAAAGGGTTCAAAGCAGTGGAGATTGCAAGTGTGAGCGATTTTGAAGGATATGACGAATTGCGCCACGAGGAATTGGCAACCGAGGAATTCACAAACGGACAGAAGCCAACATTGTTTGATAGAAAGTAGGTATTATTGAACAGTGTAGTCAACCTCATTTTTACCCTTAACTGATTTTGGCTTAGGTGTTTCAAACCATTCCGGATGAACTTTGTAATATGCCCTTAATTGCGATATATTTTTATCAATAATCGCGAAGCTAAGCCGCCTTTTCGGTTCAAACTTCGGGACATCGCCCCCGCCAGTTGGGAAATTTGAGTAAGGGTCATGAATAGAGAAATAAAAAATAAATTAATAGAGATAGCGCGCGAAAAGCAGACAAGAAATGATCCTTCTCATGATTTCCAGCACATTTTCCGCGTTTTCAATTTAGCTTTAGAAATAGGCAAGGAAGAAAAAGCTGATTTGGACGTGTTGATTCCAGCTGCGCTTTTTCATGATGTCATTGTGTATAGGAAAGATCATCCTAAAAGCAAAAACGAAACAAATGAAAGTGCCGAAGTGGCCGAGAATATTTTGAAAAACCTTAAGGGCTATCCGCAGTCAAAGATAGAAAAAGTGATGATTTGTATCAAAGAATGTTCATTCTCAAAAGGCGTCACTCCTGATTTGCTGGAATCAAAAATATTGCAGGACGCGGATAGGCTGGAAGCGACGGGAGCAATTTCCATAATGAGGACCTTTTCTTCCGGCGGGCAGATGAACCGTGGGTTTTACGACCCCGCCGATCCGTTTTGTGAAAAAGGAACCGTTGCCTCCAGGTCAAACTTGGATTTGTTTTATGATAGGCTCCTGGTCGTGGGGGAAAGAATGCATACGAAATTTGCCAAACGGATTGCTAAGAGGAGAACAGCTTTTTTGAATAAATTTTTAAACGAACTTAAAACGGAGCTCAAAGAATCGAAAGTGATTTAAATTATGATATGCTGTCTTATATATGAAACGGAAGACGGAGGAGCCGAATCTGGGTTTTTGGGCTAAGCTCAAAAAACCCGTGATGGCGATCGCACCTATGGCGAACGTGACAGACGCGGCTTTTCGGCGGATGTTCGCGGAAGTTAAAAAACCAGATGTTTTCTGGACCGAATTCGTTTCAGTCGAAGGACTCCTTTCCGAAGGGCGGAAGAAACTCTTGGTTGATTTGAAATATGAAAAAGATGAGCATCCAATCGTCGCGCAGCTTTTCGGCGGGAAGCCGGAGC
>JAMCSN010000142.1 GCA_023381535.1 Bacteroidota bacterium
GTTTGTCTTCCTTATTTTCATAAAGAAAATCTATTCCCGGTTTGAATGAGCCAAAGGAATAAAATGCGCTGCCGTTTTGCCGCATCCAACTAGTAAGTGTGCCTTGATTTTTCGAATCGACGTTATCGATTATGTAATTGAATTTATAATTCTTGCTATCGGCAAAATTCAGTTCAGAAAATATTCTGTTTGAATTGAACGTGTCTCCCTCTTTTAGATAGCCGTACTTGGTGTTTAAAGAAAGATTACTAATCGGAGAATAATTTAATTCCGCCTCGCGCAAAATCTGGTCTTCAGAAATCTGATCGGGTAAATTGTAATAACGGTTGAATTCCACTGCGTCAATTCTATCGAGCGATGTAAACCGGCTCTGAATGAATCTGTCCTTCAAACTCAATCCGACTTTTCCAAGCGACAAACCACCAATGCCGATTTCTCTTTGACTGATGTTGAGAAAAACTTTTCTCGCGTAACCAAAATCTTGCGACTTATTTAAATCCGAAAACAGATTTTTATTCCAATCGCTGCCGGAAAATTCCGCGGTTAAATTTATTCCATCGGATACAGTTGCGTCAAGTGACAAGTTTCCTAACTGTTTTAACTCCGGCATCGGCAAAAAAATCAACGGGAGGTACGATCCTTGTTTGATTCCGGCGAATTTGTAATTTCCTAAACTCTCTTTGGAATAATCGCCGTTACCTTCGCCGACATAAGTAAACGAAACATTATAGATTGATGCCGTGTTGCCCGGAGCGTATCTGTAATAGGTGTACTGCTGAGAATTAATTGTTGTATCTACACGTGAATAGATACCATGAATTTTTCCGGTTGAATCGGCTGTCGCGAGCGCAACTCCCGATTTGACCGCAGTATTTCTGTCGTTTCCGGCTTGCCGAAGAATTGCCATGTCGCTATCGCTGAAAGAATATGTAATCGGATTGTTCTGGTCATCGCCTTCACGGAAGTATCCGATACCAATTTTTAGTTTGTCGTTCAAAACTTTGGTTGAAAAATCTGCGCCGAGAAAATTCCGTTTGAAATTTTGATCGGTATATTCAAAATCGATTGATATTCTGCTTGCAGATGTGATCAATCTTTTTGGCGTGAAAGTTACTTCAGCATTAGAGTAATCTATTATATAGTCGTTGTTCTCGCCCCGTTTCATTTGTCCGCCGTCAACATAAACGCGTTCGCTGCCTGCAATTAGAATAATAGCGCGCCCGTTATTAATTCCTTGCAAACGATAGGGACCTTGATTTCCATCCTGTCCGTTGAAACGATTCGTATTAAACTTACCACGC
Source organism: Bacteroidota bacterium (assembly GCA_023381535.1). Next base: position 1,302 of record JAMCSN010000142.1, read on the forward strand.
GATCCGGCAAGCGCGACAGCACCTTTCGTATCTCCGAAAGTGAATTCACCTTTCAATCCTTGTAGCTTTCTGTTGATACTCGAGAACTCATTGTCTTTCACGTTCAGATCATAATCTCCAAATGTTCCAACGGCATTTTTATGGCGCAGTTCTATGAATACTTTGTCGAGCTCGTCGAGGGTCTCAGTATTTCCTTCTGGCTGAATTGGAGTGTTTTCATCCGTGAGCGCGGCAACAATATCAATATCGTCAGAAAGTTTTCCGGAAAGCTGCAAACGCAATCCGCTGTTCAATTGGAAATCACGATTGGTTCCGAATGTGAATCCTCTTACAATTGCGCCGCTCTTCTGAATATCTTTGCCGAAAATAGATTCCGTCGTGAGCGGTTCTGAAACCATCTTTAGAGTTTTAACAGTGTCTTTAAATTTGTCGTCGTAATTCAAAACTAAATTTCTGCGTTTGTACTCGCGCTTTAAATTCAATTTTACTGTTTGATAATAAATTATGATTGTATCGAGCAAAGAATATTGCAAATCATTCGAAATCGAAAACATTCCGGTTGCGTAGTCGATCTTGTAATCTTTTGGTTCAAGAAATTTTCCGTGCAAATGTATTTTTTCCGAAAAAGGAACAATGTTGAGCGCAGAAATCTTGTAGGAGTTGTTAAGGTTTACACGCAGAGTATCTTTTACAAAATCGGCTTGAGAGGACTGTGCTATCAGAACCAATTGCAAAGATAAAATTATATATAGAAGTGTTACGTTGAGAAGAATCTTTTTCAAAGAGTTGTTCTAATTATTTCAGTAGAATAAATCTAAACGTATGCTCCTTTTAATTCAACTGAATAATCCGTTACTCGTAACGAAGCGCTTCAATCGGATCCAAGTTTGCCGCTTTCATAGCTGGATAAACTCCGAAGACAACCCCGACAAACGTTGTGACAAGCAGACCGATTATTATCCATTCAACAGGCAAGACAACTGGAACGCCAAGCTGCAGCGCAACAAGATTACCGGCTAAAACTCCGGCAAAAATTCCAATTAATCCCCCAAACCAGCTGAGCGAGACCGCTTCTATAACAAACTGTGTGAGAATAGATTTTTTTCTCGCGCCAATGGCTTTTCGAATTCCGATTTCTCTTGTTCTTTCTGTAACGCTAACAAGCATGATGTTCATAATTCCAACACCTGCAGCCAGTAATGCGATGAACGCTACGATTCCAGCTCCCAGTTTAAAATATTTTGTAAGATCATTGAATTGAGCAATCAGTTGGTCGTTTGTAATAATCTCAAAATCGTTTTCTTCGCCAACTGGAACTTTTCTAATTTTTCGCATGGCTCCGATTACTTCATCCATGGTTTTCTCTATCAGCTTGTCGCTTGCTGCCATTACAACAAATGAGGCGCTTCTTTCGGTACCAAAACATTTTTCAAATGTACCGAGCGGAATACAAATATAATTATCTTGCGATTGGCCTAAGATCGTTCCACGTTTTTCAAACACACCAACGACTTCGAAATTGAAATTACTGATTTTTATCTGCTGACCAATCGGGTCGATGTTGTTCTTGAATAGTGCGTCTTTTATATCTGTTCCTATGACAGCTGCAAACTTGGAATATTCGTAATCGGTTCTCGACAAATTTCTGCCTTCACCAATTTTCAAGTCCCTTGCAATAAAAAGTTCTTGATTAACTCCTACGATAGGAATGTTCGGATTCGTTTTTTCGTTGTTGAACCTTACAATCTTGCCGCCCACATATATAGAAATTCCGAGCGCAACGGGTAACGAAGTCATCGCTCTGAGTCGGTCCCCTTCTTCAATTGTTAAATTCTTTCTATTGCGATACTCGCGCATTGCACCGTGTCCACCGGTTTGAAAAGCAGGCCACTTCTGAACAACGAAACTATTAGTGCCAATTGAATTGAAAACGTCTTCAACATTTTTTTGGATAGCGCTTATAGCGGTCATCACAATTATGATAGAGAACAATCCGACAGCAATTCCAAGAAGCGTAAGTATCGAACGAAGTTTGCTTCCCTTAATGGAAGTATAAGCGAGCTTAATACTTTCAAACAGTTGCATAAAACACCTCACTCATATCGCAGCGCATCTACCGGGTCTAACTTTGAAGCTCTCATTGCGGGCAGAATTCCGGAGATAACTCCAACCACTGCGGAAATAACCAGTGCAAGCACAACAACATTCAACGGCATTGCAGTTGGCAAGAATTGATTTATGACAAGACTTAACGGGAACGATATAGCGAGACCGATGATTCCTCCGAGCACACAAAGTAAAGCCGCTTCTGTGAGGAACTGCAATAAAATAGACCATGTCTTTGCACCAATCGCCTTCCGAATTCCGATTTCTTTGGTTCGTTCGGTTACCGATACAAACATTATGTTCATAATTCCTATTGCACCAACAAACAGCGAAAGTGCGGTGATAACAATTCCGGCGATAGCCACCACACCAATTGTTTTGTCATACATTTCTTTTAAAGCTTCTTGCTGATTGATTGCAAAATCATCCGGTTTATCGGGAGGGACTTTTCTAATTACACGCATCGCAGCTCTAATTTCTTCGCGTGCATCATCCAACCTTGTAACGTCACCAACCTTAACATCAATTCTTAATCTGCCGTGCTGATTGCTTATTGTACTTTCTAAAGTCCTGAGCGGCATAATAATTTGACCATCCATACTAAACCCACCGAGAAAACCGCTGCCTTGTTTTTCCAAAACGCCGACAACTTTAAAAGGTGTACCGTTAATTTTTATATCTTGATTGATCGGATTTTCGAATGGAAATAATTCTTTTCTGATGTCCTGCCCGATCACGCAAACCCGTCTTGCAGCTTTGACTTCAACATCGGTAATAAATCTTCCTTCGACTAAAACCAATTGCGCTGTTCTTTGATACTCTTCGGTTGAGCCGTAAATCATACTTGCATTTATGGATCGGCCTTCTCTAATGCACGTTGCGCCAAAAGTAGTTTTCGTTGGCGCCATTGCTTCGTAATTTTTCAGAACAACACGTAATTTTTCATACTGTTCAATTGTGATATCTTTTCGGTTTCGGTATAAAGCCCAATTACCCATAGACATCCATGGAAATTTATCAACATAGAGTACATCGCTGCCAAAAGAAGAGATGGAACTGATGAATGCATCTCTAAGTCCGACTATTGCCGTCGACATTGTAGTTACTGCTACGATTCCGATGATGATGCCAAGAGTTGTTAACACCGATCTAAGTTTATTTGCCCGGATAGACCTAACGGCAATGGAAAAGATTTCGCGAAATTCAATAAAATACAGTTTCATTACTTCTAATCCTTAAAGGACGCACAAATATAATTTTATAATTTAAAATAAAAAAAGCGGTTTCACATTTTAATGGAACCGCTTCACAACTCGAAACTTAAACTTTATTCATATCTCAGAGCATCGATTGGATCCAAGTTTGCAGCTTTGTATGCCGGGTATGTTCCAAATGTTACGCCGATTATTACGCAAAGCAAAACTCCGATCAGCACCCAATCAATAGGAATTACTGCAACTGCGTCCAAGAATGAACCGGCGAGATTGCCTGCGCCGATTCCAAGAACAATTCCGGCAAAGCCTCCAATCAGACATAAAACAATCGCCTCGGTAATAAACTGAATTAAGATATTTATTTTTTTCGCTCCAACAGCTTTTCTTATTCCTATCTCGCGTGTTCGCTCGGTTACGGAGACAAGCATGATGTTCATGATTCCCACACCGGCTGCTAGAAGTGCAATCGCAGCGATTACAATTGATCCGATCCTTACACCGGATGTAATTTGATTTATTTGAGTCAGAACCGATTCATTCGAGAAAATATCAAAGTTGTTATAGTCTCCCGGCTTAACTCCTCTAATAGTGCGGAAATATCCTTCGGCAGTTTCAATTAGATCGTTATACGATTCTTTGTCATGAGCCATCACAGTAATATTAATACTTCGCTCGCGTTTTCCGTAAAAACTTTGAAAAGTTGTGATCGGGACAATTGCAAAGTTGTCTTGGCTTTGCCCGAACATAGCTCCTTGCGGCTCAAGAACTCCTATCACTTTTAATTTGTGTCCGTCCATCGTAACAACATTGTTGACCGCGCTGTAATTTGGAAATAAATTTTTGGCTAAGTCAACGCCAAGCACTACATAGTTTTCGTATCTCTCAACATCGCGATCATTGAAAGAGCGGCCTTGGTCGGCAATCCATTTGTTGTTGGGAAAAGCTTCTGGAGTTGTACCCGCAATTTGAACATTCGGATTTGTCTCGCGGTTACCCACTTTTACTTGTTTACCAAATTGCCATTGTTCGGCACCAACGGATTTTGCTTCCGTTAACTTTTCTTTCAGACGATAATAATCTTCGAGTGTGATATCGGGACGATTACGATACTTTGCGAATTCCGACGGACCGCCGGACTGTAGAACGGGAAATTTCTGAATTTGAAATGTGTTTTGACCGAGCATAGAAACTCCTTCTTCTATACTCGTCTGCAGCATCTCTATAACTGTACTAATGGCAATTATTGAAA
>JAMCSN010000336.1 GCA_023381535.1 Bacteroidota bacterium
AATTACTTTACCAATATTGATGAACTGCATCTTTGCGGTATAAGTATTGATATACTCTCTTTGAATTTCCCTACCGGATATTTCCGGCAAAAAACGAATCGAGAATAAAACTATGCAGTGAGCAACTATGCTGATGATAATTCCGGCAGTAAAGTTTTTGCGATATCTTTGTTGCCAATTCTCGAACACTTCGTCCCCGCAAGAAAAAAGTTAATTATTAGGTGAATGCGCGGCAATCACACTGCAAGCTAAGATTAAAAGTAAATTAATTCATCATATATTTCTATGAATAAGAAACTGTTGAAACAGTTTCATTGTTGCGTATTTTTTGGGAACCCCGCGACCCGTCTTGACTGCAGTCGGGCAGATTAATCGCTGGGTTTATAAAAGTGATTGATCGTTTCAACCGTTTAATCAGTTTCAGAAGTATATTTGTACACTACTTTGATAATTTCGAAATAATAAAAAAGGCAATTAAATGACAATGAAAGAAAAATACGGCGACTGGGCACTTATTACTGGCGCATCCTCCGGTATCGGTGAAGAGTTTGTCAGGAGACTCGCGAAAGAGAAAATAAATTTGATTCTTGTTGCCAGAAGAAAAGAACGGCTGGAAAAACTTTCTGCGGAGTTAAGCAAGGCGTACTCTATTGAAACTGTGGTAGCGCCGGTTGATTTATTGCAAGATGATTTTTTGACGGCACTGAAAGAAAAAGTAGGCAAAAGGGAAGTTGGAATTCTAATCAACAATGCCGGCTTTGGCTCCAACGGAGAATTTATCAACGCGGATGCCGACCATGAAACAAAAATGGTAAAAGTGAATTGCGTAGCGCCGACAATTTTAACTCATCATTTTGTGCCGCAAATGGTTGAAAGAAAAAGAGGAGCGGTAATTTTTCTTGGAAGTTTAGTTGCGTTTCAGCCGGCACCATTCATGGCAACTTACTCAGCTACTAAAGTTTTCAACGCTTATCTCGGAGAATCCCTTTGGTATGAATTACGAAAACATAACATCGATGTGCTTTCACTGAATCCCGGCGGCACTGAAACAGAATTTCACAGAATCGCGAATTCGGCAACCGGTCCCGTGCCTAGAACGGCGGAACAAGTTGTTGCGACAGCATTGAGCGCGTTAGGCAAGAAACCTAGTGTGGTGGATGGATTTTACAACAAAGCGCTTTCGGTTTCGTCAAAGTTCTCAACAAGAAAATTAACCGTTATCATTTCCGGATGGATTACATCGGCATTGTACAGCAAGAAGACCGCTAAGAGCTAAAAATCTTTCAGCAGTGATTTGTACGCCATCTTTTGAAATACCGCGACAATAATCAGTGATGCAACCGAAATCGGAATTAAAAGCCAGAAGAATTGACCGAATGAAAGTGGTTTCAAAACCGTTACGGCGAGAAACAACTCACTTAATGGTTTGAACACAATCACGATAAGAAAAACGATGTAGAGAACGCTCAAGAGGAAAGAAAGCGTTGCGCCTTGCGACGAAGACAGCCTGATGGCGTTTTTCTCCTTGTAGTTTGCGAACAAACCGCCCATTCCAAAGTTAATTGAAATTATACTTAACGCAGCAAGAATCGTTGTCAGCAGCGCAAACGACGTTACGAGTAATCCGAATTTCAGATTGGTGATAACTCCGAGTGAAATGCTGATGAAAATAATTATCGTTCCGATGACGGAAATTTTCTTCTTCAACAGAAACTTGGTGTTGACCGGAGCGGATTTTATTTTCCAAAATGCCAATCCTTCAAGACTGATTAACGGGAAAATAAATCTTAAAGAAAGTGTCGTAACCAAAAGCAGATTGAAAGTGAATGTCGCGAGGTAAATGACTGTCTGTAGATAAAAATTTCCGGTTCCGATGAATTCCGTTCGTGCGACGTTCGCAACAAAAATTATTATCAGAAAAAGAAGAACAAGAAAATGAATTACTTGTGTCGGTTCTCTGAGGAAAACCAAAACGTCGCGTTTTATTATCGATTCTGTCTGTGGCAAGAACCATGATTTTTTACCGAACGAGACCAGCTGATTTATTTTGCCGGACGCCAATTGTTTTTTCGTTTTAACATTTTGATTTGCAAGCCAGTTCGATAAGTACCATCTGTTTCCCAAAAACATTACCGAGACAAATAGAATAAACGAAAAAGCGAACTGCATCAATGTAAGTTTCCACGCACCGCCAAGATTTCCGGTGATAATGTTGTATCCGGTTTGCGACAGCCAATGATTCGGAAGAAAGGTGAGTATTGGTGAAATTAGTTCGCCGTAGTATCGGTCTCTATCAACAGCAAAGCCGAGTTTAATTACCGTATTAACGAGCGTGCCGGGGGAATTGACTGCGAAGAAAATTAAAATGACTGCTGAATAAGCGATTGCCAGACTGTAAACAATTTTTCTCCATCCGAAACGGTGCGAAAGACGCACGAGAATCAAAAGGACAATGACGCCGAGCGCACTTGCGCTGAAAATGAAAAAGAAATAATCGGCAGCGAGTAAAATGAACTGGGGCGGGCTGAGTTTAAAATAATATGCGTAACCGATTAATGATGCGTATAAAATCAAAAGCAGCGTGGATGAACTGTAGAAAAAATTATCCAAATATTTTATGAAAAATATTTTGGTAGGGGAAACCGGCTTTGTTAAGAAAAAACTCACCTCGCTGGATTTGTAGAGCGTGGAATATGCGACGATTATGTTTCCCACATTTACCGACAAGAAGAAAATGAAGAGAGTAATCGAAATGAATTCGTGGAAAAGAAAAAGCCCAAGTTTGATTCGAACAAGAAGAAACCAGATAAAGCGCTGGGCAAAAAGAAATGCGCCGATTGCAAATGCTGCGTAGGTTAATCCGCTGGCAAGATTTTTTACTGTGTTGGCAAGCGTAATCTTGGATTCGAGACGGAGAAAAATTAAGAGCTTGTGCTTAAGTATGTGAATAATCTGATTCATTTTCTTCGGTCAGTTCGATAAATATTTTCTCAAGGTTCCGGTTGTGCTCTTGTTTCATCCTTAAAAGCGTTTCTATTGTACCGTCGAAAATAATATTGCCGTTGTTTATGATTCCCACATGTGTGCATATCTCTTCAACAACATTCAAACTGTGCGTTGACATGAAAATAGTTAGACCTTCACTGACTTTATCTTTGAGCAGTTTTTTTACAACGAAAGCGCTTTGAGGATCAAGACCAATCATCGGCTCATCAATAATTAAAAGTTTCGGGTTATGCAGAAATGCCGATGCAATTACAATTCTTTGTTTCATTCCTTGAGAATATTCTTCGGTGCGTTTGTCAATCCAATCGCCGATTTTAAGCTGACGTGTTAGCTCATCGATTTCCTTTGTTAGCTTTTCTTTCGTAATGTTGAACAATCCGCCGCTGAAGTAAAGATATTCTCGACCGGTGAGCTTATCGTAAAGGTACGGCTGATCGGGTATGTAGCCGATTTTCATTTTGGATTCGAGCGGACGATGCAGAATGTTTTCGCCGCCGAGAAAAATATTTCCTGAAGTCGGCGCAAGCAGTCCTGTAATCATTTTTATTGTAGTTGTTTTACCGGCGCCGTTCGGACCTAGAAACCCGTAAAGTTGCCCCACTGCAATTTTAAGATTGATTTTATTGACGGCGGTAAAATCGCCGAATCGTTTTTCCAAGTTCGCGAGTTCAAGCATAATTTAGAAGAGGAGAAGAATTATAAATTTATTTTTTCAACGTCTTCCAACGTTATTGTAGTGAGGTCAACATCATTTTGTTCGTACATATTGAAAATTCTTTCTTCTTGGTTTGTAACAGCAGCATAGAATAAATGCTTTGCCAATACAACGTTATTCAAATGTTCTTTTTTGGATGTGGAGAGTTTTGAAAATAAATCCAGTAGTTCTTGCAAAGCACCTTCGTCCAAGCAATAGCCCTTTTTCTCTGCGATGTTAGATGCGATTCCAAGCATCTCACGCGGTGTAAAATCTTCAAAATAAAAATGGTTAGGAAGCTTTGCCTTAATTGATGAATCGGCTTTGAAGATTAATTCTATTTCGCTTTTAGTACCGGACAAAACAAGTATGAATTTATTTCTGTAATCGTACAACCTTTTGAAGATTGTATCAACGGCTTCCTTGCCGAATGAGTTGTCGTCAAAAAGTGTTTTTGCGTCTTTGACAAATAAAATTCCGCCGAAAGCCTGCTGAATCACTTTGTCGGTTTTAATTTCAGTCTGTCCTGGATAACCGCCTATCAGATCATGGCGTTCGACCTCAACAACTTGTTCTTTCTTAAGCACGCCAAGTTCTTTAAGAATTTTTGCCAGAATATTAACTACGGTTCGTTTGCCCACTCCTTCATTGCCTATAAAGATGGAATTTAAATTTCGCTCTACGGAATGCAATCCTTTTTCTTTTTTTAACTGGGATATTTTGAAGAAGCTTATCAGCTTGTAGATTTCTTTTTTTACATCTTCGAGACCGATTAATTTGTTCAGTTCATTTATGTGCTCTTGAAGAATGAGCGGATCGCCTTTCACTTCAAACTGTTTGGCTTCAATCTCTTGCGTGAGAACTTCAGATATGTCGGTTCCTTCAACAGTGTAGTGCTTTTCTTCTGTTCTTTCGGTTGAAGGCAAATCGGAGAGACGCAGCAGCATTTTTTGTTTTACCGCTTCAAGAATGTTGCGTACGATTCTAGCGTTCCCGAATTTCTTATCGCGGTTCTTGAACAAATCTTCAAAGTGTTTGAATAATTTCTCTTCGGCGCTTCCTGATAAAACTTTTTTGTCTCTTGCAAGAGAACGTTTTGCAATCTCCATCAATTCCAGAGGAGAGTAGTCTTCGAAGAAAAATGATTTGCTGAACCGCGACTGCATACCGGGATTACTTGCGACGAAACGGTTCATCTCATCGGTGTATCCGGCGGCAATCACGATGAACTTGCCGCGGTCGTCTTCCATTCTTTTCAGAAGTATATCAATCGCTTCTTTGCCGAAATCATTTCCTGAATCGCCGGATTTAACAAGCGCGTACGCTTCATCGAGGAAAAGCATTCCGCCAATCGACTTGTCAATTATCGCGGTTGTTTTTTCAGCTGTCTGTCCAACGTAACCGGCAACCAAACCTTGTCGGTCCGTTTCAACCAAATGTCCTTTGTGAAGGATTCCCAATGCAGAATAAATTTTTCCGTAGATCCTTGCAACCGTTGTTTTTCCAGTACCGGGATTGCCTAAAAACAAAATGTGTTCTGTGAATATTTTTTTTATGTCTTCGCCCTGCTCGTCTAAATAACGGGCAAGTTTTACCATTTCGTCAATCTGTTTCTTGATCGCTGACAAGCCGACAAGTTTTTGTAGTTCATCAAGAGCTTCTTTCAACGCTTCTTCGTTAATCGGAATCTTTACTTGTTGTGTTCCGGTTTTGACGTGAGCGCGTTCAACCGCATCCTTGTTGAAAGTAGTTAGAAATTCTTTCGTCCTTTTTTCTTCCGGCAGTTCTAGATACAATTTACTGAGAGTGATTTTCAAATCTTCGAAAAGTTTTTTCGCGATGCGCGCATTACCAAACGATTTATCCCGTCCTCTGTATAAGGAAACAAGTTCCTTCTTAATTATTTCTTCGGCTTCTTCGCTTACTTTATATTCTTCTTTCAAAAGCTGCAATTTGAAAATTGCCAGCAACTCATCCGGCGTGTAATCTTCAAAAACAAATGTATGATTGAATCTGGATTTTAACCCAGGATTGGAAGTGAGGAATGAATTCATTTCTTCCGGATAACCGGCAACGATAACAACGAATTCACCTTTGCGGTCTTCCATGCGCTTGAGAAGTATGTCGATTGCTTCTTGACCGAAATCTTGACTGCC
>JAMCSN010000080.1 GCA_023381535.1 Bacteroidota bacterium
GAGAAAACATGACAACACTAGTAGCAGATACCAGTAAGAACCGTTACAGGACGGAACTGATTCTAAAAAAAGTAAATACGCTGGCACCGATACCGAAAATCTTGAACGAGGTCCTGCAACTGTTAAATGATATAAATACGAGTCCACACACGCTGGCAAAAGCAATTTCGAAAGATCAAAGTGTTGTGCTGAAAATTTTGACGATTGCAAATTCTCCTTTTTACGGTTTAGCGAAACGTGTTTCGTCGATAGAATTTGCGATTATGATACTCGGTTTCAATGAAATACGGAACATTGTTTCCGCGTTATCGTTAATGGAGACTATAAAAAACAAAACCGATAAATATCTGGATCAAAAAAGTTTTTGGCTGCATTCATACATAACAGCAACAATTTCAAAAAAGCTCGCCTACGATTTCGGACTTGAAAAAAGCAACGAAACATTTATTGCCGGACTCCTTCACGATGTCGGCTTATCCATTGTTCATAAATTCATGCATTCTGATTTCGTAAATGTTCATGAATTGATCAATGCCGGAATGGATTTTTCCGAAGCTGAAATGCAAGTCTTCGGCATGACGCACGGTGAAATCGCAGAAACTTTGCTGAAGAGCTGGAACATTCCCGAAATAATTACAGAGACCGTTCGATATCATCATGCGCCGGTTCTTAACTCATACACTCCAACTCTTTCCTCTGTAGTACATCTTGCCGATTACATGACGCAGATGCTGAAAATAGGTGATCTGGATTATGAAAAATCTTTAAAGCTGGATAACGTAGTGTTTACAACCCTGCACGTGAAAGATTTAGCCGAGCTTGGTCATTTTATTGATGGTTACCAAGAACCGCTTCTACAGCAGATGGAATCATTAAAGTATTTGGTATGAGACTAATAAAAGAAAAAACTCGCTCGTACGAGTCGTTCCATAAATCGCTTCAGTACTTCACGAAAAATTCTGATGTGAGAGGCGATCTAAGATTAATCAGTTTTGAAAATCATCAGAACAATAATAATCTGCTTGAGAAGTACACTTTTTTTGTTCAGAACTTATGGTCGTTTCAGCAAAAAATTGAAGAAGCAAAAAAGATTGAAGAAATTCATGCGCTGATTTTGTCATTCGTAAAAAGAATTCTTCAGGCGAAAGAAGTTGAGTTATTTATGTTCAACGATTCCGGGCGCCATCTTATTCCGCTAAATCAAAAAGCCAACGCGCAGCACGTTAACACTGTTAACAAAATTCACAGAGACGGGATTCTTGATTGGATCTTTGAATCAAAAAAACCAACGATAGTCCCGGATTTGGATACGTACACCGCCAGCGGTTCGAAAGTCAATCAGCTCATTTTTCCCATTTACGATTCCGGATTGAAGCACGGCATACTTTCGCTTTACACGCCGATCACAAAAGTTTCTGAAGTCTCGCTTGAGAACAGATCGGTGCAAATTATTCTTGGGATAGTGATGCCGGTAATTATGAAGCTCAAGCAGAAAGACAGTATTAACAAGCTTTACCAAGAGCTTCAGGTTTACCAGTCCAAACTGAAAAACGATTCCGATGTTTACGCAATTGGAAATATTGCCGAAGGAATTCTGGAAGAGATCGGCGAGCCGCTTCAGGTAATTCTTTCTCTAACCGATTTACTGGAAAATGAAAATGCTGCGATTGATCGTCAGACAACAGGCAATATCAAAAATCAAATTGACAAAGTAAGAGGCTTAATTGCCGGACTTACAAGATTTTCCGGTTTGAACAAACCCCAAAACCAAAATAGCCAGGCATGCGACCTTAATAAGATTGTTAAAGAGTTTAGAAACATCATCAACGCTACGCTGCAGAATCTTGGTCTGGAATGCGAGCTTGATCTAGAGGAAAATATTCCGACAATTCTTTCCGATGCAGGTGAAATCAAGCAGCTTTTAACCAGCATTTTTTCGTTGCTTAAGTCTGCGTCAAGAAAGGGCGGCGCATTCGTAATTCAAACAAAGTATATCAAAGAGAAAATTGTGCTTTCAGTTTTTACTACAGAACAGATAGCCGGCATTGCCAACGAAAACGAATACAGATCGAATGTAACGGTAAGATTGATCAATGAATTGATGAAGAAGAATGAAGGATCGGCGGAATTCAATTTGCTGCCGCTTAAAGGCACAATAATTCATCTGATATTTCCATTGAAAAGAAAACTTTCATTATGAAAAAGATTTTGTTCACGGCAATAATTTTTTGTTTCGTTATGACCGCAAAAGGCCAGTCCGCCGATTCACTTTTAAATGCAGCGGGGGATTCGATTGACATTCACGCTATGGTTCAAAAGCAGATTGATGAAGCGCGCAGAAAACAATCTTTAGCTTTGAGCATCCCGGTGCCGCTGGCTGAAATGCAGCGTGACATAGCAGTTGAAACAGCCGAACCAAAATCATCCGGTGTGAATGCTCTTTTGATTCTGTTTACGCAAATACCATTTATATACAAGGCTTACGCCGCTATTTCGTTTTTGATAGTGCTTCTTATTTTGGTAAGAAGGTACATCTCCAGGTTCAACAGTAAATCATTGAGTTTGTTGAAAGAGAGAATCGGATTGATGCGCGAAGAAAAAATCGGCGGATCAAAAAGTGATGCGAAACTGATCAAATCGAGAAAAATTTTGAGAAGTAATCCGGCTGTGTTCAAAGTTACGGAAGAACAGCTTAGCAAAGCTGCGCGGAAAATGAATCTTTCCAAAGGTGAATTAATATTGGCGGCACGATTGAAATTTTTTGAAGTTAAAGAAATGCAGGAGATATAATGATCAAAGGGATATATGCTGCAGGCAGAAGTTTGGATCAGAGGTTGAAAAACATCGATGTAATTGCCAACAACCTTGCCAATCTCAACTCAACCGGATATAAACGGGAGATCCCGTTTTCGGAAATGATTAACCAGGCGGGTGAAGTCGTTATCAAAAAAGTTACAAGCCAACAGCAAGGCGAAATTCTTCAAACATCCAATCCGCTGGATCTTGCAATTTCAGGCGAAGGTTTTTTTGTTGTGAAAGGTGACGACGGCAGCGTTGAACTAACACGTGACGGCAGATTCAAATTGAGCGAAGACGGGGTGCTGACTGATTCAAACGGAAAAAAAGTGATGGGTAAAAACGGAAGCATATCACTTGAAGACAGTTTGCTGAACAAGAATTCGAGCATAATGATTTCGAAAAACGGCGAAGTTAAAGTTGGCGACAAAATTGTTGACAAGATTATGGTTGCAACAGTTCCGCGCCCAAGCGACTTGATGCGTACTGACGGTTCGAATTTCTTGCCTGGAGATCAAACGGTAATGAACGCACCAGAAAATGAATTCGCTGTCTCACAAGGGTTCCTTGAAGAATCAAACACAAATCCGATCGTTGAAATGGAAGCGATGATCTCGCTGAATAAAGAATTTGAAACCGCGCAGAAAGTAATTTCCACTCTCGATGCTTCGCTTGGTGAAGCAAACGAAATAGGAAAAATCTAAAGGAGTTATATATGTCAACACGAGCTTTAAGAACGGCTGCTTCCGGAATGTATGCACAGCAAATTAACATAGAGGTTATTTCCAACAACATTGCAAACATCAACACAACCAGCTTTAAGAAAAACAAAGCTGAGTTTCAGGATTTGATGTACCAGGAAGTTCATGTTAACCCCTTAACTTCTTCCGCGCCGGGAGTTGAAGAAACATCAACTTCAAAAATCCAGATCGGTAACGGTGTTAAACCCGCGGCATCCACAAAGATTTTTACTCAAGGCGATATTACACCAACGAACAATCAGCTCGATCTCGCAATTCAAGGCGAAGGATTTTTTCAAGTACGCAAAAGCGATGGAACAATTGCATACACACGCGACGGTTCGTTCAAAGTAAATGCAGACGGGAAAATTGTTACTTCAGGCGGAAACGAATTGGATCCCGGTTTCACGTTGACAAGCGATATTTCCAGCATCGCTATCGGGCAGGATGGAACTGTAACCGCGCATCAAGGCAACGGCAGTGTTGTTCAGCTTGGAAGTATTGAGATAGCGCGCTTCATGAATAACGGCGGACTTGTAGCACTGGGCGATAATTTGTATGCGGAATCTCCGGCATCGGGACAACCGATAATCGGCACACCGGGTCAGGAAGGATTCGGAGAACTTCATCAAGGTTACCTAGAAGCTTCGAACGTTGACATAGTTGAAGAAATGATTGCTATGATAGCGGCGCAGCGCGCATACGAAATTAATTCCAAAACAGTTCAGACTGTTGAGAACATGATGACGATGGCAAACAACTTAAAGAGATCTTAATCTTGAAATGAAAATCTTAATGATGATATTGCTCGGATTCATTTTTGGAAACGGGAAGTCTTTCGACTCGCGTCTGAAAATATATTTGCATGATAAACTGAGTTCGTACGAAAAATACGAATATGAAATACTCCGTCTGCCTCAAAACGAACGTTTAGAAATCGATACCGATAAAAATTTCCGTATGTCCGGCGAGTATGCGTACATCCCGGTAAAAATTTACAATTCAAAGAAAAATGTAAGTCATTCGATAATCACGCTTCGTGTTAAGCTTTATAAAAACGTTCTTGTTTCGAAACAAAAAATAGATAGGGATGAATCGCTCTCGCCATTAATGTTCGACAAAAAATTGATGGACGTTTCCAGGATGGAAGGCGACCTCGTTGAAGAGAACGCTTTGAGGGACTGCAGAAGCAAAATTATTATTAACGAAAAATCTGTGTTGCTTCAAAGCATGATTGAACCGATACCCGTCATCAACCGCGGAGAGAAAGTTACAATTCATACCGGTGGAAAGGGTGTGGACGTTTCAGTAGAAGGCATCGCGCGTCAAGACGGTTTGATCGATCAGGTAATCAACGTGCAGTGCCGAAGCCAGATTTTCAAAGCAAAAGTAATTGATAAGTACAACCTATCATTGGTGGAATAAATGAAACGCACGATTTTGATAATTCTTTCTTTAGTATTTGCCTCATCGATGTTTGCGCAGAGCATGAGGAAGAATGCTCAGGTCTCGTTGTTCTCGGATAATAAAGCGTCGCAGCCGGGCGATGCGGTGACTATACTTGTAGTTGAATCAACAACAGCATCGAACAATTCCGAAACGTCTGCCGGCAGAAAGAGCGATATCGGACTCAGCGCATCCGGTAATGTAGGAACTTCAACCATACCAAATAATCAGGTCGCGTTGGGTACAAATAATAATTTTCAAGGAAGCGGATCAACAAAAACCACCGGGAACATCAGCACAAAAATCAGCGCGACTGTTGATACTGTTCTCGCTAACGGAAATATGGTAATAAGCGGCAGCAAAAAAATTAGCATAAACGGTGAAGACCAGACCATTCGTATAAAAGGAATTGTCAGACCTTCGGATATTTCTTCCGACAATTCGGTTTACTCGTATAACGTTTCTCAAGCGGAAATTACTTTTGAGGGAAATGGAATCATAGACAATGTTCAGAAGCCGGGCTGGATAACAAAATTTTTACATTGGTTGTTCTAGGAATAAAAATGAAAACAAAATTCTTTGCATGGTCAATTATCTTTTTGTTTGCATGCAATTTGATCTTTGCGCAACGGATAAAAGATATCGGCTATATAAGCGGAAAGAGTTCGGAACAGATTCTCGGTTACGGATTAGTTGTAGGATTAGCCGGTACCGGCGACAGTTACCGTTCATCTTTTACGATACAATCTGTTTCGAGTATGCTGAAAAGATTCGGTATTACTGTTCCTCAGACGGATTTGAAAACGAAAAATGTTGCGGCGGTAATTGTAACTGCAACTCTCGACGGCAATCTTAAAGGCGGTGCTGAGT
>JAMCSN010000258.1 GCA_023381535.1 Bacteroidota bacterium
GTTTGAAGTTTCTTACTAATTTTAACCAAAAGATAAAATGATTATGCGTAAATGAAAATAGCTGTTTGTCAATATAATCCTATTATCGGCGATTTGAAGGGGAACTCCGAAAAGATTCTTGAAGGATACGCAATAGGAGTTAAGGATGGAGTGGATCTTGTAGTCTTCCCGGAACTCTTTCTTTGCGGTTATCCGCCTCTTGATCTCGTTGAGAAAAAAGAATTCCGCGATGCGGTAAGTATGGCGGCAAAATCAATTGCCGGTCAGTCTAATCATGTCGGATTGTTGTTCGGAACGATTACCGAAGACTACGAAGATAAAATCGGCACCGGCGTTTATAACTCGGCTGTTCTTTGTTACGATGGTGAAATTAAATTCGTTCAAAGCAAAACACTTATTCCGAACTACGATGTTTTTGATGAAGTCCGTTATTTCGAATCAGCCAAGGATGTTTCCGTTTTCGAATTCAGAAATGAAAAACTTGGTATCTCGGTTTGCGAAGATATTTGGAATGACGCCGATTATTGGAAACACAGACGCTACACCGTTGATCCGGTGCAAAAACTTGTCGATAACGGCGCGACGGTTTTGATTAACATTTCAGCTAGTCCCTATGCGTACGGTAAGCGCAAAGAAAGATTTGACATGCTCTCATTGCTGACGCGCACAGATAAAATTCCTTTGGTATATGCATGCACAGTTGGCGTTCAGACCGAACTTATATTTGACGGTGCGAGCATGTGTTTCAATAAAGATGGGAAACTTGACATGCTCGGCAAAGCATTTGAAGAAGACTATTTCATTTACGACACGCAAAAAAAATATAGCGAGATTAAGAACTATGAGTCATCTTTCGAAGAAGAAGTTTTAGGCGCTCTCATACTTGGTGTGAAAGATTATGCAAAGAAAACCGGATTCAAAAAAGCTCTCGTCGGTCTCAGCGGAGGAATTGATTCGGCTGTTGTAACTTACATTGCTGTCAAAGCATTTGGCGCCGAAAACGTTCATGTTATTTTAATGCCGTCAAAATATTCCAGCGCCGGAAGCGTGGATGATTCGTTGAACCTGATTAAGAATCTCGGCATCTCATATAATGAAATTTCAATTCAGCCTGTTGTTGATAAAGCTTTGGAATTGCTGAAACCGATCTTTAACGGAAAGCCCGAAGATGTTACAGAAGAAAACATGCAGTCCAGGATGCGTGGAATGTATTTGATGGCTGCATCGAATAAACTTGGTTACCTGCTCTGCACAACCGGCAACAAATCCGAAATTGCAACCGGTTATGCCACGTTATACGGCGACATGTGCGGTGCGTTAGCGGTTATCGGTGATGTTTATAAAACTCAGATTTATAAAATTGCCGGTTACATTAATCGCAGCAGGGAAATCATTCCGCAAGAGATTATTGATAAAGCCCCGTCAGCAGAACTCCGTCCAAATCAAACCGACCAGGATTCGCTTCCGCCGTACGATCTGCTCGATCGAATTTTGAAAATGTATCTTGAAGAGCAAAAAGAATCTGAAGAAATTTCAAAAGTGATCGGTGATGCCGATGTTGTGAAAAAAATATTGCGTCTGGTTGATCTAAACGAATTTAAGCGCAAACAAGCTGCGCCGGTGCTTAGAGTTTCTACAAAAGCGTTCGGTTACGGAAGAAGATTCCCGATAGTTCAAGGCTGGAGAAAGTAATTATCCAAAAATCAAATCAAGGTTTCATCATGTTTAAGAAAATTTTATTCCCGTTTTTAATTCTTGCAGTTATATCATTTGTTAATTCATCTGCTCAGTTTGATCAAAATATAAAAGTTGTTAATATAAAATTAGAAAACAGTCAGAAAAAAGCGGCTAGAAATTCTTTGCTGAAAGTTGCGCTCAAAGTTTCAGTTGAGAAAGGCTGGCACATTAACTCCAATAAGCCGCACGAAGATTTTCTGATTCCTACTAAAGTTGTTTCTACCGATAAAAAGTTTCCGCTTGCAAAGGTGGAATTTCCAAAAGCCGAAGACTTAACACTTGGATTTTCCGATAAGCCGGTCAGCGTTTTTGAAGGCGACATTGTAATCAATCTCCTAATAAACATTGACAAAGAGATATCGCCGGGCAGCTACAAAATTCCGATAAAGGTTGAGTACCAGTCATGCAACAATCAAACTTGCATGCCGCCTACAAGCGTTTCTGATTCGTTCGAAATTACCGTTACTGATGAAACCGCAGCAGCTACTCAAGTAAATCAAGCAGAGACCAAGCTGGCAGAACAAGCACAAACTCCGGTTGTTCAGCAAAAAGATGATAACACAATTGCGTCAACACTTGAAAAGAGCGGACTGTTTTTAAGTCTGCTTATTATTTTTCTCGGCGGACTCGCGCTGAATTTAACACCGTGTGTTTATCCGCTGATTCCAATTACAGTGGGATATTTCGGCGGTCAAAGTGAAGGACGAACCGGCAAATTATTTTTGCTGGGAATACTTTACGTGCTCGGCATGGCTCTCACATATTCTGTTGTTGGTGTTATCACAGCGCTAAGCGGCGCAGTGTTCGGAACTCTACTCCAAAATTCTTTTGTGATCATCGGAATAGCGCTTTTGTTCGTAGTGCTTTCGCTCAGTCAATTCGGAGTTTATGAATTTAAATTGCCGGACTCATGGGTAGCTAAAGCCGGCGGCGCAAAGAGTGGTGCGTTCGGTGCTTTCTTTATGGGATTAACTATGGGAATCGTAGCGGCGCCGTGCATCGGTCCATTTGTACTTGGATTAGTAACCTACGTTGCAGCGAAAGGCGATCCGTATTACGGTTTCTTAATGTTCTTTGTGATGGCGTTGGGATTGGGAACGCCGTATTTGATTCTCGCACTCTTCTCCGGAAAAATTAAACGGCTTCCAAGAGCGGGCGACTGGATGGAAGGCGTTAAACATGTATTCGGATTTTTGCTTCTTGCAATGGCAATTTATTTTGTCGGACCGCTGCTGCCGAAATCGGTTAATCATTTTGCGCTGCCGGTCTTCGGAATTTTAGCCGCATTATTTTTGTTATTCATAGATAAAATGGCAAACAACATAAAGGGATTCCGGGCATTCAAAATATTTTTTTCTGTGATCGTAATTGCCATATCGGTTTACGCTTTGATTCCGGAAAAGAAAAACGAACCTGAGTGGCAGAAATTTACTCATGCTAAATATCAAGAGTCGTTGAAGAATCATGAAAGAATGATTGTTGATTTCTATGCCGATTGGTGTATCCCGTGCAAGGAACTTGATGCCAATACATTTTCCGATCGGCGCGTGGTTGAAATCTCCCAAAAGTTTACACCGTACAAAGTTGATATGACAAAAACGCTTTCAGATGAAACCGAACAGTTGCGAAATGAGTTTAATATAATAGGTATGCCGACGGTTTTGATAATTGATTCGAATGGAAAGGAGGTTCACAGATTGACTGGTTTTGTTGATGCTGATGAGTTCTATAAGATGGTAAATGAGATTAAATAAAGACAAATAGATTGATAATCCTCATTAGCTTTTATATTTTTCATTGCTAAAAATTAACTAATTATCATAAAAAAAAATTATTGAGTTAAAGTAATGGCACAGGAAACAGAAAAAGTAGTACGTGATATTGATGAGGTGACGATTCGATTCGCGGGTGACTCCGGTGATGGTATGCAGTTGACGGGCTCACAGTTTACGGACACAACTGCAATTGTTGGTAATGATTTAAGCACTCTTCCGGATTTTCCGGCTGAGATTCGAGCCCCCGCCGGTTCGCTTTCAGGTGTAAGCGGATTCCAATTACATTTCAGCAGCAGCGATATTCAAACTCCCGGTGATTCGCCGGATGTTCTTGTTGCAATGAACCCCGCAGCGCTGAAAGTAAATCTCAGAGATTTAAAAACTAATGCAACAATCATAGTTAACACAGATTCTTTCGATACAAAAAATTTGAAACTCGCCAAATTTGATTCCAATCCTCTTGAAGACGGTACGCTTGCCAAATACAATGTTATTCCAATTCCTTTGACACAATTGACGATGAACGCTCTCACTGATTTGACGCTTTCGCTGAAGGAAAAAGAAAAGTGTAAAAACTTTTTTGCGCTGGGAATTATGTACTGGATGTACAACCGTCCGGTCGAAATTACTCTCAAGTGGTTGGAAACTAAATTCAAAAAGAAACCGGATATTTTAGAAGCGAACCAACGTGTTCTTCAAGCCGGTTACAACTACGGCGATACTACAGAAATTTTCACAACTCGTTATGAAGTAAAACCTGCTAAACTTCCTAAAGGTGTTTATAGAAACGTTTCCGGTAACGAAGCTGTTGCACTTGGTTTTGTAACTGCATCATTGAAGAGCGGATTGCCGTTGTTCTTAGGTTCATACCCAATTACACCTGCGTCCGAAATTTTGCAAGAGTTGAGCAAGTACAAAAACTTCGGTGTGGTAACATTCCAGGCAGAAGATGAAATTGCTGGTGTTAGTTCAGCTATCGGAGCTGCGTTTGCTGGTGCGTTGGCGCTCACAACAACATCGGGACCTGGACTTTCATTGAAGACCGAAGCGATAGGTTTAGCGGTTATGACCGAGCTTCCGCTGGTTGTTGTCGATGTTCAACGCGGCGGACCGAGCACCGGCTTGCCGACCAAAACCGAGCAAGCAGATCTTATGCAGGCAATTTACGGCAGACACGGAGAAGCTCCTGCAGTTGTTCTCTGCGCTCAAAGTCCTGCAGATTGTTTTTACATGGCAATTGAGGCAGCTAGAATTGCCGTCAAATTCATGACTCCGGTTCTTCTTTTGACTGATGGATACCTAGCATTTGGTTCGGAACCGTTAAAGATTCCAAAGTTCGAAGAGTTGAGTGATATACCGGTTAAATTCAGAACCGAAGTTGAAGGATTTTATCCTTACTTGCGCGATGAAAACTTATCGCGTCCTTGGGCTATACCGGGCACACCAGGTTTGGAACATCGCATTGGCGGTCTGGAAAAGAAAGACGTTTACGGCAACATTAGTTACGAGCCGGAGAATCACGACATAATGATTCATAAGAGAAAAGAGAAAGTTGAAAAAGTGAAATTTGATGTACCGGAATTGGAAGTTGAAGGTGATCAAGAAGGCGAGCTTTTAATTTTAGGATGGGGAAGCACCTACGGTTCCATTACAGAAGCTATTCAGCATGCTAAAGCTAAAGGATATAAAGCTTCTCATGCTCATCTCCGCTATCTGAATCCTATGCCGAAAAATACTCTAGATGTGCTGAAGAGATTTAAGAAAGTTCTTATTCCGGAATTGAACCTTGGACAATTAGCTGCACTGATTAAAACGCAGTTCTTGATTGACGTTATTCAGTTGAACAAAGTAATGGGACAACCGTTCAAGATTCTGGAAATTGAGAACAAAATAATTGAAGTGTTAGGAGGAAAAAATGGAAAATAAAATAGATGCGGTAGTTCCAGAAGTTAAATACACGGCTAAAGATTTTTCATCCGGTCTCGAAGTTAAATGGTGTCCGGGTTGCGGTGATTATTCGATTCTTGCACAAGTTCCAAAAAACTTCTCCGGATTTTGGAGAAAGAAAAGAAAACATTGTATGGGTTTCCGGTATCGGATGCTCAAGCCGTTTCCCGTATTACATGAACAACTACGGATTTCATAGCATTCACGGACGCGCTGCCGCAATTGCAACCGGAGTTAAACTTGCAAATCCAAAACTACAAGTTTGGGTTGCAACAGGCGACGGCGATATGATGAGCATCGGCGGTAATCATTTTATTCATGCTTGCAGAAGAAACCTGAATTTGAAAATTGTTATGTTCAACAATAGGATTTACGG
>JAMCSN010000077.1 GCA_023381535.1 Bacteroidota bacterium
AATTCCCATGCACGCCGCGTCTTAAAAGAATTATGCTAAAATATTTCCCGACCTCAAAAAAATGGCGTAAAAAGAATGAGTGAGAAATGCGTTAAATGGAAATTTCTGCCTGCCCGCCATCTTGTTGGGCGGGTTTGATGTCACGATAACTCTAATCTAACTATTAACTATCGTGATGAGTTTAATTTCCATAGCATTTCGAATGAAATTCTTAGCCATTTTTTTGCAGTCGATGTTCTTTTGTTGAAGCTTGTCCCGATGCCTTTAATCGGGATTCTTGCGCCAAGAAAAGAAAAGCAAATTGTTTTTCAGCGCATGCTCTGGCGCCTGCCCCGTGCTGTTTGTGGGGAAAAGAAGAGCAAATTATTTTTCATTGTCTCCCGCGCCTTAAAAGAATTACGAACAGAAATATTGCGAAGTGCAGTGTTAAATGAAAAATTCTGTTTGAGGAAACCCGTTTCCAAAATACTAAAACAATTGCGGGGTGACGAGTTAATTTTTCATAACGGAACGGAGCAATATTTCCGTAATTCTTTTTAAGCGCTGATTCTTTTGCTTCTTTTCTTACGTTAAGAAAAGAAGAAGAAATTGTTTTTTCAGCCGATGTTCTGGCACATGTCCGATGTTCTTCGTCGGAAGGTCAAGACAAAAGGAGAAAAATAAATTCTTCTTAAGCAAATATTCTGTGCCTGCCCCGCAGCTTCGCGTTCTCACGATGTTCTTTGTCGGGATGCGTCCCGATGCCTTCTATCGGGATACGCAGGGCTGAAGCTTGTCCCGCAGCTTTTCTGCGGGATTCTCCGGCGGATTTGCGGCGTGCATGGGAATTTATACAGAGGCGAAGTCACGGTTCGCAATTCCATTTCATTTTGTTAAATTTGTTTTCATAATAGACAAACGAATATTATGCCTTACATCCTTAGTTCCTTAATAGGTTATGCTTTAGGCTCAATCCCCACCGCCTATCTTATGCTTAAATGGCAAAAAGGAATCGACATCACAAAAAACGGATCCGGTAATGTTGGAGCGCTAAACTCTCTCAGAGTTTCTAAGTCCAAGCCGATCGCTGCTTCTGTCTTCATGATAGATTTAATGAAAGGATGGATCAGCGTTTTGATTGTAGCATCATTTTATCCCGGTGATTACATTTTTCCGATGATCACATTGATTGCCGCGGTGCTTGCTCATTGTTATTCGCCATGGATAAACTTTAAAGGCGGAAGAGGTTTAGCTACCGCAGCCGGAGGAGGACTTTTTCTATCACCCATAATTTTAGTTTTGTGGATTTTATTATGGTTAATCTCCTATTTGGTTAAAAACAATTCTCACATTGCAAACTTCGCGGCTTCACTTTTTTCACCAATTATTTCCTTTGTTGCTGGAGATTTTCTCAACAGTCATTCGGCGATTCATGCGATCAATAATCTCCAGTTTGGAACTTCTCTTTCGATTTTGTTTATAATTATCCTAACAAAACATATACAACCATTAAAAAGTCTAATGTAGGGCGAATTTCTAATTCGCCCAGTACTTGTGTAGGTCGATTTTTAAATCGACCAACCAATTATAACAGCAGCTTATAAAATGCAACTAACAACACACAAATTTTCAACGGTAAGGTTATGAACAGATTAAAAAATATTTTTCACTTCATCACAACAGCACTAACTTTAATTCTTATTACAAGCAATCTTTCACTTGGACTTTCAAGTTCATTCTGCTCAACGGCATCAATCAATTCCGGAGACACGACCAAAAAACAAATCGCCAATTCGGAGATCTCCGACGGTCGTCATAATGTGATCACTAAAACAGTCGCGGAAGTTAGCCCTGCCGTCGTAGGAATTAACGTAACTCAGATTCAGCAGTATCGGGATATTTTTAGCATGGACCCGTTTTACCGATACTGGTTTGGCGATAGAGTTTACAATCAGCAAATTAAAAGTCTAGGCTCCGGCGCAATAATTTCACCCGACGGATATATTATAACTAACGATCACGTTGCGGGAAACGCCGTCGAAGTAAACGTTACTCTAACCGATGGAAGAGAAGTCAGCGCAAAAATCATAGGCACCGATCCGGTTTCCGATATCTGCTTATTAAAAATCGATGGAAAAGATTTGCCTTATATTAAATTAGGGTCTTCCGATGATCTAATGCCCGGCGAATGGGTAATCGCTCTCGGAAACCCATTCGGTCTTTTCAACGTAAATGATAAACCGACAGTAACGGTAGGAGTCATCAGCGCAACGGGAATGAATCTTGGCATGGCAAACGATCGTTACTATGTTAACATGATACAGACCGACGCTGCAATCAATAGCGGTAATAGCGGCGGACCGCTTGTAAACGCAATTGGTGAATTAATCGGTATGAATACATTGATTTATACGGCTCAAGGTTCTTCCGGTAATGTCGGTGTTGGATTCGCAATACCGGTTAACAAAATCAAGAAAGTATTAGATGAACTTAAGAAAAAAGGAAAAGTTGATAGGGATTTTTGGACTGGATTGAATATTTTAACAGTGACGGATCAGCTTGCTAAGACTTATAATCTAAAAACTTCACGCGGAGTTATTATCACTCAGATAGCAAAAAATTCTCCCGCGCAGAAAGCTGGATTGAAAGTTGAAGACATAATTACCGCGATAAACGATTACAAAATTAACGATGAAAATACTATGATCGGCATTCTCCAGGAGTTTAGAACCGGCGATGAAATTACAATTACATATCTGCGTGATAACAAAGAGATGACGGCAAAATTGAAATTGGAGAAGAATAAATGATAGAACGTTATACCCGCCCCGAAATGGGCAAGATTTGGAACGATCAATTCAAACTTGAGACATGGCTTAAGATTGAAATCCTCGCATGCGAAGCCCGTTCTGAAATGGGATTTATTCCAAAAGATGATCTCGATACTATTAAATCAAAAGCAAATTTTGATTTGAAGAGAGTTTTAGAGATTGAAGAAACTACCAAGCACGATGTCATCGCATTCTTAACAAACATCGCCGAGTATGTTGGTCATTCTTCGCGCCATATTCATTATGGTATGACCTCCTCAGATGTTCTTGATACAGCGCTTGCCTATCAAATGAAAAGTGCTGGCGAGTTGTTAATGAAAGATTTAATTGAGTTGAAAAAGGTTTTGAAGAAGCGTGCAATTGAGAACAAGAGAACCATTTGCGTTGGAAGAAGTCACGGCATTCATGCCGAAGCTTATTCGATGGGTTTGAAATTTGCTCTCTGGTTTGAAGAAACCAAAAGAAATATTGTGCGTCTTCAAAGTGCAGTCGATTCTATAAGCGTGGGAAAGATCTCTGGCGCTGTAGGAACGTTTGAACATCTTTCCCCAAAAGTTGAAGAATATGTCTGCACTAAACTTGGATTAAAACCAGAACCTGTTTCAACACAAGTTGTACAGCGTGATCGTCACGCAGAATTTCATTCGACACTTGCCATCATTGGTTCATCGTTAGAAAAAATTGCTATCGAGATTCGTCACCTTCAGCGCACTGAAGTCCTTGAAGCGGAAGAATTCTTTTCTAAGGGACAAAAAGGTTCATCGGCAATGCCTCATAAAAGAAACCCCATCATCAGCGAACGTATAACCGGCATTGCTAGAATTCTGAGAGCGAATTCTGTTGCCGCGCTTGAGAACGTAGCGCTTTGGCATGAAAGAGATATTTCACATTCCTCCGTCGAACGTGTTATTGTTCCGGATAGCTG
Organism: Bacteroidota bacterium; assembly: GCA_023381535.1. Next base: position 3,736 of record JAMCSN010000077.1, read on the forward strand.
CATTGCTCTTGATTACGCTCTGAGTCTTGCGATAAAACTGGTTGATAACTTGATAATCTACCCGGAAAACATGTTGAAAAACTTGAACCTTACCAGAGGATTGATTTTTTCACAGACTATTTTACTCAAACTCGTTGAGAAAGGATTAACACGTGAGGACGCTTATAAAGTTGTGCAGGATTCTGCGATGAAAGTTTGGGCTGACAAATCACTTAATCTGAAAGATGAACTCTCTTCTTCATCAACAGTTTCGAAATATTTATCTGGGTCGGATCTAGAAGAAATTTTTAATCCCGATAAAATGCTGAAGAACATAGATTATATTTTTTCACGGTCAGTTGAATCGGATTCCTAGAATTCGTCAATCATGCAATCACTTACTAATGACCGCTGTCAATTAGCCAATGACTTTTTACATATCCTTAGTTACAAACCCAATCTTCTAAATCACTCAACGTTCTACACTCTACACTCAACGTTCTACACTCTGCACTCAACGTTCTACACTCTGCACTCGCAAATACTACACAGTGTTCTACGTTCTAGAGTACCATTCAATTGTTTTCTTCAGACCTTCTTCAAACGGCATAAGTGAAGAGTAATGAATTACTCACTTCGCCAATTCAATGTTTGAAAAAAAATGTTTTATGTCCCCCGCCCTTTGTTCAGCATAATTACGCCAATTATCTTTCCCAAAATTTTCAAGTTTCTGAAATATTGATGCGTCACCCTATCTAGAGAATGAATTCTGGTTGAAGTGATCCGTATGTGAATCAAATGTCATCTTTAGCAAAAAAAATTGACAATAAACCTGGTATTGTATATAATACCATTGTGAAAGAGCATAAAATTGTTATTGATACTAACGTAATTGTATCCGCTCTAAAATCTAGGAATGGATTTTCTTACAAATTATTGTCCATCATTGATGATGAAAGATTACAAATAAGCATTTCTGTCCCTCTAATATTGGAATATGAAGATGCAATCAAAAGAGAAAGATTCAAAATCGGGTTGAAACAAACTGAACTCGATGCAATTCTTGATTACATATGCTTAATTGGAAGAAAGAGAGAAATATTCTACTTGTGGAGACCGTATTTGAAAGATCCAAAGGACGATCTTATTTTGGAATTAGCTGTTGAATCTGAAAGTAATTTCATAATTACATTTAATAAGAGTGACTTCCGTGGGATAGAGAAATTCGGCGTGAAAACATTAACCCCGCGCGAGTTTTTGGAAATACTAGGAGATATATAAATGAGTTCTATCAGTGTTAGATTACCGGAATCCCTTCATAAAAAAGCAAGGGATTTGGCGAAGAAGGAAAAAACTTCAATCAATCAGTTGGTTTCTTCTGCACTTGCTGAGAAAATTTCTGCTCTGACTGCCGAAGAGTATATCGAATTGCGGACAAAAAGAGCAAGTAAAGAAAAATTCAGAAAAGCTTTAGGTAAAGTAAAAAATGCTGAACCACATGAATTAGAACACTGACTTCACTCAACGTTCTACACTCTGCACTCGCAAATACTATGCAGTGCTCTACGTTCTAGAGTACCATTCAATTGTTTTCCTAAGTCCATCCTCAAAACTAACACTCGGACTAAACCCCAATGTTAATTTAATTTTTTCTATAGCCGCAAATGAGTGCTTTATATCACCCGGTCTTGGATCAACATACTTTGGTTTGATTTGCTTTCCAAGAAGTTTATTAAGTTCATCTACTAGTTGATTCAACGTTATTTGATCGTGACAAGCGCAATTCATAGCCAGCCCGGACTCGTGTTCTTTCGTCGCAGCTAATATGTTTGCATCTACAACATTTGCGATGTAAGTAAAATCTCTACTCTGTTCCCCGTCACCGTAAATGGTTGGTTGTTCATCATTCAAAATAGCTCTTATAAATTTCGGTATTACCGCCGAATACTGAGAACTTGGATCTTGCTTAGGTCCAAATACATTGAAATATCGCAGCGCTGTTGTTTCCAATCCGTATATTTTCGAAAAAACATTGCAGTACTTTTCCCCAGTTAGTTTCGACACTGCATAAGGAGACATTGGATTTAGCATCATGCCTTCTGTTCCTCGATCAAT
>JAMCSN010000369.1 GCA_023381535.1 Bacteroidota bacterium
TTACAATCCCCAAATTCAGATTTCCTATTTGATGTTTCGGTTGAATCTTTATTGCGCGTTCCATCGAATTAATTGCTTCCTGGTTTTTGCCGGTCTCGTAGTAACAAACTCCCATATCTACCCACACGTCTGCATTCTTAGGATCCATTTTCAAGTATTTCTGGTATTCTTCTATGGCTCTGGTTTTCAATCCCGAATCGTTTAACAAATGAGCCAACTGCAATTCCAGCTCTTTGTTATTGGGATCATTTTTGACTTTCTCTTCTAGCGTATTAATTTGTTCTAAACTACTAAGATCAACACCGGAGTGCGGATTGTTGTTATTATTGTTACTGAAGTCTTGAGTCTGGGTGACAACGGGCTGATCAAAAACTCCCGATGCGTACAAAATTAATCCACCGACAAGAATCAAAACAAAAAGTAAATAGAACAACTTAGTTTTGGAAACTTCTTTTGGTTTTGCCTCAACATCCTTTTGATTAGCGTTTTTTTGTTTTTTATTCTTCTCAGAAAATTTCGACTTAGCACCGCTGTCTTTCTTCTTTTCAACTACATTTTCAATCTCATCTTGCTTATTTGTCGAAATCAATGGGGCGCCGCAACTTGCACAAAAAACCGCATTTGCTAAATTCATTTCCCCGCAAACATTGCACTTCACTTCGTTCATTCTGTTATCGTCTTTTCTTCTTTATTCACTAGAATTGTTTTCTTTCATACCTGAATCGACAGCATCCTTGAAATCTTTTGAGAACTTAAATACAGGAACATAATGTTCGCCAACATAAACCTTCTCACCGGTTCTTGGGTTTCTAGCATAACGGGCCTTTTTCTTTTTAACACGATAGCTTCCAAATCCACGAATTTCGATGCCCCTGCCTTCTCGTAGCGCATGAATTACCGTTGTCAAGAATCCTTCAACAATAGCTTCGGTCTCCAGTTTAGTCAGTCCGGTTCCAATGGCTATTTTTTCGACTATGTCAGCCTTCGTCATCCTAACCTCAAATATTTAAGTAAGTTACAGAATTTAGCGGGGCTAAAGTTATTAAAAACTATAATAAAAACAAAAAAAACAGCGTATTAACATTTCAAAAAGTCAAACCGGTCTCATCTTTCTTTGCTGTCTCACTTTCATACAAATCGGGCCGGAATGTAAAACGAAAAAGTTGCAATTCAAGAAAAATTACGTGTTTTGGTGTGGTATAATGTTTGTTTTCATAAAGCCATGAAATCAAAGGAATTGAAATGACACTCGTACCAATCATCTATACAAGTTTAATCATCTTTTCAGTACTGCTTTTTTCTGTGATCATAATTTCATACTTGTCTTTCAAGATTAGATCAAGGAACAGAAAAAATTTACCTTCCGAAAGAATCGCATTGACAAATAGCATGAACATTTCAAGACCTATTGCTTTGAGCGTTCCTAAATTGAATGTGAATCCGCCGCCAGCACATTCTCACTACAACAATAAACCTAAATACAACGACCAAGTAATTATGAACGAGAGAAAGGTCAGAAAAAATAGTCTTTCTTACACCCAATCGACCAATCGAAAAGATTCCTTCAACAAGAATGAAGAAAGCCGACCGCACAGACATAATGAAAGGACCAGTTTAAGAGCAACCCGTCTTGAAATAATGAATGAGTCTAATTCGTTTAGAAAAACATCGGAGTTGCATAGCGAGTCAAATCATCAGAGCTACGACCGAGACAAAATGGTTGAAGCCAATCTATTCAGTTATTATGACAATGACACTGAATCGGATTTTGTTTTGATGGATACAACTCTTCTTCGTCAGGCACAGTAATCTAATTTCAACCGAAACAAGTTTACGCATCATTGTTGAGAAGGTGATTATTTCCTATTTTAAATTATGGAATTAGTACCGCTCATATATACAATTCTAAAGGTTGTGGCAGTTCTAGCAATTGCGACACTAATCATATCATATATTTCTTTCCGCAATAAACTCAAGAATGGAACTCTGGATCAACCTGCTTCAAATAACGAACAAAGAAATATATCACCAGTTGTCGTTCCGTCAATTAGGAAAGTTCTAAACAACGACGAGCTTTTATCCGAACCGGTAATGAAAAAAGTTGTTGCGGAAGAAAGTCCTAGACCAAAAGAACATCTTAGAAAAGAATCATCAAAAGAGAAATCAACTTCTAGGAAAACCAAGACCGGAAAAACCAGTCATTCAAAAAGATTGCAGATAATCAAAGAACTTCAGCCGATTAAGAACAAAGAAACCGAATCAAAAGAAGAATTGCAACCTACACAAAAAACAGGTGAATCATTAAAGTCGCTCGATGAGGATATCATCAGCAAATATGATGAACAAGATGAAAATGGTTTTCATGTTTTAAGTGTAAATGATCGAAAGGATAAACACACCAAGTGAACCGTCTTGAAACCACCAGGAATACCGGAAATATTTTTTACATAAAGAATATGGTATGCAACCGATGCATTAAAGTTGTTAAAGATGAGTTAACCAAATTAAAAGTAAACGTGCGAAATATTTCTTTGGGTGAAGTGGAAACTGCCCTGCCATTAAGCAAACTGCCTCTTAAGGCAATCAAAGAAGCGTTGGAAAAAAACGGCTTCGAGTTGATTGAAGACAAGAAAGTAAAAGTGATAGAGAAAATTAAGAGCTTTATCATCAAAACGATTTATGAAAAAGAAACTCTTCTTAGCGAAAACGTTAAGTTTTCAACTTTGCTCGAAAAAGAACTTGGATTAGAGTATCACTACCTAAGCAATTTATTTTCTTCACAGGAAAGTATCACAATAGAGCAATATATTATTCTTCAAAAAATTGAACGCGCTAAAGAGCTGCTTAAATACGGTGAGCTAACATTAAGCGAGATTGCATATAAACTTGGTTACAGCAGTGTGCAGCATTTATCCAATCAATTTCACAAAGTGACTGGATTTTCGGCTAGTCAATTCAAGAACCTTACAAATAACATGCGTAAATCTCTCGACAAAGTCGGCTAACTTATTCCCTTTCCATTCTGCATCATAAAATTGTGTAACATTATTTCATGAAATTGTAACGCACTTTAAGATTTGCATATTTAATTTTGATTAACAAATAAACATGGAGAAGTTATGACGGCTAAGAATTATAAAATAAAAGGCATGACTTGCATGCACTGTGTGATGGCTGTAAAGAAAGAATTATCAAAAGTTGGGTTAGAATCTTTTGAAGTTGAAATCGGATCGGCAAAAGTAAAGTACGACGAATCGAAGGTAGATTCTAAAATGGTTGACAGCGCAATTATTGAAGCAGGCTACCAAATTGAAGAAGTGAGCGATGAAAAGTTATAATATTCCAGTAGAGGGAATGACATGCGCTAGCTGTGTAAGACGGGTCGAAAAAGTCATAAGCAAATTTGAAGGAGTTAAAAACGTCAGCGTGAATCTTGCAACTGAGCACGTAACGTTCGAGACCGATAACGATTTCACCGAACTTGATGCAATAGCAAATGCAGTTCAAGATTACGGTTACAAGTTGGATATTGATGCAATCGCAAATCAGAAATCTGAAAAAACCGGAATTGATTCAACCGATAATCAAAAAGATGAATACTTCGATTTGCTGAAAAAGGATTTCGTTCTTGCTGTTGTGTTTACAGTGCCGATTTTTTTGGTAAGCATGCTTTACGAATTCGATTTCTTCAAAAATTTCTGGCCGTTTACAGCAGACTACACTCACAAGATTCTGCTGATACTTACAACGCCGATTGTTTTTATCAGCGGTAAAAGATTCTACAAAGTATTTTGGACAAACTTAAAACATTTTTCTGCCGAGATGAATTCGTTGGTTGCAATAGGAACCGGCGCCGCTTATGTATACAGCACACTAGCGACTCTTTTCCCCGATTCAATTTCAATACATGGCGAACTTCCACATGTGTACTTCGAAACAGTCGGTGTGATAATAACTTTGATTCTGATGGGCAAATTGCTAGAGCACCAGGCGAAACGAAAAACCAATTCGGCAATAAAAAAATTGATGGAGCTCAAACCGAAAACAGCTAGGGTGTTAATCAACAATGCGGAAAAAGAAATCAGCATTTCGGAATTGAGAAAAGATCTCGTCGTTGTAATTAAGCCGGGCGAAAAAATTCCGGCTGATGGAATAATCGTTTGGGGAAATTCTGCTGTTGATGAATCGATGATCACAGGTGAAAGCATACCGGTTGAAAAAGCTGTCGGTTCAAAAATCATCGGCGGCACTATTAATAAGAACGGCACTTTTAATTTCAAAGTAACTGAAGTCGGAGATAATTCCATACTCGGACAAATAATTCGACTGGTCGAACAAGCGCAGGCAACCAAACCGCCGATTCAAAAACTCGTCGATAAAATTGCCGGGATATTCGTCCCTGTGGTGATTGGAATCGCGTTCATTACATTTATCGTATGGTTATTCGTTGGGCAGCAAAACGTATTCACCACAGCGTTAATTAATTTTGTCGCCGTATTAATTATCGCGTGTCCGTGCGCGCTTGGTCTTGCAACGCCGACAGCAATAATTGTAGGAACCGGACTTGGCGCTTCGAATGGAATTTTAATTCGCAATGGAGAAAGCTTAGAACTCGCACAAAAAATCTCCACAGTCATTTTCGATAAAACCGGAACGATCACCGAAGGCAAACCCGATGTTTCTGATATCAGAACAAATAATATTGCGGAAGATGATCTAATCCAATTGGCTGCTTCGCTGGAATCAAAATCGGAACATCCGCTTGCCTCGGCAATTTTAGAAAAAGCAAAATCAAAAAATATTTCTTTGATGCAGCCGGATTCGTTTCAAAGCTTGAGCGGCTTCGGACTTACAGGCATTGTCAATAGTAAAACAGTAGTGATCGGCAGATTTGATTTGATGAAAGAATATTCGATTAAAACCGACTCAATGGAAAAATTATTTAGAGAGTTAACGAACAACGGCAGCACCGTTATCTGCATTGGTGTTGAGGGCAATTTAGTTGGTCTTTTCGCCATCGAAGACAAATTAAAGAATACTTCAACCGATGCGGTCCAAGAATTGAATCGACTCGGAATAAAAACCGTTATGCTGACTGGTGACAATTCTAAGATCGCGGAAATTATTGCGCAGAAGATCGGTATAACGGAATTCAAGTCGGAAGTTTTGCCGGATGAAAAAGCAAACGTAGTAAAAGAGTATCAATCAAAAGGAAACGTTGTTGCAATGGTTGGGGACGGAATAAACGATTCACCGGCGCTTGCACAAGCCGACGTTGGTATTGCAATTGGAACAGGTACCGATGTTGCAATTGAAACTGCTCAAATAACTTTAGTGCAAGGAAATTTACGTTCGGTTGCAAAAGCCGTGAACCTTTCAAAGCACACAATAAAAACCATCAAACAAAATTTATTCTGGGCATTTATTTATAACACAATCGGAATTCCGCTTGCAGCACTTGGAATGCTGAATCCTATGATTGGCGCGCTGGCTATGTCGCTCAGTTCGGTTTCGGTTGTAACCAATTCCTTACGGTTGAAGAGAGCAAAAATTTGACGGACCATGCCGAGAAAATTATTTTCTCGGCAGCCGCTCCAAATAAGAACTAGTGCTCAACACTGCAAACTTATCTTTTTGTTTTAGTTCGCCAAGTGATTCACAATTCAAGTAACTCATTGCACTTTTCAATCCGTCGCTAATCGCGTTGATAACACTTTTAACCGCGCCTTTATAAGGCACCATCGTTTCTTCCCCTTCGATAAACTCACCTTTCATTTTTACACCGAACGATGCGGAACCGCGATATT
>JAMCSN010000035.1 GCA_023381535.1 Bacteroidota bacterium
GCACTTTGATTTTTTTACCTTCAAACTGTCCGTCATGATAAAAATGCATTCCTTGAACCGTACTGATTATTACCGCTGCAGCTTTTGATTTATCCTTTCCAAAAACTGTCGCAGCCCTTTCTTCATCATGATTTTCGATGAAGCGTACGGATTTTTTCTGATATTCCGTTTCCGCCGTTAGATGATCGTGAATGTCTTTTGCGTTTCCAAGTTTCAGTTTGTCCGTGAGACTCTTATCGTAAGTATAATCAAATCCAAGCCGCTGAAGTTTCCATTCGAGATCCCAATACGCTTCGGCAATGAAAACAAAATCGTTACGTTCTTTCTTAACGGCGGCAATCGCATCTTGCCAGAATTCCGTTTTAGGAAATTCGAATCCGTTGCCCAACAGAATTCCGCCCCATGTATTGTTGAAAACATTGTTCAAGGCAAGCATTGCCATATCGCAGCGGACCCCGTCGCAGACTTTCGTTAAATCAAGCAAGGTTTTAGTTAGAAAACTGCGGGCATCATTGCTGAAAAAATTCACTTGAGCTGTGTCTTGCCATGCGGGAAAGAATGGATCGCGTCCGTGAGCAAAATATTTATTAACATTCTTCTGCGGCTGATAAAATGTGTATGGATCTTTTTTAAACGTATCAATATCGACTTCAAGAAAAATATCCGGATTCAATTTTATCAATGAACTGTCCACGCTGAAATGATTCGGCACAAAGTCCAGAATAAGTTTGATGCTTTTTTTATTTAGCTGGGATTTGAGTTCAAGCAGACTTTTGAATGTGCCGATATTTGGATTGGGTTCATATTTGTCAACGGCATACGGCGAGCCGATTATGTCTTCCCGTTTCCATCCTTTAAGCGCGCGGTCGTATGATTTTACCAGTCCTTCTTCAAAACAATATTTATCAATTACAGAGTCGCAAGTTTTCCAGATTCCCATCAGCCAAACATAGTCGAAACCTTTCTTAACAAAATCATCCCAATAATTATTTGGAATACTTTCGAGTGCGATCGGTTCGTTTGAATTAGCGAAGCGCTTAAGCCATAGGCGGGTATTGATTTCGTAAATGCTTGGATTAAAACTCATGTTACTCCGAACCGGTATTATTTTTCACAAACAACGCTTTCTTTTTTTCAAGAAGTTCTTTATTACGATTCATCATCTCCATATGAAGACGTTCATCTTTCGATTGTTCCATCATCCGGTTGTTCTCTTTAATTTCTCTATCGATTTCAAACAGTTGAAACGTTTTCACGGTCTCGACAGCATGTTCAAACGAATCCTTTTCTATTTTACCGTTGTATGACAGCTCGTCCCACTTTTTACTGATCGTCTCGTCGGCTAATGTCAGGTCAAGAATAAAAGAACGAGTTTCTTCCTCGTCTATTTTATCTATTAAATATGCAGGAGAAATTTTGTCTTCCTTTAATCCTTCCTCTACAATCTCCGCAAGTTTTCTGTATTTATGATTATAAAAATTCTCGACGTTTATTTTTTCCAAAATGTACTTTACAATTTCTTCCTCACCGCAGTATAACAAGCGCAGCAATTCCTTTTCGTAAGGGCTTTCTGCCGCCGGTTTAACGGCAAGCGTAAGTTCATTTGAAACCGATTGCGGAACCCGCTGATCGGGACGGAAACCGCCGGAGCCTTGTTTCTGCTGCTGCAAAACCGTGTTCAGTTCCGATTCAATCAATTTTTCGCGAAGACTAAATTTTTTGGCAATCGTCTTCATTAACAGATTGCGCTTAAGTTCGTCGTTTACCAATGCCAGCGTTTTAACAAGCTCGCGTATTGCCTTCGTCATCTCCGCGGGATCTTCGAACAAACCCTGTTCTTCAAATTGTGCCGTTTGGTATTCCAAAAAGTTTTTTGCCGACGAAACCAATTCGTCAAACTCGTCTTTTCCGTGTTTGATAATGTACGAATCGGGATCTTCACCTTTCGGAAGCGTGATGACTTTAACTTCAAAGTCTTGCTTGAGCAATATTTCTATACTTCTAAGAGAAGCTTTCTGCCCGGCGGGATCGGCATCGAAAAGAATTATAATATTTTTTGTGAAGCGCGAAAGCAGCTGTACTTGTTCATCGGTTAACGATGTGCCGGAAGATGCCACAACGTTTTTCACGCCGGCTTGGTAGAGCGAAATCAAATCCAAGTAACCTTCAACCAAAATTGCCCGGTCAATTTTTCTTATCTCATCTTTCGAGTGATACAACCCGTAGAGCGATCTGCGTTTCGAATAAACGGGCGATTCCGGCGAGTTGAGATATTTTGCCGTGTTCTCTTGGTTGGTTAGAATTCTTCCGCCGAATGCAATTACTCTTCCGTTGGGAGAGAAAATCGGAAAAATTATTCTTCCCCTATACTTATCGTAATACTCGCCTTTGTCGTTCAGATCGATTAAACCAAGTAGTTTGGTTTTCGCGAGATCAATTTTGTTTTCTTTTGCATGAACAAGAAAATTATCCCATCCGTAAGGTGCGTACCCGATACCAAAAATTTTTTGAGTCTGCGGTTTGATGTATCGGTTTTTTAAATACTCTCTCGCTTCCTCTCCAGATGCGCTTTTCAAAAGATTGTCTGAAAAATAGCGGGCGGCTAAAACGTTAATTTCATAAAGTTCTTCAAGTTCACTTTGCTGCTGATCGACTGGACTGCTGTCGTAATCGATTTTGATGCCGAGATGTTCGGCAATTTCTTCAACGGCTTCAACAAATGAAATGTTTTTGAACTCCATCAAGAACTTAAATGCATTGCCGCCGGCTCCGCAACCGAAACAGTGATAAATTTGTTTGTCTTCGCTTACTGTGAACGATGGTGTCTTCTCTTGATGGAACGGGCACAGCCCAACGAAATTCTTTCCGCGTTTCCGCAAATGAACGTGACCGGAAATTATATCAACAATATCCGCGGCGTTTCTAATTTCTTCTATTTTTTGTTCGGGTATTCTCATAAACGACGAGTTTTGCCTTCGGGGAAAACTTTCACAACTGAAATTAGAGATTTTATACATCAATCAAAACTTTGATCTTTGATGAACAGTCAGCTCGGATTGCCGGACTGAGATTATATTCGTATTTTCATTACCAGAATTACGATAAGTGAAAATTACTTGATCAGAAAAAGCGTTCTATTGATCCTTCCGTCTCAAAACTTCAACGAAGAAGAATATCTTATAGTTTTGAATGCACTCGAAACAGCGGGCATAAAAGTTTTTATTGCTTCCGACGCCAACTCTCTCTGTACCGGTTCAAACGGATTGAAAGTTAAGAACGATATTCAGTTTTATAATATTCATGAAAGCAATTTCGGCGGAGTAATTTTTATCGGCGGAAGCGGGACACGGAACTACTGGAACAACAGCTTACTTCAATCGACAGCTCAAAAATTTTCTAGAAGTAAGAAACCGATTGGCGCAATCTGCAGCGCTCCGGTGCTCTTAGCAAAAGCTGGGATAATTTCCGAATGCGCTACTTGTTACCCGGATGATAAACTTGAATTGGAACGGCAGGGCGTTCAATACAAAAACGAACCGGTAGTTACTAAGAAAAATATCATTACCGCTCAAGACCCAAGCTCTGCACCGGAATTTGTAAAGTCTTTTCTTTATGAATTGGCAAAATCTAATTAGAACTTCTCAACTTTCCCTTTTGTTTTCATTAGCGTATGAATGAATCCGCAAAAAAATATTGCAACAGCTTAACCAAATATTCCAGATATAAAACCAGAGAAGTTCTTATCGGCGATGTCCCGGTGGGCAGAGACAATCCGATACGAATTCAATCCATGACAACCACCGACACAATGAATACAATTGCAACGGTGGAACAATCTATTCGAATGATTAATGCCGGGTGCGAATACATTAGAATAACCGCGCCGAGCATTAACGAAGCGCAAAATCTTCAGAACATAAAAAATGAATTGAGGAAACGCGGCTACAATGCGCCGTTGATTGCGGACATTCACTTCACACCCAATGCCGCCGAAGTTGCCGCAAGAATTGTTGAAAAGGTTCGCGTCAATCCTGGCAATTATGTTGATAAGAAAAAATTTCAGACGCTTGAATACACCGACGCTGAATACAGCGCCGAGATTGATCGAATCCGGGAAAGATTTTCTCCGCTCGTAAAAGTTTGCAAAGAGTACGGTACCGCGATGCGCATCGGGACAAACCACGGTTCATTGTCGGATCGAATCATGAGCCGTTACGGCGACACACCATACGGCATGGTTGAATCTGCATTGGAGTTTGTCCGCATCTGCGGAGAAATGAACTACCACGAAATTGTTCTTTCGATGAAAGCGAGCAATCCGCAGGTAATGATTCAAGCTTACCGGCTTTTGATCAGCAAAATGGAAGAGGAAGGAATGAATTATCCGCTTCATCTTGGAGTTACCGAAGCTGGCGACGGTGAAGACGGAAGAATAAAATCCGCGGTTGGAATTGGAACACTACTCGAAGATGGAATCGGCGATACAATTCGCGTTTCGCTAACTGAGGAGCCGGAGTTTGAAGCACCGGTAGCAATTTCTTTGGCGAACCGTTACAAAAATAGAACCGGTCACAAAGAAATTGTATCGATAAACCAACCGCCGTACGACCCGTTCAACTATTCGCGAAGAGAAACATTTGAGATTGCCGGTATCGGGGGAACAACAGTTCCTAAAATCATTATCGACTTCAGAGGCAACGAAAAAAAAGATCATTCCGTGTTTTCTCACATCGGTTATTTTTATGATGCTCAAACTGATAAGTGGAATATGAATGATCAGGCGGCAGACATTATTTATCTCGGAAAAAATGATTTGGGATTTGCGGCGCCGAACAGTCTGAAAATAATTTACGATTCTGAAAAGTGGCTGTCCTTAAAAAATAAAACGGGCGGTTTCCCATTGTTTGATTCGGCTAATCAATTCAACGCTGCGGTCGAAAAATCATTCGTCATGAATTTCGTACAGATCAATCTTCATGATTTATTTTCCGGCACATTCGATGCAATCAAAAATAATTCAACTTGTGTGTTAGTACTCACGACTACCAACGCTCATGGAATGGCGGAACAGCGTCGCGCTTTTTTTGAATTGTTGAATCGCAACGTTCACAATCCGGTAATTATAAAAAGAATTTATGAAAATTTATCCGACGACGAACTGCGGCTTTATTCGTCAACAGATATCGGTGCGCTGTTGATAGACGGTTTTAGCGATGGTGTTTGGATCAGCGGAACGAATCCTTCAAAAAGAAATTTTGACAAGGCATTCATCAACCGCACCTCATTCGGCATTTTGCAGGCAACCAGAACGCGAATATCGAAAACCGAATACATTGCATGCCCATCATGCGGCAGAACTCTTTTTGATCTTGTTGAAGTGACGAATAAAATCCGAAGCAGAACCGAACATTTGAAAGGTGTTAAGATCGCAATTATGGGCTGCATAGTTAACGGACCCGGTGAAATGGCGGACGCCGATTACGGCTATGTGGGTTCCGGGCCCGGCAAAATAACACTGTATCGCAGCAAAGAAGTGGTAAGACGCAGCGTAAATTCGGCAAATGCAGTGGACGAACTCATCGAATTAATTAAGGAGGATGGAAACTGGCTTGAACCTTTGAAAATTTGATTTTGAAGGTAATTGAATATGAGCACCGATTATAATATATTTGGCATGCCGATATGAGAAAATTTTTAATTAATCGTACAAGAAAAAAGAAAATCGA
>JAMCSN010000195.1:0-1252 GCA_023381535.1 Bacteroidota bacterium
AACTGAGGGCGGTGCAGAAGGTGTCGGCGCATCAACAATCAGATCATTCGTAATCAGTTCCGCGCTTATCTTGATCCTCGATTATTTCCTCTGGACGCTAATTTTTTAGTTGATGATCGGAAATTTTTTCTTAAGTTGATCAGTAAAGTTAAGTGAGAACATAAAATTGCATCATCTTTTAAAGCAGCTTTTTGATTTCTCATTCGCAACTCTGCTGGTAGTTCTCAGCTTGCCGTTTCAAATTCTGTTTCCAATTATTCTCACAATTGAATTAAAAGAAAATCCATTCTTCTTTCAGAAAAGAAGTCTGGCATTCAACCTTAAGCATTTTACAATTTTTAAATTCCGAACGATTAAAAAACATAGCGCTGATAAACTAAATCATCAGAAACCGCAAGATATTTTTGTGATGCCGGATTTATCAAGTGAACTTACGCCTTTTGCGAAATGGCTGCGGTGTAACGGACTGGATGAACTTCCGCAAATTTATAATGTTCTTTTGGGTCAGATGAGTTTTATTGGTCCCCGTCCTTTTATGATTGAAGATTTGGTTATTATAAAAGATAAATTTGCCGAACAAAACACGATTCGTGAAAAGATCAAATCCAAACCCGGCATAGCCGGCGTGTGGCAAATTATTGGCGACCGCAAGTTAGGTATGGACAACTTAATTGGTATGGACCTTTATTACGAGGAGAATAAATCATTCCTCCTCGATATGAAAATTCTATTTTCTTCCATTCTATTACTAGTGTTCCCGAAGAATTCTGATGCTATACTACCCAAAATAACCCCAATGGGAAAACTTTTTTCAATCTCGCATTTTGAATTCATAACTGATCACCGGAAATATCTTGATGGCGGAAGGGGAAAGAAAGTATCATATAAGTTGAAGATGCCCTTAAATTGGTGGTATGCCAGCGATTCGTACACATTTTTTAATAATTCAAAAGTTGGTACTGCTGAAGGTGAGCGGAAAAAACTTCCGACCGGAACTTTCTCGAAGAACTAATTCCGTTATCACATTAAGAAATTGCTAAGTATCTTCCAAGGGTTTAAGCCAAATAAAAATTTGATTTTTGTGTTGCACAAGTCGGGTAATGCTGTTAATTTCCTCTCACCATATGGAAGTCAGTTGTCGTTTAATGATACCAAGAACCAACTATTCCTGTAGTAATAATTCTTCTCATGTTCCTCTCCTTTCACTTGCCAATCAAGCAGATAACCGAAGATATACACTAGATAGCAACTT
>JAMCSN010000195.1:1262-5701 GCA_023381535.1 Bacteroidota bacterium
GTCTTACTAATACCAAATCAAATTATCACAAACCAACAGCGGAGAAGTTATGTCAGATTTTGTTAAAGACTTTATGGCGCAGGTTAAAGCCAAGAATCCTAGCGAACCCGAATTCCATCAAGCGGTTTTTGAAGTTATCACATCATTAGTTTTAGTTCTTGAAAGACATCCGGAGTATCGTAAAGAAAAGGTGCTGGAAAGAATTATTGAACCGGAACGCACTATATTGTTTAGAGTGCCGTGGGTCGA
This sequence comes from Bacteroidota bacterium, assembly GCA_023381535.1. Next base: position 1,512 of record JAMCSN010000195.1, read on the forward strand.
TGACCAAGGTGACGTTCAGATCAATCGCGGTTTTAGAATTGAAATGAACAGTGCAATCGGACCATACAAAGGCGGACTACGATTTCATCCATCGGTTAATCTCGGCATTTTAAAATTTCTAGCTTTTGAACAAGTCTTTAAAAACAGTTTAACCACTCTTCCAATGGGCGGCGGAAAAGGCGGATCTGATTTCGACCCGAAAGGAAAAAGCGACGGCGAAGTTATGAGATTCTGCCAAAGTTTTATGAGTGAATTGTTCCGCCACATCGGTTCGAATACAGACGTACCGGCAGGAGACATTGGTGTCGGCGGTCGTGAAATTGGATTCCTATTTGGTCAGTACAAAAAATTACGAAATGAATTTACCGGCCTAGTACTAACCGGCAAGGGATTGAATTGGGGCGGCTCGCTTGTTCGTCCCGAAGCAACCGGTTACGGCTCTGTTTACTTTGCAGCGGAAATGTTAGGCACGCGCAAACAGACTTTGGAAGGAAAAAGATGTCTCGTATCCGGCAGCGGTAACGTTGCGCAATATACCGTTGAAAAGATTTTGCAGCTCGGCGGAAAAGTTCTAACGCTTTCCGATTCGAGCGGATACATTTTTGACGAAGCCGGCATCGATGCGGAGAAATTGAAATTTGTTATGGATTTGAAGAACATTCGCCGCGGAAGAATGAAAGAATATGTTGACAAATTTAAGAGTGCGGTTTACACACAGATCGATCCTGGCGCCGATCATAACCCGTTATGGAATCATAAAGCGGATTGCGCGTTTCCATCGGCAACGCAAAACGAAATAAGCGGAAAGGACGCTGCCAATCTTTTGAAGAACGGCGTGTACGTTGTTAGTGAAGGAGCCAACATGCCGTCAAGCATCGAAGCTATTAATCAATTTGTTGACGCTAAGATTTTATACGGACCCGGAAAAGCTGCCAACGCCGGCGGCGTAGCAACTTCCGGTTTGGAAATGGCTCAGAACAGCATGCGCTACTCATGGACACGCGAAGAAGTTGATAACCGGCTTCACCTTATCATGAAGAGTATTCACAAAACATGCGTGGATACAGCCGCAAAATACGGTACGCCGGGTAACTATGTTAACGGCGCCAACATTGGCGGATTCGTGAAGGTTGCAGACGCAATGCTCGATCAAGGAATTGTGTAATTTATTTTTTGACCTCACCCTTTTTCCCTCTCCTTGCTCGCCTCGCTTCACGGGCGAAGTAGTTAAGGAGAGGGAACTATTTCATGGATTTGGATAATGTGGTGAGTTTTTCGCACTTCTTATAATGTATATTGTAGGAAAGTTATGGCATATGACCCTCCCAATTTGGAAGGATATAAGCACATATGCGTTTTTACAGTAGTTATACGAAAATATTAGGAGGTGATGTGACAGAAAAAGATCAGAGATTATGGGGAGATAAAAAAATAATTAACAAAAGGAGTAATGTAAAATGAGCAAACAACAAAACATTCTTATTAAGTTGATTGGAATCTGCATTATGTTCGTAGTTGTGGCTGCTCCTTCGGTCGTTTTTGCACAGCAGGGGAAAATCATTTCCAGCTATGGTCCTACGAACCAGACGGAAACTTTCGATCAAATCAAAGCGGCACGCATGGCTGTGAAAATTGAGCGAGCCAAACAACACATGGAATTGTTAAACTCCCGTTATGACCTTTCAAAGAAGACCACTGCTGATGTAGTCATGTCAGGAGGAAAACCTATTCCGGTAGGACCGACAGCTAAACTTCAAGGAGTAACCTGGGAACAGCTTAATGAAATGACACCAGAGCAAATCAAAGAGAAGGGATTGTTCCCTTACAAACCCCTACCTTTTGCTGACCATGCAGAAGGAGGCATGCTCTTCCCTGAGATGATCACAAAACTTCTACCCCGGTTAGTTCGTTTTGATTTGGATTTCGACCTGCCCGAGCATATCCTTCCAGACCCGGCTCCGGCGATTTACCTGACCACCCGTCCCGACCTCGGTGATGTAGCAAAGGGACGACTGATTACCATCAACAATTACTATGAGATCTTTAACGGTATTCTGAATCCCAAACAGCTTGAGGGTCTTAGGCTCCTAGTTACCCAGTTTCCGCAACAACAATTCAACGCAACGGAAGACAGGCGTACCGACAGACCCGACGGCATGCTGGGCGTAACCTGTTTTGACTGTCATGCTAACGGACATACCAACGGGGCTAACCATCTTGTTGGAGACATCCGACCGCAGGAATTTAGGCATCGTATCGAAACTCCTTCCCTGCGGGGAGTAAATATCCAGCGGCTCTTTGGTTCTCAGCGTGCACTTAAAACGGTAGAGGACTTTACCGAATTCGAACAGCGTGCTGCATATTTTGACGGGGACATCTGCATGGCTACTAAAAAAGGCGTTAACATTCTGGAAAGGGCTTCCCAGGTACATTTCATGGCGGAATTCCTGGCAATACTGGATTTTCCTCCGGATTCCAAACTCAACATTTACGGCAAACTTGACCAGACTAAGGCTACTCCAAGTGAACTACGCGGTGAGGCACTTTTCAACGGCAAAGCTCAGTGCGCATCCTGTCATCCCGCCCCCTACTACACCGACAACAGTATGCATGACCTCAAGGCAGAGCGTTTTTATAGACAGGAACTCGCAAATGGAATGATGATGGCACACGACGGCAACATTAAAACATTTCCCTTGAAAGGTATCAAAGACTCACCTCCTTATATGCACGACGGTAGGTGTTTCACCCTTGAGGATATAGTGGAGTATTTCAACCTTATTCAACAACTTCACTTAAAAGCCGAGGAAAAGAAAGATCTGGTTGCTTTCATGCGCTCTTTATAGGGAAGGTATTCAGTGAGTCGAATGAGGGGCGCTCTTATGCAATGCTGTCAGGTTAACCTTTGATAGACGCGGATGACGCGATTAACAACCTCGAAGGTCATTAACAAAGACCTTCGAGGTTTTCTTTTAGAAACAATAATTTGAGTTCTTTACAGATGTTGCATACTGAAACTATTGTTTTACGCCGAGATATTTTCTTATAATGATTTCAGAAGACAGTTAAATATGTTATTTTTGTATTGGTAGTGATAAAAGGAATCAAAAATGAAAAAATCTAAAGCGATAATGGCATCAATCGAGATTAAAAGAAATGGCAACGGTTTTCTTGCAAGGATTCCCGGTATTCAAGGCGCTTTTGCTGAAGGCGATACTGTTGAAGAAGCTGTTTTTAATTGCATAGATGTAGCAAAAATGATTTTCGATTACCGCAAAGAGAGAAATGAATCGCTCGGCTTTAATGAAGAAGAAATTGGTGTCACCGTCGATAAGTTCATGGCTGATTAGCAATTCAAACATTTAACAAGCTCCCCCCGTCTAACACAGATTTTTTTGTTTTTGAAGTAACTCAATTCATTTTTTGATATATTAATTCCAGCAAAGTAAAGAGGTAGCAAATGTTAGCGCCGCAAAACGAACTGAATAGCATTCTTGAAAAAATTCCGAATAAATATTGGTCTACAATTATTGAATATGCTAAGGTAATAAGTTTAAAGGCAAGCAAAGGAGAATTGAGCGATACCGAATATCTGGAAAGAATTCCCGGCATGGTTGATTCTATCGTGAAAGAGTCAAAGAAAGATCGCAGCGAGTATTCAGAACATATTGATTGGTAATGTATAAGCTTATCTTCTCGCCACAAGCGCAAAAAGATGCTAAGAAAATTTCCTCTTCCAACTTAAAACCAAAAGTACAGATGTTGTTTGACTTGATTTCAAAAAACCCTTACCAATTTCCACCCGAATTTGAATTTCTTTCCGGCAGACTCAAAATTCTTTATTATTGACAACCTCAAAGATTCAAACAAAGACCTTCACGGTTTTCTTTTTTGTAGTAAGAATACCTTCAGTTCATTAATTTAATGCCGCACAATTGTGATTCTTATGAGCAACCAAGTCATCAAGTTTGATAAAGAAACATTTAAGGAAAGCCGTTACCTGAAGTTTCAGAACTTCCACAACCTCATGCGGTTCCGCGTACGGGATATTCTTCTCGTTTCCAGTCTGTATGATTCATACATCTTCGAAGAGGATGAGCGTCTTTACGAACTCATCCGTCAAGAATACCAAGGATTGAACCTCAGTCATTCACCGGAGCTTGTTCAAGTATCTAACGGTGAGGAAGCAA
>JAMCSN010000053.1 GCA_023381535.1 Bacteroidota bacterium
GATGTGGTAGTAGGATCAACACAACGATTCGGTGTTCCGATGGGATTTGGCGGTCCACATGCGGCGTATTTTGCTACGAAGGATGAGTACAAACGACAAATTCCGGGAAGAATCATCGGCGTTTCAATTGATGCACAAGGCAAGAGAGCGCTGCGCATGGCGCTTCAAACAAGAGAGCAGCACATTAAACGCGAACACGCAACGAGCAATATTTGTACTTCTCAGGTTCTGCTGGCTATAATGGCGGGAATGTACGCCGTGTATCACGGGCCAAAGGGAATTAAAGCAATCGCAGAGAGAATTCACAACCTTACGGTGATTCTAGATGAAGCGCTGAAGTCAATCGGCATTAGTCAATCAAACAAGAATTATTTTGACACCTTAAAGATTGAATTGAATTCTGCTGAAGAAGCGAAAAAAATAAAAGCTGAAGCGTTGAGCAACGGAATCAACTTTAGATACATTGGAGAAAAGGGAATTGGGATTTCGATTTCCGAACCGGATACGACTGAAGATGTAGCTGTAATTTTAAAAGTATTTGCAAAAGCGTTGAGCAAGAATTTTGATCAGCAAAAAATCTCTAAAATCTTGGGTGGTGCAGATGTAGAGTACCCAGAGAATCTCAAGAGAAAATCAAATTTCTTATCTCATCCGGTGTTCAATTCTTATTATGCTGAAACAGAGATGCTTCGCTACATAAAAGGATTGGAGAGGAAAGATTTATCGTTAACGACTTCGATGATACCGCTCGGTTCTTGTACTATGAAATTAAATGCTTCAACTGAAATGTTCGGAATAAGCTGGCCGGAGTTTGCCTCGCTTCATCCGTTCGCACCAATTGATCAAGCGGAAGGATACACACAGATTTTCAGAGAACTTGAAATCGATTTAGTGAAGATAACCGGTTTCGATTCCGTGTCGCTCCAACCGAATTCAGGCGCACAAGGCGAATATACCGGACTGCTCGTAATCAGAGCTTACCATCATGCTTACGGAGACAAGCAGAGAAACGTAGTTTTGATTCCGTCGTCAGCTCACGGAACAAATCCGGCAAGCGCGGTAATGGCTGGAAGTAAAGTTGTGATTGTAAAATGCGATGAGAACGGAAACATCGACGTAAACGATTTGAAAGCCAAAGCAGAAGAACATAAAGAAAATCTTTCAGCGTTGATGGTAACTTATCCCTCTACGCACGGAGTATTTGAAGAAGCGATTATTTATATATGTAAAATTATTCATGACAACGGCGGATTGGTTTATATGGACGGCGCTAACATGAATGCTCAAGTTGGATTGACAAGTCCAGCGTCGATCGGCGCCGATGTCTGTCATCTTAATCTTCACAAAACATTTGCGATACCGCACGGAGGCGGCGGACCCGGAGTGGGACCGATTGCTGTTGCAAAGCATCTAACGCCATTTCTTCCCGGGCATTCGATTGTGAAAACCGGGGGCGAACAAGCAATTCATGCAGTTGCATCAGCGCCATGGGGAAGCGCAAGTGTTCTAATTATTTCGTATGCTTACATTAAAATGATGGGAGCTAAAGGATTAACGCTTGCAACAAAAGCTGCAATCTTAAATGCAAATTATATCAAAGCAAGATTGGAGAAGTTTTATCCGGTGGTTTATACCGGCAAAAATAATTTTGTCGCACACGAATTAATTTTCGACTGCAGACAATTTAAAGCAACGTCTGGAGTAGAAGTGGAAGACATTTCAAAACGATTGATGGACTACGGATTTCATGCGCCAACAGTTTCGTTTCCGGTACACGGAACAATTATGGTTGAACCGACGGAAAGTGAATCGAAGTATGAACTCGATAGATTATGTGATGCCTTGATCTCCATCAAAAAAGAAATTGAAGAAATTGAAAAAGGCAATCTTGGCAAAGAAGATAATCCGTTGAAAAATTCTCCTCACACGGTTGAGCAGGTAGTAAACGATGCCTGGACTCATGCTTATACACGAGAGACGGCAGCATTCCCAACCGAACAGACGCGTGAAAATAAATTCTGGCCTACGGTAGGAAGAATCAATAACGCATACGGCGATAGAAATTTAGTCTGCAGCTGTCTGCCTATTAGTGAATACGCGGAGGAAACCGCATGACAAACGACGAGAACGTGCTTAGAAAAATTGCTGAAATTCTTTCTGAGGCAAAGACAATCGCAGTTGTTGGATTATCCGACAATCCGATGAGAACCAGCAGAGAGATCGCAGAATTTCTTGTGGAGAAAGGTTATAAAGTTGTTGGTGTAAATCCGTCGATTACAAAATCCGGAGAAATAAAAGTTTATCCGAGTCTCAAAGACATTCCTTTTGAAGTAGATATTGTGGATGTCTTTCGGAGATCGGAAACGATACCGGAATTGATTCCCGACGTTCTGGAAAAGAATCCGAAGGTTCTTTGGCTGCAGCAGGGTATAAGAAATGACTCGGCGGTTAAACCCGTTATTGAAAAAGGTATTTACACGATTCAAGACAAGTGCATTGCTGTATATTATAATCTCAGCAAACCGTTCCGTAAAAATTAAATTGCCGATTAGATGAAACTCGTTTTTTCCAAAAAATATATTTTTGGTGTACTTCTATTTACTTTTTTTGCTACGACGATAGTACTTCATGCCGGTTCATTAGACACTCTGGTTGTAAAGGGTAACCAAAAAGTAAGAATTGATTCGATAAAAATTTCCGGGAACAATGTCACTAAAGACTTTATCATTCGCCGCGAACTGACAATTAGCGAAGGCGATTCGGTTACGGAAAAAATCATCGATTATAACCGGGAAAGAATTTTCAGCTTAAGATTGTTTACGAATGTGAAAATGTTTGTTTATGAGTCCGATAAAAAAAATGTTTTGATGATTGCTGTGGATGAAAGCTGGTACATCTATCCGCTTCTATATTTTAGGTCTGAATACAATTCAATCAACTCCTCGACCTTAGGAATTAGTCTGATGTACAAAAATTTCCGCGGAAGAAATGAAACCATTTTCGCAACTGTTGGCATTGGCTATCAACCGTATTACAGGTTGGCGTATGAAAATCCCGCGCTGCTATATAATGAAGATATCGGAATTGAAATTGATCTGATGTACACGGATTTTGTGAACAAGAACGTGGAAGCCGCAAAACTTGCCGGCAGCGACTTCAAAGAAAAAATTATCGATAACAGTGTAACGCTCAGCAAACGGTTCAATCAATTCAATACGGGGTTCGTAACACTAGGATTTAATTATGTTGAAACACCCTACCCGGGTTTAGAGAAAATTACTGCCTCAGGCGGCGGAATAGACCGGGCGCCGTATGCGGGAATAAGTTACAACTATGATTCTCGCGATTTAAAACAATTTTCCGATAACGGCTTCTATGCGTTCGGTTCTATTACTCATAAAGGTTTTGGTGATGACAACATAAATTATAATGTTTTTTCGCTAGATCTCCGTGAGTACGAAAAAATTATCGGTGACCTTTCGGCAAAATGGCGGTTTGCGTACCGCTCAACTTTCGGCGGGACGGTTCCGTTTTATGATTATTCATATCTCGGTTACGAGGAAAGAGTTCGCGGCAATTTTATGCACAAACGTGAAGGGAATAGTTATCTGCTGGCATCGGTTGAAGTTAATCATCCAATTATTAAAGAGTGGGATGTAAGTTTGAAATTACCCCTGCTGCCGCGAAGTCTTACTTCGGCACGAGTTGGAGTTTACCTCGGTCTTTTTTACGATGCCGGTGCGACTTACAACAACGATCAGCATCTGTCGCTTAATCAATTTTATTCCGGTTATGGAATTGGATTTACTATTTTAGTAATACCATACAGCGCATTTAGAGTGGAATATGCAATCAACCAAGACCGACGAGGAGAATTCATCTTTGCAACCGGTTTTTCTTTCTGATGTAGAATTATATTTTTCTCAGAAAGTTTCTGAAAAGAAAATTTTGATTGATGGCGCAGAACTTCATCATATCAAATATGTAATGCGGCATAAGTCGGGAGACGAAATTTTTGTCACGGACGGCAAAGGGCAAATTTACAAAACCGAATTAACCGTGATATCGACAAAAGATCTTACATGTAGGATTTTGCAAAGGATGGAGTACCCTAATCGTTTTTCTGGTATAACTTTTTGCGTTCCCCGTTTGAAAAGTCCTGAACGGTTTGAATTCGCTTTGGAAAAATCCGTTGAACTTGGAATTACAAATTTTATTGTGTTCGAATCGAAACGGACTATTGCAAAAGGAGAAAAGTTAGACCGCTGGCAAAAAGTTTTAACCTCAGCGATGAAACAATCGCTGCGTTCGTGGTTGCCAAAGGTTTCTTATGCGAAAAGTATCGGTGAGATCATCAAACAAAATGGGACTAAAATTCTTTTCGACCAAAATTCTGACAAAACATTTCAATCAATTCTCAATTCTCAATTCACAATTGGCAATTGCTTTTTTATCTTCGGTCCGGAAGGGGGATTTGAAAAGGACGAACTCCAAATTACAAATGGAGATTTGAAAATTCGATTAACGGGGAATCGTTTGAGAAGTGAGACTGCGATTGTTACTGCAGCATCAATGTTGGCTATGGATGCTTAAATCAGCTCTATAGATTTTTTAACCAGCCTTTCAAAATCAAGTTTGACCCGCTCGGCGGTCTCCATTACTTCGGCGTGTGTAAGTTTGTTCTCGGATAATCCGGCTGCCAAATTTGTGACACACGAAATCGCGGCTACTTCCATTCCGAGCGCTGCTGCGTAAAATGCTTCGTGAACGGTTGACATGCCGACCGCATCTCCGCCGAATTTGCGAATCATTCGTATCTCAGCGGGAGTTTCGTAGCTTGGACCTTTTGTGAGCCAGTAAACGCCTTCTTGCAAAGCTAACTTTTCTTCGAGTGCCGCTGCTTTTATTTTCTCGTTCAATTCTTTTGAAGGAAAGTTCAGCATAGAATTTTTCTGATCTAAATTTGCCAAGTTGATCAATCCGGCAAGTTCTTTTTTAACGCTGATCCCATTTAGCGATGTAGCGAGCATCAAATCGCCGGGTCGTAGAATGGGACTAACACCGCCGGCAGCATTTGTTAAAATTATTTTTTTACAATTCAGCTTTGACGCAATATAAACCGGAAGAACGCATTGGGTTAAACTGTATCCTTCGTACAAATGAATTCGTCCTTGAACGATCATAAGTTTTTTATTCGCATGTGTTGAGAAGTGCAAATATCCTTGGTGTCCTTGAACGGTTGACTTAGGATAATTAGGAAGCGAGGCGGTTGGAATTGATTTGACCGATTCTACTTTTTGAGCGAACTCGCCAAGTCCGCTGCCGAGTATTAAACAAATTTCCGGTTCAAACGGAATCTGTTTCGATAATGCTTCGATCGTATCGCGATATATGGCGTTAAGATTTTTCATTGAACGAGAATTCCGGCTAGAGTTGCGGTCATCAATGTTGCGATTGTTCCGCCGAGAACAGCTTTCAAACCGAGTGCGGCAATATCTTTTTTACGCGACGGCGCCATCGGACTGATACCGCCAATTTGAATTGCGATGGAAGAAAAATTTGCAAATCCGCACAGAGCATACGTTGCCATCATAATTCCTTTTTCGCTCATCAATCCGGATTTTATGATTGTCGTTAAATCCAAGTAAGCAACAAATTCATTCAGCACAACTTTTGTCCCGATCAAACTTCCAAACTG
>JAMCSN010000095.1 GCA_023381535.1 Bacteroidota bacterium
GCGTGTCATCGTTAGTAAAGGAGATTGAATTCAAAGATGTCAAAACAAATTAGCAGAAGAAATTTTTTCGGAACATTTGGTAAAGGTGCTATTGTTGCTGCGGTAGCGGCGTCACTTCCAACAAAATTTATTTCTTCAGTTGATAAAGCTTCAAAGAAAGAAAAAATTAAAATTGCTATTCATCCGTCTGCAGTTAAACGAACAAAGAAGGTTTAGCGATGAGCGATTCTCCGAAATCATCTAATAAATTGTGGAAAAGTATTAAAGGTTATAATGATGATCCTGAAGTTTTGAATGCCAAAACGAATGAGTTTATGGAGGGAGTTACAGACGAATTCGATTCTTCCAAACTTTCAGGAATATCCAGAAGAAAATTTTTAGCGATTCTATCTGCATCGGCTGCGCTTACCGCCACCGCGTGTACAGATTACCGTGACAAGGGAGAGATAATCCCTTACAACAAACGTCCCGAAGATGTAATGCCGGGCATTGCAAATTATTACGCATCGACTTGCAACGGCTGTTCACAGTCGTGTGGAATTTTGGTTAAGACGCGCGAGGGAAGACCAATTAAAATTGACGGCAATCCGGATCATCAGATCAACGCTGGGAAAATTTGTGCGAAAGGTCAGGCAAGCATTCTAAATCTTTACGATCCCGAACGTTTGACTGATCCATTTGAGCTTAGAAAGAAAACAGATTGGAAAAGTGTTAATGCCGACATGATAAGCGCGCTCAACGATGCTCAATTAAGTGGAAAAGAAATTTCAATAATTACCGGAGCGATTACTTCTCCCACAACAAAAAAAGTTTTGAACGATTTTGCAGCAAGGTATCCCAACACGAAAATTTATTCTTATTCGCTGACGAACGATCAACAGAGAAGAAACGCTTGGATGGATTCTTACGGCACCGATGAGTATCCGGCGATTAAATGGAAAGATGCAGATGTTATTCTTGCTATCGACGCAGACTTTCTTGGAAACGAAGGAAGTTCTATCGAAAACATGAGAGAACATACGAAGCGCAGGGAAACGAACGGCAAGACAAACTTTAACCGCTTATACGTTGCAGAAGGCAGAATGAGTGTAACCGGAATGCTTTCCGATTACAGATTACGCGTTTCGCCCGATTCGCAATATGAATTTGTTATGGCGCTGATTAATGAATTGAATAATCGTGGTTCGGCAATCGCTCTCGATGCAAACTCAAAATCAAAATTTGGAAAATATTCGCTTTCGAAATTTGAATCGTTGGTTGGCAAAGATAAATTGAACCATCTTGTTAATGACTTGAATGCCAATCGTGGCAAAAGCATTGTTTATGCCGGCGATACTTTACCGAAAGAAGTTCATGTAGCCGTGAATCTTCTGAACGAAGTGTTAGGCAATACATCACTCTATGATTATTCAAATTCATTCAAGTCGTTGGTCAAATATTCTTCAGCAGCGGAAATTTCTCAACTAGTTGATTCGATGAAGAACGGAAAAGTTGGAGTTGTAATTCATTTCGATTCCAATCCGGTTTTCACTTTGCCGGAAGATTTCGGTTACGCTGGCGCGTTGAAGAAAGTAAAACTTGTTGCATCATTAACCGAAGCGGAAAATGAATCGTCTGCGGCGGGAAATTATTCTCTTCCTATCAACGACCAGTTGGAAAGTTGGGGAGACGCTTATGTGCGCGGCGGCGTTTATAGTTTGCAGCAGCCGGTTATATCGCCGATATTCAATACACGTCAGAAAGAAGCAATTCTGTTAACATGGATTGCAGGAAGTTCATCGGCGTTTAACGAAGATATTTATCACAACTATTTAATGAATTCATTCAACGCAGATGTTTACTCGAAGGCGAACTCTTTTGCCGATGCAAAAACATTCTGGTATTCAGCATTGAACGATGGTGTAGTTAAAGTAACAGAAAAAGTTCAGCCGGTTAAATTTAATTTTGCTTCGTTTAACGCGTTGAATGATTTAACTCCTTCAAAAGATTTTGTGGTTCACCTCCATGACAATTATTTCATAGGAGACGGAAAATATGCCAACAACGGCTGGTTGCAAGAAATTCCTCACCCAGTCAGCAAAATTACTTGGGATAATTACGCCGCAGTTTCTCCTTCAACGGCAAAAAGTTTAAAAGTTGACAGCAACGATCTTCTTCAAGTAAAAGTTGGCAGCAGAAGTTTGGCTCTGCCCGCGTTTATTCAGCCCGGACTTGCAGATAATTTCATCAGCATAGAATTAGGTTACGGCAGAACGGTGATCGGAGAAGTTGGAAAGGAAGTCGGCTTCAACGCTGTTCCTCTGATGTCGAAAGATGCTCAGTCATCACCTTACATTTTTACAAATGCTTCCGTTACAAAAGCCGGCGGATCGCACGAGTTGGTTTCAACCCAAGAGCAGCATTCACTCGATGATACTTCTTTAAAAGATTTTCATCGAATCAGAAAGATTATTCAAGAAGGCACTTTAAAAAAGTACGAGAAGTATCCGAACTTTTTACATGAAGAAAAAGAAAAATTATTCAGCATCACAAATGAAGTTCAATACACCGGCAACAAATGGGCGATGGCGATAGATCTAAATAAATGTACGAACTGCCAAGTTTGTGTTGCCTCGTGTAACGTTGAAAACAATATTGCCGTCGTTGGTAAAGAGCAGGTAAGTAAAGGGCGAGTGATGCAGTGGATTCGGCTTGACCGCTACTACTCAGGCACTCCGGATGAACCGATTGCAAGTAATCAGCCGATGTTATGCCAGCAATGCGACAACGCTCCTTGCGAAAATGTCTGCCCGGTTAATGCAACCAACCACAGCCCCGACGGATTGAATCAAATGGTTTATAATCGCTGTGTCGGAACAAGATATTGTTCAAACAACTGTCCGTACAAAGTAAGACGGTTCAATTTTTTCAATTATAGAGATTCCTTCGCCGATTCATATTACGAGAACGATCTCACATCGCTGGTAAATAATCCTGAAGTGACGGTTCGTTCGCGCGGTGTGATGGAGAAATGTACTTTCTGCATTCAGAGAATTATGGAAGCGAGATCTAATGCTATCCGCGATAACAAACCGTTGAAGGGTTCCGATATTGTTACGGCATGTCAGCAAGCATGTCCAACCAATGCAATAACATTTGGCGATGCAAACGATCCTACATCGCCGGTAGCAAAACTTAGAGATCATAATTTATCTTATCACGTACTTGAAGAGTTAAATGTGAAACCGAATGTTACATACATTGCTAAACTTCGAAATACTCATTCGGAGGAAATACTGTGAGTACTGTTGACTTAACACAAGAATTATCGGTTATAGAAGGGAAGCCGCCTTTACGGGAACTTGATGATTTAATTTCAAAACCCATTGATGCCAAGGCAAGCAAAAAGTTTTATATCGCGCTGACAATTTCCGGCTCGATGCTGTCTCTGCTCGTTATCGGATTGGGATTAACTTTTTACTACGGCATCGGAATGTGGGGAAACAATATTCCCGTGGGCTGGGCATTCGATATTACGAATTTCGTTTTCTGGGTCGGTATCGGTCACGCTGGAACTTTGATCTCAGCGATTCTTTTCTTGCTGAGACAAAAATGGCGTACCGGCATAGCACGCTTCGCAGAAGGCATGACAATTTTTGCAGTAATGACCGCCGGTTTGTTTCCGTTAATACACGTCGGACGTCCGTGGCTTGCAGCTTATCTTTTTCCATATCCGAACCAGCACTCGATTTGGGTTAATTTCGATTCGCCTCTTTTGTGGGATGTGTTTGCGGTCTCTACTTATTTCATCGTGTCATTAATTTTTTGGTATGTCGGATTGATTCCGGATTTTGCAACTCTTCGCGAAAGAACAAATCACAAAATCAAAAAGATTATTTACTCAATTTTTGGAATGGGCTGGCGGTTTTCAAACAAACATTGGCAGCACTACGAAATGGTTTATCTTATTCTTGCCGGATTCGCAACGCCGCTAGTTCTTTCGGTTCATACAATTGTAAGCTTCGATTTTGCCGTTTCAATTCTTCCAGGATGGCATGCAACAATTTTTCCGCCGTACTTTGTTGCCGGCGCCGTCTTCTCCGGATTCGCAATGGTGCAAAACGTTTTGATTATTGTCAGAAAGGTTTTCAATTACGAACATATAATTACGTTAGATACGCTTGAGAAGATGAACAAGATTATGCTGCTGACCGGTTCGATGGTTGGTTACGCATACGCAATGGAATTTTTTATCGCTTGGTACAGCGGTCTGCCGATTGAGCGATTCACTTTTATTAATAGAGCTTTCGGTCCATACGCATGGGCATATTGGATTATGATCTCATGCAATGTGATTTCACCGCAGCTCTTCTGGTCCAGAAAAATTAGGAGAACTATTCCTGTCATGTTTGTGATTGCGATATTTGTAAATATCGGAATGTGGTTCGAAAGATTCGTCATCATCGTTTCGTCGTTATCGAGAGACTTCTTACCATCAAGCTGGCATCTTTTCGTCCCGACTTACACGGATTTCATGATTCTAATAGGCAGCTTCGGATTTTTCTTCACCTGGCTGTTGTTATTCGCAAAAGCGCTGCCGGTTGTTTCAATGGCAGAAGTTAAAGCAACTGTTACGGGTTCACAACCTTCGCATGGGGGTCACTGACGATGAGCGGAAAAATACTATACAGTTATACCGGAATTTTTGATACACCCGATCAGATTATTCATGCTGCTGAAAAAGCGGTTGAAGAAGGTTACACAAAATACGACGTGAACACTCCGTACCCAGTGCATGGGATGGATAAAGCAATGAAACTCAAACCATCCAAACTCGGATACTTTGCATTGGTCTTTGGTCTTTCAGGTACGTTGTCTGCGCTGCTTACAATTTGGTGGATGTCGGCGATCAACTATCCAATTGTGATTGGAGGCAAGCCGTTGTTTTCATTTCCGGCTTATGTACCGATCATGTTTGAAGTGACGGTTTTGTCTGCTGCGATAATGACTGTGGTGGTGATGCTGTTTTTCTTTTTCAAACTTCCGAACAACAGCCATCCGCTTCACGGAACGGTTTACATGAAAAAAGTTTCGGCTGATAAATATGGAATTTCTATACAAGCCGATGATCCTAAGTTCAGCGAATCGTCAGTGAGAAAATTCTTAGAGAGTGTGCACGCTGCTGAAATCATTCCGATTTACTGGGACGAAGAAGAGATAAATCATCAAAACAAAATTTTTGAACCAAAGTTTATTGTGTTCTTAGCCGCAGTTGCGTTGATAACTTCCGGAGTTACTTATTTCTCTTTCAATAAACTTATGTATATGGTTCCGTTCAACTGGATGATGGATCAACCGAAACTAAGCGCACAGCAATCAAGTCCGATATTTGCTGACGGCTTTGGTATGCGGCAGCCGGTCGCCGGAACAGTTGCGCGCGGCTACATGCCGTATCAGTTTACTGGTCAACCGGATTCAGCGGGCAAGACGTTGGTAAATCCGATTCCGGTTTCGAAAGAATCTCTCACGCTGGGAAAAACAAAATTTGATATTTATTGCAGTCCGTGTCATGGCTATAATGCCGATGGCGCAAGCCGTTTGCGCGGACAATTTCCAAATCCGCCGAGTCTTCATTCCGACAAAGTTCGCACTTGGACCGACGGAAGAATTTTTGCAGTTATCACGGAAGGACAAAACATAATGCCGTCATATTCCAG
>JAMCSN010000318.1 GCA_023381535.1 Bacteroidota bacterium
TCCGATTGTGACGTGTTTTTCTTTGTTAAAAATAAGCCTCTTAAAATAAATGTGCTCGGAATAATGTCTGGTGTTAAACAAATTAATCGCATGTCAAAATAAAAATCATATTTTTGTAATAAGAAAAGAAGAAGCCGTGAATGAACAGTTCCGTTAATTATCCGGTAATCAGCGTTGACGAAGTAATTCGCCCTACACGTGTAGAAGTTGATCTGAAAATTCTTACCGAAAATTTCAGAGCGATCAAAAAACATGTTGCACCGGCGAAAGTAATGCCGGTTCTTAAAGCAAACGCATACGGACACGGATTAGTTCGCGTTGCGCAGCTTATGGAAGAACTTGAAGCGGATTATCTTGGCGTTGCCGTTCTTGAAGAGGGAATTCTTCTGCGTCAGAAAGGAATCAAAATTCCGATACTGGTTCTCGGCGGCATCTGGGGAAATCAAATTCCAATTTTCATTAAGCATGATCTTGCGATAACCGCCTCATCAATCGAAAAATTAAAACAGATTGATGAACTTTCCGCACAATTGAAAAAGAAAGCCAGAGTTCATCTCAAGATTGATACCGGCATGGAACGTCTCGGCGTACATTACTATCATGCTGAAAAATTTTTCGAAGCCACGCTTTCATGCAAACATATTATAATTGACGGCGTTTATTCTCACTTTGCAAATTCAGACGACCGCGATTTTAGTTTTGCCAAACTTCAACTGGAAAGATTTAACGAAGCCCTCTCTTTTTTTGAAAAACATTCATTGCCAACACCGACACGTCACATGGCAAACTCAGGCGCAATTCTTCAGATGCCGGAAGCAAATTTGGATATGGTTCGTCCGGGAATTATGCTTTACGGAGTTTATCCGTCGCAAGAAGTAAAACATGCGGTCAAAGTTATTCCCGCTCTAACTTGGAAATCTTTAGTTGTGTATTTCAAAGTAATCAAAGCCGGAAATACTGTTGGCTATGGAATGACATGGAAACCCAATCATGATATTCGCGCGGTTACGGTACCTGTGGGTTACGGCGACGGATATTTGCGAGCCATGAGCAACAAAGCGGAAGTTTTGATTCACGGAAAGAGGTACCCGGTGATTGGAAGAATTTCTATGGATCAGATTGTAGTCAACATCGAAAAAGATTCTGCGTACAACGGTGATGAAGTGACTTTGATCGGTGTTAACGGAAATAATTCAATTACAGTGGAAGAACTTGCCGACTGGGCGGGAACAATTCCGTATGAGATTCTAACTAATATTAATACACGTGTTCCGAGAGTTTATACACCATAACAGGCATTACACGCCGATATCTTCATTCCACAATTCTGGTTTGTCATGAATAAATTTTGTCATCATGTCCGTACATGTTTTATCGTCCAACACTTCAATTTGTACACCGCGCGATTTCAACAGTTCTTCTTCGCCCATAAAAGTTTTGTTCTCACCAATCACAACTTTCGGAATTCCATAAAGAAGAATTGCACCGGAACACATCGAGCAAGGCGAAAGAGTTGTGTAGAGAACAGATTCTCTGTAAACCGACGCGGGTTGTCTTCCAGCATTTTCAAGCGCATCCATTTCTCCGTGCAAGATTGCGCTTCCCTTTTGCACACGGCGGTTGTGTCCGCGACCAATAATTTTTCCGTTATGAACTATCACTGATCCGATCGGGATTCCGCCTTCGTTCAAACCGGTTTGAGCTTCGTCGATTGCAGCTTGTAAAAATTGATCCATAAATTTTCTCCAAATTATATTCTACACTCTAAAACTCTACGTTCTACACTCAATGATACTCAATCGTACTTCCGCCGATGAACTCGCGAAGAACCGAATCTCCCGGGATTGCGGAATCATCTTCAATCGGTTCAATCGCTTCCAAAACTTTTCGAACCCGCGCAGCTCTTGTGTACGCATCTTCTCTTAACGGATCACCATTGTATTTTTTCTCCCATTCCTTAAAATGTTCAAGCAGCTTCGGTCTATAAATCGGCACTTCAAACGGCATCGATGTATTCACAATATAATCGGCAGTGGTGCAGTACGGCAATATCGTTCTCTTTTCCGAAGATCGCACGTAATGCCAGTGCAGCAAAGTTTGTTCGGGATTGTACGCGCGGTGAACGGAATCACGTAACATGCGGCGTATTAACCTGAGATCGGTCCAACGAATATATTGCCCGTCGGCGCTTTTCATCTGTAGAAGCGGCTCAAGATATAGTTTGAATTTTTGTGCTGCCGGAATCTCTTTGCTGAAGTCGGGATAAAGTCCGTGCAAGCTATCGATGAGCAAAACTTCGTTTTCTCTAATCCGCAGTGGCGTACGGTCGAGAAATCTTTTGCCGGATTTGAAATCATAGAACGGGATTTTCACCTCTTCGCCGGTTGCTAATTTTTTTAGATGCTCGTTGATCATTTCAAGATCGAGCGCTTGCGGTGTTTCAAAATCGTAATCGCCAAATTCATCTTTCGGATGGAGTTCAAGGTCAAAGAAATAATTATCAACAACCAGCGGAACGAAACTCATTCCCATTTTCTTCAAGCGCATTTCGAGCTTCATTGTCGTCGTGGTTTTTCCTGATGACGAGGGCCCGCTCACCATCACCATTTTCAGCTCGTTGCTTCTTTCTTTTATAAGATCGGCTGCGGTATCAAGCTGCGTTTCATAAAACGATTCGGCTTCATGAACTATTTGCGGGAACTCGCCTTTTCTAATTCGTTCGTTTGTGGATTCAATTGTATTTAGTTTGTGCGCAACAGCCCAATCGAGAGCTCGCCAAACTTTTTTCCACGGAATCAATTCGTTCGGTTTGGAAAAATGCCGCGAGTCTTCACGCCGTCTTCTTGCGGCTTCTTCCCTGTAAAGAATAAATTCTTTTGCAACTTTTGAATGACCGTTCTTGATCAAAACTTTTTCAATGATATCTTGAATCTCTTCAACGTGAGGTCTGTATCCTTCTTCGTAAGTCTCTTCCAGAACCGTAATAACATGTTTGGCTAGTTCTTCTGCTTTTTCTTTATCGCGCCCGCCGACAGCAACCGCCGCTCTGTAAATTACGTTCGCAATTCTATCCGCGTTGAACGGAACGATCGCGCCGCTTCTTTTAATAACAAATTTGAATTTTCCCACCTTGTCTCCAAATCATTTGTGGATTCGTTTATAAACACCTGGTCAATTTAATTCGATGGGTACTTTAATTCAAATGTTGGAGGGGTTGGAATAGTTGCCGGGAAAAAGCCGAACGCTCAGTTCGGCTTTTTCTCTTTGGTTGGATTCAAATTATACGTCTGCGATTTTCCTTTTGGTATGCTGAGTGATTTCCAATTTGCGCCGACATGCTGACGCGCGATGAAAACAATCTGTCCGACGTGATAGGACAAATGTGAAAGCGATCTTGCCAGCGCATCGGAAACCGTTAATTCGGTTTCTCTTATTTTAACTTTGCGGAGAAGGTCTGCATCTGTAAGCTTGTTCAACTCAGTTAGCAGAACTTCGAACGCTTCATTCCAATCTTTCAACAGAGCGTCTCTGTTTTTATTCGATTCCTCAAATTCTCCGTCGCGGTTGCGCCATGGTTTCTCGCCGTCTTCTGTTAAAAAATTTGTAAACCGCGATTTAAGATTTCCGGAAAGATGATTCATCAATATTGCAATAGAGTTCTCGGTTCCGGGAATTATTTTGTGCAAATCCTCATCCCTTACCTGCACTACAGCAAGTTCGGCAAGTGATTTGTATCTATTATATTCCGATTTGATTGATTCGATTACCATAAAAAATTCCTTTCCTTCAAATTGTCTGCGCGAATATAATAATTGATGTGTTATTCTGGAAGGTTCATTTAACGATGCGGGATGACCGTTAGACTATTAGACGCTTGCAAATGAATTTACTATCAATTTCTGCTCAAGCGTTTCAAGCTCTTCCATAATTTTTTCTTTTACGCTTTCGGTCTCTTCCAAAATTTCCGGTATGAGTTTTTTATAGTACTCAATTCCATCCAGCAAGTTTGTTCGAAACGTATTAAAAAATTCTTCGCTTTGTGCGGTGATTGCGTCGGTTTTTTCTTCCATCTTCTTCTGCAAATAATCGATATAAAGACTCAACTCTTTAACAAACATGTTCGGACGGTTTGGATCTGTGATCAAATTCATTCTTCCGTAAATGTGATCGACCATTTCCTTCAGCGTTGCAACTTTAGAGAAATACGCGAGGTTTGGTCCCGGACACACGGAAACGGCTTGGCTGATTTTCGGCGTTTCAATTTTATTCACTATCAGCGCGGAAGCTGCGAGTCCTTCGCATAAACAAGCTTTGCCAACAACTTTGTCAAATTCATTTTTAAATTCTGCGGGATCAGTAGCGGTTTCTTTCAACTCTGCAATTTTTTTATTCAGAAATGTAATTGACGCGGTACACAGCGGTTTATCGGAATATTCTTTGTTGGACAGCAAAAACTTTTTAGTGCACGCGCTGCCGGGATTTCCTTTTTCAATTTTAGCAAACTTCTCTTGGTCTTTGCTGTTTTCGCGCAGACTGTTAAATGGAACTCCCAAAGGAGAAATATCGCTTAGATAAAAATCGTCTTCTCCCGCAGCGCAAAGTTTTCCCAGCGTATAATCATCAATGTTCATCACTTCCGGAACCAACAGAAACGGGCTGCCCCATCCAACAGACTGAACGCCGTAATGATGCAGTAAAAAATCCTGTTCCGTTGATTTTCCAACACCGCCTTGAACTGTGATTTTCACGCCGAGTTTATGTTCATCAATTGAAATTTCTTTTTTGTGAAGCGCTTGAAGATAAATTTCTTTCAATGATTGAAGCAGTTCGCTCTTTCTGTTTTTGAATTCATCGAGGATCGGTCCCAACAACAATCCGTCCGTTGCAAATGCGTGACCGCCGCAATTTAATCCGGATTCAATTCTGTATTCCGAAACCCACAATCCTTTTTTCGCCAAAAACTTTCCTTGAATAAACGCAGAGCGGAAATCGCTTACCTTGATAACAATTTTCTTTTTGAAGTTACCGGTTTTATCGGGAAAGAAATCTTTAAACGTTTCGATGTAACCGTACAGACGCGGATTCATGCCGGCAGAAAAAATTATCGAACTTTCAAGTTCGCTTAGAGCAAAACCGCGCAGAGCGGCTAACGCGTCATTAAATTCCGGCGGAAGTAAATTTCCGTTCGAATCATAATTTGCTTTATCAACTTTCGTCATAATGTTTACATTAACTTCACCGGGCGTTATGCTTTCTCTGAGTTGGTTTTGAAAACTTTTTGCAGTCTCCGAATCGTTTATCTGCAGCATCTCATCGTATTTCTTTTTTAAATCGGAATCATCCGGAAGCATTTCAAAATATTTATTTATTTCACCGCCCGTTTCAAATGGAGAGTTTTTTAATTTCTCAAATTGCTCTTTCACGATTTGATTGATCATGTTCAGATAAGCGGTGGTTCTGCGCGCGCGCGAATCGTGTTCGTCCGCTTTTATCTCAACATAAGGTTTACCGGATTTTTCAAGATAATGTTTGCGCAGATGTTCCAACAGAATATCGTCCACGATGGACATAACAGACGAAATTCCATACTTGGCAACTTTTACCGGCGTATCGACAGAAAAGCCGAGTCCTAAAACGGGTATATGAAACTTATGCAAGCTA
>JAMCSN010000049.1:0-4855 GCA_023381535.1 Bacteroidota bacterium
AACTCAATTATTTTTTCTAACATTTTTCTCTCCGAAAATTTTTATACTGGATTCTAGATACTCGATACTGGATATCGAGAATCGGGTATCAAGCATCGTTCTATTTCACCTTGAAGCCGTTCTTAATTAAATTTTCTTTCGCTTTGCTAAATGTAACTTCCTTCAGCTTCATTCCGCATTTTGGATCAACTCCGGGCTTGTCGGAAAGAACGTTAAAATCCATGGGGCATTGGTAAATCTTTCCGTCTTTATTGTCGTCTATCGATTTCAAATCAATTACTCCCTTATACTCAACGGGCGAAGAATGATCGTTGCTCATCCCTTGCCTACCGGCAGGCAGGTGCATACCGCTCATATCATCTTTTTTAGATTCCGGTTCTTTCGTTTTACTTTTAGGAGAATTATCCATCGCTTCAGAATCCATTTTTTCTTTGTCGGAAGGAGTATTAGTTTTTTCAGAAACTTGGGGTTGTTTCATGTTGTTCAACGCGGCATTTAAATTGCTTTCGGAATCAATAAGGAATTGAGAAGAAGTTACAATTTCTTCTCCGGCTTTTATGCCGTCCAGAACTTGTATATAGCCGCCGTCTCCTCGTGCGCCAAGAGTAACGTTTCTCGGCTCAAAGTAGCCGTTGCCCAAAGCTATTATTGCAACGTCCCTTGTGCCGGTGTGAATGATCGCTTGATTTGGTACTGCTACAGTTTCAAGAGTGAGGGGAGATTTAATCGTTACGTCTGCAAACATACCGGGCATAAATTCATAATTGTTCGAATTTCTGATTTCAATTCTTACTTGAATTGTTTTAGCATCTGTATCAAGGTAAGGGTAAATGTAAGTCACGCGTCCTTGAAATGTTTTACCCGGAATATATGATAACTGCAAATCGACTTTATCGCCTACTTTTATCCATGGAAGCTCATACTGATAAACTTGTGCGAGTCCCCAAACAGTTGCGAGATCGGCAATTTTATAAAGCGCCATTCCCGGCATTATGCTTTGCCCGTTAATAACCATTTTATCTGTAACAATTCCATTTGCCGGAGAATAAATTGTCATTGTCTTTTGAGGTGTTCCTCTTTCTTCAATAGCTTTAATTTCTGCGTCGGATATATCCCAGTATAGTAATCTTCTCTTAGCGCTTTGAATTAAATCATCGGCTCCTTTAATTGCTTCGGCGGAAGAGCTGCCCGCCATTTTTTTGCGATAACGAATTGCCTGCAAATATTCTTCTTGAGTGCTTACAAGGTCGGGGCTGTAAATTTCTAAAAGCGGCTGTCCTTTTTTTACAAGCTGACCGGTGTAATCGACAAAAAGCTTTTCTACATAGCCCATAATTTTTGTAGTTATTGTATAAAGTTTAGTTTCATCGTAAGTAATATTTGCTGTGGTTCTGATGTTGCGCGATAATTTTCTTTTTTCCACTGCCTCTGTTGTTACGCCGGTGTTTTGTTGAATTGCCGGATCAATACGAATTTGATTATTGCCGACCTGGTCCGCATAGACCGGTACGTAGTCCATTCCCATCTCATCTTTCTTTGGAACCGGGGAAGTTTGAGTTGGATTCATTGGCGAGCGGTAATAAGCAATCTTTCTTTCACCGTTTCCGCTTTTCCCTTCTTCATAAACGGGAACGAAGTCCATGCCGTCTAAAGATTTTTTGGGAGTAGGTGATGTAATTGTAGGATTCATAGGATCGCGGTAGTATAATATTTTCTTTTCGTTGTTGTTTCCCGATGAAGCGCCTCCGGATTTGAAAATTAACCAGCCGGCTGTTAATCCGATCGCTAAGAAAATAATTGCTATTATTAAATTCCTTTTCATTCTCTTTCTCCTAGTTCTTCTATTTTAATTTTTCTGTTATTTCGGGAATTGTTAAACCAACAGCTTGTTCCAGCGCAGCTTGGCTATCCATAAAATTCATAACGGACATGTAGTAATCCAACTTTACCATTAGCAGCATTCTGTAAGCGTCTATCAACATTAAAAATTCCGTTTTACCGGTTTGATAAGCCGCCGTTGTTGATTCCAAAGTTTGTTGGGCTTGAGGTATAGAAGTGTCTTTGTACAATTCAACTAAATTCCTGTTCGATTCGATTTTAACAAGCGCATCCTGAACATCGTATGAAACCATATTCTTCATATTAGCATATTGTTCTTCCGCCGACTTAATATTTAATTCATTCTCTTCAACCTTGGATGTGAATTTCGATTGTGACCACGGCGCCAAAGGAATGCTTATTCCTACCATTGCCGACCAAAAATCGTTGCTGGTCCCGATCATATTTTTATACATCAGCCGCGCCATTATATCAGGATAATATTCAAGCTTGGATGCGTGAAGCTCTGACTTATTCATTTCGATATTGTACTTCATTGCTTTCAGTTCGTTTCTTGTATCGTACGAAAGATTACTTAACTGTTCGAAAGTCCATTTCGGTATGTCGGAATAAATTTCTGTCACATCTTTTAAGGGTGAGTTCACCGGTTTGTTTAAAAGAGTGTTCAACATTGCCGCCACGGAAACTTTTCCCTTGTTAAGATTTATTCCTTCGTTAATCAATGTTGAAAGCTCGGTTTGTGCGCGGATAATATCGGGTTGTTTGCCCATGCCTACCTGGTATTGCTTGTTTGCTATTTCGATAAAGTTTCTTAACAGATCTTGATTTTCTTTGTTCAAAGAAATTTTCCTTTCTACTAAATAGTATTCGTAGTAAGCAGTTTTTACGTCTTTCATAATTTTTCTTTCCAAAGCTTTAAACTGTGATTGATACATATTTGCGTTACTTTCCGCCGCGTTTCCCATTGCAGATAACTTACCGGGAAAAGGGAACATCTGCTGAATAGAATAATCGGTTTCCATTCCGTCTTTTAAGGGATTCGGAAAAGAGCTGATAGGAGTTTGATAAAATTCAATCCCTATTTGCGGAGGGTCCCACGAACTTACCTGGTTTACTCTCTGTCTTTGCGCCAGCGCATACTGACTTGCCGATTTAAGCTGCGGGTTGTTTTGAAGAGCTTCCGTTACCAAAGTGTCGAGATACGTCTTTTGAGACTGGGCGCTGATAGTACCCATAAACGTTAAAACAAAAAGAAGAAGTATTGTTGTTTTTCTCATATATAATTCCAAAGTGGTTATTATTTTTTCCCGAAGATTTTTGCAAAAATGCCCGCTGCAATCATAAGAAGCAGTACATAACCCATCATCCATATTATGGCATTTTCATTCATAGAATATTCTATTTGAGCTCTTCTAAGAGATAATTGTGCCAGCTATATAAATGCGTTTATATGCTGTAGAACTAGTTTTCGATTAAATAATGAGGAGAGAACTTAAGTTTTTTAAAGATTCTTTAAATTCCTTAAAAGTGGTGTTGCCAAAAAATAAAATCCTCCAGATTAAATCTACTCAGTATAGAAATACTTTCGTAATTCGCTTTCAGGAATGTACTTTGAAGATTGCCTTAGTATTGCTTTTAATGTTCCTCTATCAATTTCTTTGTGGTTAGGAATGGTTAGCGATTGGACACTGGCATCTTGCAATAGACGGGTCAGTTTAACGTGACTTCCTTTTTGTCCGGCAATTTCAAAGTCGAATTTTTTGAATACCGTAATTATATCTTCGCCGGAAAGGACTTTAAGTTTAGGCATATATTAAGTTGTCCAGCTCAACATTAGCAATTACTGTAGGATTAGGCGTAATGTCAAGACTTTCTAGACTTTCATTTTCCAGATGAAGTTCAAACGCTTCTTTTAAATTTTTTACAAGTTCATCTAAAGTTTTGCCCTGTGTTACAATGGGTAGGTCGATGCATTCTGCAACAAAATATTTTTCCCCTTTGAATATGTGTACGCTAATAACCTTTTTCATAGTTCTTCTTTCCTTTTACGTTCCAAAATAAGTAAAAATTTTTTTTATAAACACTCATTTCTTATTTCTCCTCAGTCTGATTTAAGTCATAATCTTTGATTTTCGAGTACAGTGTAGGTAGCGATATCCCCAGTATTTCTGCGGCTTTGGATTTATTCCATTTAGTATCGTTGAGTACATATTCGATGTGGCGTTTTTCAATTTCAGATAAACTCATTCTACCCGGGTGATAATCTTCTAGCGAACGGATAGAACTTCTAATCATGATATTTTCTTTCAGCAATACATCGCCGTTTGTTAAAACAACTGCCTGCATAAGTGTATTTTCCAGCTCTCTAACATTGCCTACCCATTCGTAATTTTTTAAATACTCCATAACATCGTCCGGCACTTTGTTAACATTCTTGTGAAGATCGGCATTGATCTTATTGAGTAAGTGAGTTACGAGTTGAGGAATATCGTCTTTCTTTTCGCGCAATGGGGGAAGTTCAATACTTACAACTTTCAATCGGAAATATAAATCTTCTCTAAACTTTCCATGCTTAACAAGATCGGTCAAATTTTTGTTTGTTGCAGCAATTATTCTGGCATTCACTGGTATGACGGCTTCGCCGCCGACTCTTTCAAATTCTTTTTCCTGAAGAACTCTTAACAACTTCACCTGAAGGTTCGGCGACATTTCTGAAATTTCATCCAAGAAGACAGTTCCTTCACCGGCTAATTCAAACTTTCCCTTTTTCATTTTGTCGGCACCGGTAAACGAACCTTTTTCATGCCCGAATAATTCACTCTCAAGTAATGTCTCTGTAATTGCCGTACAGTTGACAGCAACAAAAGGATCGTCCTTCGTAATTCCGCCGTAATGGATTGATTTAGCTACAAGTTCTTTTCCTGTTCCGCTTTCACCTTGTATTAAAACTGTCACTCTATTTGCGGAAACCTGTCCAATCTTTTTATAAACGTCTCTCATTATTTGAGATTTACCG
>JAMCSN010000049.1:4865-5552 GCA_023381535.1 Bacteroidota bacterium
TGACGAGAGTGCTTTCAAAGCGGTTTGAACTTGTTTGATCGGAAATTATAGTTTCAATTTTCTCGCTAAGTTTTTTATTCTGCAATGCTCGTTTGATTGAAATTTTCAGTCTCTCAATTTCAATCGGCTTCTCAATAAAATCATAAGCGCCTTTTTGCATCGCTTGAATAGTTGTCAGCATATCATCATGCGCGGTGATAATGATCACGCGGATTTGCGGATCGTACTTCTGTAGTTCTTCCAGTACCTCAAGTCCATCCAATTGCGGCATTCGCAAATCTGAAATTACCAGGTCGGGTTGTTCCTTCTTCACGATGTCAATTCCCATTCTTCCATTGGATGCCGAGAACACAATGTAATTGAGCCGCGTTAGAAGGTTTGTTAGTGTTTCTCGAATTGAATCGTCGTCATCTATTACTAAAATTTTATCCATGGTGTCGTCATCTATTACTAAAATTTTATCCATGGTTCTTTCCGATTTAATTTTTTCTCAAAGGCAGCACGATTTCAAAAATTGTCTCCCCCGGTTTTGAAGATACTAATTTAAGACTCCCTTTATGCCGCTCAATTATTTTCTGTGAGATTGATAAACCGAGTCCCGTACCGGAAACTTTTGTTGTAAAAAACGGCTCAAAAATTTTAGGTCCGTCTGAAACACCGTTTCCGCTATCCTTAATAAAAAGTTTT
>JAMCSN010000151.1 GCA_023381535.1 Bacteroidota bacterium
GCTTCGCGTAAATGTTCCAATCCGCTGTGTTTTTAGTATTAAACTTTTTTTCGCTTGCCGGTTTATATCTTTTATTAAATGCTCAGTTCATCGCGGTTGTACAGGTGATCGTTTATGCCGGCGCGATCATGGTTTTATTCCTTTTCGTTTTGATGTTATTGAACACGGAAACCGAGCACAAACTTTTTGTTGATAAAAGAGGTATTAAGTTCTTCGCAATACTTATCAGCGCATTCGTATTCGTTCAAGTTGCCTACATGATTTTTTACGGAAGACCGTCTAGAACATTAACTCCCGATGAAGCTTTAAGCATCAAAGCCGGAACGATTCAAACTATTGGTCAACAGCTTTACACTAATTATATAATTCCTTTTGAAGTTGCCGGATTCTTGCTACTCGCGGCAACAATCGGCGCATTGGTTTTAGCAAAGAAGAAATTCGAGTAAGATATGTCATCAATCCCAATGGAATATTATTTAATACTCAGCGCGTTCATGTTTACCGTTGGCGTTGCCGGAGTGTTGATAAGAAGAAACGCGATCGTAGTGTTCATGTGCATCGAGCTGATGCTGAACTCCGCAAACTTATCATTGGTTACTTTTTCTTCGTACCTCGGTAATTCCATCGGACAAGTATTTGTATTTTTTGTTATGACGGTTGCCGCCGCAGAAGCCGCGGTTGGTCTGGCAATCATCATTGCGATATTCAGAAACAAAAAGTCGGTTAACATCGACGAGATAAACATATTTAAGTGGTAATGATAAACTATATCTATCTAACAACACTTTTACCTCTGCTCGGATTCGTTATCAACGGATTGTTCGGCAGAAAGATCAAGAATGAAAGGATTGTCGGCATTATCGGAAGTGCCACGGTTGGACTTTCATTTCTCGTTGTGCTCGGCGCTTTCATTCAGACGCTCGGTCTTCCTGTTGAAGAAAGATCGAACACTGTAAATTTATTTACGTGGTTAAGTGTTGGCGGACTCCACATTCAGTTTGCATATCTCGTTGATCAGCTTTCACTCACAATGTCTCTTATCGTAACCGGCGTCGGATTTTTGATTCATGTTTACTCAATCGGTTACATGCGCGGCGATAAAGGAATCTGGAGATTCTTCGCTTATCTGAATCTTTTCATCTTCGCGATGATGAACCTTGTCCTCGGCGATAATTTTGTTGTTTTGTTTTTGGGATGGGAAGGCGTTGGTCTCTGTTCTTATCTGCTCATCGGTTTCTGGTATGATAGAAAATTTGAAAAGGGAACAACATCGCAAGCCGCAAAAAAAGCTTTCGTCGTTAATCGAATTGGTGACTTTGGTTTCTTGCTCGGAATGTTTCTGATCTACATGACTTTCGATTCGCTCAACTTCAAAGAAGTTTTTGCGAGAGCGCAGGCATTCCCGGTTGCTGAATCAACATTTGGTTTGATCGCACTATTTTTGTTTATCGGCGCAACGGGTAAATCTGCACAGATCCCGTTGTTCGTTTGGCTGCCCGATGCCATGGCCGGCCCGACTCCGGTTTCTGCATTGATACATGCCGCAACAATGGTTACCGCCGGTGTTTATATGGTTTCGCGCACTTCAATTTTATTTGCATCCGCTCCGGCTATTATGACTGTTGTCGCGGTTGTCGGCGCACTCACAGCGTTGATGGCAGCAACAATCGGACTCGTTCAGAACGATATTAAAAAAGTTTTAGCTTACTCAACTGTAAGTCAATTGGGTTACATGTTCTTAGCTGCCGGTGTCGGCGCGTTCTCCGCATCGATATTCCATGTGATGACTCATGCATTTTTCAAAGCTTTGTTATTCCTTGGCGCCGGTTCGGTCATTCACGGAATGCATGACGAACAGAACATTCAGAAATACGGCGGACTGAAAAAATACATGCCGAAGACGTACGCTACATTTTTCATCGCAGCACTCGCAATTTCCGGCGTGCCGGGACTTGCCGGGTTTTTCAGCAAAGATGAAATTTTATGGAATGCATATTCCAACGGCGGATTTGTTTTCTGGTTGATCGGCGCTGTTACGGCGCTAATGACCGCGTTCTATATGTTCAGATTGGTCTCGTTAACTTTTTATGGTCATGAAAGATTTGATCATCATCATGTTCATCCGCACGAATCACCAGCGGTGATGACGGTACCTTTAATGATTTTGGCTTTCCTTTCAGTTGTAGGCGGTTACATCGGTCTGCCAAAAGTTTTTGCCGGCGAGCATGGAAATCTTTTTGAGAATTGGCTTGAGCCGATCTACGCTCCCGCTCAAGAAAAACTTGCAATGTATTCTTCATCTACTCATCTGGAAGAAATTCTTTTGATGTCGATTTCTGTTGCGCTTGCTCTATACGGAATTTATTTCGCTCTTCATGTTTATAGAAAAAATCCGAAGATCGCCGAGAATTTTGCGAATAGGTTCAAAGGTTTATACAAGCTTTTGTTGAATAAATATTTTGTTGACGAAGTTTACGAAGCCGCTGTCGTCCAGCCGATTCAAAAGGGAAGCGAAAAAGTTTTATGGAAATTTACCGACGCTAAATTGATCGACGGAACCGTGAACGGTGCTGCGACGATAGTTGATAAAATTTCCGGCGTGATTAGAAAAGTCCAGACCGGCGTTGCCCAATCGTACGCATTAATAATGGTTGCCGGGATTGCATTAGTCCTTTTGTGGTTGATATTAAGTCTATAACAGTATGGAACAAAACTTACTCTTAACATATTTACTTTTTACTCCGGTCGTCGGAAGCGTTCTCGTTCTATTTTTTAGAAACGAACAAAAGCAGTTGGCGCGATGGTTCGGGTTGATTGTTTCTTTTATTTCGTTTGTTATTTCTCTTATTATTTATTTCCGTTTCGATCCAACAAATCCGCAATTCCAATTTATACATCAAGTAACATGGATTAAGAGTTTAAACATCAGCTATCATGTTGGCGTTGACGGAATTTCGCTTCTTCTCGTTCTGCTGACAACTTTTCTTACGCCGTTAACTCTTCTTTCCACATGGAAAGCGATCGAGAAAAATGTGAAGATGTTCACATTCTCTATGCTGTTTCTCGAAGCCGGTATGCTTGGCGTTTTTATTTCGTTGGATATTTTTCTGTTCTACATTTTCTGGGAAGCGATGCTGATACCGATGTACTTCATCATCGGAATCTGGGGCGGCGAAAGAAGAATCTATGCGTCATTAAAGTTTTTCATTTATACAATGTTCGGAAGTTTACTGATGCTGGTTGCCATTATCTGGCTGACGGTTTATGCTTCCGGAATGCTTGGCAAGTTCACAACGAGTTTAGCTGATCTATATAAAGTTGGCCCGACTATCCCGCATCAAATTCAAGGATGGATGTTCGGCGCATTCTTTTTAAGCTTTGCTATCAAGGTCCCGATTTTCCCGCTGCACACTTGGCTGCCGGACGCACACGTTGAGGCGCCGACTGCCGGCTCTGTTATTCTTGCCGGTGTGCTACTGAAAATGGGCACGTATGGCTTGATTCGTTTTTGTCTGCCGCTGTTTCCGCAATCGGCAGTGCAATACGCACCACTCGTTTCCGTTCTTGCCGTAATCGGAATTATTTACGGCGCGCTCGTCTCGATGGTTCAAACC
The DNA here is from genome assembly GCA_023381535.1 of Bacteroidota bacterium. The sequence goes on from JAMCSN010000151.1 coordinate 3,615, forward strand.
GATATGAAAAAGTTGGTCGCGTATTCATCCGTGTCGCATTTGGGATTTGTTGTGCTCGGAATTTTTGCAATGACGGTTGAATCCGTGCAAGGCGCGGTTATACAAATGATCAATCACGGTTTATCCACCGGTGCACTTTTCCTTTTAGTTGGAATTCTTTACGAAAGAACTCATCGTCGGGACATTGCATTCTACGGCGGCATCGCAAAAATTGTCCCGCTCTACGCAACTATTTTGATGATCGCTTCTCTTTCATCAATTGGATTGCCGGGACTGAACGGATTCATCGGAGAGTTTTTGATTCTGCTCGGTTCGTTTAAATCACCAGTACTGAATAGTTGGTGGTTCACAATTTTTGCCGCGACGGGAGTGATATTTGCCGCTGTCTATCTATTATGGATGTATCAGCGCGTTGTTTTTGGTGAAGTTAAGAATGAAGAATTGAAACACGAATTAACCGACATGAATCTGCGTGAAATGATTGTCATGGTCCCGATTTTGATTTTCATAGTTTGGATTGGAGTTTACCCGAATACATTTTTGAAACTTACTGAAGCTTCTACGCAATCGATTCTTCAGCAAGTCGGCACATATACTGTCAATCTATTAAAGTAATTTGGTTTAGAATAAACTATGCCGCAAAATAACTACGAATATTTTTTACTGATGCCCCAGATAATTATCGGGATCGGAATTGTTTTATCTGTTATTATCGAAATCACAACAAAAAAGAGCGAACAAATCCTTCCGTGGTTTTCCATTGCCATGTTTCTTGCGACGGCAGTTTATTCTATTCTTGATATCAATCAAAATTTTGTTTTGTTCGGCGGTATGATTGAAGTCGGCGGTAAACCGGCGATCTTCAATTTCATTTTTAATATCGGTGCCGCATTAGTTGTTCTTTCGTCAATAGATTATCTGAAAAAGTACGGAACATATTTCGGTGAATATTACATTTTGGTTCAATCGTCCGTATTGGGAATGATGGTGATGTCCGGCGCTCGTGATATCTTGATGATCTTCATGGGTCTCGAACTGATGTCGATTTGTTTTTACGTTCTCGCCGGTATTAACCGTAAAAAGTTTTCTGCCAACGAAGCATCAATGAAATATTTCTTGCTCGGAGCTTTCGCAACCGGATTTATTGTTTACGGCATTGCTTTAATTTACGGCACCACCGGATCAACCAGCATCCAAAATCTTTCAGAGAATTTTTCCGTTTATTCTACTAATATTGTTTTCGTCTTGGGATTAATTATTTTCTTGATTGGTTTCAGTTTTAAGATTGCCGCTGTTCCGTTCCACATGTGGGTGCCGGATGTTTACCAAGGATCGGCTACAACTGTTACCGGATTAATGTCCACTACCGGCAAAGCCGCTGCGTTCAGCGTATTGATAGTTGTTCTCACGGCAGTTTTTGGCTCTAATGCTTACAGCATTACCCGCCCTTATTTTGCAACGATCTCGGCGCTCTCGATGGTTTTCGGAAGCATTGTTGCAATCTCGCAAAACAATTTGAAACGCATGCTTGCTTATTCTTCCATTGCGCACGCGGGATATATGGCAATAGGTCTTGCGGCGGGAAATGCTTACAGCATTGCCGGAATTATTTTTTATTTAACCGCTTACGCATTCATGAACATCGGCGCATTCGCAATTATCTCGATTGTTGAAGACGAGAACGATTCCAGAGTAGATTTGAATTCGTTTGCCGGTCTGCATTCCAAGAGTCCGATATTGGCAGCGATGATGGCGCTCTTCATGTTTGCGCTCGCCGGAATTCCGCCGTTAGCCGGTTTCTTCGGAAAGTATTATGTGTTCGTTTCCGCAATCCAAAGCAATCTTACTTGGCTTGCAATTGTTGGTGTGCTTTCCAGTGTGATAAGTGTTTACTTCTACATCCGCGTTGTGGTCGTTATGTATTTCAAAGATTCGATCGAGGATTTCAAAATTACAATCTCATCGTTCAGTCTCGCTGCGGTTGTGATTGCCGCTTTGTTCGTTCTCGTGTTCGGAATTGTTCCCGATACATTGATGAACGTGATAACGTCGGTTATTCACTAATCGTCAGTTACTTACCAACCTTTTTGTTGTAACCTTTATCACCGAAAGGTTGAAGCTTATCAATCCATAATTCTTCAAGCACTTTCAAGTCATCTGTAAAGTCGTAAGCCAGATCATCTTTCGGTTCAAGCTTGTCTAAAATTTCAAATGCGAAATTATTCTCACCGTACGTTTTATAATCTGCTTG
>JAMCSN010000092.1 GCA_023381535.1 Bacteroidota bacterium
ATCGCCGAACGTTTTTGGTCTAAGCGAAACATCAAATCTTTTCTCGTCATCCGAAACAATTGGATTTAGGTTTTCCGATTTTCGTTTCACTATTAACCTCGTGGATTAAACTTCAACTGCCGCAAGCCTGCGTTTTTTCATTGTCTTAAGTTTTTCAACTACGGCTACCATTCCTACCATTAATATAATCAATAAAATTGCCGCCGATACCGAGCCGGCAGCATTTAATGACTTTGGATAAAACATTCCGAAACCGGGGATCCATGCGCTTCCGTAAAGAATTATAATGTGCACGACGTAAATGAGCAGAGTGTTTTTACCTACTTGCTGGACAATGTCCGGCATCGTTTTGAGCTGCATTGAAATTAATGCCATCGCACCATTAAGAGCCAAGACAATTCCCAATCTGTAATAAACTAAAGAAACCGTATCGGAAAAAAATTCTTTGTTATCGCCGAAGACCGAATGATTTGCAATATTAACCAAGTATGAAATAAAAATAAGGAACCCGCTCACTGCAAAAAGTTTGTAACTGAATTTCGGTAAGAGGTAGCATTCGGGATTTTTCGCGAGATACATTCCCAAAATTCCGCCGGCAATAACATAACCAGCCCACGGGAAAATCGGGAATAACGATCCGGTGCCTTGATAGAAGTACGCCGCAAACGGAATCGGTAAATGGTTCGCCCAGTTAATCGATTCAGTAAATCGGTACGCGGCAAAAAAGAAAATCACACCAACAATAAAAACCGCATACTCATTCAAACGATAACGTTCGGCGATGTATGTTAAAATCAAAATCAAAAATAGACCGATGCCAATTAGATGCAGCGCATCAACCGTGAAGAATGTAAGCCATTGATAATGAGTGACCTGGCTGAAATCGAACATGCGCGGAGTTGGAAAACGCAATAAGTAACCTATCAGAACTAAAACGAGGAATCGCTTGAAACCTTTTGCGACCCTCGGGTTTTCAAAAAACGGCTGCGAATAAGATTTCAACAGATATGTGAACGCAACACCGGAAGTGAACATAAATATCGGTGCGGTAAAACCGCGAATGGTTAGCCAAACATCGTACATGGATGAATCAAACGTTCGGTATTGATCGCCCAGAAATGTATCGATTGTGTGACCTTGCACCATCATCAATACTGCCAGGGCGCGCATTAAATCTAAGAAAATAATTCTCTTTCGATAATTTGGTGACAACTAAAACTACCTTTTATTTTAACAGTAAAAATAAATAAAGAATAACATTTATTGAAATTTGTAAATCCGCCGCAAAACAAAAAAGCCCCCGATTTCTTCTCGGAGGCTATAACAGAAAATTCCGGTACTTAGTGCTTCGATTCGCAAATATTATTACAGGTTGTTGCAATGAAATGTGCTCTCTCAGCACTAGTTTCTTGGATGTTTATCAACCCAATCTTTCAAGAATTTAACTATCTCTACCGTTGATGTGCCCGGCGTGAACAACTCACCAACGCCGATTTCTTTTAACTTCTTGAGATCGTCTTCCGGAATGATGCCGCCGCCGAAGAGTAAAATATCATCCACACTTTTTTCTTTCATCAAATTCATGATTCGCGGAAAAATTGTCATGTGCGCGCCGGATAAAATACTTATACCGATAGCATCAACGTCTTCCTGGATTGCCGCTTCAACAATCATCTCCGGAGTTTGACGCAGACCGGTGTAAATTACTTCCATGCCGGCGTCGCGCAGTGCGGCGGCAACAACCTTTGCGCCCCGGTCGTGTCCGTCCAATCCCGCTTTTGCAACCAGCACTCTAATTTTTCTCTCCATTTTTTCTCCCGACCTTTAGCCGAAAATTTTAACTTGGTTAAAAATAATACGGGTTAGATGAAAAGACAATCGAAGTTTTACCTTTTATTTTGTGGTTTGGATTGCCGTTCGTAAAATCTTCTGGCAAGTTCCAAATCCTTCGGTGTATCAACAGACAAGCTATCATACTCGGTGTAAACTATTTTCACTCTCATTCCGTTTTCCAGGAAGCGGAGCTGTTCCAACTTTTCAATCTGTTCGAGATCGGTTGGTTTGAGATTGGTAAATTTTAATAGCGCGTCGCGGCGGTAAACGTAAAGCCCAATGTGTTTATAAATTTCTGCCGACTGAATTTTCTCAAGATTTGATTTCGCGTCGCGCACAAAAGGAATAGGCGAACGAGAGAAGTAGAGCGCAAAATTGTTGTAATCGAAAACAACTTTAACAACCGAGGGGGATTTCATCTCTTCAACGTTCGTAATTCTTCTTGCAAGCGTTGAAACGGAAACTTTTTTATCGAACAGCAGCGGCTCTATTGCCTGATCTATCATCTTACCTTTTATGAACGGCTCATCGCCCTGTATGTTCACAATTATCGCGGCATCTTGAATCTGCTGTGCTACCAATGCGATTCTGTCGGAACCGCTTGTGCAATTTTTGGGTGACATGTAAACTTCTGCGCCGAAATCTTTGACGACCCGGTAAACTTTATCGTCATCAACGGCAATTATAACTTTATCCAGTAGTTTGGATTTCTTTGCGCTCTGGTAGGTATGCTGAATCATCGGTTTGCCACCTATGTCAGCGAGCGGCTTACCCATTAATCGTGATGACGCAAATCTAGCCGGTATAATTCCAACAATCATAGGCAAGTAGTTTAGTCTTGGTTGATAACTTTCGGAACTTTGAAAAATTCGTCCGTGCGATTAGGCGCGTTCTTAAGAGCTTCTTCCGTTGAAATTGACGGCTTCAATTTGTCTTCGCGGAACACGTTGATGTTTTCAACGGGATGAGATAGCGGTTCAACATCATCGGTGTTCAACTCGTTCAGCTTCTCAACATACTTTAAAATGTCATTCAGCTGATGTGTATAGTTCTCCAACTCAACGTCATTAAATTTCAATCTTGCCAGAGCGGCGATATATTCTACATTTTCTTTTGTCACTGCCATAATTTCATTTTGCCTTTATGGTGAATAAAAACCGGCGCTGTTGTAACTTCCCTGTATGTAGGAACCGGCACCTGCATAAGGATTATTTTTTATTCGAATAACCAATTGATGGTTTTCGTTTCCCCGTTTTGGACTATTGTAACTAAGTTGATAAAAACTGTTGGCGTAATTTAAGATAGCCGTTTGAATATTTACAAATTGTGCGTCCAGTTGAGAGACATCCGAGATAAGAAAGTAACCGGCGGTTCCGATAGCCATTAAAATATCCGGTTGAATCTCCGCGCCCAATCCAACAGTGTAAACATACCTGTTGGCAACCGCGTTCAGCGCTTCCGCCAGAGTGTGAGAACTTTGCGTATCATGTCCATCTGAAATAATAACCATCGAACCTTGAATAATTTTGCTCGATGAATAAGTATCAGCCCAAAGCGATGTACCTTTAATTGCCGCACCGTAAAAATCAGTCGAAGAAACCCCAAGCTGGTACCTGTTCAGTGCCGCAAGAAGCGTGTCCTTGTTATCGGTGAAGTCGTGAAGCATTTCAATTTTTTCTGAGAACTGGTAAACCGCAACTTCTTGGTTCGGCAAAATATTCTTAACAAAATTTGAAGCGGCAATTCTAATTTGATTAATCTCGGCATTAAGGCTTGTACTGTTATCCAGCATCAGAACGGTTCTAATCTTGTAAGGAACCTGCGTTCGTTTCTTGATGGACAGTTTCGCCTCGGAAACGGATAACGGCGCGCCGTCTTCGTAAACATCAAAATAAGTTAAATCAAGATTCGTTACTCCGCGGTTTGTCATGTCAACAACTTGAAACATTGCGCTCACTGTGTTCGGCAGTTTAGTCGTAAGCGTGTCGAGATACATAACGTAACCGCTTAAACTCGGGTTCAAATATTGAGTAGTCGTGAACGACCAAACCGGTCCGGCTTTTTTAGTGCCGTCGGCGTAATTCGCAAAGACCTGCCAGTAGTAAGTTGTACCATAAGATAAGTTTGAGACAATGTAAGATTTAGTAACGTTGTTCAAGTTAATCAATCTCTGCGGAGGATTTTGCGTATCTAAGTAAACATCGAACGAAACCGCGTTATCGCACTGCCAGCTTAAACCAACCGATAAAGGCAAATCAGTTGTACTATTACTTGGCTGTGGCGTGTTTGGAATTGTTTTATCGGTAACAGCGGTCGGTTGAGTTGGAGCAGTTTTATTGAACGAACAGCCGGTAATTGCAAGAATCATAAGTAAACTCACTATACCAAGCCGCTTGTTAAGTTGCACCATCAAAAGTTATTCTTTTGTTAATCTCATACAAATATAACCATAAATTTTTATCTCGCCAGAGGCGGATCAATCTTGCCGGAGGCGGATCAATTTTGTAAACGCACACTTTCTGCGCGGATACTTTTGATTCTATTCTTTATTGAAGGATGACTGTAGAAGAACCATTCAACTAAGGGATGCGGCTCTTTGTCGCCAAGGTTTTGATCGGTTAGTTTTTCCAGAGTGTTTACAAACTCCTCCGGCTTCTTTGTTGAAACTACCGCATACTGATCGGCTTCATACTCAAACTTCCGAGAGATAAAATTTGACAGCGGCTTTTGAATCAATCCTAACAACGAAGCCCAAATTACCAAGACCGGAAAAGAAGCGATCTGTGTGATCTGCTCAAAGCCGAACCATTTTAATGTGATGCTGTGAAGATGCGCCATCAAGAAAAAAATTAGAAAGCTCGAGAACGTTCCTATGGACAAGTTCTTGATGATATGTTTCTTTTTGTAATGGCCGAGTTCGTGCGCGATAACGGTTTCAATCTCGTCTTCGGAATAACCTTCAAGCAATGTATCGCCAAGCAGAATCCGTTTCGTTTTACCAAGTCCGGTAAATGCCGCATTAGCTTTCTTCGTGTTCTTGCTCATGTTGAATTTGAAAACATTGCTCACCTTCAAATTAGCATTTGCAAAAAGTAAAACGATTTTCTCTTTGAGGGATTCATTTTCTAACGGAGTTACTTTGTAAAACAACGGAAGAATTAATATCGGAACAATTTGAGCGAGCACTACTGAGAAGACAAACAAAATAATTCCGAACGGAAGCCACCAAAGTATTCCGAATTCCCTTATCACAAAAAAGAATGCCGCAAGGATCGGGATGCCGATGACAATTCCGACTAACGCGCCTTTCGCTCCTTCCCATATCCATTTACCAAATGTTTGATTGGAAAGATTGTACTTGTGTTCCAGATAATAGTCAGTGTAATAATTAAACGGGGAAAACAGAACGGTGGAGATCATTCCAAGTATTATCACAAATGCGCCGAGGACCAAATAATCATTTTCAACAAAGCTGCGGATAAAATTTTCCAGCTTGGCGCTGTAACCGAACCACACAAAAAGCACGAGCAGAACAAACGAGATCACCGCTTCGGTAATGCCGATTGCTAATTTTATGTTGTTATATTTTTTCGCTTCTGTTTTCATGGCAATAAAAAACTGCTTCAAAAGTAATTTACAAAAGAATATCAGCGTAAAACTTGTGCCGAGCCTGCGAGGCATCCATTAAATCAGTTTGATCAGCGTTCTATTCTTAAAATAAGAAATTACTTTGAAGCAGTTTCAATTTATAATTTTTGACTGTTCAAAAAAATCATGTACCGATAAAATTTGACAGCGGCTT
>JAMCSN010000087.1 GCA_023381535.1 Bacteroidota bacterium
GCAACTTCCAACCGCATCGTTGAATCTAAATTTGCTGTTGCACCGGTTTTTACATTCACCAGTTTTGAATTTTTAGAAATCAAATCTTTTGCAACGGAGAGATCGGCAACATTAATATCCTTGCTATCGTTTATTACGACCAGCATTTTTTCTTTGCCTAAAATTCTGAAATAGAAATAAAGATTCTTGCTAGGTGGAAAATGAGCAAGTCTTCCTTGGGATAGAGCCGAAAATTTTTCCCGCTGATGAAGCAATTCCCTCAAGAAATTAAAAAGATCATTCTCTTCAGGCGTTCTGCCTTCTCTTGTAAAAGCATTTCTGGTATCGTGCGGAAAACCTCCGGGGAACGGAACCCGGAGCGTCCCATCGTCGGTAGTTCCAACCATTCCTATTTCGGAACCGTAGAAAATTTCCGGAATACCGCGAGTTGTTAACAGAATTGTATAAACGATTTTTGCTTTGTCAAAATTGCCTTTGGCAAAATACATCACACGCGGCAGATCGTGATTATCGACAAACGTAACCAGGTTGTTCGGATTTTTATACAAATAATCTTTTGCAAGCAATTCAAAAATGTTAAACAAATTATTTTTATCGGACAAGTATTTTACAAACACATCGCGTAAACCGAAATCAGTTAACGCGGGAAGGTTTGTGTTGAAATGTCTCGGCAGAAAAGTATCTTTCTGATAGCCGGCAAGAAATGCCGGTTCGCCTGTCCACACTTCGCCCACGATGTTCAATGTGGGGTATTCATTCAAAATGGTTTTTGCCCATCGCGCCATAAATTTTTGATTGTTGTACGGATAAGTGTCTTCGCGGATTCCGTCCAAGCCGGCATACTCAACCCACCAAATTGTATTTTCAATTATGTAATTGGCGACGAAAGGATTTGCACCGTTTAAGTCCGGCATGGAATTAACAAACCAACCCTGCTCAATATGTTTGATCGTTGAACTGTCCGCATACGGATCGGTAAATTCCATCTTGTTATGATCTGCGTTAAGATGATTTTCAACTGTTCCGTTCAGCCAATCCGGTGTAGGCAAATTTTTTATCCACGGATGATCGTCGCTGCAATGATTCGAAACGTGATCGAGAATAACTTTTAGCCCTTTCTTATGAGCGTCATCAACAAAAGTTTTGTAAAGTTCGTTCGATCCCAAGCGCGGATCAACTTTATAAAAATTTGTTGTCGCGTAACCATGATATGAACGGAAAGTGTTGTTTTCCGTTACCGGCGTTGACCAAATAGTTGTGAATCCCAAATCTTTAATGTAGTCAAGCCGGTCAATCATTCCTTGAATGTCGCCGCCGGCGCGCCCTTGTCCGGGAATCTTGTTCATGTAATCGGAGTAACCCGGTATCGAATCATTCGAAACGTCGCCGTCGTCAAATCGGTCCGGCATGATAAGATAGATCACATCCTTATCGGAAAAACCTTGAAAGCGTTTTTTGCCGTTCTCTCTTTTCAAAATTGGGAACTTAACGGATGTCTTTACATTTCCTTTGGTCAGAATCAACTCATAATTGTCCGGCGCAATGTTTTTGCTTATCGTAATATCGATGAAGGCATAAGCGGGATTGGTAATTTTATGAACCTTCTCGACCTTTATGTTTGATGTGTTGAACTTTGCAGAGACTCCGTTTAGATTTTCACCGTAAACCATCAATTGGATTTTGTTCAGCTTCATTCCCGCCCACCAATTGCCAGGCTCTATTTTATTGATAACTATGGTTTGTGCCGAAAGAAAAACCGGCAATGCAAGTAAGCAAAAAAGAAATTTTATTTTTTTCATTTTCATCCCTTGTTCTTAAAGCATTGGTGTATTTATGCCGATGACGAAATTATTACCGTTAAAATGATTCAGCTTCCAAGTAAACTCGAGCCTGAACGGAAACAAAGGGTGCCCGATTCCGAAACCAATTTCGTAAAACGGTTTCAAAAATTCCTCTGGCGGAGGGGAAAAATTCAATTGATTTGGTAAAATGCTTTTACTCTTGGGCGAGATTTCAAGAAGCGCGGCATTGAAATGAGCGCTTAAATTGATTTGCCAATCAACAAGGAAACCCAATCCCAGCAATCTAAAAAGTTCGTCGTTGAAATCATGTTCGATAAAAAGTGTAAGTGCACGGTCGCCAAAAATTTTAGAGGCGCCGAGCGTTCTAAAAGTATGAGATTGACTTGCGCTCTCAATATTTCCCGGAAGCGAATACATCATTTGAAACGGTACCTGTCCGTCAGAGTAGATCCCGGTCAGGGTATAGTTCATTCTCGCTGATTTGAAAGTGTTCCAATAACCATTAACGGTGAGTTTGTAGGTTGTGAAATCAAGATTGCTTTTCAGAAAACCAGTGTTGCTAAAAACTACATCTCCGGATAGGGTTGGATAGGAACTTCCTATTGAAATCTTTCTTCGGAAGTAGCCGTCCTCAAAATATTTTCTGAAGTCGAGACGAAAGCCCGCTGTGAGCGCACTGACTCTGGTATCATAGATAGGAATGTTTACGTTATATGATTTACTCTTGTTCAATATTGAAAAATCCGAATTGTTAATTGCGCTGTTGTCGGTTCTGTTCATATAGCCGACTCCCAATCGCAGCACCGGAAAAACATCTGCCCAAATATTTAGCGATAAACCTTTTGTATAGTAGTAATCACGAAAATCGTACTTGCCGAAAAGACTGGTAAGCGTCGATGTTAATTTGTTATAATGAATCGATTCGGAAAACAGATCAGTAACTTTGTTGAATGCTCTTATTGAAACGGATGTTGTTCTGTAATCTCCGAGATAGTAAATCGCGTAAAAATCTGTTGTGAATTTTTTGTCTGAAAAACCATAAGCAAGATCGAGTCCAGTGTTTAATCGTTTGTCGTCAATCTGATAAAAGTCAGAGCCGAAATTTAGAGTGTGCCCTTGAACAGGGTTGAATGAATAAAGCGCCAACGGTCCGGTAATTGAAATATTGTCATTCAACCTTATCGTTGTCGAAAGAAGCGAAAACCTATCCGAAAAAGTTTTCGGTATCGCTTCAAGGCTGTCAATTCTCTTGTACGCTTCAAGTTCTTCGTTAGTGTTTGCAATGGTTTGTGTTGATTTCCAGAAAGTAGAATCTTTCTTATCAGCGTCGGGCACCACTTTTATAATTACAGAGTTGAAAACGTCATCGTTAATTGGAGTGTTGATTTTGTAATCGTAGAAAATAGAGTTGAGCTCAAATCCAAACTTTACCATCCCAAGAAAATTTCCGTCTGCAAATATCCGGTAATCTATCGGCATGTAAATGTTATTGGCGAACGGTGTGTACTGCTGAAAAATTTTCACTTCGTTAAAAAGTCTGCCCGGATTAGCGGCATCGTTAAGATGAACATTAATTTTTACGAGTGCGAAAGTGCCATCTGTTATGAAAACGCTGCCGACAAAACCGGGATCGATTTTCTTTAGCGGCTCGAAATGGATTTTAAAAACTGTTTGCTTGTCCAATGCCAGCGTGTCTTCAATCAGATAATCGTAGTAGTCAAGCGCGTCGTCGGAGATAGGACTTGGCAGCGACCGGTTGAAAAATTGAATATCGTCGGTGTAAAAATTTTGCAGCAATCTGCCGCCGGTAAGAATATTTACCGATGCCGGCGTATTGGCACTTTGCTTGCGCGCAACAATTTCATCTTTGTACTCATTCGGCTTTCTAAAATAGCCGAGACTTTCATTTTCGATTATGCCGGTTATCTTAAGTTTGCCGGTATCTTTAACGCCGATTGATAATGACGCTCCGGAACCGGACGATGAAAAATCCTTCGTGGTTTTCACAATTCCCTTTGTGTATGCGTGAAATATATACGAGTCCAGTTTCTCGTTTCTTTTGTGTTTTGCTTCTATCGCCCTTCTAATAATTTCGAGCGCGGGATTTTCGCCGGGCAGAACGGTAATTTCTGAAAGATGAACAGAAACTTGCTGGAGCTCGAAGTTAACGTGTTTGTTCGAGCCCAGCGAAACTGCAATGGTATCCGACATGTAACCAATGTATGATGCAATCAGTCTGTAACTGCCGGGTTTTAACCGGAACTGGTATGTTCCTTCATAATTTGTTGAGGTGCCGGATGAGGTGCCGTCAATTCGTATGTTTGCGTAACTGAGCGCCGAATGGGTTGCCTTATCTAATACTTTTCCGCTTAAAAGAAATTGCTGTGAAAAAACGGAAGATGTAATTGAACAAAAAACTATCAAAAGAACAGTGATGTGTAATCGCGCAAAGCTGGTTTTCATTAACCTTTCTCGATTTTAAATGTTGATTTAGCGAAATTGTTTTGTAAAATATAATATAAACGCTGCTTAAAAAAGGTACAAAAGCGGAACGTTCTAAGATACCGGCACTTGTTTTGAATATTCTTTAGGGTGAGATCTCAGAAGTGGTTCTTGATGGTGCTAGCGTAACACATGCACGAATACTTGTAGCGGGATATATGTACAAACATACTGAATTGGAAAAAGCGCTTAGAAATTTATTAAACCAGTCTTAGTTTTTTATTCATACCATTTAATGATGCTCATCCTGTGCTTGGCGTATCCATAGTTACTTTGGTTCAATGCACCGTTAACAGCATTCATAACTGCCTGCCGAGAGTAGAGTACGTTCCCGCTTCCGTTGCCTATAGAATTTCCTTCCGATGGATGTGTAGTTAAACCAATAATAGCGCCAATGATAGTAGTGTGGATGTGAATAATATCATCGGCAATAATGATTCCTTTAAATTGCCCTATGTTTTCATTTTTAATAATTGCATTACTCGCCGAGTTGTGGATAACCAGAATGCCTGTTCCATCAATGTTTGACGAAATCCAGGAAGAACCTGATGGTATTTCCACATAAGTAACGCCGCTCAATGGATAGGTCAAGTAGTTTGGATTTGTAACGTATTGACTTCCATTGAATCCGCTTTGCGCAATAGTCTTTAAAGTTCCAGGGGGAAATCCGTTAGGAGTTCCTCCCATAACACTATCGGGTGTGGCAGGATAACCCCCGAGCTGTTCTTCAGCATATGAATTTGCATTCGGTGTTGAAGAAGGGGCATAGTTTGTCCCGCTGTTGTAACCTCCAATTGCAGAACTTCCTTGTCTGGTCAAATCTTCCGTTGACCATATTCCGTATGTCCCAGGATTACCGGTGAGGTTTCCGTTTAGATCGTGATCTCTTCCGTCCACTGTAAGCGTTCCGCTAGTAAGAACCTCATTGTTTGTAGAAATAGCACCTTTTACTCCGGGTGGAAAATTTTCATTTTGCGGGACTTGAATTATTACCGTCACTGATTTTGCAATTCCATCATAAAGGGAATTCGCTCTCACCTTTATCATACTCTGCCCGCCGATTGTTGTATCGGTTACAGTATAAGAACCCGTCCCTCCAAATACGTTTGTAAAACTCACGGGAGAAATAGTGCGGTAGGCATTCGAATCGCCAACCTCGGCAATAGCCATTTCTGCAATGCTGTTAGCAACGTTTCTTGCTTCGGTCTCATTGTATCTATCGAATGATGATTGCGATGCCGTGGTCATGTTGTTATTAATATTCATGTTAATCATTCCGAATAACAACATACTCCCAAGAACCATTATTAAAATAGCTTTGCCCATAA
>JAMCSN010000134.1 GCA_023381535.1 Bacteroidota bacterium
AACGATACAATTCCGGCAACGGACAACTGATAACCGATAACCGTACTAGGATTAAACGGATTAGGATAGTTCTGGTAAAGCCGCACATCACTCGGAATACTTGAAGTTTCTTTTTCCACCGAAGTGATGGTTGATTTATCTCGTAAGTAAATTCCGCTTGAAAGCGATGAGCAATAAATTTTACTCCCGCCGGATTCTGCGAGCGAAATTATATTTAAATCCAGCAAACCATCATTCTCCGTCCACCAGACATCCCCATCGTTGGACGATGCGTACACGCCATCACCGTACGGCGCAACATAAATCGTATCGCCTTGCGTTACAAGCATATCATAAATATCAGTATTAAAGAAAGCGACTTCCTGCCATTTGTATGGCGAAACCGATTTCTGTGCGCGGTAAATCGATCCGTGAGTTGCGGCGAACAAATAATTTGTTGTCTCGGCAAGTTTCCAAACATTTTTTGAACCGGCACTATTTAATCCCCAATTATTTTCTGTCCAGCTTTTGCCGCCGTCGTCGCTGATCAAAACGCCGCTTGATTGATGCCCCGCCAAAAGTCTTGTTCCTGTCTTGTGAAAATTATTAACAAAACCGAACGCCATCACGCGAGAACTGTTCCATGTTGCGCCGCTGTCGTTTGAATAATAAACAAGCGTCTCGTCAAAATTATCAATGCCTCCGGCGTAGTAGTTCTTGCTATCGGCAAATAAATAACTGACGGTTTGGTTCAGCGTGCTTTTTACCCAGTTAGATGAAGTTGTCGGCGTCTGATAAAATCCGTTAAGTCCGCCTGCAAAAAGTTGCCCGTTATATTTTGTTATGAATGTAAATCCTTTAAAAGTTTTCAGACCGTTACTCATTAATTGCCACGTGGTTCCGTCGTCGGAAGTCCTATAAATTCCATTGTCATTATTCATCAAAACGAAAAGTTTGTTCCCGTCCAGCGCCATATCTCTAACGCTGTTTTCCACCAATCCGTTATTTGCCGCCGCCCAGGTCACACTATTATCGGTTGATAAATAAACCCCGTATGTTTTTGTCCCGATAAATATGTTGGAGCCGTTAACAAGTATTGTGTTAACCCACTGATTGTAAATGCCGGCGTTGGCACTTACCCAGAGAGGATCGACATATTTTACAATGCCGTAACCTTTTGTTCCCGCAAGCAAATTGTTTCCTGAAAATGAAAGCGAAGCTACCGGTAAATAAAATCCGCCCAAAGTTTGCCACGAACCGTTAAGATTGTTGGCGTCGCTGTAGAAAACACCAATATCTGTTCCTGCATAAAGAATTCCGCGATACTCGACAAGCGCGTTAATGCTTGGCGGAGAATTCTTCATCTGTTTCCAAGTGGCACCGCTATCCGCTGACGTAAAAATTGCATTCGCATTGGTGCCGGCAAATACTGTACAGCAGGAAAAAGCAAATGAAGTAACGGTCGTATCAAATCCAAAATCTTTTATTTTTTTCCAGGTAGATCCGTAATCTGCGGATTGATAGATCGAATTGTTAGCGCCCGCGTAAGTTTTAGTTCCGCAAATGCCTAGAGAGTAAATAGTTGGCCCGCCACAATTGCATATGTTAGCAGGTGACCAATTTTTTCCTTTCAGCTTGAAAACGCCGCCGTATTTCGTCCCGGCCAGTACATTGCCGCCTGCGTTTATCAAAGCTGTTATGTTATAATCTGATAATCCTGAGTTATACCGCGCCCATAGATTTCCGCTGTTGGTAGAGTGATAAATCCCTTTGTCGGCAGTTCCGATGAAAATCTCACTTCCCAAATTTGTCATTGATGTAACATCGATACCGGAAATTGGACTTAAATTTTTCCATTGAGCGTACTGAGAAAGAGGAAAGATAAGTAAGAATGATGTGAGCATTAGGATTTTCATAATAATGGTTTTTGATGCGGAAGATTTCCGATCTCTCAAAATGCCCACCTTTCACTTTATTGAAAAGTTATTCAGCTATAAGGTAAAATAGACTGATAGAAATTTCAACTAAAATATGTACTTGCGATGCGAACCGGCAAGTAAAAGACTTTGAGCCTTCAAGGAATCTGAAAATAAAAAAGGAGAGTACCGTACTCTCCTTTTCTTAAACATTTAAAAGATTCTTTCGAGAAAAATTATTTTGCAGCTTCTTTCTTTTCAGCTTTCTTTTCTTTCTTCTCGGCTTTCTTTTCAACTTTTGCAGCTTTCTTTTCTTTCTTCTCAGCCTTCTTTTCAACTTTTGCAGCTTTCTTTTCTTTCTTTTCAGCTTTCTTCTCAACTTTAGCTGCTACTTTTTCTTTCTTCTCGGCTTTTTTTTCAACCTTCATTTCTTTCTTTGCCTTGGTTTCAGCTTTCTTTTGCGGTTGAGCTTGAGCGAAAGCGTTGACTGATACAAAAGCGAGAATTAATAATACTGCGGCTAACTTCTTCATTAGGTACTCCCTTGTTAATTGATTGTTATTTACTTTTCAACAATTGAAAATTTTGTGTAGAAGTAACTTAACTGCTGGTTCATTAAGGAACCATTAAAGACACATTAAAAAATTTTAATGCAATTGATCCGATAATGCCAAAATTTCTCAAAATTTATCATTCTGATAAACTATATTTAACCTTCAAAAATTAAGGGGGCTTAATGACTGTATTTTTCTCTAAAGCGTGCGAGCTTGGTCTTCAGGCCGTTTTGTATTTATCTGCAAAAGAAAAGAGAATTTTCAACGCAGAAGAAGTTTCCGGTGAATTAAAAGTTCCAAAGGAATTTGTCTCGAAGGTATTGCAAATACTAACGAGCAGCGGAATTGTCGGTTCCAAGAAAGGAAAAAAGGGCGGGTTTTATCTTGCAAAAGAACCGAGTCAAATTAAACTGATTGACATCGTTGAAGCAATTGACGGTCTCGATGTTTTCAAATCTTGTGTTCTGGGTTTTCCGGGATGTTCGGTTGAAACACCTTGTCCGGTACATGAAAAATGGGGCAAGCTGCGAAACGAAGCGTACCAGATGTTAAGCGAAGAAACACTGGAACATTTGAAAGAAAGAACATTCAGCAAAATTTCTTCGCTGTAAAATTATTTTGTAGCGGTTATAAACATATCTTTTGAATCAAGCAGATTAAAATTCTCTCCATCGAAATTTTTCGAAAATTTTATCCTATTGAACCCAGCGAATTTCAGAAGTAAACGGATTTCATTTTTTGTATGCGGATAATGCCGAGTTGTAACCAACCGAAAGTTTTTTGGCTCTTCTACTTTGAAAGATAAAATATTGAAATTAAGGTGCTGCTCGAAAACATCGTAGAACCGGATTATTGTCACTCCATCGCGGACTGCAATGTTGTTAATTCTTTTGTTCTGCTTTCTAATAGTTTCATAGTTTAAGATGTGAAGAAATAATTTTCCGCCGGGTTTTAACAGCCCGTAAATTTTCTTCAGCGTCTTTTTCAATTGTGAATCATTGAGATGAGCGATCGTATTCCCGACGCACACGACGTTCAGAAAATTATTTTTGTAAGCAGCGGGTATTGATTCTAGCGGGGAAACTTCCGTTTTTATTGTTAGCCCAAACTTGGCGGCGTTTTTTTTCGTTTTGATAATCATCTTTGGTGAAATATCGAAAGCCGTTACGTCATGTCCGTTCATCGCTAGCGCGATAGAATCCAAACCGACGCCGCAGCCCAAATCGGCAGCGGGACCCACTCTTTCAAAAATATTCTTGTACGCTTTTACTCTAAGCTGAAGATTTTTCTCGAAGTCGATCATCTTTTCGTAAAATTCCGAAACGTCGTCGTAAAAATTTGCGGACGATAATAATTTGTTTCCAGTTTTTTTCATCTTCATCTCAAATTGATCGACTATAATTTAAGCAGTTCCTCTTCCAACTCAATGGCTTTCGGAAACAAAATATTGTTTTCTAAGTGTATGTGTTTATGAAGATCCAACTCGAATTCTTTCAGCTCTTCGTAAGTGACTTTGAAAGTTGTGCATGCATCCTTTGGCAAGGTATAATTATTGGTCAGCTTTTTCATGGTACTTAAGACTTCGCCGGCTGAAGAATGTTCTTCTTCCATTCTTCTAATAGGATTTTTGATCGTTCCGTATCCGCCGGTTTTCGGGCGTTCGTTGAATTTTTTTGTTTCGGTCAAATAGTGTATTAAAGGAAAAAGAATGTTCTCTTCTTTCATCATGTGAGAAGTTAACTCTGCAGCAATTGAGTCGAATGCGGCTTCAACTTCAGCCAGATAAGAATATTTTTTCCCGTGAGCATTTATAACCTTTGCCAAATGCTCTTTTATTTGTGGGATTGATTTTTTTACATAAGCATGATGAGTGTTAACAATAAATTGCGCGAGAAAATCTAAATCCCATTCGGAATATTTATTCGAATCGTCGCTCCCCTGCTCTTCCAAAGCATTTAATTGATTATGGATTTCACTGACAGCAAGATTTTTCTCTTGAAGAGCTTCACCCAATTGGCGATTGCCGTGGCAGCAGTAATCGATTCCGTATTTTTCAAAAACCTGTGCGGCTCTAAAGTTTGCTGCAACAATGTCTTTTATTTTTAAATCGGCAAAGCCGACAGAACTTTTTGTGTGAGCTTCTGATGTTCTCATTTTAATTCTCCATTTGTTTTAATGAATTTAAAACATCTTGAACGCTTTGATTGAGTCCGAAATGTTGAAATGCTATCTCACCGTTTTCATTCAAGACCGAAATTATGTTGGAATGTGAAAAACTTCCGTCCTTTTCTTTTTTATACCTAAATCCCAGCACGGCGGCTAATTCACTTATTCCGTTTTGGCTGCCGGTAATTAAACGCCATTTGTTGAAATCCAAGTTGTTTCTTTCGGCAAAGCTTTTTAAAACTTCCGGTGTGTCTCTAGTGGGATCTATAGAGACAAGCAAATAGTTCACATCCTTGCTTTTTGTTTGTGATTCTATTTTTTTCATATCGTTTAGAATCAGCGGACAAGCATAAGTGCAGCTTGTAAATATCATCGCCATGATTTGCTTTTTCCCTTTCAGATCGGCTAAAGAAATTGTTTTGCCGGATTCATCGCGCCATTTTGAATCGAGTTGGTAAATGGAATTATCGCTGACTTTACCATGATCGATTTTTAAATCGGTGCAGCATAATTTTTCTTTCTGGTTTTCATTAGCGGCATTGCCGCTTTTTTCTTCCGAAGCCGTTATGTTCATTGCAAAGTAAACCGACAGCGTTAGAACCATGGCAGCAACCGCAATGAACGGGATGATTAATTTGCTCTTCATTTTTCATTACTCCTTTGATAAAAATCTTTTGCGCATCTGAAGCCAAGATTATTAGTCGTGTAATTTGCTTTTAAGCTGCTTCTGAATGCGAACCGCATAAACGCGGGATAGTTTTTAAAATCCGACGCACCGACGGAACCGCTTCCGCAAAAAAGATTTCTTTCCAGCCCGCTGTCTCCCCGCGATTCTCCCGTTACCAGCGCGCTAAAAAAATCCGAAGTCCATTCCCAAACCAATCCGTGCATGTCATAAACCCTAAAAATATTTTTTTCATTTTTACCTACGGCGGGAATTATTTTTTGCGTTGGCTTCGAGTACCATTCTAATATCTGCCGGATGTAAG
>JAMCSN010000358.1 GCA_023381535.1 Bacteroidota bacterium
TAGCGCCGCATAAAATTTCAAGACGGAATTTTGACTTGCCAAAAGATGGCGCTCGGTAAAATAGGAAGTGACGGACGAAGAGAAGCTGTCCCAGTGGAAAATGAATTTGTGGAACTGCAAACAGATTCTGTTATCGCCGCCATCGGTGAACACGTTGATAAAGAGTATCTGCACCGCAACAAAATACGCATGGCTCATAACAAAGCAGTTGCCAATGAATCAAATGAAACGGAAGTCAAAAACGTTTTCATTGGCGGAGATGCTTTGCGAGGTCCATCGACGGTAGTTGAATCCATTGCTGACGGTAAAAAAGTTGCTGAGACAATAATCAAACGCGAGTCCCCGGATATTCAACATGAAATCTCAAAAAATTATTTTGTTGACGATCCAAACCTTTTTGAAGACATCAAAAGAAGAAAAGGAAAATCGGTTAATCAAAATGCATCTGATCTTTTCCTAGAAGCGAACAGATGCCTTGGCTGCAATTTCATTTGCAACAAATGCGTAGAGGTTTGTCCCAACCGCGCAAATGTCGCAATCGTATCACCAGATGGAATGTTCAAGGACAAATATCAAATTTTGCATTTGGATGCTTTATGTAACGAATGCGGCAACTGCGAAACATTCTGTCCATATCAAAGTAAACCGTACAAGGAGAAACCGACACTTTTTATTGATGAAGAAGATTTCGGCAACAGTCGCAACAACGGATTTTTTATTTCTCAATCCAAAAATCAAACGACAGTGTTCATTCGCTGGAAATACGAACGCGGTTCGATTACATTCGATGACAATGGAGACGTAATTAAGTCTTCTTATTTTGAATTGAAAGAAATCAGCACCTTATTTCAGTGGATAAAAATAATTTGCAAGGATTACCCGTTCCTTCTTACAGATTGAGCTACAGATTTTAACTTGATACTCGAGGCTGGATGTTCGATTCTGGATGCTTGATAATAACTAGTATCCAGAATCTAGTATCCAGCATCAGTTTTTTTTATTTAATCACTACCATTTTCTTTATGTCGGAAAAAAATCCTACCGAAAACCTGTAGAAATAAACACCACTTGGTAAAGACTCACCACGGCGAGTCTCTCCATCAAATGTTACTTCATAATTACCCGGAGCTTTTTCTTCATTCACGAGAGTTGCAACTTCTCTTCCAAGAAGATCATAAACTTTTAAAACAACATATTGTTGAGAAGAGACATGTGCCGTCTCTACTGATGGAATTGTGTATGAAATAGTTGTTGTTGGATTAAACGGATTGGGATAATTCTGACCGAGCGAAAATTCTCTTGGCAGCTCGATTTCTCGAACATCTGTTACAGTAACACTTGCTTCATTGCTGTATGCTGATTCTGCAGCATCGGTGTAGGCTTTGATTTTGTAAACATACGTAAACCCCTGCGTAACATTCTTATCAACATACGACGTTTCATTACTCAGTGCCGAATCAATCACAGCATAATTGTCATTATTCTTTTTTCTTTCGATTATAAAACCAAATTCACCGTTTGAGTTATCGCTCCATGTGAGTTTTACTTCTTTAGGATTCGATAGCACAGCAGCAAGTTGATTCGGTTGAGGAATAATCGTGATGAAATTCCAAACGTCAGAAAATTGACTTGTGCCGGCGTTATTCTTTGCTCTTATTCGCCAATAATACTTCTTGCCATGATTAACCAATGTTATTTGTCTAACTGTATCAGTCAAAGCAGAATCACTAGCCAATACTTGGTTAAATGCAGCGTCACTTGCTAATTCACATCTATAACTATCCGCATAATTTGTTTTGTGCCATTTTAGATTTAATTGAGCAGGTAAATTATTTTGACCATTAGACGGGTAAACCAGCGTTGGCTTATCCGGCTTATTCTGCACGGTTGCAACTTCTTCAACATAGACCGGAACCGAAGTAAGAGAAATTGTTGCCTGCCCATTCGTAACAGCAACGGATGCGGTATCAAATGTTGGGTTACCGGAATTATCAAGAGCGACACTTCCATCACCATTGAGTTTGGGAACTCCTTTTGTAGTTCTCACGGTACCGGTAGTAAGACCGGTCAGAGTAACATTACCGTTTGCATCATTCCATAAAAGATAAACCGGTTTACCAGCAACAGAAAACTTAAAATTGCCTGAGGTTTGATATTGAGAAGTTTCCGAGTAGCTGTTTTGAATAACACTTGTGAAAGCATCAATTTTCTCCGCCATTAGTTTATGTGAAAAGTAAGCAGCCTTTTTGGTGGTTTTATCTATATCAATAAATGCTACATGACTTCTCCAATCGGTCTGATCCGAATAGTAAAACACCCAAAATAATTTTGAGACTCCGTTTGCAAGCGCATACGATGCATGCTTTAACCACCAGCCGGCTTGATAAGATGAAGATTGATTTGGCCACTGCTGGTTATCGGACCCTGTACATGTTCCGCTATAATTGCCGGTTTCAGTAATCCAGATTTCTTTTCCCGTCAATCCATATGTTGTTAGAAGCTGCTTCCAGTAATCAATGAAAACAGAAATGTCCTGCGTATATTGTCCCACAAAAAAATGAAAATTAAAAACATCAAAATAATTTGAAACGTTGGAACGATTTAACGCGCCCTTCCAGAACGTATCAACTACATTTAAAAATCCACGCGGTTCGTAAATAGGCGTTGCTCCTCCAACAACAATCTTAACATTTGGATAAACTACTTTTGCGGTATCGTATGCAGCTTTTACTGTATTCATAAAATCGTTGTATGTACCAGGAGAATCTCCAAATGTTTGCCCTTCAGGCTCGTTGCCGATTTCAAAGTATTTTATTGGGTACACAAGTCCAGGCATATCATTAACACCATCTGCGTCATAACGCTCCACCAGTTTTGCAATAAACCTTTTGAACGCAGTCATATTGTTTGGCTTGTCGTAATCCATATCTCTTTTGGTCGGCTGATCCCAGTGAGCAAACGGGTGAACAAGTACAAGCAGTTGCAATCCTTGTGCTTGAACTCTTTTGACAAATGCATCGGGCTTAGACCAATCGTAAGTTCCCTGAACGGCTTCGATGTCGTTCCATCTAAATTGTCCGCCTGCAGGGCTAAGAGTTCTATTCCAAGCCATATTCATGTTCCTTATACCGGAAGCTTCCCATTGGTATTCAGCATCTAATTGCTGCGGTGTTAGCTGAAAGAAATTTGCAGTCTCAAATCCATCTACTCCAAAGTGTGATGTTTCGGCAGGTGCCCATGTTTGCGCTATCAAATCAAAAGTTGAAACGGTAAAAGCGACGAGAAACAACAATCCCAATCTTTTCATTTTGTTACCTCCTATCCTTAGCGTCATCGCGCCTAGAGTGAAAGGAAGAAACAGCTAACTTGCCAACCGTTTAATACTGAAGTATTTAGACTGAGGTGCTAAAACGCAAAGAATTATTTGAGTTACACATTTTATATTTTATATACAGATTAAGAGATATCATGTTGCAAGTCTAAGAGGAGGACTCAAACAATTTCACTATTCAACATCAGCTGGATTTGGAAGACTAGATAGAATTTTATTTTTATTTAAGTTACCAATTTTCAATGACAACTAACATTCTTAAAACGGTTTTGAAGCGGAATTGATCTCTTTAGCGGTTTCTTTCACCGCATTAATAATTTGTTTGTAACCGGTGCATCTGCATAAGTTACCGGCAATAGCATCCTTAATTTCTTCTTCAGTTGGATCGGGATTCTTGTCAAGCAATGCTGACGCTGAAAGCACCATACCGGGCGTACAGAATCCGCATTGTATTGCACCATGAAGAAGAAAATTTTTCTGTAACGGATCTAAAATCTCTCCATTAGCCAATCCTTCGATCGTTAGAATTTCGCTGCCTTCAATTTGTCCGGCAAGGACTAAACATGAATTGACCGCGCGACCGTTTATCAAAACAGTACACGCACCGCACTCGCCAACTCCGCATCCTTCCTTCGTTCCGGTTAGATTAAAATAATCCCTAAGTAAATCTATCAGCCGGAGGTATGGCTCAGTTGTAACTTCTTCTTCTTTTCCGTTTAATTTGAATCTCACTTCCATCTTAAACCGTTAATGGAACGCAGATTATTATGATAGTTATGATCTATTAAGTTACCTTACGCGAAGCATTGTAATTGTCATATTGAGCGGAGCGAAATATCTCAAAACAGTTTGAAATCGAGGTGTCGAGATTCTTCACTCCGTTCAGAATGACAATTTTGCTTAAGGTGAATTATTAAGATCATAACCAATCATAAGAGATCATAAAGATCCGCGTTCTATTCCTTTTAATAGTTGATAAAACATTTGTTGTACTACCGGTAATTTGTATTCGCTTGACCAGCGTAATCCGGTAACTTGAATAATTTGTTCACCTAACATTTTAGAAAGCTCTTTAAGAAACTGGTCCTCTATCTTTTTCCCTTTTGCAAATTTTTCAAGATCAAAAAACCGGATTCCAATTGGTGTAACAGCGCCGGATGCAATTCTAATCTCGTCTATCATGTGGTTTTGAGTTTTCGTCAAAACTGCCAACGTTATCCGGCTAACCGCAACGGCACGCCTTCGTCCAAGTTTATAAAATTCTCCTTCGTACTCTTTGGAAGGAATAGAAACATTAATGCGGGTAACGATTTCGTCTTTATTAAGTTTTGTTTTATATGGACCGGTAAGAAATTCACCGATTGAAATTTCTTTTTTTGAATTCAGCGATTCAATTTCAACCGTTGCATTATAAACCAAAAGTGCCGGAACGGTATCCGCACATGGTGCGTTGTTGACAAAATTGCCTGCAATTGTTGCACGGTTTCTAATCTGCACACTTCCGATTGTACTGCATGCTTTCCACAACAAAGGCAGTTCTTCCTGCACAATTTGATTTTGAAGTATATTGGAAAATGTTTCGGCACCACCGATCGAAATTTTTTCTCTCGTCCGGGTTATACTTTTAATCTCCGGAATTCTATTTATGTCAATCAACAAATCAGAATTTGCAAAACGGTTTGAACCTTGCTGCAACCCGGGCACCACATCGGTTCCGCCGGCGATTATTTTGCTGCCGTTATTCTGTTCAGCAAGAATGCTTAACGCTTCGTTCAAACTTTTGGGAATTAATATTTCTAGAGATGGAATCACTTACTGCCTCGCTTCAAATCTTCCGGTCGTAATTTTTTGCTCAATAAAACTTCTTCCAAGTTCAGAGGAAGTTTGAAAAATCTTTTTCCAACCGCATTATAAACCGCATTCGAAATAGCCGAAGCAGTTAATTCCAAAGTTGGTTCGCCAAGGGATTTAGCGCCCCATGGTCCGTAAATATCTTTTCCCTCAACAAAGATTGGATCGATCTCGCCGATATCCTTGCTTGTTGGAATTGTGTACTGATCAAAATTTAATTCGCGGATAAAACCTTTATCGGTTGTAACCTCCTCAAAGATTCCGTATCCCGCGCCTTGCGTAACGCCGCCGTAAACTTGTCCCATGGCGCCGAGCATATTAATCACTTTGCCGGCATCGTGCACAGCGGTAACTTTATCAACATAAATTTCACCAGTTGCGATATTTACTCTCACTTCTGCAACTTGACAG
>JAMCSN010000293.1:0-5084 GCA_023381535.1 Bacteroidota bacterium
TGTGTAACAACCAGAAAGGTTACGCCTAATTTCTGTTTCAGTTCAACAAAAAGTTTGTGAAGCATTTCGCTGTTAACAGAATCCAGATTACCGGTAGGTTCATCAGCAAAAACGATATCGGGATTGTTGGCAAGCGCACGTGCAACCGCAACACGCTGCTGCTCGCCGCCGGATAGTTCCGACGGTTTGTGGTGAAGTCTCCCGCTCAAACCGACCAGGTTAAGAAGTTCGTTCGCGCGGGCAAAAGATTTTGTTCTGGACTCACCGGAAATCATAATGGGTATTGCAACGTTCTCAAGCGCATCAAACTCCGGCAAAAGATGATGGAACTGAAATACAAATCCGATGTGCCGGTTTCGGAATTTGGAAAGCTTATCATCGCCTAAAGAAAAAATATTCGTCCCTTTCAAAACCACATCACCTTGATCTGCATTATCCAAACCGCTCATTATGTGAAGCAGAGTGCTCTTACCGGCGCCGGACGCACCGACAATCACGCTGATCAAACCTTGTTCTACTTGAAGCGAAACACCTTTTAAAATTTCAAGTCGCTGCTCGTCCTTTTTCAAAAAAGCTTTGTGAATGTTTTTTGCTTCAAGAATAATTTTGTCGTTCGTCATGATGAACCTTTTGTTATTCGTACTTAATAGATTCGATTACGTTTGTGCGCGCGGCGCGTTTAGCCGGATAAAGAGCAGCTAAGAATGCAAGCAGCATAGACATTGCGCCGATTGCGAAGATATCCGAAACGCGAACTTCCACCGGGAGCGAACTGATTATGTATTTCGTCGGATCGAGCGGATAGAAATTGTATGTGATCTGCAAATAGCAAACAAGAACTCCAAGAAGAAGTCCGAGAATTGTTCCGATGACTCCGACAAAAATTCCTTCGAACATAAAAATTTGCCGGATAGATTTTCTGTTCATTCCCATCGAGCGCATAACGCCGATATCTTTTTTCTTTTCGATGACGGTCATTGTCAGCGATGCAAAAATGTTGAACACCGCGACTGCAATGATCAGACAGAGGAGAATGTACGCGCCCCATCTTTCGATCAGCATTACATTGTAAAGTTCTTTGTGGAGATCATACCAGGTGTTCACTGAAAACATTTTTTGGTCTAGCTTGCTTTCCAGTTCGCGCTTCACTTTATCGGCATTATGAAAATCGTACAGCCGCAATTCGAATCCGGTGATTTTGTCTCTCAATCCAAACAGTCTTTGCGCGGAACGGATTGATGTGAACGAATACGCTACGTCATAGTCGCGGTTGTTTGATTCGAAGATGCCTGTGACGACAAATTTTCTTGTCTGCGGAATTGCAAGCGAGGTAATAGTTTTTTCTATGTTGTAAGCCGAAGTAGCAGTGATCGTATCGCCGACACGTGCGGATAATCTCAACGCCAGCGGCAATCCTAGAAATATTTTGTCTTCATTGCCGGAGAGATCAGGTTTGCCGCTGAAAATTTTTGACGCGACGCCCCATGTTTCATTGCCTTTCGGCGCTTGAATACCAGTCATGTTCACAATTTCGTAGGAACGTTTGTTAAGCAGAATTGCTTTGCCGTCAATGAAAGGGGAGTAGGATTCAACTCCGGAAATATTTTGGATAACTTTTTCAACGTCGGGAAGATGTGCGTAACCGGATTCATCAATTACGGAAATTTTTACGTGCGGATCGAAGTTGACGAGGATAGATGTAACAATAGACCCAAACCCGTTGAAGACAGACAGCACGATTACGAGTGCGGCAACACCGATTGTTATTCCCAATGTTGACAGAATTGAAATCACCGTGATGAAATTCAATTTCCGTTTCGATCGCAAATATCTTTTGGCAATGAAGAACTCTATCATATTAGTCGAACCTAATTGCTGAGATCGGTTTTATTCTTGACGCGATGAACGCCGGGAGTAACGACGCGCCTAACGCAATAACTAAAGTAACGCCGGAGACGAGAAGATAATTATCACCGCTGATTGCTATCGGAACTTTTGTAACAAAGTAAACTTTACCGGGAAGAGAAATGATGTCGAATTTTTCCTGTAAATAACTCATTATGAATGCAAGAATGTTGCCGGCTGCAATTCCGATTACAGTTAAGTAAACGGCATGATAAAGAAAAACTTTCATGATCAATTTACGGTTACCGCCAATTGATCTTAAGATTCCGATCGCGTTTGTCCGTTCCAGAACAAGCATGAGCAAAGTTCCGACAATGTTGAATACCGCTACAAAAATTATCAATCCGAGAACAATTGGAATCGGTTTCTTCTGCAAATCGAGCCATGTAAAAATATTTTGATGCACTTGGAAAATCGTTCTTACGTAATATGGATAGCCAAGAAAATCTTGCAACTCATCGCTCAAAGTTTTCAGTTTGCCGATGTCCTTCACTTTAATGTTGTAACCGGAAATCTGCGATCCCATCCCAAATATGTTTTGTGCTGTTGAAATATTTATGAAGGCGTTGAGATCATCGTATTCCGATAACCCGCTTTCGTAAATTCCGGCAACCCTGAACTGAACAATTGACGGGGGATTGTCCATTGACGGAACTTGGTCGTTTCTCAAACCAAAGACAGTAATTTTATCGCCGACTTTAACAAACATTTTTTCGGCAAGTTTTTCTCCAAGCAAAATTTTGGACGTGGAATCGGTGTCATTAAGATCGAAAGCGCCCTGCCGTATTAGATTATCATTATGCAGACCCGAAGATTTTGGGTCGATACCTATTAGTGTTACTCCTTCGGTCAAATGCCGAGATTTAGCGATAGCAAGTTTCGATACAAAAGGTTGAATGGAAACAAATTCATTGCCGAATTGTTTCTGTATTTCTGGAACCACTTCATTCGGATCCGGCAGATTTCGATTGCCGAAGCTGATAACTTTTATGTGAGAATTAAACTCAACAATTTTTTCCGAAACAACTTTTTGAAATCCGTCGAGGATTGTCAATGCCATTATTACAACGGCAACGCCAAGAGTAATTCCGAGAATTGTTATAGTCGATATGACCGAAATGAACCGGGAATCTTTCTTTGACTTTAGATATCGCTTTGTGAGAAATCCGGCTAAAGACATGTGCAGTTTTTTTGTGTAAAGATATAAATAAATTAAAAGAACCGAAAACTGAGCGCCAAAATTGACATTTCAGCTTCAATAATATATTTTTGAAAGCCAATTTTGGAAATCATTTTTGTTCTAAACGTACGGGGAGTAGCTCAGCCCGGCTAGAGCGCTTGGTTTGGGACCAAGAAGTCGCAGGTTCGAATCCTGTCTCCCCGACAGAAAAGACTAGAAATCGTTCGAAAGGTTGTTTGAAATTAGGTGAGATAGAGCGTCCCGATGAAATCGGGAAAGTCGCAGGTTCCTCCGAAGGAGTCCCTTCGGGAGAATCCTGTCTCCCCGACAGAAAAGGATTAGAAATCGTTCGAAAGGTTGTTTGAAATTAGGTGAGATAAAGCGTCCCGATGAAATCGGGAAAGTCGCAGATTCCTCCGAAGGAGTCCCTTCGGGAGAATCCTGTCTCCCCGACGAAAGAACTTGTTCATTACATTTTGTTGAGATATGCGCCCATAGCTCAATCGGATAGAGCAACAGCCTTCTAAGCTGTAGGTTAGTGGTTCGAGTCCACTTGGGCGTACATACATGGTGAGCATAGCTCAGTTTGGTTAGAGCATCTGGTTGTGGCCCAGAAGGCCATGGGTTCAAGTCCCATTGCTCACCCAAAGTATTATGATGGCCCCATCGTCTAATGGTTAGGACATCGCCCTTTCACGGCGGTAATATGGGTTCGAATCCCGTTGGGGTCACTAACTTCAAGTTATTTTTCTCCATCAAATGCATTTCCTTTTTAACAAGTTCCTTTTAGTGGGCGGGATATGGGTTCTTCCGAAGGGATGCCTTTGGCAGAATCTCGTTGGGGTCACTAACTTTCAAATTCATTTCAATAGCAAGTCTTTGTTAACCATCTTCGCTTCAGAGCCGTTTCACTTCAATAAATTTCATAGAAGAAATATTTTTTGGAAACTTGGATTGCGTTTTATAATTTCTCAAAAAAAAATCTAGTGAGATGGAAAAAGAACTAAAATATCTCAAACACTACGCCGAGCAAGATGAATATCATACCATCCTTGAAAAGAGAAAACCGCTTTTTCCACCGCCATTAGTTTTTTTTCCCAATCTTCTCAGGGTTGTACTTTACAGCAACCGTTTTGCCAGAAAAAAAATCTATAGTGATATTCGCTGGGCAAACTCATCGATTGACATTGTCCAAAGTTTAGAACGTGCCTGCATCAAAATGAATTTTTACGGGATGAAGAATCTGAAGAAGGTAAACACGCCGGTTGTATTTGTTTCGAACCACATGAGTACTCTAGAGACAATGGTGTTGCCCTCGATCATTCAACCGGTGATGAAAGTAATCTATGTGATCAAAGAAGAGTTGGCTCGCTATCCGTTGTTTGGTCCGATTGCATTAGCAAGAGATCCGATACTTGTCGGCAGAGAAAATCCTCGCGAGGATTTGGCAATTGTGCTTGAAGGCGGCAGTAAAAAAATTCAGGAAGGAAAATCGATAATAATTTTTCCTCAGAAAACGAGAACTGTTTTTTTTGATCCTCCTCAATTCAACTCTTTAGGAATTAAGCTTGCTAAGAGAAACAAAGTGCCGGTAATACCCGTTGCTTTAATCAGTGATGCTTGGGGAAACGGAAAATTCATAAAAGAAGTTGGTAAAATTGATCCGGCCAAAGAAGTGCACATTGCTTTTGGTGAGCCGATCACAGTAACTGGCAACGGTGCCGAGGAACATCAGAAAGTTGTTGATTTCATTTCGTCAAAATTCCGTGAATGGGGACGTGCTGAACTGCTCAGATAAAATCCAAGAATCTAGGGAGCCCACTTTGGACAAGCGGGGATGCGAAAATTGGAAATTTCCGATGGTTTTGTAAATACTGCCAATATTATCGTTTTGCAATCGCATGACTTGTTAAAACTTCCATTAATCTTTTGCTTCATATAACTCCTTTTGCTATATTGAAAACAAATTCGTTCACTGGATTTTTCTTAATGATAATAA
>JAMCSN010000293.1:5109-5549 GCA_023381535.1 Bacteroidota bacterium
TACTTAGCCGGTTCTGATGCTCAGCGTATTGCCGATCTTCACGAAATGTTCAAGAACAAAAATATCAAAGCAATTTTTTCTATTCGCGGCGGGTACGGTTCAGGACGACTTCTTGATAAAATTGATTACAAAATAATTCGCAACAATCCGAAAATATTTGTCGGCTACAGTGATATTAATGCGCTGCAAATGGCGTTCTTTGCGAAAACAGGTTTGATTACTTTTGCCGGTCCCATGGTGGCAGTTGATTTTCATGATGAAGTTAGCAAGTTCACTGAAGAAGTTTTTTGGCGAACTATAACTTCCAACAAGGCGATCGGTCGAATCAAGAATCCGAGAAACGAAAAAATCTATGTGCTGAACAAAGGGAGAGCTGTCGGAAGAATTTTGGGCGGCAATTTAAGTTTGCTCACATCACTAAACGGCACAGAGTACTTTCC
>JAMCSN010000388.1 GCA_023381535.1 Bacteroidota bacterium
CCGAATTACAGTACTGGGATTAAAAGGATTGGGATAGTTTTGAAGAAGCAAATAATCCGAAGGAATGGTTTCGTAACCTTCAACCGCCGTTGCAAGCGTTTTAAGTGAATCTACATTACTGTATTCTGATTCGGTAGTTGAACTGTAAGCTGCAACTCTGTATGAATACTGCGCCTCTGTCGCAACTGTATTATCAGCGTAAGCTGTTGCATTAGCTCCTACGGTTCCCATTTGAGTCCATGTGCCTGACGGCGAAGCTTTCCTTTCGATTCTAAAACCTGTTTCATTTGTAGCGTTGTCCTTCCATGTTAAGTTAATCGTCCCTTTCGGATTTTCATTCAACACAAGATTTGTAGGATCTCCGACCGGATTTTGTTTTGTTAATGTTACTGTGCCGTGAATAGGACTACTTCCTGCAGGCGCCCAATTGAAAGTGAAAGTTCCGTTGATTGCGAGATTGGTAAAAGTTCCTGTTGCTGAAATATTGCTTGCATTCGTGTTTGGACAATTAATTGCCGAACCAGAATATGCGCCCGTGAAAAATCCTGTCCCGGAAATGTCTCCCCAAATTGAAGAATTGAAATTTGCTGTGAACCCGGTCGAGGTCAATGTAATGTCGGTTGAGAACGGCGCTCTTGGAGTTCCTAAAATATTTCCGCTTACGGTCCAATCGCCGTGTGCGGTCTGATGAACAACATCTACCGTAATATTTACGGTGATGCTTCCGGAACTTTGATAGTAGGAATTAACCCACTGACCCGTCCATGTTCCTTTAAGCGAAGAAATATTGCGAACTTGAGCATGCGTAATAACTACTGCAGTAACTAAAATTAGCAAAGTAAACAACGAAAGACTTCGATTCATAATTACACCTCATGCATATGCTGTGGAATTCTTGTGACTAATTTCAAGACAACAATAATTTTATTCTAACAAGATCATTTAATTAAAATCATTTTCTTTATTTGAACAAAACTCTGTCCTGAGCCGCGCGAAGGATCTACTGCTTGAATCTTGTAGAAATAAATACCGCTTGACCATTGTTCATTGCTTGTCGACAGTTGAACGCTATATCGTCCGGCATTTTGATATTCGCTCACAAGTGTTTTCACCTCATGTCCCAGTAAATCATAAATTTTCAGATTTACAAAACTGCGAACAGGCAGTTCATAACCAATAATCGTTGATGGATTAAACGGGTTAGGATAATTTTGATCAAGCTTAAACTCCGTCGGGATTTTTTCATCCTTGACAGCCGTTACTACAGATACGGTTTGCGTGTTGGAGTAACCGGACTGAGCATAATCATTGTAAACGTAAACCCGATATGTATAAGTTGAACCGGCTTGAACATTTGCATCGCTATAACTATTGGCGTTCACACTATCAACCGTTTGAAATTGATTTGTGCTATTGATATCGCCGAGTTTACGCTGAATATAAGTTCCTTTAGAGTTCGTCGAATTGTTCTGCCACGTCAAGTTAACTTTTGATTGCGACGAAGTTGCGGCGAGGTTTGTCGGATCGTTCAGCTTATCGGTAAAATATCTGATAGCAGAAAAGCCGCTTTTGATATTCGAACCGATTGCTCTAACGCGCCAATAAATTTTTGAACCCTCAAGATTGGTATTCGCAAAACTGTAAGTTGTGTCGGTCAAAGTCGAATTATCAACCAAGACATTTGTTAAAAAGAATGGATCGGTTGAAACTTGCAGTTCATAATTTGCAGCGCCAGTTACTTTGTTCCAGAGTATGGTAACCGGACCAGATAAATTTTTGTCACCGTCATTTGGAGAAACTGCTGCCGGTTTGACGAGAGTATTCGTAGAATAAGTTTCATCTTGATTAATAGCACCAGGCGTTGGAACGCCGTAGTTCAAACTAAACTGCGAGTACGCCGTGCCGCTTCCGGTTAACTGAACCGAATACGCCGTAGGAATCGTTCCAATATCTGTGCTAGTCAATCCGGTTGCATCGCCATCTGCAGCTACAAACGAACCGCCGTAGCTTATAAATTGATTTTGAATAACAGCTCCCGTATGGCTGATTGCAACACCCGCCGGAGAGCCAAGCAGATTGTTGCTCGGAAAGTTCATGTAATAAATTGTTAAACCGTTGCTTGTAGAGCCAACAGTAAACTGATCCAATGTATATGTTGCATACGAAGTCCCAGTTTTGCCGTCATATAGCGTGACCGTATAATTGTTCAAATCGGTAACTGTACTTTTTAAAGCGACTTCAATAAACTGCGGCACCACTTTACCGGAAGATGTTTTTCTTGGAGGCGAGTCGGTAAAAAGTTCGTTTAGCCATGCCGCGGTTTCTCTTCCTTCTTGAATAACAGGGCTCTCGGCAACAACATCTTTAATAAAATATTCATTGTGTTCTCCAAATCTCATCCATCCATTTGCATCAACCGTAATTTGCTGAATTTCTTCGACAAGTCCACCAGCAGTATCTTGATTTCTATCATGTTTAAAGGCGACCTTCTTCGTGCCATCTGCGAACTCATTTATACCAGTAACATTCACGCTATGTCCGTACCATTTTTTTGAAGTTGTATCGTACCATGTAAAATTCATTTCAACGTCTTCGCTGTTTTTCATCATCTTCAAAAGAAAATCCCACGTTGGTTTCGGTTTTGCAACTTTTGGATTAAAACTTCTTCCGATTGATTTTCCGCTTGTGCTGCCGACACCTATGGGATTGGTTACTTCAAACGACTGATATTTCACTTCCATCGGCAATTTAAACTGTTCAATGAAATCTAACTTTCCGGCAATCATCTTATCGGTGTAAGTTCCTTCGCCGTTTTTTCTTTTCATCAGTCCGCTTAATGTCTGTTCCGTTTTTTTCAAATCCATATCTGCAGGAAGATTTATGTCGCTGTATTTAGATTGTGCCCATTTCAAACTGTTTGCAGTTGCAGTTGGAACACACGCATTTAAATCCCCGGCGTAGGTACCGCTTATTCCATTCGTTGAATTATCTAAATCAAGATTCGGTGCATTGGGCCTATATTGATAATTAGATAAAGGGTCACCGACAGACTGACCAGGTCTAAGAACAGGCGTAATAGGAACAGTGGTAACAGCTATTCCCTCGGAGCCTTTGGCGTTGTTGACAGTTGCATTAACAGTAACAGTTTTTGTATCCTTCCATGTTGAGGGATCGAAAGGATAAAAACCCGGAGACGTTAAAATGTGGATATAAACCGTCAGCGTAAACAGAATCATGTAAGGAGGAGCACATATTTTAGAAAAATCGAAAGTGGTTGAAAAAGTAACCGGTCCGGCAATTTCGGAACTGGAAGGCAACAACATGTTTTGAACGATAATTCCGAATTGCTGAGTTGAATTGTTTGTTGCGCTCCTGGCGTAAATGTAATTGTAAACAATCCATCCGGCACAGGAGGGGAATAGTAAGTGTAATTTATTTTGTTGATCTCAACGGTAAAGTTT
This sequence comes from Bacteroidota bacterium, assembly GCA_023381535.1. Next base: position 3,462 of record JAMCSN010000388.1, read on the forward strand.
GATTGCGCATAAAAATTATTGCCAATCAAAAACATCACTACAAGAAGAAACACTTTGTATAAATACCCACTCATGCACTCTCCTTTTTTTTACGAGGTTCTTAATTATACTTTCAAAAATCTTGATCTTGAAAAAAGGAAGAGGAATAGAAAACCACGGCTAGGTTAACTTAAATATTTACAACTTATAGGGGAGCCACCGTCTCATTATAACATAACTCTTAGTTTCTTGATTAGCACTATAATTTTTTGGAAGGTTGCAACACGAACGTACGTTAGCCAGGTGGAATTTCAATCTTAGAAAAAAAAACTATTAAAGCAGAGAAATTGACCGGAAATTACGTTCTTGGCAGAATAATTTCTTGAGTTCTGAATGCTCTTGGGAATTGACTTTTGAGTCCTTCGTTTGTGGCGATGCCGGTACCAAGAATGTTTTCTGCGTACATAATTATTTTTTGACCGGTTGTATCAAATTTATTTTTTATCGTTCCGCCCCGAAAATAGATTGCAAGCTCTTCCCGGTTTTCTAAACGTGTAATATTTTGGATCGCAAATTCGCCGAGGACTTGTCCCGCTAACGAATTCAAACTAACAGTTCCTCTCTTGTCGATTGTGCCGAGTCTCGCTCCAATCCGGTTAAAAAATTCGTGCTGATTGCAATTCCAATCCTTGTTAACAAAATGAACATCGTTGCTTCTGGTGAAGTATTTGTACTCGTCAAATTTGCTGCGGGGAATTCCAAAATGATTTGATAAATTCTCTAAATAAGTTTTTATTCTCCCGCTTGATGGGCTAAGGAGATCAAACTTATTTTCTTTGTATAGAAATTTTTCTTCCGATGCAATACTATCTGTCTTTCTCAGCTTGCAGACAAAGAATCCTTCGCTTTCAACTTCCCACGGCACTATACGGCAAGTTTTTTCTAGTCGCTTGTCGAATTCTTGATCCCCAATTTTTGAAAAGCCCGGATGACTTTGGATCGGTAGCTTAATCTCCTCTAACTCAACCGGATATTTCTTCAAAACTTTATCTATAATGAATTCATTCTCTTCTAATGTTAACGTGCATGTTGAGTAAACTATTTCTCCACCGACTTTACACATTTTAATTGCTGCGATTAATAGTCTGAGCTGCAGATCCGAAATTGTTTCGGCTTTGCGCACGTCCCACCAGTTGCTTACTTCACCTTTTTTTTGAACGATCCCGAGCGCGCTGCACGGTGCATCAACTAAAATTTTGTCAAAATAATTTTCGAATCGCTTGCTTAGCAACTCGCCTTTACCGTGCATCACTCCGACATTTACAAGATTCATTTTATCAACATTGAAGACGAGACTTTTCAGACGGTCCATGGCAACTTCATTTGCAACTAAAGTTCCTTTGTTGTTCATCAACTCTGCAAGTTGAGTAGTCTTAGACCCCGGCGCTGCGCACAAATCCAGAACGCGATCGTTCTCATTTGGGTTTAATACCAATGCGGGAATCATCGACGACAAACTTTGTATATAATATTTGCCAAGAATAAATTCGAGGGTCTTTCCGGCAAATTCACTGCCGGAAACAATCCGGTATGCGTTCCTAACGGAACCTATCGGCGCCAAATAGATTCCATAATTTCTTAAAGAATTGATAAGTGCAGTTGAATCGGCGGTGGAAGAAATTCTTAAGTAAGGTTTGTACTCGCTGTTGTAATATGCAACATAGTTCTTTACGTACTCGTCTCCGAAATGTGCTTGGAGATAATTAGTAATGTTGCCGCTAAGTTCAATCAACTTACTGCCGCATGAGGTTTAACGAATTGAATATCTGAATTGAAGTTCGTTTGAAACCCTTGGAGTTCGGGAAAAACTGTTTGAATTCTTTTTCCATCTCTTTGAGTATTGCGTCGAGATATTTTTCATAATCTCTAACAGCTTCATAAACACGCAATTCTTCGCGTGGAATTTTTAACAGAGCGGGACGGGATCGGTTTGCATAGAGCACATACTTCGCTTTGAAGTGATCGTCAGTGGTTACAATTATGTTGCCCGATTCGTCCGTGATTTGATAACTTCCAAAAAAAGGTGGATTCAGAAAAAGAAC
>JAMCSN010000379.1 GCA_023381535.1 Bacteroidota bacterium
TGAATAAATTTTTGAATTACCGGATCTTTGCTTTCCAAAACTTGCTGCGGTGTTCCGGTAAAATATATTTTACCCTCATGCATCATTGCAATTTTATCCGCAGTATTTTTCACGCTGAACATATCGTGCGTTACGATGATCGATGTTACGTTTAACTTTTCATTGAGAGATTTGATCAGTTCATCTATAGCATCGGACATCACAGGGTCGAGTCCGGTTGTCGGTTCATCATACAAAATATAGTCCGGATTAGTTACCAATGCGCGGGCAAGTCCAACGCGCTTTTTCATTCCGCCGGAAAGTTCTGCTGGCTTCAATTCTTGTGTCCCGGGTAAATCGACCAGCTCAAGTTTTTCAGCAACTATTTTCTGAATTTCGCTTTTGGAATAACCTAAATTGTTTTCAACCAGCGGAAGCGAAACGTTTTCTTCCACAGTCATGGAATCAAAAAGTGCGGCTCCTTGAAAAAGAAAACCGAATCTCCGCCGGACATCATACAATTCATTCCGTTCAAGTTCGTTAACAATCTTCCCCTCAAATTTTATATAGCCTTCGTCGGGATGAAGCAGCCCAACAATATGTTTCAGCAAGACGCTTTTGCCGCATCCGCTTCTTCCTATAACCGCAAGCGACTCGCCTTCTTTGATCGTTAAGTTTACGCCGCGAAGGACATGGTTGGCATCAAAACTTTTGTGAACATCAACAACTTCTATCATATTCAGTCACAATGATTTTCTCTTTGGAAAATATATGAAAGAAATTGATGTTATTCGACCCGCTCTAGAAGAGTTCTTTCGGAGGTATTTGTTTTTAAAATAAAAAAGGATGCCTCTGAGTGCATCCTTTTTGTTTGATTCAAATTATGATTACGGATTCAAACCAGTATGACACTCAACGCATTTCATTTCTTTCCAGCTGTCCTGGGTATCTTTGTCCGGGTGTTTGAATTCAAGATATGAATTAACCGGTGCATACTCCATCTTGTCTGGAGGACCTTGAGCGTTTATGTAGTGACACAAGTTGCAGTCTTTCTTGATCACCCTTCCCTTATCGGTTGAATGAGAATCGTTGTGGCAGCGGAAACAACCGATGAATTCCATGTGTCCGATGTTGTTCGGATAAACGTCCCATTTTACTTTCATTTCCGGGAAAATATTTTTCTTGAATTCTTCCTGGATTCCGCTGATTGCCTGGCTAACCAAATTTCTTTTGTTCGCGTAAATATCTGGATAGTTTGTTTTGTAGAACGAATTTATTTTATCCGAGATGATCATCATTGCCGAGTCGGTCGTTCCAAAATTCTGACTCAAGATATCGAGAGCGGTTGCTTTAATCTTAGGAAGGGCTTGCGGAATCTTTCCGGCAGCCAATGCATTGTTCAAGAAAAACGTTGGCGGTTTGTAATTGTGCGAAGGTCTGTTATGGCAATCCATACAGTCCATCACTCTAGTTTCCATTGTGTCCAAAGCTTTCTGATCGGCTTTATCATTCTGATCCTGATAAACGAAAACTTCGCCGGTTTTCAAATTAGTGTATCTTACCCAAGGAATTGTCTCGCGTTTCTTGTCCGAAGACTTGTATTCAATCTTAACATTCGGATTAATGTGCCAGTGAATTCCTTCCTGCAAACCAAGCGCGCTTACATCGGAGCCGATTTTCATAGTCAACACAATATTCCACTCGGTATTGTTTTCGTCCGGCAAAAAATGTCTTTCTGTTCTAAGTTTTCTGTCGTAAAATTTCTGCGGCCAATGGCATTGCTCGCATGTCTCGCGTGCAGGGCGCAAATTTGTAATCGGCGTTTCAATTGGTCTAGGAACTGTGCCCAGCGTAACCGCATAAACTTGATATAATCCTGAGAGTTTCGATCTAACATACCAGTTAGCGCCGGAACCGACATGACATTCTACGCATGCTACTCTTGCATGAGGCGAGTTTTGATACGCCGTGTATTCAGGAATCATAACATTGTGACACAACTTTCCGCAGAACTCAACGGACTCAGTATAATGGAATGCTTCGTAACTGCCAACACCTGTGAGAAATAAAAAGATTGTTGTGCCTACCGCAAAAATGAAAAACGCGTTTCTATGACGGATGTCATTTAAATTTATTTGCGGCCATTCGGTTGGCGGAAGTACATGTTGTCTTTTATCTTTTCTGACTTTCAAAAACATTCCAACCGGGATTAAAACTAATCCAAGAACTAAAAATGCCGGAAGAATTATGAAAACAATTAATCCTAAGTAAGAACCTTTATCGGGTTGAAAAAGTGTGATCACAAAGAGGAAGATTATCATGAAAAGACTTATTAATGAGAGCGTTGCGCCGACAAGCGAAGTCCAGTTTTGAGTTGAATGAGGTAGTTTTAGTTTCATTTGTAACCTTTTAATAGAACATAATGATTATTTGAATTTGAACCAGCTATAAGAGTCTTTTTTAACGTGGCAAAGTTACTGAGAGCGAGTTTAAAATCCAAAACTCGCCCCGTAGAAATGATTTAATGCGAAATTTGTTCCATAAAATATTTTTTGTCGACGTTATTTATTTACTTTCTTCTCTTTAATGGGAGGATAATAATAATCGCGAATGTCAATCTTTAGGCTGTAATTCTATTTGCAGAATTAGAGAGAAGAGACCTCTTTGTTCTGCAAAAAAACAAAAAGAATAAAAACGCAATACAGGGTTTTTGCCAACGTTAGGCATAATTGTTTTGCTTGCAGTTAAAATCACAAAATAACCATTGAGGAAAAACATGATGAACTCAAGACCAAGACCACGTCCGTTAGACGGTATTTTGTATTTCAATGAACCATCGAATCCAACTTCAGATGACCAAAAGGAACTGATAATAAACAAGGTCTACAATTTAACTCGTTACCAATTGTTGGCTGGAATGATCAGAACGATGCTTTGCAATGTAAGAATCATTGTGTGAGGGATTGTAGCTGCGTTTATCACTGCTCTTGGATAGTCGCTTAATAGTTAGTGCTAATTCAGAGGTCGGTTATGTTAAGCAAAACTTGGTGGGCAGATTTATATCTAATTCCATCCGATGAGGATGAAAAGTTTATTTTGTACAGTCCATCTAAGTATGCGGTAGCTCTGGTAACACCAGATAACGCATCCAAGCTTGCAACTGTTATTCAAGGGGCGGTTGTTGACAATGCGTCGGAGAAGGATCCAGCATCAAGCGTCATTAGCCGATTAAGAGACTTGGGTTTCTTGGACCCAACACTTCCCAACAAGGCTCCAGCATTCTCCTCTTTTACTGATTGTCGAGCCACCGCCGTTGGACATGGTTCCATTAAACATTTCTCACCACACGAAGTAACCTTGGATATAACACGTAAATGCAACATGCGATGTGTTTATTGCTACTCCAATGGTGGTGAGTCAGCGGTCTCTATGCAACCTGACTGTGGACGTGCTGCTATTAATCATTGTAACTCTCCTTTTGAATGACATTGTTCGGGGACGAATGGAAAGTCCTGAACACAACAAGCAGTAAACCAGAATGCAGTCCAGCAAATAGCCAATATGTTCAACGACCTTGGTAAACGTGAGGGAAAACAACTACACTTAACAAGTGGCAAAAAGACACTCGATTATTATATATGATTGAGTTCGCATCTTCCCGATTGCCGCACGCCATGGCTTCCGTACAAATATTTATATGCTGCAATGGGAAGACTTTTTTGCGGTTGACGTTATACTTTATTTTTCTCCTTCTCCTTAATCTTAAAATACAACGCAACCACAATCACCAAAAATGCAAGCGTTGCAGCGGCAAAGCAGTTTCTGCGTGTTTAGTAATCACGTAATTAAAATTTTTATTATATTTCTAAAAAAGAATGGAGAAGAGAGATGACTGTCAAAACGCTCACCGCTATATTTCACCGCGAGGAAGATATGTATGTTGCCCAATGTCCGGAGATTGGCACCGTTAGTCAAGGAGTAACAATTGAAGATGCGTTAGCTAACCTTAAAGAAGCAACAGAATTGTATCTTGAAGAATTTCCCATTAAAGATATTGAACGGCCAATGCTAACAACGTTTGAAGTGGCGGTAAATGCCTAAGCTAAAAAAAATCTCCGGCGAAGAAGCCATTCGTGCACTAGAACAATTCGGTTTTATCCGAACACGCCAGCGCGGGAGTCATGTTATACTAAAAAAACAAACCACTTTGGGATACATTGGTTGTGTCGTTCCACTACACAAGGAACTAAAAATCGGAACTCTTTTGGGAATTCTTAAACAGGCAAAGATTGATCCGGAAGATTTCTCCAAATTACTCTGACCAAATTATTTATTAGTCACTCAAGCTTGCTTTCTTTTCTCTTTGTCCTTGATTTTTAAATACAACGCAATCACAATTACCAAAAACGCAAGCGTCGCAGCAGCAAAACCGTTGCGGCGAGTATAGTATTCGCTAATTTCTTTGTCCGAAAGCATTATTGCTTTGTTCGTAATATCCATACCGTCTTTAGTTTTGACGACGACTTTTGCCGGATCAAAAGTGTGCACCAAAGTTCGAGACTGAATCAAATCCTGTTTCGCATCTTGAAGTAGAAAACCAATGTCAACGTCGTTCATACCTTTCTGACGAACTTCTTCCCATTTGGATGTAGCAGTATCAAAGGAGTTTTTAAGCTGAACAATTTCTCCTTCTATTTTCTCAGCGGCAACATAACCTACATCGCCTTTGTCGTGGCAATCAACACATTTTGAATTTTTGCCAACGCCGACCATGTCATCGGTTGGCTTCTGCACGCCGTGATTACCGTGGCATTGTTCGCACCCGTGAAAATCCTGCTCGGCAAATGCCTTCGCCATTTTTGTTGCGTTAAAATATTCCATGTTGCTTGAGTGACACATTCCGCAAACGTGAGCGATCGACGTAATTCCAGGAGGCATTGCGCCGTGGTTACCATGACAATCATTGCATGCCGGAGCGCCGAGATCGTTTTGCTTCAGCAAAGCTATTCCATGAACACTCTTGGAATATTCTTCAAGCTGATTGCTCGGAAGGTTATATTTTTTCATCAACTCGGAATTACCGTGACATTTATTGCACGTACTTGGAATGTTGAGTTTATAAACCGTTGAACGCGGATCTTTAACCGGAAGAATGCCGTGAGCAGTATGACAGCTTGTGCACTCCGCCACATTTTCATCGCCAGTTATAAGTTTTTTGCCGTGCATACTTGTGTAATATTGCGCCACCTGGTCGGTTGCAATTCTCGGCTGATAGATTCTCATATACTCAATATTGGAATGACACTTACCGCAAAATTTGGGAATGTCTTTTCTTTTCGGAACGCCGAAATAACCCTTTGCCGGACTCATTGCAACTTCTTGATCTGTACTCGAAGGATCTCCGCCGTGACATGATGCACAGGTAAGTCCCGCTTGTCTATGAACATCGTAATCGGAATAACCTTGCGGCATATCGTCAATATCTTTATGGCACGAAAGACAGTTATCAACTTTCGGCGTCTGCTTCGTTTTATTATCCGTTTTC
>JAMCSN010000078.1 GCA_023381535.1 Bacteroidota bacterium
ATCAGTCGAAGTACAGGGAATGATTAAACTAGTCAAAGACATTCGCGATATTGAAAAATCACTCGGTGACGGAAAAAAAAAGGTTTATGAAAGCGAGCAGAGCAGTCTGATAAAATTAAGACGCGCTAAAAAAGAAATTCCGGCTGAAGTATAATCCCGCCGAGGCGGGACAAGGGTTAAATTCTCCGCCTCTTGAGGCGAATAATCTGCCAAAGGCGGAAAATTTTTTTTAGGATACCTCGCTGCCTCGATCTACCGATCTTGTCGGAGCGGGCTCTTCTCTCTGGCGGATCGGTCGCAGACCGATCCCTGCGTAAGTGGCAAAGATTGATTAATGACTATTGAATTAAAAAAAACGGGTAGGTCACCCGCTTCGCGAGTCGGAGCTGGTTGCGGCGAGGAGATTCATCAAAATTGAAGGCGACTCCCAAAGAATACCCTGGTACTCCCACGAAAGGGTAGATACAACCGACCTCGGATTCCCTCCTTGCCCTTGGAGGGAATCTTTTTAAAAAGAATTTCTTTTAAGAAAAACCTCGAGCAACTAAAATGAAAAAAAACATTTTCTTTTTTATAACATTGCTTCTGTTCTTAAACGCAGGTCATTCATTCGGCAAAGAGAAAGAGGACTCTTCTTACATTAATACTTACTTCCCGGTCAAAATGAAATTAACTTTCAAATCATCCTTGGGAGAAACCGTTACTGAGTATAGCCGGTTCGGTAAAGATATTTTGGTGGTTAATAACGAAGGATCGAAATTCAAATACAAACAAACATTGCTGGTGAAGAATGACGGTATCTATGTTACGGAAACTTACCAGTATTTGAAATTATTTCTATTTTTCAAAAAGGAAGGAACTTATACTTACAGCAAACCGCTTTTGCGTTTACCCAATCCTTTGATTCCCGGGACAGAGTGGCGAAGTGAAAGAGACGAATACTGCAATGGAGATACGAACAAAGTACAGTTAACCGGCAAAGTTGTTGAGAAGGAAATTGTAAAACTAAAAAGCGGCACATACGAAGCGATCAAGGTGGAGACGCAAATTGAGGGATCATCGGGAGTGAAAAACAAAATTACCGAATGGTACGCAGACGGGATCGGTTTGATAAAAGCCAACATAAAGATTGGCGGCGGCGGATTGCTCGGTTTGCTTCGGAACGCATTCGGATACGGTGAAATTGATTTTGAGCTTGATGACATTAAGCGGGAGTGATTACCGGATGTTTTTAGACCGGCTCAACAACAGAATTAAGCATGCATGCTGTAACGTACTTCTCAAACTTTTCTTGCTTTATCTTTTTCACATCGACAAGAATTAAACCATCGACGCAATTATTGAAATCCGGATCGTAACCGAAATCTAAAAAACTTACGCCGCCCTTTTCGCAAAGTTCTGAATAATGCTTATAAAGAATAGGAACCGAGTAACCGAGCGTCTTCAAAATGTTCTTCAATTTTGCGTAATCATCTTTTTGATTTACCGAGTCAAAAACTTTTGCACATTCGATTTTTTTTGTTTCGCTGATGGTGAACGGCTGCTTTGAAAATGCCAGCCCGGTGTTCTTACCAAACCACTTATTGAAATAAGAAACCAAAAGTTCTTTAGATAACTCGGAATAGTTGCTGCTGATGCTTACCCCGCCGAATAGATATTTGACTTCCGGGAATTTATATAAGTAAGCGCCGATGCCTTGCCAAAGGTAGCTGAGTGCATTCGTGTTCCAATATTTTTGTTGAACAAAACTTCTGCCGAGTTCAACCGACCATGGAAGATAATTCGATTTAAACTCGTCGGTAAAGTGAAATAGGGTGGAAGTATAAAATCCATTTTTGCCGAGTCCGTTCGGAATATTTGCCCCGTTGACAATTCTATAAGCGCCTACAATATCGAGATCCAATTCATTCCAAACAATAATGTGAGAATAGTGGCTATCAAACTTATCCATGTCGAGCCGTTTGCCGGTTCCTTCGTCAACTTTTCGGAATGTGAGTTCTCTCAAACGCGCGATTTCGGTAATACAATGAGGAGATTCTTGCTGATTGGTTAGATAAATTCTCATTCCGTTGTGAGTGGTGCCTAATAGGTCGGCGTTGTTCAATTCCTTTTTAATTACTCTGGCATCAGTCGGCGAACTAACATTTTTTTCTGTTAAGAAGATGATTTTTTTATTTTTTCCAACTCTCTCGGCGTGCTTTCGCAGAATTTTTGTCTGGTATGTTTCATTGATGAAAGAGGAACTAAAAACTTTAGCCGGTATTAGGTTGCCAATTCTTATGCGGAGAGATTTGTTTTTCTTGTTGAAGAGTTCGTAAGAAAAAAGCAGCATTGAAAGTTTTTTGCTTAAAACTGAAACTGCATAAAAAAGGATGGAATTTCTTGCCTGAATCCAAATAGGTAGAATGGATGAATTATGTTTCTTGGCAAAGTGAACCGCGCCCCTTCGCCATTTTGAGTCTGTAATTCTGAACCAATTCAGTCTTGAAACTGTACCTGCCGGAAAGATTATCAAGGCATGATCCTTATCCAACCACTCGCTTATCAATTTAATATTTTCTTTCTGAACCGACTTATCGTAAATGTTATATGGAAGAAAATGTTCGTTAAGATTTTCAAAACACATTAGAAGATCGTTGGTAACGATCTTTACATCGCGCCGAACGTGTAAGATAGCCCTTAGCAATGCCAGACTATCAAGAGCACCGGTCGGGTGATTAGCCACGCAGATTACTTTTCCCTCGCATGGAATTCTGTTCAGGTCCGTGTGCGCTATCAAAGAAGAAAAACCCAGCTCTTCAAAAACTTCATCGATAAAATGCTTCGGACTTAGGTGATTATGTCTGACTAAGAGTTCGTTAATCCTATCGACAAGCATTATTTTATTGAGTAGAAACAAAACCAGTTTTTGGTATGCATACGGCTTTTTAAGAAAGCCCGCATCAAATTTTGCCGGAATGATTTTTCTTAAATCTATATAATTCATTAGCGAACTGAGGTTGAGAAATAATGGCGGCAGCAAAGAGGACTAAACTTCAATACTATTTTCATACTTTTCATTTTCAAGAGGAGAAAAAAGTTTGTACTTATCTCCCAGTGCTTCAACAAAAAAATCAACGGTTTCGGTAGGAAGATTAAGCCAATGTTTGTTTACAAGAATTTCCAGCAAGAGTTTGTTTTCTTTTTTAGATAAGTCTTTCAGAATAGCTTTCTCTTCGAACGACAGTTTTTTCTTGTATTCGTCTTCACTTCGAATTTTTTTATAGATGTTCCGTTTGTAGCGTGATATCCGGTAAAGCTCGCTTACGAGTTCTTCAAAAAAGGGAGAATTGTAGAGTGCGATTTCAAAATTGATGTTCGACATTTTGACAAACCTCCTATCGGGAAATTACTTCCACTCACTCATGAATAAGTTGGCGTAGAAAACGGAATCTTCTGCTCGATCCCTAAATTTATTTGTTCTTCGTTTTCCGTTGTTTGCTCGTTGGGCAGTAAGCGTAACACAATGATTGCCGGAATCGAAAATAGAAAACCCATAACAAACCAATCCGACTGCGATCTTCCTTTCCGTTTAGCTTCGAACGAACTAATGCCGCCGAAAAGTAATCCAAATATTGAAAACCAAAGACCGAACATTTTAACCTCCTATTGGTTGATGCAAATATTAGTTTTAAATGTTAATTGGGAATTACGGAATTGTTAAGTAATTGTTAATTCGGATAGCTTAAAGCTATCCAAACCTCCGGGGTTTCCCACAAAGTGGCGGCTATGCCAAAAAACCTCGGAGGTTTGGAAGAGTCTGGCGGATCGGTCATAGACCGATCCCTACATGTATGGCGATCAGATTGATTAACCACTATTGAATTAAAAAAACGGATCGGTCACTCACCTCATTGGCGAAGCGGGCAGACCGATCCCTACATTTAGGATTCTTCTTTGGCGGGGCAAACCGATCCAAATTGCCTCATCCTATCTTTTCTTTGCTCTGAATATGTATGTTATTGATCATGATCAAGATCATGAGCACGATCAAGATTATGATCAAGAGCATCCAATATTGGTTTGCCTATACATGATGAAGGTTCGGTAAGGTGCAGTAAGCTGCTTATAGTTGGCGCAATATCTATTGTGTAAACCGGCTCGTTCGATTCGCGATGTGGAATCTTCCAGCCGAAGAATATCAGAGGCACATGCGAATCGTAAGAATTGCGTGTGCCGTGTGTATTAAACTGGAAGTTCGGCTGCAGTTCAATTGCAATATCTCCGGAGCGGTTGTAGTTGAATCCATTTAAAATAAAATTGTCCGATTGCCGACTGGCAATTTCATTCAGTAGATCGCTTCTTTTGCGAATGTCGGCGATCTCTGGAAACATTGAGTAGAGGTAATTACTAATTTTATCTTCTAACTCAGAAGCTCTCAAACCGGCGGATTCAATTTTGCTGTAGTTAAGATAAATCTGTTTGTTAATGAATTTTTCTATAACCGCATCGATTAAAAATTCTCTTTTCGTAAAAGCGTTCACGGAATCTTTAATGATCCTTGGATTGAAATTTCCCGCCGGAATTTTCAAATCGTTTAGGTGTTCCGGTACCTCAACGGCACCGTGATCGGCAGTAAGGAAAAGCAAATAGTTATTCTTTCCAATGTGTTTATCAAGAAGTTTCAACAGTTCACCTATTTGCTGATCCAGCTTAATGTAAGTGTCTTCAATTTCTTCCGAGTTGGGTCCGTATTCGTGGCCAATATAATCGGTTGACGAAAAACTGATTGCAAGAAAATTGGCTGCGTCCGTTCCGTCTAATTTTTCGTTTGAAAGAATTTCGTTTACAAAATCTAAAAGTATCCGGTTGCCGTACGGCGTGTATCTTAATGTCTCGTATTTTGTTTTTGGATCGATGTTTTTGAAGCTGTGCGGAAATGTATTTTTTCCTTCGTGAAATAAATCCGGTTCGTACCTAGCATCGTCCGGCGAATTAATTTTGTATTTGTTCCCGGGGAGTGAGAGAGTCCAGTCTTTGCTTAAGTAATTATCAGCCAATTTCTTTTCGTTGAATTTTTCTACCCACGCCGGAAGATTTTTCATATAATAAGTAGAAGAAATAAATTTTCCGGATTCGCCGTCGTACCAGTAAACTTCATCTGCGCTATGTCCGCCGGGTAAAATGGCGCCGCGGTCTTTCAACGAAACAGAAATAACTTTCGACATACCGTTTGAGGCAATTTTCAATTCGTCTGTCATGGTGGTTGCCAGTAAATTTCTCGGCGACATTTGTCCTTCTGCACCGTCTGTTCCAACTCCGCTAACAGAATTATCATCGCAGCAATAAATTACTTTTCCCGTTTTTCTATCGTACCAGTTGTTACTAATTATGCCGTGATAGTATGGAGTGGTTCCCGTATAAATTGATGAGTGACCGGGCGCAGTATAAAGGGGCACATAATTGAAATGAGCATAAGTAAAGTTTGTCCCTTCGTTCATTAAGCGGTTGAATCCGTCCTTGCC
>JAMCSN010000350.1 GCA_023381535.1 Bacteroidota bacterium
TAACTTTCGGAAGAATCCGGCCGCTGCATACCAACGCGGTGATCTTCGCATTTGTGGGCAACATGATGTTTGCCGGCATTTATTATTCGCTGCAGAGAGTGTGCAAAGCAAGATTGTGGAACGATTTCCTAAGTCAATTTCACTTTTGGGGTTGGCAGTTAATAATTGTTTTGGCAGCGGTAACTCTACCCCTCGGAATTACTACGAGCAAAGAGTATGCGGAACTTGAATGGCCTATAGATATTTTGATTGCGATCGTTTGGCTTTCGTTCGGCGCAAACATGTTCGGAACAATTATCAAACGAAGAGAGAAGCACATGTATGTTGCAGTTTGGTTTTACATTGCAACATTTGTAACCGTTACTGTGCTTCACGTTGTTAACTCAATCGAACTTCCGGTTTCACTTTTTAAAAGTTATTCGGTTTACGCCGGAGTTCAAGATGCGCTTGTTCAATGGTGGTACGGGCACAATGCCGTCGCATTCTTTCTAACAACTCCGTACTTGGGATTGATGTACTACTTCCTTCCAAAAGCGGCAAACAGACCGGTGTATTCTTATAGATTATCCATCCTTCACTTCTGGGCTTTAATTTTTATTTACATCTGGGCGGGTCCGCACCATCTTCTCTACTCTGCTCTGCCGGATTGGGCTCAATCATTAGGAACAGTTTTTTCGATAATGCTGATCGCTCCATCGTGGGGCGGAATGCTGAACGGATTGTTAACTCTGCGCGGTGCGTGGGATAGAGTTAGAGACGATCCGATTCTTAAATTTATGGTTGTTGCAGTTACCGCATACGGAATGGCAACCTTCGAAGGTCCGATGCTTTCGCTGAAAAATGTGAATGCGATCGCCCACTTCACCGACTGGATTATAGCGCATGTTCACGTCGGCGCGCTTGGATGGAACGGAATGCTTTCATTTGGAATTCTTTATTGGATGGTTCCAAAGCTTTGGAATACGGAACTATATTCAAAAAAATTGGCGAACACACATTTTTGGATTTCAACGCTCGGAATAGTTTTCTACGTAATACCAATGTACTGGTCGGGCATAACACAATCGTTAATGTGGAAACAATTTAATCCGCTCGGGATGCTGCAGTATCCAAACTTTTTGGAAACGACGCTGCAAATAATTCCGATGTACATTATCAGATCGTTTGGCGGGCTGCTCTACTTCTCAGGATTAATCTTGCTCGCATACAATCTTGTGAAGACAGCCAAGCAAGGTACGTTTGTAAAAAATGAAGAAGCGGAAGCCTCGCCTTACGATAGAGATGCGGACAAACTGAAACGCGGAATGATTCACCGCTGGCTCGAAAAACGTCCGGTGAAGTTTGCTCTTCTTTCTGTTATCGTAATTCTCATCGGCGGTTTGGTTGAAATGGTTCCGACATTTTTAATCAAGTCGAACATTCCAACAATCGCCAGCGTTAAACCTTACACTCCGTTAGAACTGCAAGGAAGAGACATTTATATTCGCGAGGGATGCGTTTCATGCCATTCGCAGCTTGTGCGTCCGTTCAGATCAGAAACAGAACGATACGGCGAGTATTCAAAAGCCGGAGAGTATGTTTACGATCATCCATTCTTGTGGGGATCAAAAAGAACGGGACCGGATTTAGCAAGAGAAGGCGGAAAGTATTCCAACCTCTGGCATTATTTGCACATGCAAGATCCTAGACAAATGTCGCCAGGTTCTATAATGCCCCGCTTCCCGTGGCTGCTTACTCAAACTCTGGATACAACTACAACGGCAACAAAAATAAGAGCGATGCGTTCACTCGGCGTTCCGTACGAAGCGGGATACGATAGATACGCTAACATCGATCTTGCAAAACAAGCTGATGTTATCACACAAGACTTAATCAACAACGGCGTTCCGGCCGAACCGGATAAGGATATTATCGCGTTGATTGCTTATCTGCAGCGTCTCGGAACAGATATAAAAGTTAAAACAACTGCAACAAAGTAGAAGGTAAAAATGTTTTCCGAACATTTAAGCAAAATAGAAGGTATTGAAATATATCCGATCATATCGATGATCATTTTCATTAGTCTCTTCTTGTTTACTCTTGTATGGGTATTCAGATTGGATAAAAAATACATTTCCGAAATGGAAAACCTTCCGCTCGATTCTAATTTAGAAAACGAAAATAAATCAGAGATAAAAAATGAAGTCACAGAATAAAATATGGTTCTCGATTTTGTTTTTAGCTGCAACGTTTACCGGTTATTCAAATTCGTGGGCAGTTCAAGTTCAAATCCAACCCGGCGGTTATGATCTTGATGCAATAATGAGAGTGATGACAGTGATTACATTACTTTTTATTGCATTCGTTATCTGGCTGGCAGTTGTTTATTCCGAAAAAAATGACAATGAAGGAAAACTTTTTAAAAATCCGTTGAGCAACCTCAAAAAATACTTAGTGAGTTTACAGCCGATTGAAAAAGAAGCTGAGATTCTTCTGGATCACGATTTCGATGGGATCCGAGAACTCGATAGCCGTATTCCCCCTTGGTACAGTTTCCTTTTCTACGGCACAATTGTTTGGGGAATAATATACATGATGGTTTTTCACGTGTTCGGCAACGGACAAGTTTCATCGAACGAATACAATCAAGAAATGCAGCAAGCCGCTTTCGAGCGACAGCTTCTTATAAAATCCGGCACGTTTATAAACGAAGCCACTGTTACTCAGTTAACAGACCCGGCAGCTCTAAGCGAAGGTAAAGAAATATTTCAAAAGAATTGCGTCACATGTCATGGCCAAAACGCTCAAGGTGTAGTTGGTCCCAATCTAACGGATGATTACTGGATTAACGGCGGCGGCATAAAAAATATTTTTAGAACAATTACGAACGGCGTTCCGGCCAAAGGAATGATCAGCTGGCAGACACAGCTCGATCCGAAAAAAATTCAAACTGTTGCCAGTTACGTTATGTCTTTGCACGGTACAAATCCGCCTAATGCGAAACCGCCGCAAGGAGAAAAGTGGGAGGAACCAAAAACTGATTCTGCAAATGCACAAAAATAATTTATGAAAGAGAGTAACTTTACTAAAGAAGAAGAATTCCGCGACTCGCTTGCTACTGTAACTAAGGAAGGAAAACGGAAATGGGTTTTTCCCAAAAAACCTTCGGGAAAATTTCATCATGCGCGGATAGTAGTCAGCATTTTCTTGGTGGCATTTTTGTTTGCAGCACCGTTTATCAAGATCAATGGTCATCCGTTTATTCTTCTCAATGTGCTTGAAAGAAAGTTTATCATTTTCGGAATTCCGTTTGGTCCACATGACATGTTCTTGTTCGCATTAACGATGATCGCTCTAATCGTTTCGATATTTCTATTCACCGTTGTTTACGGCAGATTGTTCTGCGGCTGGATTTGTCCTCAAACCGTTTTTATGGAAATGGTATTCCGCAAGATTGAATATTTTATCGAAGGCGATGCTGCCAAACAACGAGCGCTTAAAAACGCTCCGTGGAATGCCGAAAAACTTTTCAAGAAGTCGTCGAAACAGATAATCTTTTTCGGCTTGTCGTTTCTCATCTCCAACATTTTTCTTTCTTACATAATCGGCGAGCATGAACTCTTTCAATACATCAAAGACACACCAACGGAACATTTCTCAACTTTTCTTGCAGTTCTTATTTTTTCGGGAATATTTTACTTTGTGTTTGCTTCGTTCCGTGAGCAAGCGTGTACACTAGTTTGTCCGTATGGAAGGCTTCAGGGAGTAATGCTGGATCAAAATTCGATTGTAATTCATTACGATTACAAACGGGGCGAGCCGCGCGGAAAAATCAAAAAAGATACCGAGCAAATTTCCGGCGATTGTATCGATTGCCATTTATGCGTTGATGTTTGTCCGACAGGCATAGACATTCGAAATGGAACACAGCTTGAGTGTGTTAACTGCACCGCTTGCATTGATGCATGCGACGACGTTATGGAAAAGGTAAAACGCCCGAAAGGTTTGATCCGGTACGCCTCGAAAAACGGAATTGAAACCGGCAAGCAACCGATTTTCAAACCGCGCACAATTGGCTACACCGTTGTGCTCGTTCTGCTTGTAACACTTATTTCATATATACTTGCCACGCGCTCCGATGTTGAGTTAAGTATTCTCCGCACACCCGGCATGTTTTTCCAGGAACAACCCGGCGATAAAATCAGCAACATTTACGATGTGAAAATTATCAACAAAACATTTAATGCTTTGCCGGTGAAGCTATCTCTGCAAAACTTACAAGGAGAAATAAAATTGCTCGGTAATGATTTGAATGTTGGACCACAAGGCGTAGCGGAAGGAAAATTTCTAGTCATACTTCCGAAATCTGAGATCAAACAATTGAAAACAAATTTTAAGATTACAGTTACGTCGGAAGGAAAAACTATCAACGTAATACAAACTGCATTTTTAGGGAGAGTAAACTGATGAAAATTTCTTGGGGCGTAAAAATCGCCGCAACTTATATTTTTTTCGTGGTCGCTGTTTTGGTTCTTGTGGTAATTTTTATGAATCAAGACGTTGGACTTGTTACCAAAGATTATTACGCTAAGGAGATCAAATACCAGGAGCAGATTGATAAGGAGAATAGAGCCAAAGAACTACCCGAACAGCTAAACATAAATTTGGAATCTGGAATCGTGAAATTATCATTCCCAAAAATTTTTAGACCGACCGAGATTGGCGGAACAATTCAGTTTTACAGACCGGCGGATAAGACAAAAGATTTTGCTGTGAACATCACACTTGATTCTACTCACACACAAAGTTTTAGAACGACTAATCTTGAAAAAGGATTGTGGAAGGTTCAAGTGGACTGGAACGCTAAAGGAAATACTTACTTCAACGAAAAAATAATAATGACGGATTGAGATGGAAGTTTGGACCGGGTTTGCAGTAGGATTATTGGGGAGTTTACATTGTGTTGGAATGTGCGGTCCCATTGTTCTCGCTCTGCCTGTTTTCGGCGAGAGCCAATTTAAAATTATGCTGGGACGCATACTGTATAATTTGGGCAGAGTAGTTACATACAGTTTTATGGGCGCAATGTTCGGTTTGTTCGGTAACAGGTTGGTTTTGTTCGGGCTTCAGCAGAACCTCTCTATAATTCTCGGTGCGATTATTATGATTTATATCCTTACGCCGAGAAAAATAAAAACAAAAGTTTCAGAATTAAAATTTTATAAAAACATAACAACTTTCATCAAAACAAATTTCTTCCGTCTCGCTTCGCGAAAAAATGCTTCATCGCTGTTCGCAATCGGATTGCTGAACGGACTGTTGCCGTGCGGTTTTGTTTACGTCGGAATTGCGGGCGCTATTTCAACCGGAGATGTTTTAAGCGGAACACTTTATATGGCGTTGTTCGGACTTGGAACGCTGCCGATCATGTTCGCAACCGCTCTCTTCGGAAAAATCATTAATCTTAATATCAGAAGACGGCTTGCAAAAATGGTTCCCGCTTTCGC
>JAMCSN010000075.1 GCA_023381535.1 Bacteroidota bacterium
ACCCACAAACCTTTTGTTTGTGTGTTGCTGTTGTTTATAACCACAATAGCTCCGTCTCGTGTGCCGTTGCCCTGTCTTCTGGCAACATAAACATTGTATGTATCGCTTGACGGATATGGATTGCCGACTTCACTCAGAACGGAAATAACTCCGCCCAAGTAATTTTTCCTCACGCCGATTAATTTCTTTATATCAGTTTGAAGACTTGCCGGTGCAGTTACGGTGATACTGGAGTTGTTGTTATCAACTTGTGTGACTCCGTAAAAATGAGGATAGAAAATGCACGGTCTTCCTTCGTGGGTTAGAATGTATGCATAAGCCATTTTCCAATCATGGCTTACCCATTTATCGCTTTCTTTTCCTGTGTCGTGGTTATCAACAAATGTTACTACACGGGTTCCAGGCAAGGAATATCCTCCGTTGTTGCGAACCATACCGGAGTGATTTAACCACGCCATGTTGAAACTTGCATCGTTGAGGTTGCACATGTTGGTGAGATCGTTCTTCAATGGAAAATCAAAAATGTTTGCTGCTGCGCCATACGATCCGACTGTGTTAACCCAGCCTTGAAGAACATCCGGGAAAGTTGTCCAATACTCGGCTACAATGAATCTTTGCGCTCCGCCAAGAAGCGGAAGATTATTAATCCACGCAGCGGTAAAGTCCGCTTGAAATCCTCTCACGAAATCGAGACGGTATCCGTCGAAGCCGACTGTGTTGGACAGCCACGTTCCCCAGTCTTTCAATCTTGTTTGAACCGTTGTGCTGAAAGTATTTAAATCGTTGCCGAACCATTTTGTATTTGTAACAATTTGATCGTGAGTTCCGCCGTCACCCAGCCAATCGTTGCAATCAGCCGGATGAAAATCAGTGTATGTCCAAGAATAATTCGGTTCGCCGGCGCCGGTATGCGTTGGATAATGAATGCCGGTCATAGTTGTTGCTTGAAGTGTTGTTGAAGCAAGATCGCTCCCGTTGTACCAAATATGTTTTGGGTAATAACCGTGAGTTTGATCATCCCATGCCCAAGTCCACGGATTAGAAGTTTCTTTTCTTGCGACAAGTTTGATTATTATGTCGTGAGGTGAAGTTAGTGTGACTTTATATTCGTCAATGTCACCCTGGTAATCCATGTGTCCTCTCACTGTGTAACCTGAACCGGGGAACACATTAAATTGACCGCTTCCGTTATTTGGTTCCGATTCCCAGTTAACCGAACTGTTTGGTGTTGCACCCGTCCAATCGATGTAAACGTCATAACCTCTTTGAGTATAGCTTAATGTCCAGTCGAGGTAATAACCGGAAATTTGAATGTAGTAATCCCCGGCAGAAGCATTTGGAATTTTCCATGTGATCTCGTTTGTCGGATACGGAACATGTTGTGCCCCGTTTGTAAATGCTTCGGCAAAGACGTAGCATTTGACCGCCGGGTTAACTTCTCTTTCGGTTTCATCGCCGTAAACGTGGTTTAGAATTACGTCTGCATACACTTTTACGTTTTGCGTATGCATTGCGGAAATCATGTTGTTCAATTCCGTTCTGCTTCCGAAACGTGTTTCGACGGAACCTTTTTGATTGTAATTGCCGAGATCGTAATGATCAAAAAGTCCGTAACCCATATCGGTAATTCCCCAATTGCCTTTTGACGGCGGCGGAACCCAAACGCCGGTAATACCAGCAGCGGCTAAGCTTGGCGCTTTGATTCGTAATGTATCCCACCAAGTACCGTTTTTATTAACTTGATCTACCGGCACATTCCAGTAGAACGCTTGCATCATTGCATCGTTTTGTGCAAGGATATTTTTTGAAAAAGGAAAAAGAAGGGAGAGAAACAGAAGAATTGTGAAGAACCGCAGTTTCCTGTTTTGCTTCATAGTGCCTCCATGTATTTATGTTGTTATTTGTTGGAACGAGGTTGTCTTCAAAAGTATTTGTTTAATTGAAAAATAGACCTCTGATGACGCAGATTAAACTGATGCTTCGCAAGCTCAGCATAAATTTTCACAGATTTATTTTTTGATAAACTACTTTTGGATAGCCTCTAATAAAACACAATCCCCCTTTTACTCAAAACTGATACCAATCAAATCTTTGGTTGCTGCAGTGCAGAATTGATTTTTAGTATATCAATAATTAGAAAAAGTAGAAACGAATTTTTGTTTGATGGTAAGATTTACATGAACAAATTGCTGTTCAAGTTAATAAGAGAAAATTTTCTCTTATTGCAAGCCGAACAAAAAGAGTACATGATTAACGCCGTCCTCAATCCTTCACAAGCTTAAAATCGAAACGGCTGCTTTTTGTAGATATGAACGAGAACAGCAAACCGAAAAGGATCTGAAAGAAGGAAGCGATGTAAAATTGAGTTACTCCGTGCAATAGATCGGTAACAACAACCAGAATCTTGAGAACTGTTATTAGTTCGTAGATCGACAGAAGAACAAGAAAACCGCTCAAAAGTTGTCTTCTATTTAATTGATCAATTAATCTTGAAATGATCATCATAAAAACAATTACGTGTCCAATCGTAGCAATTAAAAGTAGAGCGTTGTTGCTCTCTCTTACAAACCATATAAGAATTAGCAGTAAGACAAAAGCAAATGGGAACCATAATAATTTTTTTGGTCGGAGTGAGGCAATCATCATTAAAATGACGAATGGCCCCGTGAACTGACCAATGATTCCCCAAATCAATGTTAAGGAGACCATAAGTGGGTCGCCTAGCGCGAGAACAATAAACAAAAAAAAGTATTCTGTTTTGTATTGTTTGACTGGCGGAAAAAGCCAAATCACCATTGATATAATTGTAATCGCTTTTTCTATAACCATATTAAAATATCATGGACACCACGGCGGGCAAACAGTACTGAATTCAAGAGTGCTTGTTCCATGTGTTACTGTCAAATGCTTTTTTCTAATTTCGACAGTAATTGTTGCGTCCTTATTAGCTTTTAGTAATTCTTCTACCTTTGATTTGCTAAATACGTGAAAAACTGTTGTAGAGTCAACAGT
Source organism: Bacteroidota bacterium (assembly GCA_023381535.1). The sequence goes on from JAMCSN010000075.1 coordinate 3,013, forward strand.
TGTTTTCGCGGGATACAAAACCTTCCGCTTATCACCTAAAATGTAGAGTTGTTTTTTCAAAATGTTTAGCATTACCGTATTGGAACTGCCGCCAATAATTATGTTAAACTCCTTTACGCTCATTTTTGATGATTGATAAACACGGCCGAATAAACGGTCGGCTTTGGTTTTCTTCAAGACTTTACCGTAGGTTTGAGCAAATACAGAGCTGCTTACAACGAAGAGAAACAAAACGAACAATGTTACACTTAGCATGGTAACTTTTTTCATGCACACCTCCGAAATGAAAATGATTTCAAAGTTAACTTGCTTAAAATTAATATATTAAAATACGGTACAATTACGAAATCATTTCTATTTACTCTTTTATTTTCGAAATATTAACGAAATAGTTTAGTGGAACAAGCGGATGAGGCTATAGTTCACCAAGCTTTATCTTTTTGAGCGTAAATAAAATCTAATGCAAACCGGATTAACTTAGGCAGAGTTTCAATCCCCATTTTCGACATAATGACCGAGCGATAAGAATCTACCGTCTCTTTACTAATCTGCAGTTTATCCGCAATTTCGCTGCTAGAAAAACCTTGCCCGATATACGTTAATATTTCTTTTTCTCTTCTAGTTAAACCGGAGAATTCCGAATCGTGTCGTAAAGTTTCGATAGCGTCGTATTTCTTTTTTAACAACTTCAAATCCTCTTCCGTTTTACCAATAAAGTACTTCTTGCCGGAAGCAACCGCTCTAATGGAATCTATCAGTTCGTCTTTCAATACTATTTTAGGAATTAATCCCACCGCACCGATCTTGTAAGCGTTGTAAATATATTCCTCTGTATTGTGGATAGTTAAAAAAATGATTTTTGCTTTGTTATCTTTAGTCAGAATTCTGTTGGCGGCAGTAAGTCCGTCCATGCGCGGCATTTCGATGTCGCACAAAACAACATCCGGTTTGAAATCGAGATATTTATTGATCATAGTCTGTCCGTCCTCAGCTTCGGCAACCACACTGATGTCGTCGCATTGTGAGAGAAGATTTTCTATTCCCTGTCGGACTAAATTATGATCTTCGGTAATCAGCAAGCGAATTTTCTTCATTGCCCTTCTTCACTTTTGGAATTTTAACAAATATGCTGGTTCCTTCATTCGGATTAGAATCAATTTCAATTGTTCCGTGAAAAACATCCAGCCGTTCTTTGATACTAAACAAACCGATTCCGAAGTTCCTGAGGTCTTTCGACGAGAAATATTCTTGCGGTATGCCTTTTCCATTATCATTAACAAATATATCGATGCATTCTTCACTATTAACAAGTTCTACCGAAAATTCGGTTGCCCCGGAATGTTTGAGAATATTACTAAGTCCTTCTTGGATAATTCTATAAATACTCGTGTCCAAATCCTCACCGAATCCCTCCTCTTCTCCATAGTAGATGAAAGCGCCTTTCATTGATGCGCTCTCATTTATTTTTTGAACCAGCACTTCAACGGCAAACTTCAAACCCATTTGCTCGATATCTGTCGGTCTTATGGAATGCGAAAGATCGCGTATTCTGTTGTACAGTTCGTCAAGATCACTTTTAAAGCTATTCGGCGTTTCGGCTGGAACGTTATGATCTAATTTCATTTTCAACAGGATTAATTTCTGGCATATGTCGTCATGCAATTCCGAAGATATATATTTCTTTTCTTTTTCAAATTTACTTTCAAGCGTATGGGCAAGCGTTTTCAATTTGTTCTTGTAGTTCTCCAACTCAAACTCATAATCTTTTAGCTTGGATATGTCGTGGAAATAAATATTGGCAAAATCAAAGGCGCTGTTTCCTTTTATTATAACAGTGAAGATGTTTCCGTTAATGGTCTCGATTAAAGATTTTTGTTCATCATTTTCAATTAGAAGTTTGAAGTCGATGTTCAAATTTTCAATGCAATCGGTTATTCTTGTTCGCTGCAATTCGATATTGTGATACAGCCTCCGCGAGGCATCATTAGTTTGAATTATCTTGCCTTCCGGATTAACCCTTAGTAAAGGATCCGGGTCCAATTCTGCGAACAAAGCCATAAGTCTGGTTTGTTTAAGAACCAACGCTTCTTTTTCGTGAATGAATTTCATTCTCTGAGGAAAGATTACTTTTAGGAAGATCAGCACAATTATGGAAACAGCAATAATGCTGAATAGTACAGAATAGATTATGGGTCCGCTGAAAGAAAGAAATTGATTTATAAACTGGTCAATACTATTCATACCTTAGAATCTCTGTGAAGATTTACTTACGGTGATTGTACCGAGTCACAAAATACGGAAATAATTCATATCAGCGCGAAAGCCTTCAACAAAAACTTGAGAAGAATAAACTCACAGATTATGAATAAGCCCAAAAACGTTCGTAAAATATGATATTTCGGGAAATATTTCACGGATAAGGATGTTTCTAATTCCTATGTAATTATAACTGATAATTTAGTATGTT
>JAMCSN010000291.1 GCA_023381535.1 Bacteroidota bacterium
AAATTTTCCAAACCGATTGTAGAGAAGTTGAAAGAACTTAATCTTAAATATGAAATGGGCGGGCGGCCAAAACATCTTTACAGCGTTTACAGAAAAATGATTATTCAAAACCGGCCGTTCGAAGACATTTACGATCTTCTTGCGCTCAGAATTATTCTTGAAAACAATGATCCCAACGAATGTTATTACGTGCTTGGCGTAATCAATCAGTTGTACAAACCAATCAGCGACCGGTTCAAAGATTTTATTTCGATTCCGAAGAAAAATAATTATCAATCAATCCACACAACGGTAATTGGTCCGGAAGGAAAGTTGGTTGAAGTTCAGATCAGAACAAGAAAGATGCATGAGATTGCAGAGAAAGGTGTTGCCGCACACTGGAAATACAAAGAGAAACTTGTCTCAACGGATAAAGACCTTGAGGAATGGGTTAACTGGGTTCGGGATATTTTCGAAAACGCTTCGAAGGATGAAGCGACAAAAGAAATTCTTGCTAGTTTCAAACTGAACTTGTACCAGGATGAAATTTATATTTTCACGCCGAAAGGAGATTTGCGGCGGCTTCCACTCAATTCCACTCCGGTAGATTTTGCGTTCGAGATTCACAGCAATGTCGGTTACCGGTGCATCGGCGCAAAGGTCAACGGTAAGATTGTTCCGCTCGATACTGTAATTCACAGTGGCGACCAGGTGGAAATCATCACGTCGAAAAATCAGCATCCGAATAAAAGTTGGCTGCAATTCGTTCAGACGCATAAAGCGAAGAACAGCATAAGAAAATATTTGAACAAAGAAGAAGAGAAGCTGATTGAAAACGGAAAAGAAATTTGGGAGAAAAAAATAAAGAAGCTCAAACTTTCTTTTTCCAACGATGAACTTCTTAAGCTGGCGAGAAAATTAAAATTTGACAACACCAGGCAGCTTTACAAAGCCATTGCACATGAAAAAGTTAATCTCGACGAACTTCTGAATCCAACTACGGAAGCGGAAGACAAAAGTGCGCCAGATGTTGCGTTCGAAAAATTTATGGATGTCGCGCGCACAACCGCCGGCGGAGTAGTTGTCGAAGGAGATCAGAAAGGTTTCGCGTATTCATACGCCAAATGCTGCAATCCCATTCCCGGTGATCAGGTTATAGGTTACGTTACGATTGGTGAAGGAATAAAAATTCATCGCAAAGACTGCAAGAACTTGATCAACATGGTGAAGACGAATGAGAGCAGATTGGTGCCGGTGTCGTGGCCGAAAACGAACGGCGCGTTCTTTGTCGCCGGAATTATTATACGCGGCGAGGACATGCCCGGAATTTTGAAAGATATTTCAAACAGCATCACGACTTATCAGAACACGAACATAAAATCGGTCAACATCACAACCGGAGATTCCATGTTCAAAGGAACCATAACGGTTTACGTTAAAGATTTGGATCACCTGATGAAATTAATTGACCGGTTGAAAAAGAACCACGGTATTTATTCCGTAGAACGATTTGACACTGAAAATTCATAACAACAGTTGAAACTTTTTGAAAGAAGCTAGAACACTTGCCATTGATTTCGGCGAAAAGAGAATCGGGTTAGCCGTTACCGATCCTCTGAATATTTTCGCTTATCCTTTATCAACACTTCAGAACGATTCCAAATTCTGGAATAATCTTTCCAAAATCATTTCCGAATATTCGGTTGTTAAGATTGTTCTCGGTTACCCGCTGAAAGAAAGCGGCGAGCAATCGTCAAGCACTAAGATGGTTATAACTTTCAAAGAGGAATTGGAAAAACGAATTTCTCTTCCGGTGGAACTGGTTGACGAACGCTATTCCTCCGATATTGCCAAACAGAGAATTATTGCGTCGGTAAGTTCGAAAAAGAAAAGACGGGATAAATCATTGCTGGATAAAAACGCGGCGGCTGTTATACTTGAAGACTATTTGAACGCACAAAACCGCAGTTGAATTTGATCTTAAAGCAACAATATTAAATTGACATTTTTATCATTATAAACTATTTTGGATCAGTAATAAAACCAATAGGGAGCACATCTATGACACTTGACGCACTCGGAATGATTGAAACCAAAGGGCTGGTTGGCGCAATTGAAGCAGCCGATGCCATGGTAAAAGCCGCAAAAGTAGAACTGATCGGAAAAGAAACGATCGGCGGCGGCTACGTTACGGTTATGGTTCGAGGCGATGTTGGTGCTGTTAAAGCTGCAACCGATGCCGGCGCAGCAGCAGCTCAAAGAGTTGGAGAATTGGTTTCAGTTCACGTCATTCCTCGCCCTCATGCTGATGTTGAAATGATCCTTCCCAAAAGAGCAAAATAAAGATTAGAGCATGCAACTAGCTTTAGGTCTTATTGAAACTAAAGGCTTAATCGGAGCGATTGAAGCTGCTGATGCAATGGTTAAAGCCGCCAATGTGAAGCTGGTGAGTAAAGAAAAAATCACCGCAGCTTTGGTTACGGTAAAAATTATCGGCGAAGTAGCGGCTGTTAAATCAGCCGTTGACGCCGGTTCCGCCGCAGCTCAACGCGTAGGCCAGCTAGTTTCGGCGCATGTTATACCGCGTCCCGATGATCAACTTGAAGAAATAATTTACTACTCTTCACTTCAGCATGTAGCCGAAACAAAAGAAATTAAAAAAGAAAAACCTCGCGAAGAAAAAACAACTGAAAAAGAAAACGCAAGCGAAACTTTGTTCGGAGAAATTGCGGAGCCGGAACCAAAAACTGCTGTTAGAAAACCCAAATCAAAAGTTTCTGCTGAAAAACCGGCAGCCGTTTCAAAGCTGGATTCTTTAAGAGAAGAAGAGATTAAAGAAATGGGCGGCGCAGAGAAACCGGCAGAAACAGCTTCGCAAGAAATTCCAAGCGGTGAAGAACTTTCAACGTTGAATGTTCATAAACTCCGCCACCTAGCAAGAAGTTTTGAAAACTTTCCTATAAAAGGAAGACAAATTTCGCGCGCCAACCGTGACGAGCTGATTGAACATTTTGATAAACTGAGGTGATTAAAGAAACAAAGATTGGTAAAGATTACGAAGCTGTCTCGAAAGTAATTTATAATTAAAAATAGAACGCGGATAACACAGATTTTAAATGATTTCCGCAGATTTATTTTTGAAAAATTACTTTTGAGACAGCTTCTTTTTTATATTTCACTATGAAGAATAAAGTTATAACCATTTCGCTGATTGCATTGTTTTCGATCGGATTATGGATATCGGTGGCTTTGTCGCAAGATTATGTTATGACGGTTATTGTGCCTGTTCAGTATTCCGATCTTCCGCCAAATTATTCAATCGGTTCAACTTCTGTGGATGAAGTGTATCTGCAAATCAAAGGTAAAGGATGGGAACTTGCCAAACTGGATTTGGCGCGAAGGGTCGAATTCAATATACCGGTTCACAAGAGAGTGGGGCGTCACAAAAACAACATCAGCGATTTTATCGAAGCGAATTCTTGGTTAACAAATACGTTTCAAGTTTTGGATATCGCACCGAGCCAAGTTGAGTACGACGTAGAAAAAACCGGAACAAAAACCGTTAAGGTGGGTAAAAACATCAACCTTGTTTTTAAACCCGGTTACGGAATCGTATCACAAGTTGGTATTGAGCCGGCGACTATTGAAATATCCGGACCTTCTCAACTGCTTAATAAAATTGATTCGGTAAAAACTCAGTTCATTGAATTTGACGATATCAGCGACAACGTTAGTGCAGACGTTCCTCTGGAAGAAATCAACGGGATAACCGTCTCTCCGAAGAAATGCAAAGTTAAGTTTGAAGTGCAGAAAATTGTTGATAAAACTTTCGAGGGAATTGAAGTTGAAGCGAGATCGGTTCCGTATTCTAAGGAACTGGTTCTGTATCCCGGCAAGATTGATGTTGTTTTGCGAGGGGGAATTAATACTCTCGGTAAGCTGAGCAACGACAGCATTAAAGCTTACGTTGATTATTGGTCGGCGCTGAAAGAAAATTCCGGCTCAATTGAACCGGTCGTAGAAATCCCTAAGTTCACAACGTTAAGCGATATTCAACCTAATAAGATAGCATACATTATCAAACAACACTGATTATTCCAAGGCTCAAACACATGTTCATTACATTTGAAGGATTAGACTTCTGCGGCAAATCAACACAAGTACAGCTGCTCGAAAAGTATTTCACGTCGAAAGGTAGCAACGTAAGAATAATTAGAGAACCAGGCGGCACTCCGATCTCTGAAAAAATCCGCGATATACTTCTTGATAAAAAAAATTCGGAGATGTCGATTGAAACCGAGTTGATCTTGTTTTCTGCCAGCCGTTCGCAGCTGGTGAATGAGATAATCCTTCCCGAACTGCGAAAAAATACAATTGTTATTTCCGACCGGTTTCATGATTCATCCATTGCGTACCAAGGTTTCGGTAGGAAAATTTCTTTGCACTTCGTCGAGGAGCTTCAAAGTTTTGTTATCGGCAAAGCAATTCCCGACATCACTTTTTTCCTCGACATTCCGATCAAAGAAGTGATTGCGAGAAAATCGAAAGTGAGTAAAGTGGATTTGGACAGAATCGAATCTTCCAAAATGGATTTTTACAAACGTGTGCGCGACGGTTATCTTTATCTAGCAGAAAAAGAAAAAAGATTTTGTACAATCGATGGCACTCTTTCTATTGAGGAAATACACAAGATCATAATTAACAAAGTTGAAGAGTTGGAAAAAGCATAGAGGTTTTAAATGCGATTGATTAAAAGAATATTTCTGCCGCTTGTTGCCGTGGTTTTTTTCTCCGGTTTCATCACGCGCGATAACGACATATATTTTCAGATAAACAAAGGCATCGATATTTTCGGACGAGTCTATAAAGAAGTTGCGCTCAATTACGTCGATCAGCTGAATCCCGAAGAGTTCATGCTTGCCGGCATTAACGGCATGTTAACTTCGTTGGACCCTTACACAAATTTTATCGACGCTGACGGGCAAAAAGACATTGACATAATTACGAAAGGAAAGTACGGCGGCATCGGCGCAACAGTCGGTCTCCGTAACGACAACGTAACCATTGTTGATCTGATTGAAGGGTTCAGCGCTCAGAGGCAAGGTATGCGCATCGGCGACGTTATCACGAAGATTAACAACGTTCCGGTTACGAAAGACAATTTTGAAAGTCTCAGCGAAATGCTGAAAGGCGATCCCGGCACAACGATCTCCGTTACAGTAAAACGCGACGGTGCAAGCGATAAAATTACTTTCAATCTTGTACGTGAAGAGATTGAAGTGAAGAATGTGACTTATTACGGATTTGTTCCTGCCGGCAGCAAAAACGCATATATCAAACTTAGCGGCTTCTCGCAGACGGCGGGTGAGGAAGTTAAGAAGGCGCTGCTTGATTTGAAATCGAAAGGTGAGATCGAATCGTTAATCTTGGACCTTCGAGGAAATCCCGGCGGTTTGTTGG
>JAMCSN010000093.1 GCA_023381535.1 Bacteroidota bacterium
TCTTGATTCACCTAGAGATTTCTGTTTTATGTTTTGATTGGTTGAAAATAGTTCCGGGCGTCTTTCAAAAAGTTTAAGAACATCTTCAAAATGAAAAACAGAATTGGGTTTATAAAGTTCCGAGTAAATTATACTAATTAGCTTCAAATCTTCTTCGGTATCAACCGTCCATCTGTGGGACGAATAATCTTTTTCGTTCATGAAATTCTCTATTGTAAATTTTTTGGGATGCTGGTAAATGTACGGCGTAACGTGTTCCCGTTCGAAATTTTCTTTTGCTTCGTTACATGCTTTTTCAAGCGCGGCAAACGAAAATATTTCTACATCCAGCCCGCGGGGGAAAGTTCTTTTGATAACGTTGCTCAGATAATCCAGACGGACAAATTTGTTGGCTGCCAAGAAAACATTCAACATCGAATCGATTAATTCCGGATCGATTAGAGGGCAGTCGGAAGTGATGCGAACAATAATATCAGCGCTGAATTTTGTTGCTGTGTCGTAATAACGCGAAAGAACATCGTTCATGCTACCGCGGTGATATGTATAATTGTTTTTTATGCAAAACTCTTCAACGTCATTATCTTCAGGCGAAGTTGTAGTTGCAATAATAAATTGATCCGTTAGTTTGGAAAAGAAAAGTCTTTCAACAACATGCTGAAGCATCGGCTTGCCGGAAATGTTCTTGAAAATTTTTCCCGGAAGTCGTGTGGAGCCGGTTCTTGCCTGAACTATCGCGGCAATTTTTTGTTGAGAAGGACTATTCAATTAAATCCCAGCTTAATGGCGTTCCTCTTTCTATATTTCTTTTGGCTTTCTTACCAAGGATTTCTTTCAAATATTTTGGTGGAAGTCCAGACGATGGACGAATGGATCTCACATTCTCATCAGAAAATTTTTCACCTGCTTTCGTATCTTTAATGATAAATAACGACCGCGCAAACGAACGGCTCTTTCCAATTTTTTCAGTCAATTCGAAACTTATTTTACCCAACGATTTTTCAACCCGCCTAACTTCATCGACCATCTTCTTAAACTCTTGCGGTTCCAGTGAGAAAGCTGCGTCCGGTCCGCCGAGCCGTTTATCAAGGATGAAATGTTTCTCAATAATTTTCGCGCCGATTGCTGTCGAAGCAACCGGAACAATCGTTCCCAGCGTGTGATCTGAAAGCCCGACGACCACATTAAATTTTTTGGCCATCGCAGGAATGGTTTTCAAATTTGCATCCTCGATTGAAGCGGGGTATTCAGAAGTGCATTTCAACAAGGCGATTTGGTTGTTCCCAGTTCTGCGGCAAACGTCAACGGCTTCTTTTATTTCTTCTTCCGTAGCGATGCCTGTTGAAATAATTATTGGTTTGCCTTTCGACGCTACGTATTCGATCAATGGAGTGTCAACAATTTCGAACGATGCAATTTTATACGCGGGCACTTCCATTTGTTCAAGAAAATCAACGGCAGTTTTGTCAAACGGAGATGAAAAGCAGATCAATCCGAGTTCTTCGGCAAGTTTCTTCAGCTTCGGCTGCCACTCCCACGGTGTATAAGCTTTTTGATAAAGCTGGTAGAGAGTTGTGCCATCCCAAATTGTCCCTTGTTGGATTTTAAAATAATCTTTGTCGCTATCGATTGTGAGTGTGTCGGGTGTGTATGTCTGCAGTTTAACCGCGTCGGCGCCGCAATCCTTAATTGCCTTTATCGATTGAACGGCTATGTCATAATTCTGATTATGGTTCGCTGACAGTTCGGCAATTATAAAAACGCGGTTGTCTTTTCCAATTTCAAAGTCGCCGATTCTAAAATTCACTTTGATTCTCTTTTCAAAAGAAATTTATAAAAATTTTCTTCTTCAATATTTTCTTCGCACGCAAAAGAAAAACCGGTTGATATAAATGCCTTCATAGACGCCTCATTATGCGGCAAAATGTATGCAAGTATTTCTTGAATATGACTCCTATCGGAAAAAGTTTTGGAACACGCCTCTCGTAAAATCTTTTTTGACAAACCTTTTCCTCTAAACTCTTTCAGCACGCTTATGCTAACAGTTGCGCTCTGGCATTCAATCTGAAAACGTACTTGCCCGATAAAATTGTCTTTCTTATCAAACGCCAAAAGGAATATATAATCTTCTTCCTTTATTTTCTTGTTGAACCAACTTTGGTGTTCGTCCCAATTAATCATTTTTTTGCTTATCGATTGTTCTCGAACGGTCGGGTCGTTAGAAAGCTCGAAAATTTTTTTCGAATCGGATTCAACCGCTTTCCGAAGATAAAAAGAATTTGTGTTGCAAAGTTTTTCAATTACAAATTGGACCGCGCGTAACGATCCTTGTCCGTCAACATTCTCTCTTCCAGCGTTGCCGGATTTCTTTCGCAGAGAAATTGATTTGTACGACTCAATCAGCTCAATTATTTTTCTAAGAAAATTTACGTCGCTGCTGAATATTGGATCGATTATAAATCCTTTTTTCTTCCACTCAAGAATATTACTGCGCTGATTCTCCGCGACTGCGATTGCAATGGTCGGACTTCCTGTTGCAGCTAATTCGTACAAAGTTTGTCCCGCCGCGGATATTGTCACATCGCTGGAAAGCATTAACTCGCGCATTCCGGATGCATCCGGTGCAAAATACAGTTTTGTGTTTTCGTCCGCAAGTTTTTCTATATCACTTTGATTTTTGAATCCGCTTCCAATTACAACATCCTTTTTAATGTTTGGGAATGCTTCACTAAGCGCGCGCAGAATTGCCGGCGTCAAATTTTTGTTGTCTTGTCCGCCGAAAGTAATCAATACAGAGGTTAGTATTTGATTGTGTTTCCTCGATGGGATATTCCAAAATTCTTTTCGTAACGGGATAAATTTGCTTCCCAGCAAATAATCAGTTCCGTTTTTCTTCTTATATGGAAATGTTTCGGCATTGATTGTGCCGTTCAAAATTATGCCATTGGGATATTCTATGCGGAGCGTATCATCTATGAAGAGTGAAATTCTTCCATGCCGGGACAAATTTTCATAAAAATCTTTTCCAGCGAGGTACGAATCAATAATAACTACATCGCTGTTTTTGATTTCCGCTACCAACAATGTAGGATTACCGAGCCAATTGAGTATCTTAAAATTTCCGGTTGTCAGAAAAGCTTTCGAGTTTTCATCGCCGTTTATGTAAAGCGTCGGAAAAATATTTCTCGATTCGAATGCTTGCAGCAGAGACAAACACCGCGTAATGTGTCCGTAGCCTGTGTTTTGAAAACCTTCGGTGATTATCGAAACTTTCATCTAGCTCTATTTAATGTTTCGATGATTGTTGATGAAATGTATTCTAAATCATTTTCAGTGAGAGACGGATACATTGGTATCGAAAGCTCGCGCTCGTAAAATTTTTCCGCGATTGGAAAGTCACCCGGCTTGAATCCGTAATTCTTTCTATAAAAGGGTTGAAGATGAACTGGAACGTAATGAACCTGGCAGCTGATTCCTTTTTGTTTCAATTTGTCAAAAAATATTTTCTTCGAAATGTTCAATTCATCAAATTTTATTTGAAGCGGATAAAGGTGGTAAGCATGCTTAGCATTTTTTGACACAGAAGGAATTATGAATCGTTCATCTCTGCCGAAAGTTTTATCGTAATATTTTGCGATTGCTCTTCGTTTCTTTAGAAATCCGGTTAGCTTTTTTAGTTGGCTAACGCCAAGCGCACACTGGAAATCCGTTATCCGATAATTAAATCCGGGTTCGTGCATTTCATAATACCATGGTCCGTCATTTTTTTCTAACTCGGAATCATCTTTAGTCATTCCGTGAGTGCGGAGAGTTTTTATTTTCTTATCAAGCAGTTCATTGTTGGTCAGAACAGCCCCGCCTTCGCCTGTGGTAATATGTTTTACAGGATGAAAACTAAGATTAACAGCGTCAGCATATTTTGGAGCGTATTGAATTTCGCCTTTGTATTCGGCACCAAGAGCATGGCAATAATCATTAACAAGTTGAAATCCATATTTTTCTTTTAACGTCTTCAGTGCATTCCAATCGCAAGGATTACCGGCATAATCAACAGCTACGACGGCTTTCACTGTTCTGTTTTGTGTCGAGTATTGTTTAAGCTTCCACTCAAGTTCATTTGGATCAAGCGTATATGAGGATTCATCTATATCAACGAAATCGGGTGTGGCGCCAACATACACGGCACAATTTGCACTTGCTAAAAATGTAATAGGCGAAGTGATTATAACATCATCTTTTTTCCAACCTAATCCTAAAGCGATTAAATGAAGTCCCGCTGTTCCATTTGATACTACAGAAGCAAATTTCCCTCCAAACTTAATATTCAACGCTTGCTCGAATTTCTGAATTGTTGGTCCCTGAGTAAGCCAATCTGATTTAAGCGCTGCAGTGACTGCTTTTATATCTGATGCGTCTATAGTTTGGTGACCATAGGAATAAATTTTGGTTATTGGTTGTTGGTTATTCGTTATTGGTGATCTCTTATTCATGAAAAACCGGTTATTTGTTTCTCAAAGAGTTAATTAATGCATTGATTTTCTTGCCAAGCAAATCATATCTATCGTTAAAGTCTTCATAAACATCTGGCGCGAGATAATTCAAATCCTTTGAAAGAAGAAGTAGATATTTGGATTCCTCAATCGATCCGCGAGCAATCACAAGAAAATTTATAAACTCTTTTTTTGTGTAACGCCCCATACCTTCAGCAATGTTGGTTGGTACCGAGGATGTAGCTCTTAAAAGTTGTGAGGTTAAACGATACTCTTCCTTTTTGGGAAAGCTTTCAGATATTTTATAAATATTCAAAACAAGTTGATGTGACAAATTCCAAATTTCTAAATCTCTGAATGAATTAATTTTAACCATTTCACCCTTCAATAACTAACAACTAATAACCAACAACAGCACTGGTAATTAACTTGCGAAGCTCTTCAACACTTAAAAACCACGGATTTGTTCCGCTGTTGTACTTGAAACCGAACTCACAAAATTTGCCTGGTTTGCCGTTGCTTGTGGTTCTAAATTTTTCGGTGTCCCAAAGTCTGAATTGTGGATTATCTCCAATCTGAGAAGAGGGAAGAATCACAAAGTAATCGTCGAACTCAATTGTGTTGATTGCATCCGCTTCAGTTATCATTTCTTCGTGAATTTTTTCACCGGGACGAACACCCACAATTTCAATTTTGCATTCCGGCGCAATCGCTTTTGCTAAATCTAAAATTTTGAACGATGGAATTTTCGGAACAAACAATTCACCGCCCCACATTCGTTCAAAAGATTTCAAAACTAAATCAACACCTTCTTGAAGCGTGATATTGAAGCGCGTCATTTTCTCGTCTGTAATTGGTAGAACACCGGATTTTTTCTTTTCGAGGAAAAACGGAATTACCGATCCGCGGCTGCCCATAACGTTTCCGTAACGAACCACGGAAAATTT
>JAMCSN010000104.1 GCA_023381535.1 Bacteroidota bacterium
AAAATTTTCATCGCCTACAGTAATTACTCGTTTTTCCAAATCAACATTTTTCCAACGCAGATTTATAATTTCATCTAACCTCATACCGGTATAAAAGGCAAATACAACAAAATTTTTAATCTCTTCACTTTTTATCTGGCTGCTGATTGCTGAAAGCTGATCGCTGGTAATAAACATCGGATTTACCTTTTGTCTTTTCGGAAGCTTCACCTTTCTGAAATAATTTTCTTTAACATATCCCCATTCTACGGCTTTATTAAACGCTGCTTTCAGTGTTCTAAAATAAACTCTATAACCGCGCGTAACTTTTTGCTGAAGGTTGGAACTGAAATTTTCTATTTCTTTTAATCCAATTTCATGAATCGCTTTCTGTTTGCCGAAGAAATCTATTAGATGTTTGAAAGCGCACATAACGGAGATATGGTATGCCCGCGATCTATTTTGTTTTATCAAGTTGCTGTATTCATCAACAAACACACGCAGCGTAACAACTTCTTTCGGTTCATTCCCGGGAATCATCGAGAATATCATTTTTAATTTTTCCAAATCTTTTGAAGAAATATTTTTAAGCAGCTCTTCCATCTTTTCCTCTCTACTTTTCTTCTAACAGCTAATCGTTAATAGCTATTTCTTCCTCCTGCTCTTCAACGGAAATTCGATTATAATTTCTTCCTTTACGTCATGTAGTTTTTCAAACATATCAACCTGATCCGGATCCCTTGTACCAACCAAAGCCGGGGTGTCAATTTCTTCCTCTTCCTCCCGCTCCGAATCGCGTCGAGCGAGGCGAGTTGGGAGAGGACCGAGGTGAGGGCGGCTTTTGAATATCCATTCGTCTAATTCATTCTTCGAAAAGAAAATTATCTTGTCAGTAGGTTTGTAATATGGAATTATTTTTTTATAGGTTAGTTTGTAAAGATAACTTGGTGCATAACCAAGATACGTGCACGCTTCTTTGAATGTCAGCGGTTTATCATCTTTCTTCTTAAGTAAATCTTCTAGTTTAGAAAGTTTCTTGAGGATTGTTCCACTGAGCGAAGCCGAAGTGTCATTTTGCTCTTTCATTTCATACCTCTCGTTATTGAACGACTGTCTAACAAGAGCAAATATGAAAATGAAATTCCAAAAAAAGAATTTATCGCACTTTATGTGACTTTATCACAAATCGATAAAGTATGATAAAATTTTCATGTCTTATTTAAAAACTTTATGGCACTTTATCATATTATCATAAAGTATGATAAAGTTTCTGTAACCCCATCAAATAACAAATTACTCAAAGATGGTAGCATATAAAGGAAAATAATTATTGATATGTTAATTGAATTAAGAATTTGTTCAATCAAATTTGCAGTCTGAGTGCAGATCTTCGAATAATTTTTTTTCTGTGTCAAATCCTTGAATGGTTCTCCATTCTTATTTAGGAAATGTTTTTCGAATACCTTGTATTTATTAACATCCTTAATGGCTCCTCTCTTTGCCAATTCATCGACAAAGATTGAGAAACTATTATCGCTGTCGTGCCAGTTTAATTTTTTGAAATGATTAATTCCTTTGTAGAATGGAGTTTGTTTCTCGTCGTTGAAATGTACGAGTATTTCTTCTTTAGAATACTTTGGAAGGATTTCATTCTTGTTTAGACAGCTAAATATCTCTAACAACTTTTCTTTTCCCCAAAACCAAACAATACGTTCAATTGGTCCGGATTCATTTACACAAAAATTATCTGTTTTAGAAAATCCACCCCATGTTACTCTCGTTTCAAGTTTCTGTTTATAATGTCCATGCAAAAGTTCCGCTCTTTCCAAATATTCATTATACTCTTCAAAAATTTTTTCACTGCACAAATGTATAGCGTCCAATTTTACAGCTTGCTTAAGCTCTTCATTGCAATTCACCATTTCAATTAACGGATTTCCGGCATTTGTAGCTTTCAATGAAATTTTTATTTCGGTCGGTGCTATATTCTTCATCTCACTGCGTATATCAATTAACGCCTCTTTGCATCTTAAGATTTCATTTGAGATGAATTCTATTTTCTCAACATCTAGTTCAATTTCTTCTACCTGTTTTTTAAGTTCAGCAAAACAAAATTTTTCAATGTGCATAATTCCCCCTTGCCTAAGAGGTTGATCAATAAATGAATACACACAAATTTTAAGACTACAGCGTCCTTAAGAAAGGCAGTCCAACTTACTTTGTCATGGACTTTTTAAGCAGTAAAATAATTTTCGATATGATTGATATTGTTAGTGCAATAAATTTACGATAGAACCAGTACCGTAAGAGATTTTCAAATCTCTGTATTTATATTAATAATAATTCTGAAAAGTTTCACCACAATTTTTCTAAGCAACCAAAAATAATTTATTGCCTATTCAACTATTCTTTTTTCGGACATATTCACACCTTAATAAGAATTAATTTTATATTAAATTGCAGTAGTAGATTTTGTTACATTTTTTTGCCAAAGGCACGGATATCCGGTATTACTCTATTATCATTAATGAGAGCATCTAAAACAGAAATACTGAACATCTTAAAAAATTTCTCGGATAAGCATAACTATTTTACATTGGGCCAAATTCGAAAGCATTTTGCTTCTTTGGAATTTCACTATTCTGATATTACCGTAAAAAAGTATCTTGAATTACTAAAGTCTCAAAAACTGATTTTCAGTGCCGGTCGCGGCTGCTATTCGACAATTCCCAACGAATTAATTCTCGATGACGAAGAATTATATAATCTTGGTAAAACGATCAAGGATAAATTTCCTTTTCTTGAATTTTCTCTCTGGAGTACTAAAACAATTAGTTTTGCATTTCACCATCTTCAAAATAAGTTCTTCACTTTTATCTACTCAGATAAGGATGCGCTGATTTATTTACGGGATTTTTTTATCGAACAAAATTATTCTGTCTATCTCAATCCTTCTAAAAGCGACTTTGACAAAAATTTAGTTCTCAAAAATGGTTCACTTATTCTTCGGAATTCAATTACCCGCAGCAAAAATATTAACTCCATTTCTTCAATAGAAAAAATCCTTATCGATCTTTATGTTGAAAAAGATCGTCTCAATTTGATGGATGACTCTGAGTATGGACGTATTTTTGAAAACATCATCAAAAGTTACCGCATAAACATAAGTAGTCTTCTTGACTACGCTGAAAGACGCAAAATCTTGTCAAAAACAAAGTTATTAATAACAAAATATACTAATGCCACTTTTGACTAAAATGTGGCATTGATATACAATCGAGATAAAACTTAATACAATGATAGCAAAACACTGTTTTACTAAAGAATGGCTCTCAAAAATTAAATTGGCTTTCCCGGCTATCGATCCTACAATTCTGGAAAAAACTATTTATGCATTTGAGCTTTTGTCTTTGCTGATTCAAGAAGAAATAGAGTTTGTATTCAAAGGAGGTACTTCGCTTCTGATTTTACTACCACAACCTAAGCGGCTTTCCATCGATGTAGATATCCTCACCGAAATTAAACCGGAAACGCTCGAGACAAAATTTAATTCGATAATTAAAAAAGAAGTTTTCTTTGAGTGGTCCGAAGATCCGCGTACTGAATCTAAAATTCCGAAAAAACATTACAAGTTCTTTTTCAACTCTGTAATCAATCCTAATATTAAATCCGGTGTATTGCTTGATATTCTTTTTCAAGAAAATCCTTATCCTAAAACAGAATCAAAACCTTTGAAGAGTCAATTTATCGAAACGATTTCAGACGCCAATATTTTAGTCCCTACTGTTAATTCTATACTTGGTGATAAATTGACTGCATTTGCTCCTACTACTACTGGTATTCATTTCAAAATTAACAAAGAGATGCATATCAATAAACAATTATTTGATATAGGAGAACTTTTTAACCATACAGATGATACCAAAGAAGTTGAGGATTCATTTAATCACTTTGTCGAAATTGAATCAGTTTATCGGAATGAAAAGTTTTCTACTGAAAGAGTAATTAAAGATTTATTCGAAATTTCTTTTCTCATTTCGCAGATAAAAATACGTGGCGGAAAAGAAAATGCAATCACAAATGAGTTTATTTCCGGAATGAGAGAGATTCGTTCTCATTTAATAACCGGTACTTATAATTTGGAACAGACAAAAATAAATGCGGCAAAAACTGCTTGTGTTGTTTCCTTATTCGGAAAAGAAGTTGATTTCAAACAGATGAGAGAATATAACGCGGATAAAATAAATGACGTAAAACTTTCAAATGATCTTTCTATTCTTGAAAGATTAAAAACACTTTTACCTGAATCCTATTATTATTGGCAGTTAATCCAGAGAAATTTCATTTAGTCTAGGAACTTTGATCGCCTTTCTACTAATTTTCTACAGCTATTTCTTTAAACTAAATCGGTAATAAACTATTTTGTATTGACAATTCCCGAAGACTAACTGATGATGAAAGAGTCTGAAACAATCGAATTCAAAAAATCTGTTGCTGAACTTAACGAAGCTTTACGCTCAATCTCTGCTATCCTCAACAAACATCAAAAAGGCGAACTCTATTTTGGAATAAAAAATGACGGCTCACCTGTTAAAAATTCAATCTCGGAAAAAACTTTGCGCGACATTTCGCAATCTATCTCGAGTAAAATTGAACCAAGAATTTATCCAACAATTAACGCAACAGATATAAATGGAATTAAAGTAGTCAAAGTGATTTTTGAAGGTCATCAAGTTCCCTACTCTGCCGAAGGCAGATATTTTATAAGAGTTGCTGACGAAGATAAACAACTCTCCGCAGCTGAATTAAAAAAGCTTTTCTTCAGCAGTACAAATTACAAGTGGGATTCAAGTGTCAATCAGACTGCTTCATTAAAAGATATCGATATCAAAAAGGTAAAAGATTTTTGCCGGAAAGCTGACATCGCTTACACCAATCTTGAAGACATTCTTGAATCATTGAATTTGTTTTCAAATAAAAAGCTTACAAACGCAGCTGTAATTTTATTTGCAAAGAATCCTGGTAAGTTTTTCTTCAATGCTAAACTGATGTGTGCTGTATTTGCAACTAATGACACGGCAACGATTCTAGATCAAAAAGATTTCACCGGCGATCTCTTTACACTGATCAAAGAAGCTGAACTCTACATACTGAAAAATATTCACATCGGCATGGAAGTAGAAGGACTCTATAGAAAAGATATCCCGGAAATAAATCAAGAAGCTCTTCGCGAAGCAATCATCAATGCATTCATTCACAGAGATTACCACGAGCTCGATTTTGTTTCAGTTGGCATTTTCAAAGATAGAGTTGAGATAAGAAATCCTGGCGGACTAATTGGCGGATTACAAATTAAGGATATCATCAAAAGACATATTTCAAAAAGAAGAAATGAACTTATTGCTGATCTTCTTGGACGAGCTCACTTTGTGGAACGCAAAGGAAGAGGTATTGCATTAATACTTGGCAAAGAACCCACAGCAAAATTTGAAGAGATCGCAGAGTTATTTATTACAACGTTTCAGCGCAAAGCAATTTCCATTATTCAAAAGTTGGGTGATAAGTTGGGTGGTGAGTTGGGTGATAAACTCTCTGAGATTCAAAAGAAAGTGATTCTCTTAATAGATGAATCCCCAAGAATTTCGATTACTCAATTGCATAACAAAATTGGTATATCTACAACAGCAATCGAAAATAATTTAAGTAAACTAAAAAAAATCGGTATCCTTGAGAGGATTGGAAATTCTAAAACTGGGTATTGGAGGATTAAGAATAAGACACCAGATTAATTTTCTCCTTTGCCGTCTTTCATAAGTTGGGTGATAGGTTAGTACATGAGTTGGTTGAAAGGTTGGTTAATAAATTCTTCTTTAACTAAGAAATCCACTTAGTTAAAGAAATCAGTCATTCTTTTACTATTTTATCGCTACTTTAAGTCATTCACTTTCTTTGCAAAGAAAACCTTACGTATGTAAGTTTTTCCTAACATTAATTTCTATCAAAATTAGTTACATGAAATCGAGAGTATCATAAAACTATTTCCTAATCTTTTCAACAATTTTCTCTCCTGTTCGGCCTACCACATAACCACCCAAACCAATCTGTAACAAAGTCCACGCTTCAGCACTCAATCTAAATGCAAGCCAACCAAAAGAATCACACACAACAAGGATAAGAAAAGTGAGCATCGTAATCGGTCTCCAATTCCTTTGTAGCCAGCTTTGACCTTTCGCTTCTGCTTCAACAATCCTTCCTTGTGAATCAAGAAGCTTCGCCTCATATTCAAGTGCCTTGCCTAAAAATTCATTCTCGATTTTCGTCAATTCATTTTTGAGTTTTCCTCTTTCCTCATCGGTTGTGGTAATATTATCAATCAGATCGGTGATTGGTTTTACAATCCCACCTAAAAAATCCAGTACTCCCATATTACCCTCCTTCTTTTTCTGAAAGCTGATGGCAAATTGCTGAAAGCTTTATTGAATAAATCTCCCGAATAATATTTTTCTCAACCTCACTCAATTTATTATGTAGATATTCAAACCTGGACAAATAATTCTTCTCTATCGAAGATGATTTCTTTTTCGTTTCATCAACATCTTTCTCAATTCTCTTTATCCTGGACCAGAACAACATATTGACGAGACTTAACAATATTCCTATTACCCACAAATAAATACTTTCACTCATGTGAAACCTCATAAAAAAATAGTCTCGTCATCCTGAGTGCAACGAAGGATCTAAAACTCAGAAGCACTCCGATAATCCATAGATAAATATTTTCGCTCATTATTCTGTCCTTATTTTTCTATGCAACAACAGACAACTGATCACCAACAACTTTTTCGTAAACAGTTTTGCCATAGAACTTTTTAGACAACAAAACTTCATTCCTATTCTTTTCACAATTCCAAGAAACGTGGATCCATTTACCAAATTCATAAATCAATTGATCGAATGATATTCTTTGCATGAGGATGTTGAACACATCAACTAAATTCATTGACGGAACAATGAAGTCTGCAGCTCTCCCTTCGAGATGTTGAGAATTGAATTTCCCACCGACAGCAGCATTAACATCGAAAGAACAAAAACCCGAATTAATAAAAATTGGAACAGCAATAATTTCCCTGAGAGGTTGAAGAACATTCACACAAAGTAATCTCAAATTCTCGATTTGCTTTTCATTGGGTTTATTTCTATAACCATGCCGCTCTGCTTCTTGACTAATAGTAAATTCATCAAGAAAAAAATTACCTGAGAGTTTTGTGTTGATCGAAGTCGAAGCGTTCATTTGCTTTTCCTTTTAATCTGTCGCTGATGGCTAAAAGCTAATTGCTGATTGCTATCGATTCACTGTAATTCACTCTACACCGAACAAGAGAATTTATTGGTAGACAACCTTGTGTGAGGGTCTCAGTTCATCAAAAAAAATGTGACAGCCAGTATTACATAACGAACATTATGCTGAAGTCTTTGGTCAGTCCCAACAAATGCGTCTATGAAGCTCGCCCGCCATCCTGTTGGGCGGGTTCTGTCATCTCAGCATAATGTTGCATTATATAAACTCGGCACTAAAGAATACTAATTGCCTCATCATCGCTCACGCCGGTCGTGGATTCCCACACACCTTCATTCGCTTACATGTTTTAGTCGCTCGTTTCGTGTCGCCGATTCCGGCACACACTCCACTCGCTCCACTAAAAAAATAAAATCCGCGTTGATCAGTGTAATGTGCGCCTGCCCGCCATCCTGTTGGGCGGGTTCTATTCGTTTCATGTGATTTTTGTCCTTTGTTGAAAACAAAAGAAAACAAATTATATACATTGAGCGTTGTAGAACTTTCCTGTTGTAAATATTTTTGAGTCAAAGATTTAATGATGTACGATGCACAAAAAAATTTTCGATATCACCCGAATCCGATCTGATTCTAAATTCCAGAAATACAAAGAACTTGGACTGATCAATGAATTGGTTCTTCGAAATTTGCAAATCAAATCTGAATATCTGGAACTAAGAAAGACTCACAACCAGATCGATGCAATTTTCATCCTCTCCGAAAAGTATAATTTATGTTACGATTCGGTAAACACAATCCTGTTCCGGAAACGACAAATTAAGCCGGTTTCTTTTCCCTCATCCAACCAGCCCCTAACAAGCCAGTAACAAGCCACTGCCAAGCCATAAGAACCTTTCAAACCATCCTTCCAATGTTTTCCTTTTCTCTTAAGAATTCATGATCATTTTCCCGGGTCAAGCCGAGAGCATGTGCTGAGCTTGTCGAAGCACACTTTCACAATATTACAGTGAACAACATCACCGAAGATGATATTCTTACCGTTGAAAAACTGAGTGACTAGAATTTTCCATTCTGAATTCTGCACTCTACATTCTTAACTCATCAAGGAGGTACAACCATGGCTATCGTAAATGGAAATGTCATTGGTAATTTATCCGGAAAGCTTGGAAACCTTTCTGCACGGACTGTTGACGGAAGAACTGTTCTTGCAGCTCGTCCTTCCAGCTTTAATGCAAGTCAAGAACCGGCTGTCCTGGAAGTTCGACAGAAATTTTCCGTCACTGCAAAATTTGCAAGTTCTGTTCTTGCTCTCGCTTCGCTCGTTTCAATCTGGAAAAAAGTGAAGAACATTGCCGGTTCTGTTTTCAACGAAGTATTCCAGAACAACTTCTCTCATTCTTCCACAGACAAACCTACCGAGCGGAACATTCTTGCACCGGAAGGATTTCCTCTGCAGATCGAAGTAGCTGCTGTCGCAGCTGATAAAATCACTGCTACAATTCCGATCCTGAATACCGCATCAGTATTCGGAGCGGATGAAGTGAATGTTTCTGCAAATGCTCTTGTCTGCTATCATGACCCGGCAAATGAAGCAGACGAGCCGTTCAAGATCATTTCTCTTTCAAAAGAAGTTGCTGCATACAACTTCGCACAGACATACGATTTAGAAATCGATCTGAATGCAACTCAGAAGAACATTTCTGCTAAGTATCAGCACAGCATTTTGTATGTGTGTGTAGTAACCAAAACTGCCGATGGAAAAGTCGTTCAGAACTCTTCGACCTTCACTAAACTCAACTAACCAAATTCGAGAAAGGGTTATCCCAATCGATAACCCTTTTCAATGAAATAAAAGCAGCTCACAAATTTGCGCTCACAAAATTCGATTCGCTTAAAATTGTTCGCCAAAAAAGAAAACGCTCTGTTCGGCTCATTCACTCCATTTCGTTTCATTCCATTTCGATTCACTCATTCGTTAAATTGCTAACCGCTCCACAAAAACTGCTGACGTTTGCTTCGCTGCACGTCACAATATTTAACCGTTCCGCAGCAAATAAACTCATTCGTTCACTCCATTACATTCCACTTCATTCCGTTCATTCGCCTCACACAGCTAAAACCTGTCCCGATGAAAAGAGGGATCAAAAGCGAATAGTTCGGGCACAATTTTCCGCATCCAAAAATTTCGCCCTCACTATACTTTCGTTCCCCGATAATCGGGGGCTGCGCACTTTCAGTTTCCGAATTGTTTCATTCCCACAAACAGCGTGGTCAATTAACTGCATAATTATTTTGCCCGCCATTAAACAAGCTTAGTGTTATTCGAATCTTAGTATCCAATCCGGGCAAGGGTATATGAAACTTGTCTTGCCCTTGCTTTTTTCATTCGTTCCTCGTTAAAAAGCGGGCAATACTGCGCCCTTGCCTTGACTAATCATCTTTTCTTACACCAACATGGTAACAAGTCATTATTTCGCAAAAGCATGACTAAGCGGGCAAAATATGTTTTTTTAACAGCGCAAAAGGTGTGTCGTGGCATCGGTTATCATTCATTATTCTAAAAGGCATAAGGGTTTTCTTGTGCGTTTAATTCAATCAAAAGAAAAATTCTTGGTTAATGTATTTACAGGCAATGGCAGTTTACATTCTTACAATTTTACTTCGCTTGCAGCAGCTCAAAATTTTCTAAACAGTTTTATCAAATCACTTAAAAAATTCTAAAGGAGTAATAACCATGTTATCAGAAGAACAAAAACAAATTAAACGGCAAGAGAAAAAAGAAAAGATCATCCGCATTCGTAAAACTCTTTCGGAAATGTCGGAAGAACAACGCCAAACGATTGCTGATAGGTTTGGCATTGTTACAGTTGAAGGGCATTTGCTCACACCACACAACCAATGTTTTTTAGTTGCTCAATCGGAAATAAATTTTACTGTGGTCGGTGGGTTTCAACAGTGGATAAAAGCCGGCAGAATAGTTCGCAAAGGTGAACACGGTTTCTTAATCCTGGTTCCATCAAAAACCAACCAAGGACAAAATTCAGAAATGATTTCTGATGATGAGGATGTTCACTTTTTCTCTGCAACTGTTTTTGATATTTCACAAACTGAAGTAATCGAAAAATCGGAAGCTGCATAGCTTCCGGTTGTTTCTCTTACTTGTAAAATTTTGTACATTGCATTGTTCGTAATTAGGTTGATTAACAAAATTTTTTGTTCATAATATAATAGCCGTGTAGGTCTTTTATTCCCTACAAAAGTCCCTACATCAAAAACCAAAAGTCACAGTGCTTTTCTGCCGGGTCAAAAAGAAAAAGGTTTGAAAACAAATCATTTTCAAACCTTTTAGTGCTGCCCCGTCAGGGGTCGAACCTGAAGTCTTCTGATCCAGAGTCGCTGGAAACTCTATCTGAACCGCTGGAAAGTCTTTCGAGGCCATTTGAAAGTTGTCAGTAGTCATTGGAAAGTCTTCAGAAGTCATTTGAAAGTCTTCTGGACTCGTTGGAAAGTCTATTTGGATTGACAGAATGAATATTTTTGGTGCTGGAAACTGACCGCTGACAGCCCGCTTCGACCCGTCTACCGACGAGGCAGACTCGCTGAGGCTCGTTAAAGCGAGGCGAGCTGAACGCCGAACGCTTACTCGTTCACATCTTCTCCGGTGCAGTCACTCCGAGAATTGATAACCCGTTCCTAATTACGGTTTGGACTGCAATGCAAAGTGCGATGCGCGCTTCGGCAAGTTTCTTTTCGCTACCGATGATGCGGCACTCGGTATAAAAGCGGTGGAACAATGCGGCAAGTTCTTCAAGATAAGTTGTAATGCGGTGCGCTTCAAAATTTTCCGCGCTGTAAATTATTTCATTCGGGAATTCATGCAGCTTCTTTAGAAGATTTTGTTCTTCCTTTGCGACGAGCAGATTCAAATTCTCGACAGAACTTTTCAGTCCTTCGTCATTTGTCGTTCGGAGGATCGAAGAAATTCTTGCGTGAGCGTACTGAAGATAGAACACGGGGTTTTCATCGGACTGCTTCTTAGCCAATTCAATGTCAAAGTTCAAATGGCTGGTTATGCTTCTCATATTGAAAAAATATCTCACCACGTCGCTGCCGACTTCATCAACCAATTCATCCAGCGTAATGTAATTCGCTTTACGCGTGGACATCTTAACAACTTCCCCTTTCTGCATTATCGTTACAAACTGATGGATCAAAACTTTTACTTTGCTGTCATCGTAACCCAGCGCACGCAGACCGGCAAGAACGTCGGGATATGTTGCATTGTGGTCGGAACCGAACAGATCGATCATTAAATCGTATCCGCGTTCGTATTTCGTGATGTGATACGCGATGTCGGGCAGTCTGTAAGTGGGCTCGCCGCTCGATTTGACAATTACTTTATCCTGCTCATTACCGAGTTCGGTAAGCTTAAGCCAAACGGCATCTTCCTTTTCGTAGGAAAGATTTTTTTTCTTGAACTCATCGAGGAGCGATTTGATCTTTCCCTCTTCATACAACGTGTGTTCGTTGTAAAAGTTTTTCATCTTAATGCCGATCCGCTCCATCGTTTTAATAATGTCGGCAAAAATTTCTTTTTCGGCGCGCTGCTTAAAAATTCCTTCTGGGTTTTCGTTAACAAGTTTATCGCCGTTCTCGTTTTTCAACGCCGCGGCAATATCTTTAATGTATTCGCCTTGATAATAGTCTTCCGGGAAATCTATTTGATTGCCTAGCAGTTCAAGGTAGCGCAGTTTAACCGAATCGCCGAGCACGCGCATCTGCCGTCCGGCATTGTTGAAATAGTATTCTCGGTCAACGGTGTAGCCAATCCATTCGAGCATGTTTGCAACGGTATCGCCTACCACGGCGTTCCTGCCGTGTCCTACCGTCAAAGGTCCCGTTGGATTTGCCGATACGAATTCGACCATCGCTTTCTTGCCGGTGTGAATCGCCGCACGTCCGAAATTTTTTCCATGCTGAAGAATTTCATTAATAATTTTTGTGTTGAACGAGGGATTGAAATAGAAATTTATAAATCCCGGTCCGGCTATTTCAATCTTTTCAATTACTTTCGGATCAGTAGTTAGGTTGGCTATAATTTCCTTAGCCACATCCTGAGGTTTCTGCTTCAGTTTCTTGGCAAGTATCATCGCAACGTTTGTTGCGTAATCCCCATGATTCGCTTGGGCGGGAACGGTGAAAACAAGATCAACGTCTTTCAGGTAAGCAAGTTTGTTCTGTGCTTGAGTGAAAATATTTATTAAGTACTCTTTCAAAAATTTCTCCGGGATTGGCTGCGCTCTTATTCGTCGTCCGCAATTTTAATTACTTTTGCATCGCCCCATAGTTTTTCCAGATTATAATAATTTCTTGCTTCGGTGCGGAAGACGTGAACAACAACATCAAAATAATCGAGGATAATCCAGTTCAATGTTTCGTATCCTTCTTTATGGAAGCATCTAATCCCTTGCTTGTCAAGCTCAACATCCACTTCATCCGCAATCGCTTTAACTTGTTTATCGGCAGCAGCAGAACAGACAACAAAGCAATCGGCAATACCGCCGCTAAGTTTCCGGAGATCCAAAATTTTTATGTCGTAACCTTTTTTGGATTTAATTAATTCCGCAATCATCTTTGAAAATTTTAACGGGTCCAATTCAACCTCACTTATATGGTGCCAGATTAAAGTAATCTCTGCCGACAACAATCGAAACGTCGAGGAAATAATCTTTGTTCAACTGCTGAATCACGTTTTCGTTTTTAATACCCAGCGCTTTGGCAATCTTGTACGCATTCGCCATATTATCGGTTCTGCAAATTACCATGCTCTCGTCAAGATCGGACGAGATATAATTGCCGGTCTTCACGACATCAAAATTATTGGCGCGGAGAAAATCAGTAAACTTATCACCGACTCCGTTGATTCCGCATCCGTTCAGAACTTCCACTTGAATCATATCCGACGCAACTTGATTTGCATTTAGCGCGCCCGCATCGTGTGAATGATGCGATAATTTCATGTAGATGGAATAACCCATGTAAATTATTGCGACGGTCAAGAGAAAAATAGAAATGTTAAGTAGAAAGTTTACTGTCGAGGATTTTAAACTTTTTGGTCCGGACGATTTCTTCTTAGTTTTAAAATTTTCCAATTGGGCAGTGCGCTCAACTTTTCTGAGTTAATACGGAATGCAATTTAATAAAAAAGAAATCTTAATTCCCGAAGCCGTAATCGTTGAACAAACCGCTCCGGTAGAACGGCGATCCTCCGTAATAATACGGCGAGTAATAACTCATCGGCATATTTCTGTATTGAACGATGACCGACATGTTATCGGTCGGCTTGAAATTTAATTGGACGCGGCTTAAGTACAAACCGTTAATTTGTTTCGTCACTTCCGGTCCAAAAGAATTGTAAGGCGAGTTAACTAAACTAATATCCGCTTGAAAATTTAATTTATCGCTGAACTTGTACGTCATGCTGTTGGTGTAAACTCCCAATGCCATTCCGGCACTTCCCATTGTTGAGTAGGAAAGATCGAATGTATGGTGCATGCTGAAATTATCCGGGTTGAAAAATCCAAAGATGGAATCCGAGGAACCGCCGCGTAAGATTCCGCTTTTGATATCAACGGGTTTGTCGGTATCGCGGAACTGGGCATTCATAACAGATATAGAAATAATGAAAAACAGTATGATGAACTTTTTCATTTTGGTGATCCTCTCATTTCTTCCGATTCAACAATGAATGGAAGGAAAATGTTTCTATTATCTCAAAAAATCTGTGTTAATTTTATCGTTTATTACGATTAATCGCAACACAAAACATTGGTCAAAAATCCAGTAGCGAAGCGCGGACGATCATTTCAACTTCAACGGGTGCGTTAAGGGGCAGTTCGCTAACGCCTACGGCGCTCCTCGCATGTTTACCTATGTCACCAAAGACCTGTGCCAGAAATTCGGAAGCTCCGTTTGCAACTTTCGGCTGAGCGGTATATCGCGTGGCGGAGTTTACGAACACAACCACTTTCACAATCTGCTCAATGCGGTCCAGATTGCCGATAACGGATTTAACCGCGAGCAAACAGTTCAAAGCGCAAAGCCGCGCGCACTCAATTGCTTTTTCCTCGCTCACTTCATATCCCACGCGGCCTTCGGCAATAAGTTTCCCATCTTTCATCGGAAGCTGTCCGGACGTGTAAACCATATTTCCGCTTATCTGCGCCGGGATGTAAGCTGCCAACGGTTTTACCACGGCTGGTAGATCGTGACCGATGATTTCCTTGATCTTCTCTTCAATCATGTTGGTCTCTAAAAATTTTGATTAAATATAGCAAATTTTTTTTCGAGAATTTCATTCCGAATTAGCAACCAAGTTTTTTCTTTTGAATTTCATCTCGCTATCTTTGCCATCAAAATTGGAGAACACATGACCGGTGACAAATTTCAGAATCTTTATGATATCATGATCAGACTAAGGAAAGAGTGCCCGTGGGACCGCGAGCAGACTCATGATTCGATCAAGGGCGCAACATTGGAAGAAACTTACGAGGTATTGGAAGCGATCGATCTGAAGGATTATGAAGAGTTGAAAGCCGAACTCGGCGATTTGATGCTTCATATTGTTTTTCATTCCGTCATCGCTGATGAGAATAAAAATTTTAACATTGATGACGTAATTGATTCGATCAGCGATAAATTAATCAGAAGACATCCTCATGTATTCGGCGCTACAAAAGTTAAGGACACAAAAGAAATTCTTAAGAACTGGGAAGAGATAAAACTTTCCGAAGGAAGAGATTCCGTTCTCGAAGGTGTTCCGAAAAATTTGCCGAGTTTGGCGCGGGCTTATCGTCTTCAGGAGAAAGCTTCCAAAGTCGGTTTCGATTGGGAGAAAAAGGAAGACGTTTGGAAAAAAGTTATCGAGGAAATTGAAGAGATGCACGAGCAGGAACGAGACGGGACATTTGAAGAATTTGAAAAAGAAATGGGAGACGTTTTCTTCGCTCTTACAAATTATGCGAGGTTCCTCGGCGTTAATCCGGAGAATGCACTCAGAAGAACAAACGAAAAATTCATTTCAAGATTTAGTTACGTAGAGAAAAAAATTAAGGAGTTGGGAAAAAACTTGAGCGACTCTAACTTGGCAGAGATGGATAAGTACTGGGAAGAAAGTAAGAAGTTCGACTAAGCTCCCCTGCCGTTATTGTTGTAATGTTTTTCGTACGCGTTGATAATATCTTTAACCAATTTGTGCCGGACTACGTCGCCTTTATCGAAGTAAACAAATCCCACGCCGTCAACATTTTTCAAAATTTCTTTTACCTGCACAAGTCCGCTCTGCGAATAAGTCGGCAGATCGATTTGCGTTATGTCTCCGGTGATAATTGCCTTTGAGTTGGGACCGAGGCGTGTCAGAAACATTTTCATCTGCATACCGGTTGCATTTTGAGCTTCATCTAAAATAACGTACGCATTGTTGAGCGTTCTGCCGCGCATGTATGCCAGCGGAACAATTTCTATCATCCCCTTTTCAATATAATTGCGAAGCTGATCCGACGGTAGCATTTCTTCAAGCGCATCATAAAGTGGGCGAAGGTACGGATCAATTTTTTCTCTAAAATCTCCCGGCAGGAAACCCAAGCTTTCACCCGCTTCAACTGCGGGTCTCGAGAGAATTATTTTTTTAACGATTCCTTTTTTCAGCGCTGATACTGCGAACGCAACTGCAAGAAAAGTTTTTCCAGTTCCGGCAGGACCGATCGCAAATAAAATGTCATTCTCTCTAACACTTTTCGTATATACAATTTGGTTAGGCGTCTTTGCTTTGATAACATCTTTCTTGGAGTAAAGAACAATATTATCGAACTCGTTCCCGTTTATTATTTCTTTACCTTGCAGCGTGAGATCGATGATTGTGAAAACATCGCTGCTCTGAAGCTTGCCGGTTGTGTTGAGAACGAATATCATTTCTTTGACAACTTTCTCAACGGCTTCAACTTCTTCGGGAATGCCTTGAACAAAAACGTTGTCTCCGCGGACAATTACATTTGCAGAAAATCTTTCTTCTATCGGTTTGATATTTCCATCGTTGATGCCGAGGAACGAGAGAAGATCAACATTATCCAGCTTAATATTTTTTTCGACTTGCGTATGCGCCTCCATAAATACAAAAGCCCTCTTCACTTTCTGAAAAGGGCTTTATCTTAAAATTATCTAACACAATTTCTTACAAGCATTCCTTACTTGGTGGTTTTTGCTGCAGCAGGAGTTTGTGTTTGTGTCGGAGGAGCCGGCTTGTAATTTCTTCTAATCTTATCATACTTTGCCTTTTCCTCTTCTGTCAAGTTTGGAATCTTGAAGATTTGTTTCGGGAAGATCAAATCCGGATTCTTAATTTGATCGCGGTTTGCCTTATATATAATCGGCCATGCAAACGGGTTATCATAATGTTCTTTCTTCTTCGAGATATTCCATAAGCAATCGCCTTTTACTACAGTGTAATTAACTTCTTTTGGTTTTTCAATCCAGGCATCTAATTTTTTCTGAAGCTGATTGTGAACTTTATCGAAGTATTGCGGCAGCGCGCTGATCTTGTTGTTTTTCATCGCATCAAGTTCAGCTTGTCTATCTGCTTTCGGTGCAACTTGATTATCGATCTTGTTCGTTAATTCATCAAGTTGTTTTCCGAAATTATCGACGTCTGCTTTTGTTGCGCCGACCATTGCATACAATTCATCTATGCAAGCGTCGTAAGTTTTTAAGCCGTCTCTCATCTTCTTCAGATTAGCAACATCACTCTTTAAGGTATTAAGTTCGCTTGTGAGAGCGACTTTCTGGGCAGACAAACGATTCATTTCATTCTGCCACTCCTCCTTGGTCATGTCTTCTGTCCGTTGCGCAAAAACATTAGCCGTGAGGAGTACAAATGCAAATAGAACCAAAAAATATTTGTACACTTTCATTTAAAATCTCCTTTAGATTATTTAACTATTAAAATTACTTACCCATCTTGTCAAGATTTTTTTGAGTTTCTGCTTTTAGTTTTGCGCATTCATCCAACTTTGCATTTTTCTCTGCTATCTCTCTTTCGAGCGCAGCTTTTTCACTCTTTAAAGAATTAACTTCTTTATCGAGAGCTTTTACTTCGGAACGAAGCGCTTCAAGTTCAGCTACTTGTTCCTCGGAAATACCGCTGCACCCGGTAAAGCCGATCACTCCAGCCAGCAACAGTACGATGAGTGCAGAATTCATAACTTTTTTTAACATCTGAATCCTCCTTGAATTTATTAAGTGATATGCTATTTAAATATACTTAATTTAGAACAAAATCGTTAGACAATGCTACAAATTTTAATTGGATATTTTACCTATTATACTGGCAAAATTGTTCCCGGAAATTATTAGATGATCGAACACTTCTATATTGAGAACCTTGCCGGAATCAACCATTTTTTTAGTTATTGCGATGTCTTCTTGGCTCGGTTCGAGATTTCCGCTAGGATGATTGTGCAAAAGAATGATACTTGCGGAATTATTCTCGATTGCAACCTTAAATACCTCTCTAGGATGAACCACGCTTGAATTGAGATTTCCGACGGAAATTAACTCAAACTTAATAATGCGATTTGCTGAATTGAGACAGACAACGTAAAATTTTTCTTTGACTTCATCCCGGAGAAGAGGAATAAAAATATTTGCAACGTCTTCCGGCGAAGATATTTTTTTATTTGAATGCCATTTTTTTTGTGAATCGATTCTTCTGCTTACTTCGAACGCAGCAAGAAGCGAGCATGATTTGTCTTTTCCGATCCCGGGAAATTTTTTCAAGGCATCAAGAGTCTGCCCGGTGAGCGCGTTAAGATTTTCGTACTTGTGGAGTAATTCTTGCGAAAGTTGAATGACCGATTTCCCCTTTGTTCCGGTTCGAAGAAGAATTGCAATAAGTTCGGCATCACTTAAACTTTGAACTCCGCGCAGCATTAATTTTTCGCGCGGACGGTCATCCAGCGGTAATTCTTTTACTTTCATTGCTACCCCTATTTTTTTATTCCCACTCAATTGTTGCCGGCGGCTTCGAGCTGATATCGTACACAACACGATTCACGCCGCGCACCGATCTAATTATTTTATTCGATACAACTTCAAGAAACTCCGGATTGAACCGGTACCAATCTGCCGTCATGCCGTCGGTAGAAGTAACGGCTCTAAGAGCAACAACGTTTTCGTACGTGCGCGCGTCGCCCATAACACCAACCGACTGAACCGGAAGCAAAACTACAAATGCTTGCCAAATGTTATCGTAAATTTTTGCAGAGTGAAGTTCATTTATGAAAATGTCGTCGGCTTCGCGCAAAACATCCAGCCGCTCTTTCGTAATTTCTCCGAGTACTCTTACCGCAAGTCCAGGTCCGGGGAAAGGGTGCCGTTTAATAAATATTTCGGGCAAACCTAATTCCCGTCCGATAGCGCGAACTTCATCTTTGAATAATTCTCTGAACGGTTCGATTAATTTCAAATTCATCCGATCTGGAAGACCGCCGACGTTATGGTGAGTTTTAATCGTGACTGACGAACCTTTTACCGACACGGATTCAATCACGTCGGGGTATAAGGTACCCTGAACCAAAAATTCCGCATCGGAAAATTTCTTCGCTTCGTTTTCAAAAATCTCGATGAAAGTATTGCCGATTATTTTTCTTTTCTTTTCGGGTTCGGTAACACCTTTTAGCTTGGAAAGAAAAAGCTCCGACGCATCAATGTGATCAACACGCATGTTATAATTTTCTTTGAACATCTTGATGATTTCGGCGCTCTCGTTTTTTCTCATCATGCCGTGATCTACATGAATACAAACCAGTTTATCGCCAATTGCTTTATGCATGAGCACGGCAGCAACAGATGAATCGACACCGCCGCTGAGAGCACAAATAACTTTTTTACCGCCGACTTTCTTTTTCACTTCGTCAATAGTTGTAGAAATGAAACTTTCAGAGGTCCAGTCCGGAGAACATCCGC
Source organism: Bacteroidota bacterium (assembly GCA_023381535.1). The sequence goes on from JAMCSN010000104.1 coordinate 19,295, forward strand.
AGATATCAAACAAAAAGTTATTTAGAATTGTCTTGCCGAATTCCGTATGGGTTACTTCCGGGTGGAACTGAATGCCATAAATTTTCTTTGCCGGATTCGATATTGCGCACATAGGCGAGTTGTCGGTTTTTGCCGTCAAATGAAATCCATCCGGAAGTTTAGTTACGTAATCGCCGTGACTCATCCAAATAACCGAGCCATCCTTCACGCCCATGAGCAGAAGGTCGTTATCAATAATTTCTAGATGAGCTTTGCCATATTCCCGATCTTCCGCCGGTTCTACTTTTCCGCTGAGATGCTTGGACATTAATTGGAGTCCGTAACAAATCCCAAGGATCGGTATTCCGAGTTCAAAAATTTCTTTGGAAATGTTCGGGGCGCCTTCGTCGTTCACGCTCATCGGTCCGCCGGAAAGAATTATTCCGGCAGGCAACTCTTCCCTAATTTTTTCAAGGGGATAACTATGCGGATGAATTTCAGAATATATTTTGCTCTCGCGGATTCGTCTTGCAATGAGCTGTGTGTATTGCGATCCGAAATCGAGGATCAAGATTTTTTGTTTGTGAATCATAGGAAGTGAAGTTTATTTTAAAATGAAAGGCAAAATCCAAAACGGATTCTGCCGGGATGAAAAAAGTAAAAAATTATCAGTGACCTAATTGCGCCTGGTAAGACACCGCGTCAAGAAGATCATTCACCTGAGAAGCGTCGGATAATTCAACTTTGATTATCCATCCTTCTCCGTACGGATCGGTATTTACAAGTTGCGGCTCGTCGTTAAGTTTTTTGTTCAATTCTAAAACTTTTCCGCTTGCCGGCGCATACAAATCGCTTACGGTTTTAACCGCTTCAATCGTTCCAAACGATTCGCCTGCTGTAAGCTCGGTCAATTCGGGATTGATATCAACATAAACGATATCGCCAAGTTCGCCTTGAGCAAAATCGGTTATGCCGATTATCCCAACGTTGCCTTCAACTTTAATCCACTCGTGATCTTTCGTGTACTTTAAATTACCTGGAATATTCATTGCTGCCTCATGAATTTAAGTTAATGTGTTGATCAATAAATGATGTGTCAAAATCGCCTTCTATGAATTTTTCACTCTCTAAAACTTTCTGGTGGAAAGGTATTGTTGTTTTAATTCCTTCGATTTTAAATTCTTCCAAGGCTCTTCGTGCCCGTTTAATTGCGTGAGGTCTGTCGGTTCCCCAAATAATCATTTTTGCAATCAATGAATCGTAATTTGGAGGAATGACGTACTCGTTGTAAACGTGAGAATCGATTCTCACACCGAAACCGCCGGGGAAATGTAAGTACTCAATCTGTCCGGGCGACGGTCTAAAATTATTTTGCGGGTCTTCGGCATTAATACGAAATTCAATTGCATGACCTCTCGGATCTTTGGGAGGGTCTTCAATTCTTTCACCGGCAGCTACAAGTATCTGGTTCTTCACAAGATCGATATTGCGAACCATTTCGGTAACGGGATGCTCAACTTGAATTCTCGTATTCATTTCTATGAAATAAAATTTCCGGTGTCTATCAACAAGAAATTCAATTGTGCCGGCGCCTTCATAGTTAACTGCGCGAGCGCCAAGCAGTGCGGCTTCTCCCATTTTTTCTCTTATATCGGGAGTGATGAACGGTGAAGGTGATTCCTCAATTAATTTTTGATGCCGTCTTTGAATTGAACAGTCCCTTTCACCATAATGATAAATGTTTCCAAATTGATCGCCAAGGATTTGTATTTCTACGTGTCGCGGGTTTTCAACAAACTTTTCCATGTAAAGTGCCGGATTGGCAAAAGCTGCGTTAGCTTCATTGCTTGCAGTCTGGAATGCTTTCTCTAATTCATCCTCTTTCCAAACTATGCGCATTCCTTTTCCGCCGCCGCCGGCAGATGCTTTGAGCATAACCGGGTAACCAATATGTTTGGCAATTTTTTTTGCTTCCTCAACATCGTTTACAACGCCTTCGCTTCCCGGAACAACAGGCACGCCTACTTTCTTCATCGTTTCTTTTGCGAAAGCTTTATCTCCCATTTTACGGATAGAATCTGCGGACGGACCAATAAATTTTATATTCGAGTCTGCACATATTTCGCTGAACTCGGCATTTTCTGCCAAGAAACCGTAACCGGGATGAATTGCATCCGCTCCGGTTATTTGAGCAGCGGAAAGTATGTTCGGAACTTTTAAATAGCTTTGATTACTTGGCGCCGGTCCGATGCAAACTGCTTCGTCTGCAAAGACAACATGCAGAGAATCGCGATCAACTTCGGAATAAACCGCGACAGTGGGAATGCCAAGTTCTTTACAAGTCCGGATGATTCTAAGTGCTATCTCTCCCCGATTGGCAATTAAGATTTTCTTAAACAAAATTCCCTCTAAAAAGTTTTGATAACACTAAACCGTTTCGATCAAGAACAGAGGCTGGTTGTATTCAACCGGTGTAGCGTTTTCGACAAGTATCTTTACGATTTTACCGCTAACGTCACATTCAATTTCATTCATCAATTTCATTGCCTCAACTATGCAGAGGACTGTGCCCGTTGAAACCGTGCTACCAACCTGAACATAGGGATCTGCATCGGGCGCCGGTGCGCGGTAAAACGTTCCGACAATTGGTGATTTGATTTCATGAAATTTTGTTTGAGTTTCTTCTGTGGTCGCGGCGGGCTTGGTTTCGATTGACTGCGGCGTTGGAACCTGAATACCGGCAGGTCTATAATAATCACCGACGGGTTGAAGATGCACTTGCGACGTTTGTTTTGAATTTTTGGAAATCTTTACTTTCAATTCACCTTCTTGAACCGTGAACTCGGTGACTTCACTTTGCTCAACCATTTTGATGAGCTTCTTAAGTAGGTTTATGTCCATGCTATTCAGCCTTAGTTTTTAACTCGTTCAACATACCCACCTGTTCGTGTATCAACTTTTAAAACATCCCCTTCATTTATGAACAGTGGAACGTTTATTTTAGCACCAGTCTCCAGTTTTGCCGGTTTGAGAGTATTACTGGCTGTATCGCCTTTGAACCCGGGTTCTGTTTCACTGACTTTTAATGACACAAAAATCGGAATCTCAACAGAGATTATTTGTTCTTGCCCATCCAGAAGAATTTCAACTTCGGTTCCTTCTTTAAGATAATTCACGCCTTCACCAAAGAGTTCTTCCGAAACTGTAATCTGTTCGTAAGTTTCGTTGTCCATCAAAACCAATCCGGCAGATTCCCTATACAGGTATTGATATTTTCTTCTTTCAACTCTAACTACTTCTACTGATTCACCGGAACGGAAAGTATTATCCAAAACTCTTCCGGTTTTAAGATTTTTTAATGATGTTCTAACGAAAGCACCGCCTTTGCCCGGCTTAACGTGCTGAAACTCCACAATCACATAAGGATCGCCTTTGTATTTTATGATTAGTCCGTTTCTGAAATCTGAGGTATCCGCCATATAAAACTTTATCCTTCTAAAGTGATGAAAATATACCGACCGCAGTCTATAAAATCAAGAAAAGAGATTGTTCGACCCAATAGAGAGTGAATTAGCTCTCGATTTGAATCAAATATCTATCCGATTCGTATGCTTCGGTGGTGTTTTTATAATCTTTTTTAAGTGTTTCGAAAATAGTTTTGGCTTCGGATTTCTTACCGGCTTGAATTAGATCGATTCCAGCTTTCAGTAAAAACTCGCTGTTTGATGGATTCTCTTTCGAGATTTTTGAAGCATCTTTGTATAAGTCTGCTGCTTTGTCAAATTCCTTTTTTACTTCCAAGCAAGCGGCTTTGCCGGCAAGCGCAGTTGCCTTAAAGAGCGGGTTTGAACCGGAATAATCATCATACATTTTATAAGCTTCGTCGTTATTGCCGGTCATTGCATAACAATCACCCAAAAATATCTTGGCAACGTTTCCTTGGTTTGTGCTGCCGTATTTATCAACGATCTCTTTCAATCCAGCGATGTTGCCGGTTTTCTGTCCGTCGATTGCTTCTTTGAAGTTTTCGGCTTCATAAAGCGGCATTACTTTACCAAGCAGATTTGCGGCTGCCATATTGTCGCTTGCTTTCTTGTTCGAATAAAGAACAATAGCTACAACAACCAGAGCGACCGCCGCTATACCTATCAAAATCTTAGATTGGTATTTCTGATAGAAAGTTATAGCTTCGTAATATGTAGTTACCAGCCTATCTTCTTTGATCTGCTTTTTACTTATCTTTTTTCTTTTTTCTAACACTTTTTACCTCATTCTGTATATAAATCTTAAATTTTCGGCGAGAAATCTAATAAAAATTATTATTTTTGAAAACTTCAATCCTATAGACTCCTTTTTCCAGCGCATTGAATTCCACATCGGTTCCGGTTTTTGTTTCTCTCGAATTGCCGTTGCAAATCAAACGGACATCCGCAGAAGTTGGAACATTAATTTTTAATTTTACTTCGCCAGCCATTGGCACGGACTCGCCCATATTGTATGTCCGGTCGTTTGTTTCGGCTACAAACTTAAATCCTTTTGCATCACCATGATAAAAGTTCGAAAAAAAACATCTGCCTTCTCTTAACGATTCGTACGCGCTACTTTTTGCGTTTGATAATGCTTGATCACCGGGATGTTTCCATTCATTTGTCGAGAGAACGTGTGTCCGTATGGATTTGAACAAGACTTTATAAGGGAAAACTTCCAATTCGAAAAATCCGAATAGGTTAACTTTGTGTGCATGAGCATCCACACCGCCAATACCAACAACTTTCCTTTTAAGATTAAGCCGGTCCCAAGTTTGCAAAGTTTCTTTCGCTGGTTCAACAATCGATCTTAACGGATGCATGAAATAATTGTACTTGTTCTGTTCGGTTAATCCTTCCATCCATTCAGACATGTGGTTCCAAATCTCGATGCCGGTAAAATCGTCTGTGTCCCATTCTGTCCAAGGATATGGCGGATGCTCTTTCATCGAACTTCTTTTTTCATGCGGGTGAGCCAGAAATCCGATTCCTCCCGAATCTTTTACTTTTTTCACATATTCTTTTGCCGGAAGTCTGGTAGAGAATGCTTCGTTTACACTGAAAGCGAGATAATGATTTTTGTTTTCTTTGTCGTTTATTTCACACCCGACCAACAGCAATGTTTTGCCGTACCAGCCTTCGTAACCTTCATGAAGTGCGCGCAAAGTATTGTGATCGGTAAGAATAATGAAGTCCAGATCCGATTCGGAGGCTAAGTTGGCTATATCTTTAACTTCTCCTGAACCATCTGAATAAACTGAATGAATATGTATTGCCCCAACATACTCATACATATCGAATCCCGAATCGATTGGGTGAAAACTGAAATGAATTAAAGTTTATGGATATTCGCTTAAGCGTTGTTCACTTCAAATAATGTTGTGTACTGTGTAGTTTGCTCTTTAATCATATCCGAAAGTTTTGTCA
>JAMCSN010000281.1 GCA_023381535.1 Bacteroidota bacterium
ACCCGATGGTCCATATCACCTTTGCTGGTGACTTCGGCGGCATTGCTGAGAAGAAAGATTTGCTTTCGCAGTTTTGCAGTTGAGACCAGAACTATAATAATTGTAACGGCGCTGCCAGCTAAAATTATCAATATCATCACGATGCGAAGAGTATCCCGGAAATTTACTCCTTCCTTAAACGCATCGAACACAACAAAATTAACTTTTGTTTCGGGTGAGAAATAAAGTTTAGGAGTATATAAAGTTGCGATGAAATCCCCGTTCTCGGATTCCAACGAATAAAGCGAATAGCTGTTTTTGTATCGTAAGTCGTGAACCGCATTTACAATATTCAGTAAATTGGCTTGACTCCTTTCCGAATGTGAGAACTCAACAGGCACGTTATTAACAATGAGAGCAACCTCGGAACGAATTTTGTCGGAAATTCTATCGAGCATCTTTGACGAAATTACATTTCCGTAGTAAACCGTTCTTCCTCCCGGGAATTGTGCATAACGCAAAATCACGTTCGGGTTGTTTATAAAGAACTGATGAAATGAAAACGAACGGGAATTTATGTACGATTTGCCGTTGGTTTTAAATTCGCTTGCGTTTATCAGCGAATCGTTAACCAACGTAAACAAAAAGTCGATTGATGTCGAATCGATGTTAAGCGATTCAAAATTGTTCAGTCGCTGACCCAAACCGCCGAAATCGGAATCTGTTTTCAAAACTTCGTTCTGAAGCGCAATGACCAAATCGCTTGTTGCATTCAAGATTGATTTAGATTGCTGCTGCAGCAGCGCTTGTCCGGCTAACGAATAAAAAATAACCGTTGACGATACCGATACAACGACTACAACCAGAAATGTGATCAATATGAATTTAACATTCAGCTTCATTTAACGAAGGACCTCCCGATTCATTCAGCGAGATGGAAGGAAAAGTATTTCACGCTGCGTTGCAAACGCATTTCAAAAAGGTAAGTTTTTTTAACACATCTATTTCTTTTCTATATCCCCTTCCGATTTTTTCAATTGTTCTTTATACTTTTCCATCAATTCCATATTTCTAGCTCTTTCATCGCGCAGAACCGAGTCACTTTTTTCCATTTTAATTCTTTCTTTCAGGGTTGGAAGAATATCCGCTTTAATCAACATGATAATTTCTTTTCTAACATTTTCCGTTTGATCGTATCCGAAAATATATCGCAGCCCGAATACCCACCACGGTAAATCTTTTAGGAACGGGATCCCACGTCGCGTATTAAGTTCTTGATTCTCGAACAAGCCGCCCACAGCGGTTTCTTCGCCATTTAATAACAAAACATCTGTGTTGATTGTATTCTTGCTGACATTAGTGCTGAGAGCGTCTCTTGATACTACACTGCTGCGTTCAATTCTTAATTTCAAAAGTATGTAATTGATTCCGTCTTCTTTGTAAACATACGGCGTGACTTCAATAATGGTCCCGGTTGGATAGAATTTATCAATCAGGTTGCCCGCAAAGTCTCTTTCCTTTATCGAGAAATCGTTTCCAACTTGCGTCTTTCCCGGAATACCGTTTCTTGCAATGATTGTCGGACGTGCAATTATTTCACCAAGGCCATTAGTTTCAAAGGCTCTTAAAAGACCGGTTGCAGTTCCGTCCCACGGACCCAAACTGTAATTTGATTTAGTATTGATTTCATATGTAGGAGGTTTTTGCTGAGCCTGTGTCTGAGTACCAGTTTGCTGTTGCGGCTCCTGGAGCGTAACAATTTTTGAACCCAATTGAACTCCGGACTGCGAAAGAAGGAATTCCCAGTTAATACCTCTTTCACGCATGTCGTCAACGTTGGCTTCAAACAAAACTGCGGAAATTTTCACTTCTCTTTCTGTTATCGGCGCATAAACATCTTTTTCAAGTTTGGTTTGTGCCGTTTCATCCTTTTTTCTAACTACTATCGATGGTCCGGTCTCATCTACAGTCAAATTGTTATACTGAACAATTATGAACAATGCTTTCTTATACTGCATATTGACAATTTCGATTCCAATCGGAGAATTCGAATCTACAGTGGAAACAATTTTTTTGCCTGCTACTTTTTCGCTAACCTTGCTTAGAATTTCAATTGCCTGATTAAAAGGAATTTTTTCCGAAAGCGAAACTATTTCTTCCGGACTGACATAACCTTTAAGCTTATCCTTCAAGTCGATTTGCGCAAATATCAACTGAACAGACGACAGCAAAAACAAAAATGTAATTATCTTTTTCATTGTATTTAACCTACTTTTTTTCTTTTCCTAGCTTCAAAGAAATGTTTTCAATAATACCGCCTTTGTTAAGCACGAAATTTACAACGCTGTTTTGATAATCGATATTGGTTAGGAATCCAAGATAAACTTGATCGCCCTCCCACAATAGATAAGTATTGCCGCTGGCATCCGATAGAAAAGCTCCGTCTGGAATTAAAGCAAGCAATTGCGCCGTCTGAACATCCAGCAAATGATCGACGTTAGCCGGAATTTCATTACGTATTAACGGGTAGAAAAAATCATAAGCGGGATTCGGAATGAGCGGGTTTTCTCTGATGTCTTTAACAAAAAACCGATCGCTTAACGAATAGTAAACCTTCACCTTGAACTTGTAATTCACCAGGAAGTGAGGCGTTCCGTCCTTATCAACCTTAACGTTGTTAGATAATCCCATCTCACTGATTTTTTTGAGCTGCTTGCTTTCTTCGATTGCGTAAATCAGTCTATCGAGATCACCAAACTCTGCGGTTCCGCTTACTGTATAGTTGTAAATGTTAAAGTTTGCGCTCGTCTCGTTTTCGTCAAACTCAACATTAACAAACGAGTTGTTGGAAAAACTGTAAGATACCTGGTTTACAAAATCAAAAAAACCGGCTTGAGAGAATTTGTAAGGAATGTTGTACTTCCGATTCGCAAGGACCGAATCGAGTTCGGCTACCCGCTTTTGGAACGAAACAAGTTGTCGCGTTAACGCTTCGGTATCAAGCTGGAATAGTTTCAAATCCTTAATTCTTTTTTCTTTATCCTTAATTTTAGATTTCTGAATCACAAAGCTGTAGAACCCTGCGCTCAACAAGATACCGATGAAAATCACCAGAATGATTAAAGTATTTTTTACCTTAGTACTCATTTCGTTTTAAGCGAATCATCCTTTAGTTTGAAACTCAGTGAATAAGAAAAAGCGCTTTTCTCTCTCAGTGGTTCGTAATTAATTTTTTTCAAAAGCGAAGTTTTATATAAATCCGCAAATTCGGTAAGCACGCTCCTCGATAGTGAATAACCGTCAAGCTTTACTTCTGTTTTGTCAACCGTTTCAAGTTTTGAAATCCAGAAATTTCTTCTTCGTTCCGCGAAATCCGAAATTTTCGAAATTGCACGATTCCAAACGCCAGATCCCACTGCCGCAGAATCGAGTATCTTTTGAGTTGCATCAAAACTGTTAATCCTTTGTTCGAGAGGAGTAATCTCCTGCACGAGTTCCTGGTTTTGTGTCTGCCTTTGCATCAGACGATCAATTTCATAGTTCAGTTCATTTATATGCTTAACATTGCTCAGAATACTAAAAGTGAAATAAAAAGTTGCTGCAAATAGTACGGGCAGCAAGGCGTAACCATGCCATCCGAAATCAAATACTTTTTGATGCTCTTGAACATACCTTGGCAGAAAATTCACACCAACATAGAGCTTATCCAACTCATCAAAGTATTCCGTTGCAGCTGCAATAGGAACAGCAAATAAGGCAAGGTCCCTCACTTCATCTTCTTTCAGCCAGGTAGTATCTAAACCAGGGAACTTAAGCTCGGACACATTCGCTTCGGGGAATGTACCATAGAAGGATAAGATTAAGTTTTCAGATCTGTCTTCGCCGCAAATAATAATGTTGTCAAGTTTCGGGATTCCGCCGTTTTCCATTTCAAGCAAAATCTTAGAAAAATATACATCGTAGGTATGAAGATTTTTTGTCCCGATATCCAGAGTAGAACCGATATGTCTTAATCGCTGTCCTTCCAAAAAAATCAGCTTAGAATATTCTTTCCCAATATGAACAATCAGAGTGAAATCTTCCGGAAAGAACTTTGTGCTTTTTGAAACGTAGTAAGCTAACGGAAGTTCGGCGGTCTTTATCGTTGGAATTTTTAAGTACCGCTTGTTATTATAATTTGCAAGTTGGTTTACAAGCCCAACGCCAGGTATGTCGCCTTCCAGAAATACTCCGAGCGTAGTTTTTTCATTCAGCTCGGTAATGTCCATAGAATCTTCATCAACCGTAATCCCTTTTGTTGATTGCAGATCTTTTATGATTGTCTGAATTAGCTTTTTCTTGTTTTGGTCGCGGGGTCCCTCGTACGAATGATAATTAACAATCGGTTCGGTAACAATGGGGATGTAATTCATACCGTTGATTTTCAGGTCATGCAATGACGCGTGAAATTGACCGACATCGGAAGTATCTTGACTAATCTCAGGTTCAGCGGCTGTTTCAAGATTGTCGAAAGAAATTTCATCTCCTTTGATATCGACGGCATTTAGCTCGCTGTACAATTCCGGTTTTGAAGAAGCGCCTTGTGATCTGGAAACAGTAAACGCAGCCACACGCTGGATTTGAATACCGTCCTTTGTTCTTGCAACAACGGCTAACTTTGCGTCGGTACCCTCATAATATAAACATACAACAGGCTTCAAGATTATACCGCCTTCATCAACTGAAGAATTCGTGTTTTGTTATTAGCATAAGCGATCGCACTCTCTTTTGAAATCTTCTTTTCAGTATAAAGACGCATCAAATCCTGTTCCATTGTAACCATGCCCTGAGGGCCGCCCTGATTAATCATCAAGTAAATTTCACTTGTATTATTGTTCTTTATTGCCGCTCTTACACTTGGAGTAACAATAAGCACCTCTTTAGCCAGTGCGCGTTTCCCATCCAAACTTGGAACAAGTTTCTGCGACACTACAGAAATCAATACATCGGCTAAACGGTTCTTTACCCTTTCCTGTTCGTGAGGATCAACTTCTGCAATGATACGATCTATCGATTCCACAGCAGAAGAAGTATGAAGTGTTGAAAAAACTTTATGCCCGGTATCTGTTACTTCTAGTGCCGCCATGATTGTAGCCGGGTCTCTCATTTCACCGATAACAATTATGTCGGGATCTTGTCGGAGTGATTGAATAACCCCGTCTTTAAATGATAAAACATCTCTTCCAACCTCGCGATGTTTTATAATAGACTTTCGGGATTTATGCACGTATTCAATTGGCGAACCGATTATTACGATATGGCACGGATCGAAATCGTTGTGGTAATCAATTATTGCATCCAAAGTTGTGGACTTTCCGGAACCGGTAATACCGGTGACCAACGACAAACCAAATTTTATATAACTGTGGCTCATGGTTTTAACAGCAAGCG
>JAMCSN010000268.1 GCA_023381535.1 Bacteroidota bacterium
TGACGCTGCGCTGGCAACCGCAGACGGTGCATTGAAAACTCCGGTAAGTGCAAGTTATGTTGACGCAGCCCATGCAGTTCCGCTTTACACTGGTAGTTTGCAATGTGCTTCGTGCCATAACCCGCATAGTAACGCTCAAGGTACATTCTTGAGAGTATCAAATGCAGGCAGTGCGCTTTGCATAACATGCCATACAAAGTAATTTATTTAGAGGCTCGCCTGCTGAAAGGCAGGCGAGATTTTTGCGATGCTATTGGATTACGTTTGGAAATATTCGGTTTTGATAGGCGGTATACTAGTGGTTATATGCTCAAAAGGTTTTGCACAGATTCAAAACCTTAACGGAGTTTTAGGGGTAGAGTTTAACAGCCAATCTTATTCATTAAAGACCAGTGAAAGCGTTTACTCTAAATTCAGTCAAGTAATCGACCTAAATACTATCGGCTATATATATAATCCTAATCTTGTAAGCTTTTCATTGAATTCTTCTTTCGTTAATGGAAATACAAGCAACAATTATCAAGGGAACGGATATAAACTGAACGAAAAGTTCTACAATTTTTTTGACTGCAAAGTAGATATGCTGAAGAGCAGTAATTTTCCGCTTAGTGTAACGGTTAAGAATTCCTTAAACACAAATACAGTTTATGCGCCGTTAGGAGTGACTTATAATAACCAGTATTTTTCAAAATCGAAGGGATTTACATTTTCTCCCAAAATAAATGTTAACGGTAGAGAAAAACTTAATCTTTTTACGCTGCGCTACGATGATGTGCAATCTGAAAGTATAAATCCCACTCAGCCGTACGAACAAAGAAATCAAAACTTACAACTTGCAATTGAAACGCCGCAGATTCTCAAAACACAGTTTAATATCGATCTCATTTATAGAAACAGAAACGATAATATAACTGCACGAACGTATGAAACATACGAAACTTATCTGAGAGGACTTACTCAACTTAATGAAACAGATAGAATTTCATTAAATGCAAGTTATATGTACGACAACTCAATTAAGAGTTTATACAGCAATTTGTTTTGGAATTCACGAATAAGCGATGGTTTTTTTAATCAAGTCAACGGTCAGTTCAGATCGTTAAAATATAATAACTCCACTTCGTCATACGAAGGAACAGTCAACGACCAACTGACGAAAGATTTTTCGCAAGATTTTTCCGGCACATTGATTCTTTCTCATTCCGAAGGCGCGTCGACTTACGAAGCGAACCGGAAAATAATCAGGAACACTTTATTAAGCTGCGAATTAAGGTTTCAAAAGAGCTATGATATAGTAGATGTGAATTTGATGGCACAGGGTTTTTATAATAGAACGCAATATGAGTCCGTTAGAAGCACTTATCAAGGTTTATTTTCTGCTGCTTTCTCGACAAACGGTCTAAAGTTAGGCCGGTTTTCATTGTCGGATCAATTCGCTTACAGTAAAATAAACGGTGATAACACTATTACCAATTTGCAAAATACTGCGATCGCTTCTTTCGAGACAAACATAATTCCGAATCTCTATTTTAGAAGCAACAATACATACAACATAAATAATTCGCTGGGTAATTTCGAAAACTACAACAAAAACATTCAACTCTTGGCGGATGTAACCTACAGGTGGACCAAAGGAATAAACGTCTTTCTGAGTTTCAATTACATACATGATTATCAGTCAAACAAGTATTTGACTTATTCTATAGGCAGATACTCTGTTACGGTCAGATTACCAAACTTGATCGGCGACATGTCAATTGCCGGAAGGATTACAAAGACGACAGACCCAATAAGGTTTTTAAAAGAGTTCAGCTATGATGTGGTTGTAACTTATACTTTCAGGGCTCTGTCGTTTTCTTTAAGGAAAGTCGGTTATCAGAATCCTACACTGCTAAGGAGCGATTTGTTTTTTACCGTGACCAGACCAATTAATATTAATTTCGAATGATGGAGTTATGTCTCGATCAATAAATATATTCTTTTTACTATCGCTGCTATTGGTGCAGAATATTTTTCCGCAACAGTTGAGCAAAGACGATTTAGTTTGGCCAAAACCGCCGCAGAAGGCACGGATAAAGTTTCTCTATTCGTTTTCAAATGAAAAAGATCTGGGTACTAAAAAATCGTTCTTCGAAAGTGTGGTAAGTTTTTTGTTCGGCAGCAAAGACAAGAACAACTTCATCGATCGACCGCAAGGGATTACGGTTGATAATAGCGGTAGAATTTTGGTTGCAGATATCGGGTTGAACCGGATTCACATATTTGATTTTGAAAATAAAAAGTACAACTGCATAAAGGATTTTAACGATTCTTCATTTGTATCGCCCGTTTCTGTTGCCGCGGCAAACAATAATGACATCTACATTTGCGATTCAGTAATTCGCGATGTATTTGTTTACGATGGTGATTTGGATTTCAAGTATAGGTTGAATGCAAAATTTGTTAGACCTACAGCTTTGAGAATTGAAAATGATTTGATTTATGTGACGGATACGGGTGCCAACCAGGTCGTTGTCTTTGATCTCAATGGAAAGGAAAAATTCAAGTTTGGCAAAAACGGAACGAACCGCGGCGAGTTTCATTTTCCGGTTCATCTGGCAATACAGCATGAAAGTGAAAAACATGGCGAGCCAGAAATATTTGTTATAGATGCTTTGAATTTCAGAGTTCAAACTTTTGACGGGAAAGGAAATTACCTTAATTGTTTTGGTTCGGCAGGCAATACGGTGGGAAGTTTTGGCAGACCAAAAGGGATAGCGGTTGACAGCGAGAATCATATTTACGTTGCAGATGCATTATTGGATATCATTCAAATTTTTGATTTCAATGGACAACTTTTGCTTGCGTTTGGCGGCTCAGGTGATGGGTTGGGTTATTTTAATTTACCAACGGATCTCTTCATAGATAAGAATGATCGGATTTATGTTTCAGATTCAGCTAATCATAGAATACAAGTTTTTGAGTACTTGAAATAATTTTGACGATGCCCAAATTAGTTAAACATATTGCCTTACTCTTTAGCATAGCGTCAATAATTAATGCTCAAATAATCCAGTCGAAGCATAATTTCTCTGTAACAGGAACAGGTACAATAAAATCCAACACGGAACAAGAGGTTTGCAAATTCTGTCACTTACCGCATAGAAATCTAAAAGTAAGACAACTTTGGGATCATACGCTTTCTTCCGTGAGTTACAACCAGTACACCAGCAGTACTCTCACATCTACTTATCTTGCGCAGTACCCAAACACATCCTCCAAGTTATGTCTTTCTTGTCATGATGGAACAATTGCAATTGGGTCGATGAGCACAGGTCAAATTAACGTAAGCGGCAGTTCAAATTTGGATGCCGACCAGTCTCTTTCGGCATCGGCGGCGAGCAATTTAGGCGGTGCATCGGGAACTACACTATCGGACGATCATCCTATTTCAATTGGGCTTCCGCACTTTAACTCAAGTCAGTATAATTGTTCCGGTTGTCATTATCCGCGTCCATCCGATAAGGTACCGATGGAATGTGTAAGATGTCACGATCCTCACAATGAATCGAAAGACGGAGTGACAAAAAAGTTTCTTAAAAAATCAAATTCATCCTCGGCACTCTGTTTAGATTGTCATAACAAAAAATATTGGTCAACTAATCCGTCCGGTCATCAGTCGTCTACAAAAACTCTACCTTTAAATTGGAGTCATAATGGTTATACTACTGTAACAACGAGCGGGTGCGAGAGCTGCCATAAACCACATTCTGCTGGTAGCCCAAGTAGATTGCTGAAACTGTCTGAACAAAACTTATGTGAGGGATGTCATAAAGGAATTGCCAATGGCGGCATAACAACAAAGAATGTTTCATCTGCAACCGGAGGACCGTTTGCTAAATTATATACACACCCTACTTACACAGTTGACAACAAACATAATCCGGTAAATGCTAATCCAGTTACAAATTCTCCGACAGAAAGTTCGGCGTCTGTTTCCAATCCTAATCGACATGCAGAGTGCAGCGATTGTCACAACCCGCATGGTGCGTTTGCGGGTTTGCATACGCCAAAATCAAATTTAGTTTCCAATGTTCTGAACGGAGTATGGGGACTTGAACCGGTCGATGGAACAAAGTGGACTCAACCGACCAGCTTTACCAGAATTGATCCTTCAACAAAGGAGTATCAAATCTGTCTTAAATGTCATTCATACTACGGATTAGGAAGCACAACCAACGGAGTTACAACTATAATTGGTCCTTCCGGAACAAATATTACAGACCAGGCGATGGAATACAATGTTAATAATTTTTCTGCACATCCGGTTAAAGTAGGATTGAACAGTCAAACCGGTTCTTATGCACCGAAAGCTCTTACAACCGGACAAATGTCAACTTCATGGAATTCTGTTGGATCGCAAACAATGTACTGCAGCGATTGCCATGGTAATGATGCAGTTACTTCTTCAACTGTTCCGCAAGGACCTCATGGTTCTAATAATAGATTTATGTTACAAGGAACGAGTTCCAAACCAAATGCAAAGTATTGGCCCACCAATGCGAGCGGTCAATTATGGACTTTAAAAGACCTTTTAAATAATACAAACAATTGGTCGTCAGATTTATTTTGCGTTGGATGTCATCCTATAAAAAACGGTACAACATTTATTAGTGAAGCTCATGGAGAACATGATGACAGGTCTGTTACGATTGGCGGGAAATATTATTCCGGCGTTCCTTGCGTGGCGTGCCATGCGGCTGTTCCGCACGGTGCAAAACGTTCAAGACTGATTGCTTACAGTACTGATCCAAGTCCTTACAACTACCTTGATGGTGCGGTGAGTGTTGCTATTGTAAGAGGTTACAAAAAGGCATCGGGACCAAATAGTTACAGCAAAGCAAACTGCTATTCAACAAACAGCGGGTGCACAACACACATGAATAATGGCGGATACGATCCATAATTTTGAGATTAAAAATGAAAAATAAAATGAAGAAAATTTTACTTTCGCGTTCTACGGGACTGATACTTATTGTTTTCGTAGCAATGCTTTGTCTTGCGGGTGTAAATATCCCTCAGGTTTCAGATTCGAGCCCGTCGTTTATTAACGGTTGGAAAGAAAGCCATCAGTTGTTAGCTCCGATAATATCACTGCTTCATTTCGATAGAATGTTCAGCTCCGAAATATTTATAGCGGTTGTATTTCTTCTGTTCTTTGTTATGTCATTCTCTGTTTGGAATTTATTTATCAGGACCAGAAAAAGTGTTGCAAAACAAAATTTGAGATTCTCTGAAAAATCTTTTAAGAATTATTTTTCCTTTATTTCTCAAGATGACAACTCCGTTAAGAATGTATTAGATACATTGGCTGGAAGGGGATATTCTCTCAAAAATCTGTCTCAAGGAAAGTATCTCTTTAAAAAA
>JAMCSN010000188.1 GCA_023381535.1 Bacteroidota bacterium
AGGTCAGTGATGGGAGAGACTATCTTTTCCTTTTTTGCAATCGCATTTGCCGCGTCAATTAATTCGCCAAGCAGCTTTGCATGTTCAGAGCCGGATAATTCTTTGACGCTAGGGATTTCAACTTTGGGAATTATGAGAATGTGTACCGGTGCCTGTGGATTGATATCCCGGAATGCAAGAACATGTTCGTTTTCGAAAACGATATCTGCGGGAATTTCTTTTCTTATGATCTTCGAAAAAATAGTCTCTCCCATCACTGACCTTTTTCAATTTCATATTTTTTTAATTTATTGTAAAGGTGGCTTCGCTGAATTCCAAGAATCTCTGCAGTCTTACTGATGTTCCAGCTATTTGCGTTAAGTTGTTTAACGATGAATGCTTTTTCCGCTTTCTCCTTAAACTCCTGGAAACTGTTTGTAACGTTTAGGAAATCATCAACATTTGAGGAAGCGCTCTGAGAAAAGAGGCTGACTTCTTTTTCGGTTATTTCGTTTTTAGGAGTCATGATAACTACACGTTCTACTACGTTTCGTAGCTCGCGGACATTACCTTTCCAAGGTTGCGACTGAAATGCTTTGATTGCGCCATCGGAATAAATTTTTTGCTGGAATTTATTTTTGTCGCATATCTGTTTTGAAAAATGCTCTATAAGCAGAGGAATATCTTCCTTGCGTTCGCGGAGCGGTGGGATGTGAACAGGAATGACATTCAACCGGTGATAAAGGTCTTCGCGGAAATTTCCTCTCTTGATTTCTTCCTGAAGGTCTTTATTGGTTGCCGAAATGATCCTAACATCAACTTCGATTTTTGAATTCCCGCCGACGCGCTCAATTCTTCCTTCTTCTATAGCTCTTAAAACCTTTGCCTGGGCATGAATACTCATGTCACCGATCTCGTCTAGAAAAAGATTTCCGGAATCGGCTTGTTCGAATTTACCAATGCGCTGTTTGACAGCGCCGGTAAACGATCCTTTCTCGTGACCAAATAATTCGGATTCAATTAGCTCGTGAGGAATCGCAGCGCAGTTTACTTCCACAAGTTCTTTGGCTGCTCTGCTGCTTTGCCGGTGAATTTCCTGTGCAATCAATTCTTTGCCTGTTCCGTTTTCACCGGTTATGAGCACGCGTGCGTCAGTTGCAGCAACACGCGCGATGGTTTCCAAAATTGTTTTTATGACGGAACTGCTGCCGATTATTTTATCAGAAGTAGAAAGTTCCTTCTTGAGCTTTTTGTTCTCTTTAACTAATGCTGATTGCGTTACGGCGTTACGGACGCTTATTAAAAGTTTATCGCGGTCGATTGGTTTTTCCAAAAAATCGAACGCGCCAAGCTTTGTTGACTTAACGGCGTTCTCTACGCTCGCATGTGCGGAGATCATCACAACTTTCAACTCAATTTCTTTCTCACGTAACCAGTTTAGAATCTCAAATCCGTTTTTGCCCGGCATCTGAATATCGAGTAGGAGGGCATCATAATTTCCGTACTCTAACTTCTGAAGTCCTTTGTAAGAGTCTGTCGTGTAGTCAACTGAATAATCCTCATACTCAAGAATCATTTTGACGCTTTCGCAAATTTCACGTTCGTCGTCGATCACTAAAATTGATTTCATAACGGTGCCGGCATATATAATAATTGATAAACTAAAAAAGCATCGGACGGTTTTGCATTCGGATTTTTCTTTAGCATATCGGCATAAAATTCTCCGATATGATTTGCGATTAAATCTCTTATGTCGTACCCGCCTTGAATAAAAAATCCTTGTTCGAAATACTCCACAAAGATACCCAGAAATTCAGACAAATTGAAAATGGTTACATCGTAATGAAGAAATGCGTTTGCAAAGAAGTGGGCGAGTTTATCTTTGTCACCGAAATCATCCGCCGGTGAATCCGGAAAAATTTTCTTCGGTGTGTTTTTTAATTTCTCTTTGAAAATAGAGTTAGGCGGCGACGGAAGCGGAATTGTTACAACGGTTCTGATTACAGGCAAGCGCATCAGTATTTTATTGTAAGGAAGAAAAGTAAATGCGAGACAAAAAAAAGTTTCTGATCGATCCCCGTCGAAAAATTTCAATGCTGTTTCATAAATATGATCCGCCGTTTCAACGTCCCTATGTGTTGCCGCAAACTGTTTGTATTCATCGGAAGTCATGTAATGTGATATGTAAAACAAACCGCCGTAGAACGATTTGTCGTATTTCTGCTGGGCTAGTAACAAATTAGGAAAAGGGCTGAGCAAGATTATGAGCAAGAGCAAGACAAAAAACTTTTTGCAGTGCAGCATTTTGTTATGTCTGAATAACGCCGGTGCTGAAACGGGGAACAATCGGATTATTATTTGCGTATTCTATTGAATGTGAGATGTATTCGCGCGTTAGTGCCGGATCGATGATTTCGTCAACCCATAAACGAGCTGCGGCATAAAGCGGAGTGCTTTTTTCTTCGTACGATTGAAGAATTTCATTCAGCAGTTTTTCTTTTTGCTCTTTTGTGAATTCCTTTCCGGTTTTTTCCATTTGTTTCAATCGAATGTCGAGCAAAACTGAGCTTGCCTGAGCTCCGCCCATAACGGAAATCTTTGCGCTCGGATACGCGTAAATAAATCTCGGATCATAAGCTTTGCCGCACATAGCGTAATTGCCGGCGCCGAAACTATTGCCGACAATAATTGTAATTTTTGGGACAACAGAATTTGCGACAGCGTTCACCATCTTTGCGCCGTCTTTAATTATCCCGCCATGTTCGGCTTTGCTGCCAACCATAAATCCGGTAACATCTTGCAAAAATACTAACGGAATTTTTTTCTGATTGCAGTTCATGATGAAACGCGTAGCTTTGTCGGCGCTATCGGAATAAATTACTCCGCCGATCTGCATTTCGCCTTTTTCTGTTTTTACAATGCTGCGTTGATTCGCTACGATTCCAACTGCCCATCCGTCAATTCGCGCATAAGCTGTAATCAAAGTTTTTCCGTAGCCGGCTTTGTATTCATCAATCTCCGAATCATCAACAATTCGAGAAAGAAGTTCATAAGTATCGTACGGTTTAAAAGTGTCCTCCGGAATCAATCCGTAAATTTCTTTCGGATCGAACTTCGGCGGAAGCGATTGAATCCTATTGAAACCGGCGGTTTCAGTATCTCCAAATTTCGTCACCAAGTTTCTGATTTGAAGAATCGCTTCTTCATCGTTCTTCATAACATAATCGGTAACACCTGAAATGTTGGATTGAACACGCGCGCCTCCGAGTGTTTCATTATCAATTTCTTCTCCGATCGCGGCTTTAACAAGATGCGCACCGGCTAAAAAAACTGATCCTTCGCCTTCAACTATTAACGCTTCGTCGCTCATGATCGGCAAGTACGCGCCGCCTGCAACGCACGGACCCATGATAGCGGATATTTGCGGGATTCCCATCGCAGACATTACAGCATTGTTGCGGAAAATTCTTCCGAAATGTTCTTTGTCAGGAAAAATATCTTCTTGAAGAGGGAGGAAGACGCCCGCGCTGTCAACTAAATAAATTATAGGCAACCGGTTTTCGATTGCAATTTCTTGTGCGCGAAGATTTTTTTTAGCTGTGATGGGAAACCAAGCCCCGGCTTTTACAGTAGCATCGTTAGCAACAATTATAAAATTTTTTCCGCCGATTTTTCCAACACCGTAAATTGTTCCGCTGCTCGGCGCTCCGCCGTACTCTTTATACATATCATGCGCGGCAAAAGTATTTATCTCAAAAAATGATGAACCGGAATCAATCAATTTTTCGATTCGTTCACGTGCGGTGAGTTTTCCTTTCTCATGTTGTTTTTCGATAGAACTTTTCCCACCGCCGAGTTTGATCGCATCACGAACCGCGCTGATCTTTCTAATTAGATTTTTGTGAAAATCTTCTCTTCGAAGAAATTGTTCGTTCGATTTAACCGGTGTTCCGATAGTTGCCATGTAATTTTTTGTTTAGTCTTGTAATAGAGTACGTGCGATAACAATTCGCTGAACTTCGGAAGTTCCTTCTCCGATAGTAAGCAATTTTACGTCGCGGTAAAATTTTTCAACCGGATAATCTTTAGTGAATCCGTAACCGCCGAGAATTTGAACGGCTTCGTTGGCAGCTTTCGTTGCTATTTCGCTTGCAAACAATTTCGCTTTTGATGCGATGTCTAAAATATTTTTCCCTTCGTCTTTAAGTCGCGCAGCTTTGAATGTCATTATCCGCGCTGCCTCAATATCTGTAGCGATATCCGCCAACTTAAATTGTGTTGCTTGAAATTCAGAAAGAGCTTTGCCGAATTGCTTTCGTTCTTTAGAGTAGGCGAGAGCAGATTCTAGACATCCTTGAGCTAGTCCTACGCTTAACGACGCAATAGATATTCTTCCGCCTTCAAGAATTTTCATTGCTTGAGTGAAACCTTCTCCTTCATTGCCTATCAAATTTTCAGCCGGAACTTTGCAGTTATCGAATGCAAGTTGAGTTGTTTCGCTCGCTCGCATTCCCAATTTATTTTCTTTTTTCCCTACCAGAAATCCTTTCGTTCCTTTTTCTACAATGAAAGCGGATATTCCTTTTTTGCCTTTTGATTTATCCGTGATAGCCATAACCACAGCTGTTTTGCCGACACCGCCGTGTGTGATAAAGTTTTTTGTCCCGTTAAGAATATAATAATTGCCTTCTTTAACTGCGATCGTTTGCATTCCGGCAGCATCACTTCCTGATCCGGGTTCGGTTAAAGCCCATGCGCCGATTTTTCTTCCGCCGGCAAGATCGGGTAAATATTTTTTCTTAAGCTCATCGTTTGCAAACATGTTGATGTGATTGACGCACAATCCATTGTGAGCTGCAACGGAAAGAGAAATGGAAGGATCGATCCTCGCAAGTTCCTCTACAATGAGAGCATACTCGACGTATCCAAGTTGCGAGCCGCCGAATTCTTCGGGCACAAGAATTCCAAGAAATCCCAATTCGCCAAGCTGCTGCATAATATCCATTGGAAATTTTTGCGCTTCGTCAAATTCCATCACGCGCGGCTTGATTTGCTTCTCGGCAAATTCTCTAATCGTGTTCTTAATGGCTATCTGGTTCTCGTCAAAATCTAAAAGAAAATTAGTTTCGTTTTTAGTCTCTATCATGACAAGCCTTTTTTATTTGATTGTTGATTTGAAATCATTAAAAAGTGTTTCCGCAATCTCATAAGGAGAAGTTTCTCCTTCAACGACTTTTGCCAGCGATGCATCCAAACTTTCTGCACGATGTTCTCGCCATAGTTCGTTTTTCATTAGATGCTCAACAATTTCTTTTATTCGAACCTTGTAATGTTCTTCACGCTTGGTTTTCAGAAATCCGTTCGCTTCCAAATAATTTTTATGTTTTGCAATTTCTTCAGCGATCTCGCGCGTACCGGTATTTT
>JAMCSN010000368.1:0-2286 GCA_023381535.1 Bacteroidota bacterium
TTTTTAGATGTGTTGCCAGAATCAAAACCCTACCCGCGAAGGTTGATTATTAGCCGTTTGACGGCTTGTTTATTAGTTAAATCCGCGGCAGGTCTCCTGGCTTAAGACTTCGTTTAACGCCTTCCCGAATTAATTGATAATTGAGAATGGCTAATTGAGAATTTAATTCTCAATTCTAAATTCTCCATTCGCAATTGTATTCTCAGTGGCATTATGTTAAACGAACTAACAGCGTCTCTTACAGTTGCGGGGCAGCACCGGAATCTTCCTTGAACAGGCTCACCGGTTTCCCTTTTAAGTTTGTCACCGCAGATTGTTAAAAACCTCACGTGTAAGATAGAAAAGAATGATCATCCAAGCAATTAGTGAAATTTGAGTATTCATGATTTGTAACATTCTTTTTTGAAAAAAACTTTAATAGGTTTATTTTAACGGCAACTTATTTAATATTCTGACAATCGCAGTGAATCAAAAAATCTTATCATTTCAGTTTTTATCAATCGCTTCACTTACAAAATTTTTAATTCAAAAATCTTATAACAAAGGAGATTCCTGATGGGCTGGCTTTCTATAGCATTGAACTCGTCTATCGGCAAGAAATTTGTGATGGCTCTTACCGGGATCTGTCTTATCTTATTTTTAGTCATTCACTTGATTAACAACCTAACACTTTTTGCTGGACCGGAATTATTCAACACTGTTGTGAAAGGTTTGGACAGCATTAAACCGCTCATAAGAGTGGTTGAAGTTATTCTTGCGTTGATATTCATTTTTCATATCTACGAAGGAGTTAGGTTATGGTGGGAAAATAAGAAGGCAAGACCGGTAAGTTATGCTGTTAATGGTTCGTCGAAAAATTCAGATATTTATTCACGCACCATGATTTGGACCGGTAGCATTGTTTTTATTTTTCTTGTAATTCACTTGAGAACACTTTGGGTTACTTTCAATTTTGATCCGACTGTTCATGAAGGGCACAGATACTACGATGCAGTTGTATCGGCGTTTCAGAGTCCTGTTTACTCACTTTTCTACGTAGTCGCTGTTGTTATTCTAGGATTTCATCTTAACCATGGTTTCCAAAGTGCTTTTCAAACATTCGGTTGGAATCACAAAAAATATTTTCCATTTATTAAGAGGTTGGGATTCATTTATTCGCTTCTCACTGCATTGGCTTTCGCATCGATTCCAATATACTTTTTATTTTTCTTCGGAGGTAAGTGATGAAAAAATTAGATCCGAAAGTACCGGCAGGTAAGCTTGAAGAAAAATGGACCAATCACAAGTTCAACATGAAACTTGTTAACCCGGCTAACAAACGCAAGTATGACATAATTGTTGTTGGTACTGGATTAGCAGGAGCTTCAGCCGCGGCATCATTGGGAGAACTTGGCTACAACGTAAAAGCATTTACTTTTCATGATAGCGCAAGACGTGCACACAGCATTGCCGCGCAAGGCGGTATCAATGCGGCAAAGAATTATCAGAACGACGGCGATTCAGTTTACAGACTTTTTTACGATACGGTAAAGGGCGGCGATTTCCGTTCACGAGAATCAAATGTTTACCGCTTAGCTGAAGTGAGCAACAATATAATTGATCAGTGTGTTGCGCAGGGCGTTCCGTTTGCGCGTGAATACGGCGGATCGCTGGATAACAGATCATTCGGCGGCGCACTTGTATCAAGAACATTTTACGCTAAAGGTCAAACTGGTCAACAACTTTTGCTCGGCGCTTACACAGCAATGAACCGCCAAATAAAACTCGGCAAAGTAAAATTATTTACTCGTCGGGAAATGTTGGACGTTGTTGTTGTTGATGGTGTTGCCAAAGGAATTGTTGTTCGAAACTTATTAACCGGCGAGATCGAGAAACATTCCGCTCATGCCGTTATTCTTGCAACTGGTGGATACATGAATGTCTTTTTCCTTTCCACAAATGCAATGAATTGCAACGCGACTGCAATTTGGCGCGCGCACAAACGCGGAGCCGCATTTGCAAATCCATGCTACACCCAAATCCATCCGACGTGTTTACCGGTTCATGGAGAAGGGCAATCGAAACTAACGTTAATGAGTGAAAGTTTGCGTAACGATGGAAGAATTTGGGTTTCGAAATTGAAACATGATATGCGCAAACCGAGCGAAATTCCGGAAGAAGAACGGGATTATTACCTGGAAAGAAAATATCCAACTTACGGCAATTTAAGTCCGCGTGATATTTCATCCCGTGCTGCAAAAGAAGCTGTCGATGACGGTCGCGGCGCACAAGGTCAAGATGCAGTTT
>JAMCSN010000368.1:2301-5398 GCA_023381535.1 Bacteroidota bacterium
CAAAAAGTGATAGAAGAACGTTACGGAAATTTGTTCGAGATTTATGAAACAATCACGGGAGATAATCCTTACAAGTCTCCGATGAAAATTTATCCGGCTCCGCATTACGCAATGGGCGGTTTGTGGGTAGATTATAATTTGATGAGCTCCATTCCGGGATTGTTTGTTGCCGGTGAAGCGAACTTTTCAGATCACGGCGCAAACCGTCTTGGTGCCAGCGCGCTTATGCAAGGTTTGGCTGATGGATACTTCGTTCTTCCTTATACAATTGGAAACTACCTTGGCGGTGATAAACCGACACTGGTGAAAACTGATCATCCCGAATTCGAAAAAGTGAAAAAGGAAGTGGAAGATCAAACAGCAAAACTTCTTTCGATAAAAGGAAAAAGAACCGTTGACGATATTCATAAACAGCTTGGCAGATACATGTGGAATAAAGTTGGAATGGCCCGCAACAAAAAAGGTTTGAAAGAAGTTATGGGTGAAATTCAAGAATTGCGGGACGAGTTCTGGAAAAATGTGAATGTCGTCGGCGATTCTAAAGATGTTAACCAATGTCTTGAACGTGCCGGAAGAGTTGCAGATTATCTAGAACTTGGCGAGTTGATGGCGCTCGATGCTTCGGATCGCAATGAATCATGCGGCGGTCATTTCAGAGAAGAATATCAAACTGAAGAAGGCGAAGCGCTAAGAAATGATGATGACTACGCTTACGTTTCAGCGTGGGAATTCCAGGACGTTGGTAAGTGGAAACTGCACAAAGAGCATCTTGAATTTGAAAGTGTGAAACTAGCGACAAGGAGTTACAAATAATGAATGAGAAAAAAATAAATCTGACTCTTAAAATATGGCGCCAGGTAGGTCCAAAGTCGCCGGGAAATTTTGCCGAATACAAAATTGCCGTGTCGCCGGATTCATCATTCCTGGAAATGCTGGATGAGATCAACAACGACCTCGAAAGCAAAAGTCTAGAACCGATTGCATTTGAAAGCGACTGCCGTGAAGGAATTTGCGGAACGTGTGGACTTGTAATTAATGGTCAACCACACGGACCAATTCCGCGCATCGCAACTTGTCAATTGCACATGAGAAATTTCAAAGAAGGCGATACAATTTATATAGAGCCGTTCCGCGCGAAAGCGTTTCCATTGGTGAAAGACTTAATTGTCGATCGTTCGGCAATGGACAGAATTATGGAAGCCGGCGGATTTATTTCCGTCAACACGGGCAGTATCCCGGACGCAAATGCAATTCCGATACCGAAAGACATAGCTTCGGAAGCGATGGATGCTGCTTCGTGCATCGGCTGCGGTGCCTGTGTTGCTGCATGCAAAAATGCTTCTGCCATGTTGTTTGTAAGCGCAAAGGTTTCTCAGTTTGCGCTATTGCCACAAGGTCAAACAGAACGATACAACCGGGTTGAAGCGATGGTGAAGAAAATGGATGAACTTGGTTTCGGCGCTTGCTCAAATACGTATGCTTGCGAAGCGGAATGCCCGAAAGGAATTTCGGTTAAAAACATTGCGCGCATGAACAGAGAATACATTATGGCAAAAGTGAAATCTGATAACGTGGAAGTCTAAATCGTTATCTAGATAACCTGAAAGCTCTTTCTACAAATGTCCCGACAGAAATGTCGGGATTTTTTTACGTGCGTAAAAATCGGGTAATCAAATAGCCATAACTGAAAGGCACCCCCCTTTTCCCAAGTCTGCTTGGGTTACTTTATTTATGGCGCAAACCGGTCACACAAGTGCAAAAAATTTTCCTTTTTTTTCAGAGAAAGATGTCTATATTAAATCAGAAAAAATAAATTACCCTTCTGGGGGAAATTGAGAAACAAACATAAAAATATTTTCAGCTTCACTTCGAAGAACTCTCCAACTACAAACATCTTACTTCTAGCTTCTTGCTTCTTAAAACTTCATCAATTAAAGAAAGAATTTTTCGTTTACAGTAACGGGCTTCTATTAGAACGACGTTCGTTAAAAAGGTTAACGCATATACATAAATTAATCTTCTCAAAATTTGTGATTAGAAAATCAAACATGGTGAGTTGATGAAAAAGAAAATTTTTGCAGCAGTAATTTCGCTTGTGCTTTTAGTATTAAGCTCATGTAACAGCAATCCTCTAGAAGCGCCTGTAGTTCCCATGACAAGGGATTATGTATGGTCTGTGGATACAATATTAAACTATGCATACATGAATAAACTCTGGGGAAGTTCTCCGAGAGATGTTTGGGCTATCGGGCAGCCGGGCATTTGGTCAAAATCAATTTGGCATTTTAATGGTACCAATTGGTCAACAGACAATGTTGTTCGTTCCTTTGTCCCACATTCAATCTACGGTTTTTCAGTGAACAATATAATATGGATAGGCGGCAGCAGTGGAAAAATTTGGAATAATCAGAGCGGTTACTGGAAAGAAGCTGCCGTTTTAACAAAAGACGGACACAGTGATATTGTTTTTGATAATATGTGGGGAGATTCTCCAAATGGCTTTTATGCTTTTGGCGCTTATACTGATGAAAATCTTTTGTATAATAACAGTGTTATTGCCCATTATACCGGCAGTAATTGGGATATGCAGAATACTGATGGGCTGCAAGGCATTGTTGAACGTTTTTATAAAAATAAACCAGATGAGAAATTTTATGTACAAACTTATAAAATTGGTGGAGGGCAATATCCCGACAGCACTCTCATTTATGAATATATACAAGGAAAGTATAATAAGATCTACGGGAGTATTTGGACACAAGGATTACAAGCAGATATTAGCCTTATTAACGGCGAGGTTTATTTTGTTTTAGGAAATGAAATAGCCAAACGAGTAAATAATCAATTTCAAACATTCCTAAGAGTAGACAATCCTAATTTTTATCAGCGTATCTGGGGAAGAAATTCAAAGGATATTTTTCTTTTGATGACAGACGGCTTAGCTCACTATGACGGAACAGATATAGAATATTTATTTCATTTCAACAAACCGAGGACACAAATTTATATTGGCGGGGCAGCATTATTTGACTATGAAGTTTTCTTTTTAGCAGATGAATTTTCAACGGGTTTATATTTAAAATCACTACTAACCGAG
>JAMCSN010000283.1 GCA_023381535.1 Bacteroidota bacterium
ACACCGGAAGATTAAGCGGAACAGGTTATTTATCAATTCTCCCAGTCGATCAAGGAATTGAACACAGTGCCGGCGCATCGTTTGCAAAAAATCCGGATTACTTCGATCCGGAAAATATTGTTAAACTCGCAATCGAAGGAGGCTGCAATGCAGTTGCATCGACGCTTGGCGTACTTGGTTCCGTTGCAAGAAAATATTCGCACAAGATTCCGTTCATTGTAAAAATTAATCACAATGAACTGCTCACATTCCCGAACAAGTTTGATCAAATCATGTTCGCAAATGTTAAGCAGGCTTGGGATATGGGCGCGGCAGCCGTTGGCGCAACAATTTATTTCGGTTCGGATGAAAGCGCTCGTCAGATAATTGAAGTCAGTCAGGCATTTCAGCATGCGCACGAACTCGGAATGGCAACCATACTTTGGTGCTACTTGAGAAACAGCGCGTTCAAAAAAGATAAAGATTATCACGTGTCGGCAGATTTGACCGGACAGGCAAATCACCTCGGCGTAACAATCGAAGCGGACATTATTAAACAAAAGCTGCCGGAGAACAACGGCGGGTACACCGCACTCAATATGGGTAATTCTTCTTACGGAAAAATTGATAAGCGTGTTTATTCCGAACTCACAACCGACCATCCGATTGATCTTACACGTTACCAGGTAATGAACAACTACATGGGTCGCGCAGGATTGATAAACAGCGGCGGCGCTTCCGGCGAAAACGATTTTGCCGAAGCTACTAAAACTGCAGTGATTAACAAACGCGCCGGAGGAATGGGATTGATCTCAGGACGCAAAGCATTTCAGCGTCCAATGGCAGAAGGAGTAAAACTTCTGAATGCAATTCAAGATGTTTATTTGTGCAAGGATGTGACGATAGCTTGAGCTGATAAGCGAAAGGTCGAAGTTAAAGAATCCGGCTTTTGCCGGATTTTATTTTAAAACAAAAACCCAATCCATTGCGAATTGGGTTTGAACTTTCCGTCTATTGATTTTGACAATTACCGCGTCAGCAAATACTCTGCAATTTTACCAAGTTGCTTCACATCCATATTGTTGAACGAGGGCATTACAACATTCTTAAACTGTTCGCGGTATTGTTGAAATCGAGCATCGCCGCTGTACGCCGAAGGATTCCGCAGATAATTGATTAGGGCGTCACGTGTCCAGTGTTCCTTAATATTCGCGAGCGCCGGTCCTATATTCGTTCCTTGCAGGTTATCACCGTGACATGAAATACATCCAATTTGTTTAACCAAGGTTGGTCCATCGGCATCTTCGGAAACTTGCGCCTGCTGATTCGCCATCTGACCCATCATCATTGGAGGAGTTGAAGATTCTTCTTTCATTGTGAGCCGTCCAAGCAGAAAAAGAATTAGAAACAATCCTAAAAAAGCAGCGACCCATTTTTGAGCATTCGTCATTTGAAACAAGCCTTTCTATTGAAAAATTACTGTCGTAAAATTAGTGTGAAGAGGCATGAATAACAAATGTTTTGGCTGTCGGCTATCAGCGTTAAGCTTTCAGCTTTTTAATAAGGGCAGTCAAAGATTTTTTGATGTCCACCACACTTTGGTTTAAAACCACATACTTCGACTCATCAATAAAGTTTAACTCTTTGGAAAAGAAAATCAGATACTCCGCCTCACTCGCAGAGCCAATAGCTATTTGAATGAATCGTGCGAAATCAGAATCACTTCCTCTGCCGCAACCTTCGGCAATATTTGTTGGAATAGATAGAACCGATCTTCTAAGCTGCGAAGTAATTCCAAATAATTCTTCTTTTGGGAATGATTTGCTAATTCGAAAAACATCCAGAGCAAGTTCATGTGCTTTTAACCAAACTTTTAAATCTCTAAAATTCTTCATCCCGATTTCCTCCCTTTATAAATTAGCTGATAGCTGAGCGCCGAAGGCTGAATGCCACCTTCTAGTTATTTATCTCCTTATCATAGTAAGTTTTGTACTGCTTCACAGCAGAAAAAATAGCTTGAGCAATTTCTTTTTGTCCAGATGAACTTGCGAGGTAAGCTTCATCTTTTCGGTTCGAGAGAAATCCCGTTTCGATTAGAACACCAGGCATAGACGCGCCGACAAGCACATAAAAGCCCGCCTGCTTAACTCCGAGAGAAGGGATTTCTACCAATCGTTTCCAATCTTGATTCAAGAAATCGGAAAATCTTTCTGAGTAGCGCATGTACTGCGAATGCGCCATGCTGACAAGAATAAAATTTTCATCGGTTAACTTTTGATAACGCTTCGGATTGTCTTCGTACTTTATAACGCTGTTTTCAAATTCCGCAATTTGAATGGCCTGTTTGGTTCTGCCCGGACGTAAAAGGTAAACTTCAAAACCGCCTGTGGGAATATTTTTTGCCTCAGTTGAATTGCAGTGGATAGAAATAAACAATTTGCCGCCGTTTTCATTTGCGATCTTGCCGCGTTTATACAGCTCGATAAACTCATCTGTCTTTCTTGTGTAGATAACTTTTACATCAGGAAGATTTTTTTCGATCAATTTGCCGAGTTTAAGTGCGACGTCAAGATTTACATTTTTTTCTTTAACACCGGTAATGCCTATTGCGCCGGGATCTTTGCCGCCGTGTCCCGCGTCAATAACTACCGCATCAAAAATCCATTTCGATTTTGCATTCTCTATCTCGGGCGACGCCGCAAAAAGTTTGTTGTGAATTGTTATGAGTATATCGTTACTCTCAACATCCTGAAACGCTTCCGATGACGAATAACCGTCGGCAAGATCAAACTCCAACTGAATATTTTTTTTGCCGACAACAATTTTCTTAAACGACTTTACCAAACCCGCAGCGTTAACGGAATTTTGGATTCCAGGCTGAACCGTAACGCCGTTCAAGAAAACATTCAATGTGCCGTCTGTAATAGATTGTCTCGGAATCACCGGAAGTTTTCTGCTTGCCTTCAATCTTATCAAAGTACCATTCGACTTATCTTCAACCGTTACGCCGTAAATATCGTATGGACTTGCCGTCGTAGAAGGAGCCGGTTCAACTGTTTGCTGTTGTTTTTCTGTTGCAGCCGGTTTCGGCTCTACAGCGATTGTCGTCGGGCTAAATGGCTTTTGAGTGATCGTTAAGTTTTTTGTAGAACTGTCGTACTCCAACATTTGCCCATAACCCACGTTTAGATATTCGATACAATAAACCAGCGGGATAAAAACGTCATCGTTTATTAAGAGCGTAGAGATAGGAATTTGAAAACTTGTTTGAGTATTATCGGATTTTCTTTGAACAACAATGAATTGATTCTTCGCAGTGAACTTAAGCGAATAGTCTTTAAACTTAATTTCGATCTTGTTCGTTTCAGGATTGTAAAATTGATTTGCAGAAAGTAACTGCGCCAATTCCTTCGACGAGACGAAATCTATCCCGTTACGAACTATGTATGACAGGTTAGCTTGACCGCCGGGTGTGGACACAGTAATCTTGTACAGCCTCTGCGGAAAAACAACTCCGGAAAGAAATAGTAGGAGCAGAAAAAATTTATATGCCTTCATCATTCACTAACCAATAAACGGAAGCATGAAGCCGCTTCTTTTTTTATAGCTAACAAACCGATTACCAAAATGCTTCAGCAAAATTTTTTCTTCAAGTCGTGCTCTAAGTATGAAAAGCGGAATCTCGATAAAAATTACGACCGGTGTTACAATGTAACTTAACAGCGCAACGCCAGCGCCCAAATCGCTTAGCAGCTGACTTAAATACTGTGGGTGACGTATGAACCGGTACAAACCTTTTTCAACCAACTCATGTTCCTTAATAACAACAACATCTTGCGAGTAGAACTTTCCAAGAGATTTATATGAGAGCACCTGAACCCATGAGAAAAAAACAAAAGCAATTAATCCAATAATTCGTAAAGTAGAATACTGAGCTTCATAACTTGCCGGCAAAGTACCAACCTTAAAAATGCTGACAATCGTAAGAATTAAAACCACAGCTGCAACATTTGGCGGAACCTTTTGAAGGTAAGAAACCGGTCTGTCAATGACTTTCGTAACAGAAGTTTTAAGACCTTTCTTTGCGCCGGAATAGTTGGCGCTCATCGAAACAAATAAATTTATCGCTAACAGCAGATTAATCGGATCCATATTCAATATTTCTTGTTGAAATCGACGGGTTCAATATAACAACTTTGATCTAAATATAAATTTCACTCGAATTCTAACTAGTTACGTGTAGTTTCTACTGATTTACTTTTGAACGAACCATCTGTCCAAACCGAATGTTGTTTTTGTCGGCGTTTTTCAACATTTTGATCTGCACAATAATTGATTCCTAGAATGATTGCTCTTTCCACAATTTACGGTTGCTGTTGTTTCAAAGCACAAATTTCAAATTATAATTAAGGTAAATTTCACCGTAAAATATGGGCACTCAACAAATTATATTGGTCATTGGCGGAATGGTTCTACTTGGTCTTCTCGCGTTAACTTTCTACAATTCCTACAATACAAAGACTGATCTTGACATTTATAACCAAGCTATTATTACCGCGTCTGGTATCGGTCAGTCTATGATTGATGAGATACAAGCAAAATCATTTGACGAGAAGACGGTTTCAAAAAGGGTGAATAATGTTTCTCAACTTACTGCCGTCGGTGCACTCGGCCCCGATTCCAGTGAAACTTCCCCGGCAAATTATGACGACATTGACGATTACAAAAATTACGTGCGGTTGGATACACTGAATACACTGGGAGTTTTTACAACAAAAGTTGACGTTAATTACTCGGTGAAATTAAATCCGAACCAGATTAGTTCTTCACAAACATTCGCCAAACGAATCGATGTTTTTGTTACCAATACTTATTTAAAAGACACACTGAAACTAAATTCAATTTCAACTTATTAAGCGTTATGTCAGAATTAATTAAACTGATTGGGGCAAACGTTATAGCGGGATTCGTAATCTTGATTATTCTTTCTCTTAACATGAGGATGAGTGATTCCGCTAATCAATTGTATCAGGACACGTTTAATCAGAGAAACGCAATTACTTCGGCACAAATTCTTGAATATGATTTTTACAAGATCGGTTACGACGTTACGAGTAATAAAATTCTTCAGGCGGATTCCAGTATAATAAAATATTTATCCGATGTAGATAACAACGGAAGCATTGACACCGTAACTTACTACACCGGCAGCAAAACAGCATT
The DNA here is from genome assembly GCA_023381535.1 of Bacteroidota bacterium. The sequence continues at coordinate 5,203 of JAMCSN010000283.1, forward strand.
AACTAGTACTGCCAATCCGAACGACATGGAGTTATTCCGAAAACTGAATCAAACAATCAGCAGCATTTCAATCGTTACAAGATTCAATCTTTCCTACTTCGATTCTTCAAACGCAAATTTATCGTATGCGTCG
>JAMCSN010000128.1 GCA_023381535.1 Bacteroidota bacterium
ATCTGTCATTTTTATTTTTTTGGGTTTCGGATTAATTATCTTAGGGCTAATTTCGGTTTACATTTTTCCTATGCGTGAAATTTATTTTGCCGTTGAGAAAAATGAAAATGCTATCCAACTTTGCTTTGGTGGTAGAGCAGTAAGAGAACGCCGGCAATTTGAAGAAGAATTTAGAAATTACATCGAGTCAATTTATTTAAAAGAGAGTTTTACAAATGTCCAGTCTGAATTGGTTGAAATATGAGGTCATACTTCACTGGATTGCAGTAGCATTATATATTGCTGCCAGTGTGATATTTACCTACAGTTTATTTTTTAAGAACGGCAAGGTTATTCGGCATGCCTTTTTATTAACAATAATCGGTTTGGTACCGCATTCAGCTGCGCTTCTTGTACGCTGGATTGAACAGGGGCATGGACCATATATGTCCCGTTATGAAGTTCTAAGTTCGGATGCTTGGGTTTTACTCGTCATGTTTTTGCTATTTAGTCTGAAACTGTCTCAAGATTCTGTCCGGTGGATTATAATTCTTCCTGTAACTTTCTTGATGATTGCGGTTGGAGTTATGAGAAATGCCGCTATGCAGAATCTTCCACCGTCGTTAAGGAGTGTCTGGCTAATTATGCATGTAACTTTTGCCAAGTTAGCCGGTGGGTCGATAATTATATCTTTTGCCGCAGCACAAGTCTTTTTGCTTAAGATAAAAAGAAAGTCGAATAATTGGCTTGCAAAATTTCCACCTGCGGAAATTATAGACGAGTACAGTTATAAATTTGCTGGATTTGGTTTTGTGTTTTGGACTATAAATATTGTTGCCGGTTCAATATGGGCAGAAGCAAGTTGGGGACGCTACTGGGGCTGGGATCCGATTGAAACGTGGTCGCTTATTACATGGTTGATGTACGGTATATATGCGCATCTTAGGTTGTTCTGGAAATGGAGAGGAAAAAAATCCGCAATAGCCCTTACAATTTGTTTTCTACTCTCGTTATTCACAATATTTATTTTACCATTTGTCGCAAGAACGCTTCATAGTCAATACTTCACACCTTAAAGAGAAAAATGAAAAGAGAAATAAAAAATATTCTTTTAGCAACGCCTCCTTATCATGCCGGGGTTTTAGAATCAGCCGGTGTCTGGCCTCCGTTAGGTCTAGTCTATATTGCGGGTGAACTGCGGAAACACGGTTATAATGTAGAGATCTATGATAGTATGTCTCTTCAGCATACATTTGATGAAGTAAGGCGAAACTTGCAAAGAAAAAAATTTGATGTACTTGGTGTCTCTTCAATAACCGCAAGCATTGTAGCTGCAACTAAAATGTTAGAAATCTCTAAGGAAGTACATCCGGAAAGTTTAACTGTAATGGGAAATGTTCATCCAACATTTCAGTATGATGAATTGTTAAAAGATAATTCTTCAGTTATAGACTTTATTGTACGGGGAGAAGGAGAAGTAACTCTTCCTATGCTTTTGAATGCTCTAACAACCGGACAGAATCTTGAGACAGTTTCAGGTGTAGTTTATCGTGATGGGAATTCGATAGCAGCGACTCCTATGCGAAGTTTTGTGAAAGATTTGGATAGACTTGAACCTGCCTGGGATTTATTGGATTGGAGCTTATACAAATTTTATGTTATTCCAAATTCAAGAATGGGCACAATTAATTCTTCGCGCGGGTGTACTCACCAATGTAGTTTTTGCTCTCAGCAGAAATTTTGGCAGCGAAGTTACAGGGAACTCTCACCCTCAAAATTTATTGAACAGCTGGAACTTTTGAATAGAAAATACTCCGTGAATGTTGTAATGATTTCCGATGAATACCCAACCAAAAATAGAGAACGCTGGGAAGAGATTTTAGATAGGTTAATTAGCATGAACCTTGATGTTTCTTTGTTACTTGAGACAAGAGTGGAAGATATTTTGAGAGACCAAGACATTCTTTGGAAATATAGACAAGCAAAAATTCTTCACATTTATGTCGGCGTGGAAGCGACAAATCAAATGTCGTTAGATATTTTCAAGAAAGATATTAAATGTGAAGAGTCAAAGGAGGCATTGCGGTTGATTGCTGCCAACGGAATGATTTCGGAATGCTCTTTTGTACTTGGCATGCCCGATGAAACACCGGAGTCAATTGCTACTACTCTTGAACTGGCAAAACATTACAATCCGGATTTCGGGCATTTCCTGGCTATAACCCCGTGGCCCTATTCCGAACTATATGATAGTCTTAAATCATTTATTCGGGTAACCGATTATTCAAAGTATAATCTTATCAATCCAATTATTGAATCGAAGACTATGACTTTGGAGGAACTGAATGAAGCTATAATTTCCTGTTATAAGGAATTTTACAGATGGAAAGTACCGCAGTTTACAAATGATCCTAATGTTTTCAGACGGGAATACCTGCTGAGATCGACACGACTGATGATGCAGAATTCCTTTTTGAGAAAATATATGAAAAGCAATAATGCATTAGAGCATCACATGCATCCCAGCGTAGAAATTGAAATGGCAAATGCAACAGCATGAACAAAAATAAATCAATGGAACAATCTGCAATTATGAGGGAAGTATGAAATACCGTTTTCTAGTTTTACTATTAGTGGTGTTAAATCACGGATATTTTGCTCAAGACAAAGAACAAACTTCCTGCATGAACGCCAAATGTCATGCATCGATGGCGGACGTAAAATATTTGCATGGCCCGTTTGCGGTTAAAGAATGCAATGCCTGTCACGTACCTATCAAAGATCAGAAACACAAATTTGAAGAGATCAAGAAGGCATCCGATTTGTGCATGAATTGTCATGAACCACTCCAAATGAAAAAAGTTGTACACGGACCGTTAAAAACCGGAAATTGTACGGCGTGTCATAGTCCACATGGCTCAAACCAACAATTCATGCTAAAAAAATCTCAGTTGTCGGAAATGTGCATGTCATGCCACAAAAAAGAAATGTTCGATAGAAAAAATGTTCATCCACCTGTGATGGACGGCGACTGCACAGTATGCCATGAGCCTCACTCAAGCGATAATGAAAAACTTCTAGTGAAATCCGGCAATAGCTTGTGTTATACTTGTCATACGGATTTTGAAACGGGTTTTGCGAATTCCAAATTCATTCACAAACCTGCCAGCGAAAAATGCACAAACTGTCATGATGTCCATTCAAGTGATTTTGAATCAATGACTCTAAAGGAAACAAAAGAGCTCTGCTACAAATGCCACTCTCAAATAAAGCAAATAGTTGCAGATGCTGTTTCAAAGCATAGCGCACTCGACGAAGGGAAAAAATGTGCAAACTGTCATTCGCCGCATTTTTCCGATGTTCCCAAACTGCTTAAAAAAGAACCGCTGGATTTATGCGTTTCATGCCATAATGATCAGTTAACAACAAGAAATGCTTCATTGACAAATTTTAGTCTTTTGCTTCAGAACAATAAAGACTGGCACGGACCCCTTCGAGAAAAAGATTGTTCGGGATGTCATGGTGTGCATGGAGGTAAAACTGATTTTAGATTGTTGGATAAGCCCTATCCAAAAGAGTTTTATACTTCCTATGCAAAACAAAAGTATGAATTGTGCTTTGGTTGTCATCAGCCAACACTTGCTCAGGATTCGATAACTACTAATCTTACAAATTTCCGCAATGGGGATAAGAATTTGCATTTTCTTCATGTTAATAAGCGTGTAAAGGGAAGAACCTGTAGAGCCTGTCATGAAACACACGCTAGTAAGAGTGAAAAACATATTAGGGAAGCCGTTCCTTTTGGTAAATGGCAGCTTCCGGTAAATTTTGAAAAAAACAAAGACGGCGGTAAATGTGCGCCAGGGTGTCACGCACCAAAAGAATATAAGAGAACTCTTCAACATTCAGATTGAAGTGACGACAATGAACCCAACAAAGTTTATCATCTTTATTTCAGTTTTGTTCCTCTCCTGCTTGCAATTGACCGGACAGGAAAGCGCTGGGGATGCTCACGATTTCTCCTTAAAAGATATTCACGGAAAAGCTGTTGCTTTAGATCAAATGTTAGGAAAGAAATTAACCGTTCTAGTTTTCTGGTCAACGTGGGAAAAAGATTCAGGTAAGTTCTTATCTAAGTTTGAGAGTGATTTTCGGAAGTACATGGATAAAGGACTTAGCGTAATAGGCGTTTGCTCGGAAGAACAAAACATTACGGACTCAAAGCTACTGGAGATCCGGGACTTTGTCTCCGTGAACAAACTATCTTTCTATAATCTAATTGATAATAATCTTCAAGTTTTTCGTCTGTATAATGTCGAAGCTCTTCCAACAACTTTTCTTATCGATCAGTCGAAGAGGGTTTTATTTGTATTGCGTGGTGTACCGCTTATCGGAACAGACCGGCTGTTCAGAATGATCTCCGGTACATTTGAGCATGAGGAAAAGGAATCGAGAACCCAGCAAATTGTAACTGCGTCACCCGAAGCGTTGCGCTACAGTAATTTTGCCGAACTCGAATTTAAAAGGGGTAAAATTGACATCGCCAAAAAGTATGCAGTGCAAGCCATTAAACTAGATTCGACATTTACCCAGCCGCTTCTGTTGCTGGCTCGTATATCACTCGAAGAAAAAAATTATAGCGAACTAGAAAACAATTTTAGAAAACTGGAAAAGTGTTCGGGGGACTCGAATCGAGTTATTCTTTTAAAGTACGAGTATTTGATAGTACAAAAGAAATACAACGAAGCAATAGAAAAATTAAACTCGTTTATTTCAAAAAATAAGAGCGACTCCTTTTCTCATGCACTATTAGGCTATGCTTTCGGCATGGAGAAAAATACCGGGTTTAGCGAGCAGGAATTTTCCATTGCTGCAAAACTCGATTCGACAGACTATAGAATTCCTCAGCTGAAAGCGGAAGTCTATAATTTCAATGGCAAAAGCAAAGAAGCAAACGAGTTGTTGCGTCGTTCAAGACAGTTAAGAAAAATTGTGCCGTAGTGCACTGCTTTTTTTATTTGATATGACATGACAAACAAAGATTTTGAACTGCCACGTAGTTAGATTTATTGCGCAGCGGACATTCGTTGTATGCAACTTGAGCATAACCCGAAGACGAATTTGGGATGCTCGACATCTCATGACAACTGATACAACTAACCTTTCCCTCTACAAGACGGATCGATTTGGGCAGAGATGCAGTAGGTTAAATTGGTTTGGATTATCTGTTGTGACTGCGCATGAAGAGCAAAAAATTCCAGAATGAAAAAAAAATGAAGGGCGAATTCTAACCATCTTTAGTTCCATGCTTGTATGTCATTATCGTTGAGATCATAAATTAATTTAGCCAGTTGG
>JAMCSN010000069.1 GCA_023381535.1 Bacteroidota bacterium
GGAATTTACATTTCGTTCGGATTGAGTTTTGTTCTTGGGATGTATCTTGTTTCCATCGGCGGCTGGTTTATTTTGTTCCTCGGTGTGATATCGATTCTTGCCGGGGTTGCTTACACAGCCGGTCCGTTTCCGCTTGCATATAATGGCCTCGGCGACATAGCCGTTTTCATCTTCTTCGGATTCGTTGGTACGGTTGGGACATATTACGTACAGACATTAACGATAACATCAATGGCATTCTGGTCGTCGGTTCCAGTCGGCGCGTTGATCACAAATATTTTGGTTGTGAACAATTACCGCGACCGCGAAGAAGACCGTTCCAACGGTAAGAATACTTTGGCTGTAATCTTCGGTGAAAAATTTACGCGGCTTCAATACCTAACCTTCATGATTGTCTCTTACGCAATACTTTTCGTTGTTTACTTTACTTACAAAAAAAGTTTGTGGATTTTTTTGCCGCTGCTGTCTCTTCCGATTTCGATAAAACTGATTAGGATGATCTATTCTTTGCGTGGAAAAGAACTGAATAAAACTTTGGAACTCACCGCCAAGTTGTCTGCTATTTACGGTTTGCTTTTTGCAGCCGGAATTCTTTTATGATCTTGAAAGAAATAAAATACTCTCCTTTCTCCTACAAATTAAAAAATCCATTTCAAACTTCATCCGGAATAATATCGGAACGAAAAGGTTTTTTTGTTTCAGCGCTCGATGAACTTGGCAATAATTCCATTAGCGAATGTTCTCCCCTGCCCGGCTTTAGTTCTGAATCTTACAATGAAGTTGAAAAAATTCTCTCGAACGAATTAAAACGATTGCTTGTGAATGAAATTAAAAGCGATCTCTTCAAAATAAAACAAATTGCATCGGAGATCACAAAACTTCCGTCGGTGCGATTCGCGCTTGAGCAAGCTCTGTTTGGATTGGTGATGCAGCATGATAAAAATTTTATCCAAAATAATTTCTACGCTGGCAAGAAAACTATTCCAGTTAACGCTGTAATCGGATTTGATAAACCAGAAAATATTTTAGCCAAAGTCGAAAAGAAATACAAAGCCGGTTATCGAACATTCAAAATCAAAGTCGGCAGAGAAAATTTTTCTGATGATTATGAGTTAGTAAAACTCGTTCGAGAAAAATTCTCAAACAGAATTACAATACGCTTGGATGCAAACGGCAAGTGGGACATTGATAGTGCCTCGGATAATCTGGTAAAGCTTTCAGAATTTGATATTGAGTACATTGAAGAGCCGTGCCGGAATCTTGCTTGCTTAATGAAATTAGCCGAGCATTCAAAAATTCCTATTGCTGTGGACGAATCGCTTAAAACTTACGAGAACGTTGAAGAAGTTTTGAAAACGCCCGCCATAAAATTCCTTGTCGTCAAACCGATGATACTTGGAGGAATTATCAGTGCCGCTCAATTGATCAAGGAAGCGGAAGCGTACGGTAAAAAAATAATTATTTCATCTGCCTTCGAGACTCCTATCGGCAAAAGCGCGTTGGTATTTCTTGCCTCATTAGCTTCTCACAATCACGCTCACGGACTCGACACTGCCAACATGTTTTTTAATCTGCCGATTACCGATCCGTACCCGGTTCAAAATTCACACATTGTTTTTGATTCGGAAAATTTTCCACCACATTTTGACGCCGGACACCTATCATGAACCCCGGCAACGAACATTGGTTGATAGAACAGTCGGCTAGAAATCTAGACCGCACTGCGTTCCTATCATCAAACAAGAAAGTAACTTATTCGGAACTTCTGCATCAATCGTTAACAACTGCAGAAAAATTAAACCGGCTTGGAGTTCGAACAGGTAATCATGTTGGAATACTTGCATCGCACGACTACAATTTTTTTGTTTTGATTAACGCACTCTGGTTTATCGGCGCTGTACCGGTACCGCTTAACAACCGGTTGACTGCGCTTGAAATTCAAGAAGAGATTCGCCATGCAAAAATAAGTGCTTTAATTACCGACAATGCACTCACGCAAAAATTGTCATCGATAGAATTTAAGAATACAATATTAGCTGAACACGTTTTGTCGGACCAAGACAATGCTGCCCTAACAACATTCAACCTCACGAAATTCAATTCCGAGAACAACGCGTTTATAATGTTTACTTCCGGTTCAAGCGGAAAACAGAAAGCGGTTGTGCACACTTTCAATAGTCTTTTCAACAGTGTTATCGCGCTGAACGATTTTACGAAACTATCGCGCGACGACGTTTGGCTGGCTTCGTTGTCATTCTACCACATCGGCGGATTCATGATTCCGGTTCGTGCTTTGTTAACTGGTGCAACTGTTGCTTTTCCAAATTCGGTTAGCGCTGATGATACCATTGCAGCACTTGAAGAATTCCAGCCGTCACATATTTCGCTTGTACCAACAACCTTGCAAAGAATGATCGATCAAAATGTTCGTCCAAATAATAATTTGAAATATTTATTTCTCGGTGGCGGACCATCAGAAAAGCAATTGTCATTGAAAGCAATAGAAAACGGCTGGCCGGTTATAAAAGTTTACGGTTCCACAGAAACATGTTCGATGGTGGCTGCAATGAAAGCTGAAGACGTAAACAGCAAACCAGAATCTTCCGGGAAAGTTTTGCTGAACTGTAAAATCAAAATTGTTGATGAGAAGCAAAACAGTGTCCCAGCTGGCGAAGTTGGTGAAATAATTATTCAAGCCGGCAGTATTATGAAAGAATACTTTGGCGACGAAACGGAGACGTTGAAAGCTCTTCACAACGGCTGGTACCGCACCGGAGATTACGGACGCGTTGACGCCGATGGATTTTTGTACGTCGAATCACGCCGGGACGATTTAATCATAACGGGCGGCGAAAATGTTGTTGCCAAGGAAGTGCAGGAAATTATTCTTCAGAATAAAAAGGTTTCCGATGCATTCGTTTTCGGAATCGACGATTCGACGTGGGGACAAATGATATGCGTCGCGGTTGTGTCGGAAGATCTTTCGGAAGAAGAGTTAAAAACTTTCATGAAGCTGAAAATGGCGGGCTACAAAATTCCGAAACGATTTTATTTTGTTGAAAGCATTCCCCGAAACGAAATGAGCAAAGTGGATAGAAAAAAGCTGTTCGAGAAAATTAACTTACGTTAGCTCTAAGCTTGTCATAAAAATCTTTTGGTAATTCTATTTTCTGAAATTTTTCCTTCAGCACACAAACGTGAACCGTCTTTGCCAACGCGGTAAACTGTCCGCCGTCTTTATAAAACTTATAACTCAGTTCAAAAGAAGAATTTTTAAGGAGACTCACATTTACTTCTATTGTTAATTCATCGCCGACGCGTATCGGCTTAACGTAATCGGCTTCCGCGTGCATGATGGGAAGGATGTAGTCGCGGTCAAAGAAAAAATTCCGCTCGGTGGAAAGACTGCGCATAAAATCCTCGTATGCGGCATGAACGTATTTAAACAAACTAGCATAGAAAATTATACCAGCGGGATCGGCATCGTAGAAATAAACTTTTACCTTGGCGGTGAACATGACTGCTCTCCTTTTCTTACGACAAATTTAACAACTCTTCTCCATTTCGCATTAACTTTTTTGTGATTAACTTCGCAAAAAATTATTTAGGAAATTCGTGTTCCCCCTAAGCACAAAATCGCTTTTTCTAATCGCATTCTTCATCACCGCTGGTATAACTTACTCCCAGGCTGAACTCAAAAAAGAATTCTACCCAAACGGTAAATTAAAATCCGAAGGGACTTATCTCAACGGAGTACACAACGGCGTTTACAGAGAATATTACGAAAGCGGTAAACTTTGGAAAGAGTGGAATTTCCGGAACGGCAAAGAAGAAGGGCTTTCGACGTGGTACTTCGAGAACAGCAAAATAAGTATGGTGTGGAATTATCGACACGGCAAGCTCGAAGGAACTTCCAAATGGTATTACGAAACGGGACAGCTTTGGGCTGAGCCAAACTATGTTGACAATATTCAAGAGGGGGAAAGTAAAACATATTATAAGAGCGGCAAGCTTGAAGCCATCTGGAAATATCTGAACGGCAAACTCAACGGCATATCAACAATATTTTTTGAAAACGGGAAAGTTGAGGTCGAAAGAAATTATGTGAACGATAAGCTGGAAGGAATCAGCAAAGTGTATTACGATTACGGCGGCGTTGCCCTCGAAGCCAATTACAAAAATGATCAGCTCGACGGCATATCATATCTCTACTATCCGGACGGAACCATCAAGGTAATCGATACCTATTCAAACGGGCAGATCATCAAACGTGAAAGATTTGATTACGGAAGCAAAGCTGCAAAGCTCGAAGAAAATTTTGACGAATATTACGACGACGGCACAATGAAGTCTCGGTTGAATTTCAAAGACGGCAAGAAAGACGGAATGATAAAGGAATATTACAATAGCGGCTTTCTGAAAGCGCAATTAAATTACAAGCAAGATAGACTTGAAGGCCAGAGCATTTATTATCATGACGGAGGAACTATTGCAGAAATTGCAAATTATGTCGCCGGAATGAAAAACGGTTTATCTACAAAATATAACCGCAACGGCATTAAAATTGCCGAAGAACATTATGCCAATGACCAGCGTGACGGTTCCGGCAAAACATTTTATCTTACCGGCGAGCTCGAATCAGAAAGAAAATATCGGAATGACAAATTGGACGGCACCGTAAAAATATTTCTCAAGAACGGTTCATTGGCTGCGGAAGAAAACTACAGCCACGGATTGAAAGAGGGCATTTCAAAATATTATTACTCAAACGGAAAGATTTCCGATTTTTTCGTTTATAAAAATAATTTACTCAGTGGAAGATGTTTTTCATACGATTCAGCCGGCGCGGTTACAAAAGAAGTTGAATATTCTAACGGAGAATTGGTCCCGGATGATTCGACAAAATAATTCCATCAATAAATTTTTCTAATCACAAACTGATCCATGAACTCACTTCCGAATGCAAGCGACGGTGTGTAAAATCCGGGCTCGACGGAGTTGTTAAGAATTCTTATTGAACATTCGGCAGCGCCCACAGCAGTTAGGTTGTATCCCTCCATCACTTGATAAACTTCTTCCATCATTTCCCCTTTTGCATTTTCCACCCTGCCCCAAACGTAAGTTTTAGCCGAATCTCTTTCTTTCTTCGACGGTCCGGTTAAGTTTTTTTGAATGTACCGAGCAGCAAAATTCTTTACCAATTTTATACTGAATATTTTCAAAAAGAATGTCAGTAACTTCCTTAATCTAACGACACGCTCCGGCATGGCAATATAAACCTCGCCATTCGGAATTCCGGTCGAACGAAACGACGAATAAA
>JAMCSN010000065.1 GCA_023381535.1 Bacteroidota bacterium
ACAAAAGTGATTTGATATTGAACTTATGAAACTAACTTTGAGTTGTGAACCACCAACCAAGAAATCTTTTGCTATATCGCCATCAGATTGTAATTCATTCAACTTATATTTTCTTTCAATGACTCCCTTCATTTCTTCCCACGATATAAACTTTCCTGCATCCCAGCCATTTCCACTAAACGGCATGTACTCAATAAAACGAATATTGAGATTCGTGTTAATAAAACGATCAATAAAATTTGTTAACTCGTCATCGTTGATATCTTTTACTATAACTGTATTGATCTTAGTGTTCTTAAAAAGTGCAGATGCTTTTTGAATTGATCGTAGTGTGGCCTGAAATAAATCTTTTCCCGTGACAGCAATGAATCTTTGCGGCTCAAGAGTATCAAGACTAATATTAATTCGATCCAGACCATACAGATACAATTTTTCAATTTTATCTTCAAGAGTTGTTCCGTTTGTAGTAATTCCCATTTCAAAAGGACGTTCCTTTTTAAATTCGGAAACCATTTCAAAAAACGAGAGAATATCTTTTCTGATTAATGGTTCGCCGCCAGTGAATCGAATTTTTGTTACTTCAAGATCACAAACAAATATTCTTAGAAGCTGATATAATTCTTCATAACTAAGAATGTTACGATTTGAATAAAAGTGATTCATACGATTTCTTGGATTACAGTAGCTGCAATTGAGATTGCATTTATCAGTCAGCGAGATTCGGATGTAATTATGTATTCTGCCAAAGGCATCAATTAGTTTCATAGCAACACCAGACCGATCACAGCAGCTATTAAGACAATGTATGCTGGATGAAGCCGGAAGAGAATAATCAGAGCTGCGCCTATTGCTATCAGTAAATACTCCTGCCAATGATTATTATTCTTTACCGCATACTGATACATAATTGCCACAATCATTCCGATTATAGCGTATTTAATTCCGCTGAATGTTTTCTTTATCAACTCATTTTTTTCGTAGATGGAATAAACATGCGTGAGGAGGGAAATTAAGACCGCTGGTGTAAAAATGTTTCCGAGATTTGCAAAGATAGCTCCTAATATTCCTGCTGTCTTGTAGCCTGTGTAGGTGGCAAACTTAACTGATATAGCACCGGGAAATATTTCAACCATACCAAGGACTTTTAGGAATTCGTCTCTGCTCAGCCATTGATGATTTGTAACCACTTCCTTCTCGATTAAAGGAATAAGCGAGTATGCGCCACCGAAGGAAAATGATCCTACTTTAAGAAATGCCCAAAAGAGATTGATGAGATTCTCAATCATTTCTTATTCTCAATTATCTCATCTACCCAGCTGAGGGCAGCCATCATGGAAGGCAATCCGATTGTTGGTAGAGCTAACAAAACGGCGTGGCGCATCTCTTCCTTTGTCACTCCAGCTTTCAATGCTTTGCGAGCATGCGAGTGAACAGCTCCTTCCAATCTTGCGCCCGTTGAGATTGCAAGTTTAATCAACGCCCGTGTCTTCTCATCAAGCGGACCGGCTGCATGAACTGCATCGCCGAGTTCTTCGTAAGATTTTGCTACCTTGGGGTAGTCTTCCGTAAATTTTTTGAAATGCTTCGGTATCTGTGACATTGCTGTACTCCTTTTTTAGAATAAAAAACCCCGCTTTGCAATACGGGGTTTCTTGTTTGAATGGAGTTAAATCCGTTCAAAAAACAATCTCCTTTGCAAAGTGTCCCCGATTTATCGGGGCGGGCAGGCAAGTCCGTTTCCAAACTTACCCTAATCTGCCTATGGCAGACAAGTCGGTTAAATGTCATATTTTTTTAGAGACGATATATCAGCCTCGTCGAGGCCGAGTCTCGACGCGTATCTCTTCTCTACACTTCAAAAACTTAGAGCATTCAACTCGGAGAAAAATATTTTAAAGAACAACAGAAAGATATCGAATTATACTTTGGTCAATTTTACTTTTGTATCATAGAATGAACTACTCCCTCCGATTGGGTCGGTAAGGCAAACATCCTTGAGCACAGGGTCAAGGCGCAAAGCCGCATTGCCGCAGAGCCCGGTTTTGCGGCGCTTGTCGCCGGCTATGAGCTTCTTATCAACCATAACATCATTTGCACCATAAGCCCAATGCCCAAACGACCATGATACAGCTATCACACCAGGCCGCATTCCTTCGATAACCTGGACTTTTCCAGAGATAGGTAACTCCCTACCTTTCCCGATAGGCCAAACGCCGTGTGGATTTGTTGGGGAGACAATTCTTGCTGTGTCTCCATCTTTCAATCCTAAATGTTTTGCATCGCGGCTATTTATTAGAATGCGATTTTCAGGCATGATTGAAGACATCCAGTATGCTATTGGCAGAGTACGGGATTGACCGCCGAGAATGTCTTTGTACGTGATCAGCGTATATTCGAACCCGCTGTCGTTAATTTCCTTTCCATGTGCATCCTTGATCGGTTCATAAATGGCGATTCCACTAAACCGTTTGCCGGTCATGGCATTGATCCCTTTGCCGACAGGTTCAACGAAAATATTGAACAGCTTGCCAAATGGATGACCAAGGTAGTTACCTAAGTATGCCTTGTCAAAACTTTCGAACCGCCCACCGCGATTGAGAGTATACACGACCTTTTGCCAGTTCGACTCTCCGCATGCGCTCTTCCATTTTTCCTCATCAAAGACAGCAGACGGCAGATGCTTGCGTGTAGTTCGGAAAGCGGACATTTCTTTTTCATCTGCTTCAGGCACAGCATCTCCAGGCTTATCACCAACAGCGATATTTGCGACAGCCTTAAGGTAGAAATCCTCTGGTCGGTTGAACGGCATCCCGGAAGCGAAGCCGTTTTGCCCATAACCTGGAACGCCGAGTTTCTTAGCAATAGCGATCATTGCCGATTCTAAAGAAACTGGCATCTGTTCACCATCAACAGTTATAATTTCAGAAATAGGAGCGGCGGCAGGCTGCCTCACTTTAGTTGTCTTAGTTATAACAGAAGGAGGCGCGCCAAGGAAAGCCCATCGTTCCAGGTATGAAAGATCCGGGAAAATATAATCCGCATACATCGTTGTCTCACCGATAACAATATCATCGGAAATAAGCAACGGAATTTTGGAAGTATCCTTTAGCATTTCGATTTGGACATGCCCGCCGGGTACAGAGAGTGCCGGCGTGCCCTTATGCAGCCACAATATTTTAATCGAATATGGATGAGCTGCCGCCGCAGCGGGAATAATTTCCTGATACACATCGCTTGTGAACGGGTACCAGGGTCTCTTTGCAGGTTTACCGTTAAAGAGTGTAGACTCTTCGTACACTGCTCCTTCCCTTGTCGTCTTCAACCCGAACGGAGAAAGTTTACCGGTGTGGAGTTTTCCTAAGTCGAACGGTTGACCTTCTTTGCCGCCCAATGCGTTCCACGCCCCACCGCCTGTGCTTAAGCCGCCCTTCCAGTCCGGATTGCCAATGAGAAGGTTGATGCTGATGATAGCTTGCCCTGTGTAGTAACCGTTCGTATGTTGAACTGCACCTCGGTAAAAATCGATTCCTGCACGTTTACCATGGCTCGTAAACTCGCGAGACAGCTCCTCGATGTCTTTCACATCGCTCCCTGCAATTGCAGCGTATTCAGTAAGTGCTTTTGAAAAAGCGGATTCTTTAAGCAATGTAAAAGCAGATTTCACATGAACACCGTTGACGGTGGCGTCAACAAATAGATCCCCACTTACGGCAGATTTCTCGTCGTATGGCTTAACCGCCGTAGGATTGCCATTAACATAAGCAACAAACGTATGTTCATCACCAATTCCAATTTCTTTTGCACGCAGAAAGCCCTGCGGAATGTCATCTTCAATCTTCACGAGCCATGAAGCATTTGTCCATGAAAGTTCGCCTGTCGCTTTTGCGGCAGCCTTGTTAGCGTTTGCCAGAAATTTCCTGTCGTAACGTTCATTCTCTATTATCCATCGAATCATCCCCATCGCCAGTGCACTGTCGCCGTCGCCAGGTTTTACAGGAATCCACTTCCACGCCTTTGCCGCTGTTTTTGAAAAACGCGGGTCAATCACAGCAATCTTGAAATTGCGCTCCACTAATGATGCTGTTATTTGCTCGCTTATGGGCGGAGGTCCAAAGTTAGCTTCGAATGCGCCAGTACCCCAGAAGATGACAAATTCACTTTCACTATAATTAGGTTTCATGTGGGCAGGTCCGGGGTTCCACTTCCCATTTTCGTACTGCGCTGTCATCAGTTTGAAGGCAACGTGGTGGCTTTGTTCACAAATGGTTGTATGCTCATACCAGTTTATCGAGCCAAAACCGCCGTTGACAAAGCGTTTGGTAAAATCCGAACGCCCCGGTTCAATGCGACCCGCCATAAATACAAATTGATTGTTTTTAGGACCGAGATCGGGGTGATCAGGATCGATAAGCAAGTTGAGATGCCCGGAGTATTTTGTTTTAAAATCTGCAACAGTCATTTCCTTCTTCCGGATTTTTACCACGTCGTCTGCCATTGCTTTAGCAACCGCAGCGTCATGTAGCACGAAAACATCCTTGAAGCCCGGTACATGACGAGTTTCTTCACCCTGGACATTCTTGAAGAGTAATCCGCCGCTGACAATTTCCTCAATTGCTTGTTCAAAGGGAATTGCCACCCACTTATTTTCACCCCGCTTTCCCGCGCGCTTCAAAACCTTGCGGATGCGATAGGGATCGTATTGAATCTGAACGCCCGCTTGTCCTTTTGGGCACACCTTACCGTCAAACTTTACACCTTCGTAAGGGTCAGTATCGTAGTCAATTTGTGGAGACAAATTTTGCGGCGAGTAGGGGTTGCCATCTATTTTCACCGTGATACCATCTACGTTTCTTACCTTAATTGTACACTGAGTGTTGCAATTCAAACAAACTGTATTGATAACATTCTCAGCGCTTGAAAGATCGGAACCACCCGGCATCCATACGTCAGAATTATTATTGAAGCCGTAAGTGTCTGGAATAAATTTGAAGACTGAATTGAACTGGCTCATCAAAAGTGCGCTGCCGCCAAGGAACGCGCTGCTTTTTAAAAATTGCCGACGTGCATTTGAGCTGTTGATTATGTCTTTTGAATCCTTCATCTCTTCCTCTCCTTAACCGTGACAGGTTGTACATATTTCTTTAACTTTCGAAGGACTGTCATTGCCGTATGTATAAATGACTCGCGGATGTGTTCCGGCATCCTGATTAACAATGTGGTTTGACTGTAACTTAACTTTTTGCGTTACAAGGGCTTCGGGATCATTTGCATCACCGAAATACATAGC
>JAMCSN010000121.1 GCA_023381535.1 Bacteroidota bacterium
AAGATTCCACACTAACTCCGCCGATTGATTTTGCGTAACCGTATGTCGGCAGCGAATGGTTTGTCCCGGATGCATAATCTCCTACGCTTTCCGGCGAGAACGCGCCTATAAAAACAGAACCGGCGTTTGTGATTTGCGAAACATATTTTTCTGCATTCTTTAAATTAAGTATCAAATGTTCCGGTGCATAGTTATTGCTGAGTTTAATTGCCTCATGAATAGTTGGAACGATCATAATGAAGGATGAATTGATAGATTGTTTCGCCAATTCTTTGCGCGGCAGAACTTTTATTTGTTTTGAAATTTCTTTCACAGTTCCATCCGCAAGTTTTGCGCTTGTTGTAAGAAGAATCACTTGTGAGTCTGCGCCGTGTTCAGCCTGTGCAAGAAGATCTGAAGCAACATAAGCCGGATTAGCAAACTCATCAGCGATAATCAAGACCTCACTTGGTCCAGAAGGCATATCAATTGTGCACCCGTCGGGGTCATTGCTTACAATCGTTTTTGCAGTCGTTACAAATTGATTTCCCGGTCCCAAAATTTTATCAACTTTCTTAATACTTTTTGTTCCATACGACATCATTGCAATTGCATGAGCTCCGCCAACTTTATAAAATTCTTTCACACCGCAAATTTTTGCAGCGTAAGCCAGTGCCGGATGAATTTCGTTGCCTTGTGTCGGCGACGAAACGATTATTCTTTTGCAACAGGCAATCTTTGCGGGAATACCAAGCATCAGCATTGTCGAAACTAATACAGCGCTTCCGCCTGGAATGTAGAGCCCGACGTTTTCAATAGGCAAATGTCTCCGCCGGCAATTTACGCCCGGCATTGTTTCGATAGAATAACTCAACGGTTTTTGTTTCAGATGAAAACGCTCTATGTTTTTCGCCGCCGTATTGATTGCCGTTTTAGTTGCCACATCAAGTTTTTTCTCGGCAGTTGTTAATTCTAATGCTGTTGCCCTAACAGAATTTCCTAAAAGTCCGTCGAACTTTTTTGCGTACTTCAACATAGCTTTGTCACCGTTCTTCTTAACATCTTCCACGATTGGTTTGACAAGAGCGCCAACTTTTTCTGTATTGATAGATGTTCGTCCGAACAACTTTTGAAGTTGTTTCTCTGATACGGTTTTGTAATTAAAGATTTTCATACAATCATATTCTCAATTGGTAAAAGTAAAATACCGCTTGCGCCTGCATCCATCAACTGCCTGTGAATAGCCCAAAATTTATCCGATGGAATTACCGCATGAACAGCAACCATGTTTTCATCTGCGAGCGGAACAATTGTTGGACTTTTTAGCGAAGGTAAAATTCTCTCGATTTCTTCCAGAGCTTTCCGCGGAGCGTTCATCATTAAATATTTTGATGATTTAGCGTTCAATGCCGAATCAATTCTGACAAGCAAATTTTGAAGTGTTTCCTCCTTTACCGGATCGTTTGAAAGATTTGGTGTCGCTATCAACACTGCTTCAGATGAAAACACATCGAACGATTTTTTCAGTTTGTTCATTTTTAATGTGTTGCCCGTGGAAACTAGATCGCAAATCAAATCCGCTACCCCCAACGAAGGTGCTATCTCTACCGAGCCGCTGATTTCAACTGCTGTTGCATTGATATTATTTTGCTGAAGAAAATTGTTAAGAAGATTTGGGAACGAAGTCGCAATTCTTTGCCCGTTCAATTCCGAAAGTTTAGTAATGTTCTTATTCTCCGGTATTGCTAGCGCAAGGTTACATCTTCCGTATCCAAGTTTTCTTACGAGTTCTACTTTTGCTTTTTTTTCCTGAATTACATCTTCGCCCACGATTCCTATATCGGCAACGCCATCCTGAACATATTCCGGAATGTCATCATCTCTAAGAAAAAGAATGTCCAGCTCAAAATTTCTGGATGAGATGATCAATCTTTCGGAATAATCTTCGATGTCTAAACCGCAATTGCGAAGAAGCTGAAGCGATTTGTCCGTTAATCTTCCTTTTTTCTGAATAGCTAATTTCATATTTCCATTTAACATGTCTTCTCCTTTAAAACAAAAAACCCCGACATGTGCCGGGGTTTCAAATTCAATTTACTAATTCTATTTATAATTCACCGGCACCTAATGAAGGGAAAAAATGATGGTGGTGATGAATTGTTGTTCTAATTTTCATTGTTGTGTTTTTTTGTTGGGCGAAAGATACAAAAAATTACAAAATATCCAAATTCAGCCTAGAGCACATGTTGTGGCAAAATAAAAGGTAACCGAGATACAGTCAGAAATAATGGATTCATTGCGAATGTAAAGCGAACAGCCTGGTCGCTCTACGCAACCCGGGGCAAACAAAATTTATCATGTTTTAATCGGATTATTTCGTTATGTTGAATTAAAATTTGGATGCAAAGCTGTGCTAATTGTTTTTACAGGTTTGTTTATGGGATTTCTGCATGTGCTGTCGGGACCCGATCATCTTGCCGCAATATCACCGCTCGCAATTGAAAAGAAAAAATCAAGCTGGGTAATCGGTTTGAAGTGGGGAATTGGACACACGAGCGGTGTATTTGTCGTCGGTCTGCTTGTCTTGTTGTTTAGAGAAATTATTTCCATAGATATTGTTTCTTCGTTCAGCGAAAGGATAGTTGGAATTGTTTTGATCGGGATTGGCGCATGGGGTCTGCAAAAAATTTTCAGATCGAACTTGCATATACACTCACACAATCATGATGGTGTTAAACATCTTCATTTTCATTCACACGAAGAAAAAATTTCTCATCAAGACCCGAGCGCTCACTTTCACACCCATACGGCGCTTATAGTCGGCATCATTCATGGTTTAGCTGGTAGTTCGCATCTCTTGGGTGTTTTACCGGCACTAGCGCTACCAACAAAAGTTGAAGCTGCCAGTTATTTAATTTCGTTTGGTATCGGGACTATTCTTGCGATGGTAATTTTTTCAGAAGTGCTTGGAAGAGTGGCATACCGTTTTGCTGAATACGGGCAAAAGATTTATCGCGGTTTATCAATCTCATTCAGCTCAATTGCAATTGCAATAGGATTGTTCTGGATAATCAAATAGAAATTCTATTCGTAATATGAGCTAGCTTTTAACGGACGTGTCGTTTGCTGTCCGCTTCCGAAAATCGGCGATGTCAAATCAGCATTTGCAGGAATGTACTCAATTTCACCGTTGCCGCTCATTTGAACCTGACCGCCCGCAGCTAAACTTCCTTTAATTTCTCCGTTACCGCTTATCTGTATATTGTGGAGCGAAAGATACTGACCATACATGTCGCTGTTACCGCTCAATTGAATGTTCCCAACGCTATACAATGAAAACGTGCTCTTGTCTTCTTCATGAGTTTGAAAACGAACGTTACCGCTCATCTGCGAATTGCCTTTCACCACAATTATTCCGTAACCAGTAACAGTAACATTACCAGACCAACTTAGATTTCCGCCGACGTAAATTATTTTTGGATTCTGAGCTGTCCCTAAAGTAACCGTATTATTTCCGCTTAAATTGAAGTTGCCGGGGTAAGTTTGTTGTGCTATACTTTGATAATCATCCGGATTAAAAGTTGGAACCGGTACAGGCGAGATTTGGTTTGTTACAGGCAAGTGATCTGGGTTTTGATTTGGCTGGATTTCAGGATTCCCGCTTTGCGAGTACTGATTGACATATGTAACAAATCCTTCAATCTCAGGATGCCCGCTCAATTGTACACTGCCGTTTGAATGCACATTTGCATTATACTCTTCCTCGGCTGCTATTTCGGTATTGCCGCTTAACTGTAAATTACCGTTTGAAAAAATAGCATATCGAAACGCCGGAGGAGGCACCGGTCCACCGCTGCCTGGTTTCTTCATCATAGAAACCATTTTTTTTGTTTGACCAAAGTAAGTAGCTGTCACTGCAATTTTTACCATGGAATCCGGACTTACAACAGTATCCCTCACAGTATAAACTGCCTGCCCGCCAAACAAATTTTTTGTGGTCGGAGATGTAACTCTATACTGAATGCTGTCGGCGAGCTGAGATGTCAACATTTCTACCATTGAATTGCCGATGTCTCTTGTTCTAAGTTCCGCGTAATAACTGTAAGAGGAACTTGATTGATTTAGGAGCGCATTGTTAACGTTGAAATTTATAACCGCAAAAACTGAAAGCGTTCCGAGAAGATATATTAGTACAGTTTTGCCCATCTAATCACCTACTGCAAATTTCGTGGTCTAAATTCTTTTCTCCATTCAACCGGAGCGTATGAATTATCTATAGGATCCGCCAACTCTGTTTTAATCAAAACTCGAATGGTTCTGATTCTATTCAAATTTGATTGGCTTGTTAGTGAAGCGTAGGAAAGACTATTCAACAACGAATCATAATACTGCATGTAAAATCTGGTTACTATCGCTGCAGTATATGTGGTCTGGTTTACCTTTCTGTAAAGTAGCTTATCATTTGGATTAGTAGTGCTGCTCATTGAAGATGTTGCGCTTAAGTAATAAGTAAGGGTATCCATTGTCCCGTTGTTATTGTAATCAGAAGCATACTTGATTAAACTGGAATCTGCCTGTACAATCTTAGAGCCCGTTGCTTTGAATCCGATTTTGTAAAAGTCGTCCTCTATAATTTGAGCAGCGGTAATTGCACTCTGCTGGTTGAAAGTATCCTGATAATATTGAGTTGCAGAACTACTCACTCTCAAATTAAGTGCAAGAATAATAAGAATAACATAACCCGCAATTACTGAAGAACCGATTAATTCAATTAAATCAGACATAGTTTCTAATAAGTTTTTGCATAACTAAATTTAAGTGTATCCTTTAAATAAATATTGGTCACGAAAACGTCTATTCGTTTTGTAAATGTCCTTGTTCCGCTAAGCTGATCAGGATTCATTTTTGTTGCGTAGTTTACATCAACATGGCTGTGGAATATTCCCATCACGGAAAGAGTATCGTTTCTTGAATAGTTCTTGTAGTCGTCAACATCATTAAATTGAATAACGTTACTTTCGCCGGCATCCGGTCCTAATAAATTCACAGCTGTTAGTGAGTTTGGGTTGGTGACGCTTGCAGAGACGGTATTCTGATCGAATGACTTGGTAAGGATTTGATCTATGATGGATTGTGCTACACCTGATCCCGTTATGTAAGCTTCATTGTATAAATCAGAGTCGGTTTTCGATCCAAACGAGTTGTAAATTGTTAACGAAACAACTCCGAGTAAAATTAAACCGCCCGCAACTAGTAATAATTGTGCTGAACCCATCTGGTTTACTTATTGTTAACAAATTTTAC
>JAMCSN010000055.1 GCA_023381535.1 Bacteroidota bacterium
TTGTTCATTCGAATATATTTTAGATTTTTGATCCAGGTGAAGTATTCATGAGTTTCCTTTACAAATTTCATTTCATCGACAAAGAAAAGGATAACAAAACCACCGAGAGACATTAGAGCCGCGACGATAAAAAAAACAGATTGGTAACCGACGAAGTATGCAAGCAGTCCTCCGAAAACCGGACCGACAACATTGCCTGCTGCGCTTGATGACTGCAAGATTCCCAATGCATAAGAAGTTTTTTCTTTTGGTGTGTTAGCGGCGACCAACGAAACTGAAGCTGGATAAAATCCCCCGAATGTTTCTTGCAGCGACGCGAAGACCAACAACATCGGCAGCGAATTTGCCATTCCCATAAGAAAATGTGCAGCAGCAAAACCGAACGCAGCAAACAAAGCGATTCTCTTTCTTCCGTATTTATCGCCGTAACTGCCCCAGAGCGGCGTAACAAAAAAAGAAATTATAAATGGCGATGAATAAATCCATCCCGACCAAATTGCAGTATCCCCGAACGAGGTTTTACCCAGCTCCTTGATAAATAACGGCAAGTATGGCAATAAACTTCGTGTAGCCGCGCGGTAAAGAAATTGGCTTATGCTTAGTCCAATCAGATTTTTCTTCCAGAGTTCAAGTTCTTTAAACATAATTCTTCTTTGATTTCCGTTCTACAAAATATTAATTTTTTGTTGGATGAAATAGAATTAAAGTCGCTGCGACTTAATATAGATTGCTGTACAAATATAGTTTTAATGTTTTAGTGAAACGATAAGAGTGTTAATGATCAAATTCATCCTGAATGATCAGCTCGTTGAAACGAGTGTACTGCCTACAACGGTACTATTGGATTTTATCCGTAAAGAAAAAAAACTAACCGCGACAAAGGAAGGCTGCCGCGAAGGCGACTGCGGTGCATGTACGGTTTTGGTTGGTGAAGTAGCCGGCAATCGAGTTAAGTATAAGTCTGTTAATTCTTGCTTGATGCCGATCAGCGATGCAAACGCCAAACATATAGTGACAGTTGAGGGTGTGAACAATTCCGTCTTAACACCGATTCAAGAAGCTATGGTTGACGAAGGCGGTACTCAGTGTGGTTTTTGCACTCCCGGTTTTATTGTTTCGATGACTGGATATTTTTTGAATCATGATAAGTTTGAGATTGACAAAGCGGTTGATTCTATTGGGGGAAATATCTGCCGGTGTACCGGGTATGCCGGAATAAAACGCGCTCTTGAAAAAGCCAACAGCACATTTTCGGGTAACGGCTCCCAAGCCAAAACACATCTTGAAAAACTGATCACAAACAAATTTGTTCCTCAGTATTTCCTAGATATTCCGAAAAGATTAAAACAAATCCCGGCTATACCGACCAAAGCAAAATCAAAAGTTGTTATCTCCGGCGGTACGGATTTGTATGTTCAAAAATGGGAGGAGCTAGTCCGTTCAAATGCCGATTTTATTTCTGCCGATGCAAAGCTGAAGGGAATTGTTAAGGCTAAAAATAGAATTAGAATCGGCGGCGCTGTCACAATAGAAGAAATCAAAAATTCGAATCTGCTGCAAAAAATCTTTCCGCATTGGAATGAGTATTTTAATCTTTTTGGTTCTATGCCAATCCGAAACCGCGCAACCGTTGGCGGCAACATTGTCAATGCTTCTCCAATTGCCGATACCGCAAACATTTTATTAGCTCTCGATGCTGTGGTGCATTTGAAAAACGGCAGCAAGAAACGTGAAGTTGCTCTAAAGAATTTTTACAAGGGTTACAAAACTCTCAATAAGAAACCGGATGAGATTATTGAAGCGGTAAGTTTCAAAGTGCCGTCTAAAAATTTCTTTTTCAATTTTGAAAAGATTTCCAAACGTACTTTTTTAGACATAGCCAGTGTAAATTCATCCATTTATCTTGAACTGGCGAAGAGAAGAATTTCTGTTATTCGCATTTCAGCCGGAGGTGTTGCGCCAATTCCGTTATATCTTGCAGAGACATGCAAATTCTTGAAGTCAAAATCCGTTAATACGGAAACTGTTCTTACCGCTGCATCAATCGCCCAAACGGAAATTTCGCCGATTAGCGATGCCCGCGGTTCCGCAGAGTACAAACGTTTGTTGCTGCGTCAATTGATTTACGCGCATTTTGTAAAATTATTCCCGGAACAGATTGAACTACCTGTTTCAAATACAAACGAGAGAGATTGATTTGAGCAATACCGATTCCATACGGCATGTTCGCGGCGAGTCGCTGTTCATCGACGACGTTACGCTACCCGAAGGAGTCTTGTACGGATACGTATATTATTCTCCCATCGCGCATGGAAAAATTCAAAAGCTGGATTTTTCAAGCGCGCTCAAATCAGAAGGTGTGAAAGGAATTTTTTCAGCAAAAGATATTCCCGGTGAAAATCAAATTGGCGGTATAGTGCCGGACGAAAATCTTTTTGCTGAAGACACAGTTCATTTTATCGGTCATCCCATCGCCGTAGTTGTTGCGGATTCGCTGATACATGCGCACGATGCGGTTAAGAAAATAAAAGGTGAATTCAAAAAGCTACCGGCAACTTTTGATCCCAGACAAGCCGCGAAGAAAAACGAACTGATCATTCCGCCGAGAACTTTTGAAATCGGAAATGTTAACCAGGCATGGGACAATTGCGATTACATTGTTGAAGACAGCGTAGAAAGCGGCGGACAAGAGCATTTGTATCTCGAGACTCAAGGTTCGATTGCAATTCCAATTGAGGGTGCCGGAATAAAAATTATTTCTGCAACTCAAGGCCCGACAGCAGTTCAGCGTACAGCGGCGCGGGTGCTTGCACTGCCAATGCATAAAGTTGAAGTCGATGTTGCACGTCTCGGCGGCGGATTCGGAGGAAAGGAAGATCAAGCCACACCTTGGGCAGTGATGGCTGCGCTTGCGGCGTACAAATTAAATGTTGCCGTTAAGTTGGTTCTACCGCGTCAAGAAGATATTAGAATGACAGGCAAGCGGCATCCTTACTCATCGGATTTCAAAATTGGTTTAAATAAAGAAGGAAAAATTTTAGCATATCAGGCAACTTTCTATCAAAACGCAGGCGCTGCAGCGGATCTTTCACCGGCTATTTTGGATAGAACACTTTTCCATTGCACGAATTCTTATTTCGTACCGAATGTTCGAGCGACCGCATTGAGTTGCCGAACGAATCTTCCGCCGTTTACCGCGTTTAGAGGATTCGGCGGACCGCAAGGAATGTTCGTAATCGAATCTGCGATTTACAAAGCAGCGCAAATTATTGGTGTTGATCCTTCCGTAATTCAGAAAAAGAATTTGTTGATTGAGGGAGACGAATTCCCGTACGGACAGAAAGTTATTCAGCCGCATGCAAAGAAATGTTTTTATGAAATTGAGACACGGTTCAGCAAAAATGAAATTTACCGGAAGGTAAAAGAATTTAATTCCGAGAATAAATTGGTAAAGAAGGGTGTTGCGGTTATGCCGGTCTGTTTCGGAATTTCTTTCACAACAACTTTTCTTAATCAAGCATCTGCACTTGTTCATATTTATACCGACGGCAGCGTAACCATCAGCACAGCCGCAGTTGAAATGGGGCAAGGTGTGAACGCCAAACTGCGAATCATAGCGGCAAAGTCGCTTTCAATCAGCGAGAAGAGAATCAAGATAGATTCGACAAACACTTCAAGAATTTCCAACACATCACCGACAGCAGCCAGTAAAGGAGCCGATCTAAACGGTTTTGCAATAATCGATGCGTGTAAAATTTTAACGGAACGTTTGCGTCACGTTGCTGCGGAAGAATTGAAAGCCGGCGCTTCTTCACAAATCGAAATTAAGGATGAAGTTATTTATCATAACGGCGAGAAGACCGATCTTACGTTTGATCAACTGATTCAGAAAGCATACAGAAATAGAATCAGCATAACGGCTCAAGCGCATCATTCAACGCCGGACATTTACTTCGACACAAAAACCAATAAAGGAAAACCTTTCTCATATCATGTTTACGGCACTGCAATTATTGAGGTAACGTTGGATTGTTTGCGCGGAACATATCAATTCGACTCGGTAAAAGTTGTTCATGATTTCGGCGGATCGATTGACAAAGTGGTGGATCTCGGACAAACGGAAGGCGGAATTGCTCAAGGAATCGGCTGGATGACAATGGAGGAATTGATTTGGAACGGCGAAGGAAAATTGTTGACCGATGCTCTTTCAACTTACAAGGTCCCCGATGTTCATTTTGTGCCGAAAGAAATCAGAGTTCATTTTCTTGAGAACGTTCCCAATCCATTAGGGCCGTTAAATTCAAAGGCAGTTGGCGAACCGCCGTTTATGTACGGTATCGGCGCTTATTTTGCGTTGTTGAATGCGATGCTTGCTTTCAAACCGGATTTGAAAATAAATTTTTCAGCACCGCTCACACCGGAAAAGGTTTTGCTGAGTTTATATAGTTAATTGTAGGGAAGGGTCTTAGACCCTTCCCAAAATTAGAAATCTAGGAACGGTCACAGACCGTTCCCTACAGTGATCTTATGATAGAAAAGAATAAACTTCCGAATAGAAAACGCACAAGATTAAAGGAGTATGATTACTCAATTTCAGCTTATTATTTTGTTACGATTTGCACACAAGGCAAAAGGAAGATGTTTGGAAATGTTGTCGGTACCTCTATGAAGCTGAATCAGTTCGGAAAAATTGTAAAAGATTGCTGGCTGGATTTACCCAACCATTATTCTAAATGTGAATTAGATTATTACGTTATTATGCCCGACCATGTCCATGGAATTATTATTATCAACGAAAGTAGGGACGAGTCTGTGACTCGTCCTAACAAGAAAAATCATGGATTATCAGAAATAGTGCGCGGGTTCAAATCGTTTTCATCGAAAAGAATAAATACGCTTTTGAATAATGAGAACAAGTTCCACTGGCAGCGGTCGTTTTATGATAGAATAATCCGGAATGAAAAAGAATTATTTGCAATAAGGCGATACATCGAACAGAACCCGCTGAGGTGGGAAATTGAAAAGGAATTGCCGGATAACTTAGAATTATAAATGGATGTGTAGGGATGGGTCTGCCCGCTCCGCCTTGTTGAGCGAGGCGAGTGACCCATCCGAAAGTTTTTTGACATTAAGAAATTAACAAACGGAACGGTCACAGACCGTTCCCTACAACAAGAGGAAATTTTATGCATAACTGGTCATGGGATATTGAGAATGAAGACTATCTAAACAAAACGATAGAACGATGTAAGAAACAAAAAATTGTACTTCCAAAATTTA
>JAMCSN010000067.1 GCA_023381535.1 Bacteroidota bacterium
CTATGGTTCTTATCACGCGATGAAGCCGAAAGATCGACCCAATTGAAAAGTGAGTTTCTCGCTCAAATGTCTCACGAAATTAGATCACCTCTGAATGTTACATTGAGTTTTACAAATTTTATTAAAGACGAAATGAAAAGTAAACTTACACCTGTATTGGAGGAAAGTTTTTTTGCTATCGATACTTCGATCAAGCGCGTGATAAGAACCATAGATTTAATTTTGAATATGTCCGAAATGCAACTGGGAACGTACGAGCCCACTTGGAAAAATTTTGATTTGGTCGAAGAGGTGTTCAATGTAATACGAAGAGAGTACGAGTTTACTGCCAGAAGAAAAGGACTGGATCTGATCATTCAATCAAAACTGAAAACTGCAAAAGTGTATGGAGATCAATACAGCGTCACGCAAATTTTCGTAAACTTGATAGACAACGCAATTAAGTATACTAACTTCGGGCAGATAGAAATTACCATTGATAGAGACAAACAACGAAACATTGTTGTAACCGTTAAAGATTCCGGCATAGGAATTTCCGAAGAATACATTCCGAAACTTTTTGTTCCGTTTACTCAAGAAGAGCAAGGCTACTCCCGGCGGTTCGAAGGCAACGGTTTGGGGCTCGCTCTTGTAAAGAGATACTGCGATTTGAACAACTCAACCATTTCGGTCGAATCGAAAAAAGGTTTTGGAACTACTTTTATTATAACTTTTCGTAGATTAAGTAAGTTAAATGTTCAAGTGAACTAAAATTCAGCGAGGTGAACAATGGCGGGTAAACCAAGACTGCTGATGATTGACGACGACGAACTTACACTCAGAATATTTACGATAATTATCAGTAAACTTTTCAACGTAACCTCTTGCAAATTAGGCGACGAATTTTTGAACCTTTTGAAGAAAAAGGAATTTGATGTTTTCTTGATCGACCTGTCGCTCAAAGGCGAGATAGACGGAATTCAGCTGATCAAAGAACTTCGTACTTCCGATAAGTACAAAGACTACCCAATAGTTGTTGTTACCGCAAACGCTTTCAAAAAAGATGAAGAAATTGCCATTGCTGCGGGGGCTTCAAAATTCTTGCGTAAGCCGATTGAAAACGAAAGGCTTCTACAGGAACTGCGCGAATATATTTAGCAGCATGCACGTGTTTCAAAATTGGTGCTTCTTCTTTTAGCTTAAGTCACATTAACAGAATTTAATTTGTCTAATTAAACTTACAAACAGAATCCATTGTTAAATAATTGGACAACGTGTGGAATAATAATGGAATCATCACGGCTTCTTCAAAAAATAACCACTTGGGATGCGGATGCCGCACGACACATTCTCTCCAGAACACTTTTTGGTTTCACAAAAAGTGATGTTGATTTCGCTCTTTCGAAAACTTTGGATGACTTTGTTGATAACTATCTTTTAGCAAATCAGCCGCAGCCCGCAACACCAACAACCATTGATACGAATTCAGAATGGGTGACTTTACCTTATGACCCGACTGATCCAAACAACAACACCAACTTCTCCAGATATTTCACATCACTTATTTATTGGTGGCTTAACTTGATGATGAATCAAGGTTATTCTTTTCAGGAAAGATTGGTACTCTTTCTACATAATCATTTTGTGTCGGAAGCTAACACAGTTAGAATTCCGCAATTCATGTATCTGCAAAACAAATTATTCCGTGATTACGCGCTAGGAAATTTTCTTGATCTCACAAAAAAGGTAACGATTGACCCGGCAATGTTGCTCTATCTTAACGGCGCGCAGAATACGAAAAACACGCCGAATGAAAACTATGCCCGCGAATTAATGGAGCTGTTCACACTTGGAATCGGCAACTACACCGAAGATGACATTCATAACAGCGCGAAGGCTTTGACCGGCTGGAGAATTAACAACAGCACGCTTACTTCTTATTTCAATAAAAATTTTTTCGCGGATGTTTCTAAAACATTTTTAGGACAAACGGGAGATTTCGGTTACGAAGACATAGTGAACATTATTTTTGCTCATGTAGATGCTTCGTCGAATCCGGTAGCCGAGCAATTTATTTGCCGCAAGCTTTATAAAGAGTTTGTTTATTATCAACCGGATGCGAACGGCGAAGTTTATATTTCTCAACTTGCCGATATATTCATGACTAACAACTACGAATTGAAACCAGTCCTTTCAACACTTTTGAAATCGCAGTTTTTTCATTCACCGGATATTCGCGGAGCGAAAATAAAATCACCTCTGCATTTTCTGTTGACGGCGCTTAAGCAGTTCTCGATAAACACCGATAACGATATTCTCGGTTATATTAGATCAGCATCTTCATTGTTGTCGCAAGACATTTTGAATCCGCCGGACGTTCGCGGCTGGCAAGGGCAGCGCAACTGGATCAGCACAACAACTTATCCGCAGCGCAATACAATTACCGATTCAATTATAAACGGAAGAAAGATAGGCACAACAACTTTGAAAGTTGATGTGGTAACTTATGCAAGAACTTACTCGAGTTCTGAAAACGCTGTTGATTTTGTAAATGATGTTACCGCGCAATTGATTCAGTTTCCTTTGAGTCAAACCAGAAAAGATGAGCTTCTGCAAATCATGCTTGACGGCGCTGCCGTGTATGATTGGTCGACTTACGATCCGCAAGCTGCATCGCGGCTCAGTAAATTTTTCAAGGCGTTGATGCGGCTGCCTGAATATCAGCTATCATAAATTTTCCGAAAGCCGAATATGAATAGAAGAGATTTCATAAAAAATTTTGGAATGATTACCGGCGCAGGCATTGCAACATTTTCCGTCGCCGGAATTCCGGTTAAAGCATTCGCAAAACCGTTCATGAATATTCAAAACACGAATGGAAATATTTTGGTTATCGTTCAGTTCAAAGGGGGAAACGATGGAATCAACACAGTTATTCCAGTCGATCAGTATTCACTTTATCAGTCGAACCGTCCGACCATTGCAGTTCCGGAAAATCAAATTGTTTTGTTGAATAACGCGACGGGATTAAATCCCTCACTTCAATCATTGAAACCGGTTTACGATGAAGGTAAAATTACAGTTCTTCAGAATATCGGTTACCCGAATCAAAATAGATCGCATTTCCGTTCCACCGATATTTGGCTTTCCGCATCGGACGCAAATACAGTTGTGTACGATGGATGGATCGGCAGATACTTGGTGAAAGCGTATCCCGATTACCCGAACACGCCGCCGGAACATCCGATGGCAATTCAACTCGGATCGGTTGAATCA
Source organism: Bacteroidota bacterium (assembly GCA_023381535.1). Next base: position 3,256 of record JAMCSN010000067.1, read on the forward strand.
AATCTATTTGAAAGTCAGTACGGCGGATTGGGAATTGCTTTCCAAGATCCGAATACATTTTACCAACTGGTGAACGGCAGCGCTGCTGACAATGATCCTCCTCCGAGTACTTTAGCCGGCGACGAACTGAAATTCTTAAAACAAGTTGCTGCTTTATCAATTGAATATTCAACGGTGATAAAAAGTATTTCCGATAAAGGAACGCACACCGCTGATTATCCGAGCAATAATAATCTTGCCGCGCAGTTGAAAATTGTCTCCAATTTGATTTACGGCGGTTTGCAAACACCAGTTTATCTTGTCACGCTTGATGGTTTCGATACGCATGCTGATCAAGTAAACCGACAAACAAAATTGCTCGTTCAATTTGCAGATGCAGTCTCGGCATTTCAAAAAGATTTAGATGCTCACGGTATGTCCGACAAAGTTGTGCTGATGACTTTTTCTGAGTTCGGAAGACGAGTTAAAGAAAATGGAAGCAAGGGAACCGATCACGGAGCGGCGTTACCGGTATTCGTGATGGGCACCAATGTTAAAGGCGGTGTGTTTGGGCCTAACGCGAGTTTGACTGATCTTGATACTAATGGCGATATAAAATTCAAATTCGACTTCCGGCAAGTTTACGCAACGATGTTGCAGAATCATTTTGGCATGAGCGATTCTCAAGTGAGCGATGTTCTCTTCAATAATTTTACGGCTCTCGATATTTTGAAACAAACTACAACCGGTGTTGGAGATAATTCATTAATTCCAACTGATTACGTTTTGAATCAGAATTATCCGAACCCGTTCAATCCCACAACAAAAATTAGTTATGCGCTGCCGCGCTCAGATAACGTGCAGTTGAAAATTTATGACATGCTGGGAAGAAAAGTTGCAACGCTGGTGAACTCGTATCAATCGGCTGGGAGTTACACGGTTGATTTTGACGGCTCAAATTTATCGAGCGGGACTTATTTTTACGCGCTCGAAACCGGCGGGGAGAGAATTGTTAAGAAGATGATGTTGGTGAAATAAGCAAAACTTGATGCTGGATTATAGATACTGGATGAATCGAATATCTAGTATCCAGTATATAGTAACCAACATCCGGCTAGAATGTTAAACTCAAACCGGCGTACTCAAAATATTCCAGTATTCCTTCTGGTAATAGTAATTCGGCTAATTCTTGAAAATTGTTCATTGACCTCACTTCTTTTTTGTTCCTACAAATTTATCTTTTTTTTGCCACCCCAAAATCATCTGTACCGTTGAGGCAGAAGAGGAAAGTAAGGCGGTTCTCTTAATCCTAATTATTTCCGATGCTTTTACAAAGTTTTTATTATATTTTACAATCACCGTCCCATTAGAAGACGAATAAATCAACTGGTTATAGGGAGAGAGGTTTTGATTTGTGTGAACATTTTTTCTGAGTGGTTGATTGATAAAGACTTTGTAAAAAAGATTGATACTGAAAATCTGGCAATATTGTCCAATAGCGTGTTTCCTTAGCGAGAGACGGCTTTGAGATGGAAGTATAAAATAATTTTCTACACAGCAATTTTTCTTTTCTGTAACGCTCATACGCTAAACTTTGCCCAACCTATAAAAGATTCTCAGGAGATTAAGAAAATTTATTTTAATGTTTTTCCTTCCTCGTCTAAGCGCGATATAACTTATATCAAAATGTTTTCCCGCAACAAAGGTATTGCCGTCGGAACATATGTAATGGAATTCAATGGAAAAGCTTGGAATTTGGTTCAAGAAAAATCTGCGTTAAACAGTATTCGTGGTGTGTTCGCTAAATATGAAAATCATATTTACTTAACAAAAAGAATCTACCCGATGAATTCGTCTGAGCTTCTTTTTTTTGATGGCAGTATCTGGGAAAAAATTTACAATCCATTTTCAAATGAAATCTTTTGCCTTCATGTTACAAATAAAAATAATGTATGGTTAGGCGGTGATAGAGAAATTTCCTTCAGGAGGAATAATAAAT
>JAMCSN010000022.1 GCA_023381535.1 Bacteroidota bacterium
TGCGATGTGGAAGGAAAAGATGTGCTTCTTGTTGATGACTTGATTGATACTGGCGGTACAATAGTGAATGCAGTTAAAGCGTTAAGGGAAAGAGGCGCAAGACAAATTTATGGTGCAATAACTCATCCCCTGCTTTCCGGTAATGCACTTGAAAGAATTCAGAATTCGGAAATCAGCAAACTCTACGTGACGGACAGTATTCCGCTCAAAGAAGGTCACGGTGATAAAATTGTTGTTCGCTCTGCTTCCGGTTTACTGGCGGAAGCAATTGTAAGATCGTACAGAAATGAATCTATCAGTTCCCTTTTCGAGATAGATAAAAGTTAGAATAAAATTTATTTGGAGATAAATAAGCAATGTCAGAGATAAGTGTTCAAGCAAAAAAGAGAACTCTTTCTACCAAAGGTGTAGTCAATAAATTACGACGCGAAGGAAATGTACCCGGCATTTATTACACTAAAAACGTAGAACCGATTTCAATCTATATTTCCGAAGGCGCGCTGAAGCCGCTTGTATTTACATCGGAAACCCACATTGTCAATTTAAAAATAGATGAGAACGAAGAGTTAAAATCTATTCTTAAGAATGTTCAGTTCGATCCCGTAACGGATCGTGTTATTCATTTTGATCTTTTGGGAATTTCCGCCGATCAAGAAATTGAAATTGAAGTTCCGGTAATGATTGAAGGACAAGCAAAAGGCGTTAAAGAAGGCGGAGTAGTCCAGCACTCGCTGCACAAAATTCAAATCGCATGTCTGCCTGCCGATATACCAGAACATGTTGTTATTAACGTATCGGATTTGGGAGTTGGCGATTCTGTTCACGTTAAAGATTTGAAAATTGAGAAAGCAAGAATTCTTCATCATGACGATGTAATTATTGTTTCCGTAGTTATTCCGCGTGCTGTTGTTGAACCGACTGCTGTAGCTGCTGAAATAACGGAAGAACCGGCTGAACCTGAAGTAATCAGCAAGGGTAAACAAATCGAAGAAGAAGAGTAGGCTTAAGATTGCGTGTTATTGTTGGACTGGGTAATCCCGGTACAAAATATGAATTGACACGTCACAATGCTGGATTTTTGATACTTGACCGTTTTGCTGGAAAAAACAATTTAACTTTTCTTGCTTCAAAGTTTGACTTTGATTATTCGGAAGGGTCGTTAGACTCTTCCGATTTTTTTTTGGTTAAACCCACCACGTACATGAATCTTAGCGGTCTAGCCATTCTCGATTTTATGAACGAACATCCCGTTGTTGCAGAAGACATGTTAGTTGTCGTTGACGACGTAAATATTCCGTTAGGTCAGGTGAGGTTAAGACGATCCGGAAGCGACGGCGGGCATAATGGAATTAAATCGATTATCTACCATTTGCAAAACGACGCTTTTCCACGACTACGATTTGGTATTGGAAGCGATTTTGAGAAAGGCGAAATGGCAAATTATGTTCTTAGTAAGTTTAATCAAGATGAATTTGCCGATGTTACAAAAAGCCTCGACTTTTCAGTTGAACTGATAGAAAAATTCATAACCGGCGGGTACAAGTCGATGCTCGATTATTTCAGCAGATTTTCGACTTTGATCAACAAAACGAAGCCGGATTCCTCCGATTCAGATGAATCGAGCACATAGATAAAGGAATAGAACGCTGCATTTTGTTCCTTGCGTAGTAGATCAGAAAATGATATTTTTTGCAGCCTAATTTTATAAACCCTGCTTTTCCGGTAAAGTCTGGAAAAGCCATAAGCCCATAGGGAGGTGAAAATATAACATGCTCAAACGTACCTACGAAAGTGTTGTAATCGTCAATGCAGCACTCGAAGATGAACAAATCGACGCAACAATCGCACGCATTCAAGAAACCATAACTACACACGGTGGAGAGATTGTGGACTTGGACAAGTGGGGCAGAAAGCGCTTAGCTTACCCCATCAAAAAAGCCAAGAGCGGTTACTATGCCATTTTTAGATTTAATGCATCTCCAGATTTAGTTGCAGTACTCGAACGCAATTACAGATTGGATGAAAATATTGTCCGTTATTTGTCAATCGTGCTTGATAAATTTGCTTTGGATGCTATATCCAAACAAAAAGAAAAAGCCGCGGCTGAAGCCGTTGCCGAAGAGGCGCAATCTAAATCAACTGAGACTCAAGTTAACTAATTAGAATTAGTGGAGGTTACGATGGCCGAACTTAAGATGCCAGAACTTAATAGCGTTATAGTTGCAGGCAATTTGACAAAGGACCCTGTGTTCAGACAAACTTCTAACAGCACACCTGTTGTTAATTTTCATGTTGCCGCAAACAGAAGATATAAAGACAGCAGCAATCAATGGCAGGAAGATGTCTGCTACGTAGGTGTAGTTGCGTGGAATAAATTGGCGGATAGCTGCAAAGACCGCCTTAAAAAAGGTAGTGCAGTACTTGTCGATGGTGAACTTCAGAGCAGAACATTTAAGACCGAAGATGGTAAGAACAGAACTATCGTTGAAATCAAAGCCAAGAGAATTCAGTTCTTAAATAAATTCAACAAAACTCAGGGCAACGGCGAAGATGTTGTTGCAGAAACCGACGAAGCCGACTATGAAGATAACTCATTCGATAAATTCTTAACTGACGAAGAGTCTGACTTAATGAAGGATAAAAAGTGAGAGAGAATAAAACAAGAACCCAAACCAAAAAGGTTAAAAGAGTAATTGATGGCTACATCGATTACAAAGACCAAAAACAACTTCAAAGATTTCTTACCGATCAAGGTAAGATTATTCCGAGAAGAATAACTGGACTTACAGCTAAACAACATAGAGAATTAGTCCAAGCAATCAAACGAGCTCGTCATTTGGCAATTCTGCCATTTGTATCAGAAGCTGTTAAGTAATTAGGAGTAGTGCGATGAAAGTTATATTAAGAAAGAATTTTGACCAGCTCGGTAAAGTTGGTGACATAGTTTCCGTAAAAGACGGATATGCAAGAAACTATCTCATCCCCCGTCAAATTGCATATCAAGCTACCAAGGGTAATATCTTATCATTAGAAGAAGAGAAAAAACAGATTCTGAAAAAAGAAGCAAAGGATTTGGAAGCTGCTCAGCAGTACGCTACCGAATTGGAAAAAGTATCTATCACTATCCCGGTAAAAGTCGGTGAGGAAGACAAAATTTTCGGTTCTGTAACACACCAAATGATAGCCGATGCATTAAAGGAAAAAGGATTTGATGTTGATAAGAGAAAAATTGATATCACGGAACAGATTAAGTCTCTTGGAATTTACAGTGTTGCCGTAAAACTTCATCCAAGTGTTTCCGCAACTGTTAAAACTTGGGTAGTAAGAGAATAGGTGGTGAAAAATTAATGTGTAGCCCCGATTCGTCGGGGCTTTTTTTATGTTCCGACTATGCCGTCAAATAGCGCTCAAAATTGACTTTTTAGGGGGTAGCGTCTATATTTGATGCCTTAAAAATTTCACTGAATTCATTAACTAAATAGCTGATTATAATGAAAGAATTAAGATTCAGAATTATTCTGATAATAGCTGCGATTGGTCTCTCTTTATATCTCCTCTATCCGACATATCAAGATTACCAGAACAATAAGACAGTATCGGCACAGCTTCAGTCGTTTCAAGAAGCTTACAGAAAAAGTCATCCCAATATTGCGATGGCAGAACTGAAAGATATTGTTTCTGCAAAGAAGGACAGCATTTTGGCAAGCAATCCTAAATACAAAACCGCAAGAGAGAAAAGAGTAAAGCTTGGTCTCGATCTTCAAGGCGGTATGTATCTGATGATGGAAGTTAATACGGCAAAACTTCTTGAAAAATTAGCAAAGGAACCGGATGATCAGTTCAATCAAATTTTGAAGGAAGCCGAAAAAGAATCAAAATCATCCGAAGAGAATGTTGTTTCCATCTTTGCCAGAATAATGAAGGAAAAAAATATTCGTCTTAGCAGATATTTCGGATCGATTCGTGAAGACGACAACACAATTGAAAAACGTTTGGTTCAGCAGGAATCTGATGCTGTATCACGCGCAATAGAAATCATTAGAAACAGAGTTGACCAATACGGTGTTTCCGAACCGAGCATTCAGAAACAGGGTTCGAGAAGAATAGTTATCGAGTTGCCGGGTATTGCCAGAGAGGAAGAAGCAAAAAGACTGCTTCAAGGCAGAGCTCTTCTTGAATTCAAACTGGTTAAGGATCCCGATTTCACAATTTCAATTATGAAAAAGATTGATGAAGCACTCGCCGGAAAATCAGCAGCCGACTCTTTGACAGGTAAAAAAGATGAAACCGCTTCAAAGAAGGACACAACAAATCAAAAAAAACTAACAGACGAACAATTCGAAAAAGAACATCCCTTCTTTTACTATGCTCACTTGCTTGATCCTCAGGGAAGAATTGCAGATGCATTCGTAAAAGAAAACGACCGTGAAAAAATAAACGCTATGCTGCAAAATCCGGAAGTAAAAAAAATTATGCCGGATAATGTCGAATTCATATACGAAGCAAAACCGGAAAAAAGCAGCGATGGATTAAACTACTACAGAATGTATATGGTTAATAAAGATCCGGAATTAACCGGAGGAGTAATTACCGACGCACAGGCTAATATCGATCCTTCAACATCGGCACCGGTTGTTTCGATGCAAATGAACGCCGAAGGCGCCAGGGAGTGGGCACGAATTACCGGTTCTAATATCGGCAAGAGATGCGCTATTGTTCTGGACGGCGGTGTATATTCTGCGCCTGTAATTCAATCTAAAATTCCAACCGGAAGTTCGCAAATCTCCGGTATGCAAAACTTAGATGAAGCAAAACTTTTAGAGATTGTTTTAAAAGCCGGCGCTTTGCCAGCACCAATTGACATCATCGAACAGAGAACAGTCGGACCATCACTCGGTCAGGACTCAATAAATAAAGGTCTGAGCTCTACAGTGATCGGTTACATCATGGTTGCAATTTTTATGGCGTTCTATTACCGCAAAGCCGGAACATTTGCAGACTTTGCACTTTTCGTTACCGTACTGTTATTGCTTGGCGTACTTGCCGGATTTAACGCAACTTTAACGCTGCCCGGTATTGCAGGTATAGTTCTTACAATGGGTATGGCGGTTGACGCAAACGTAATTATATACGAACGAATTAGAGAAGAGTTGGCAACCGGTAAAACCGTGAAGGCAGCGGTTGACAGCGGTTTCAAACTTTCGTTTGCACCGATTTTCGACTCGAACATCACAACATTTTTTACCGGCGTTATACTTTATCAGTTTGGAAGCGGACCGGTACAAGGATTTGCACTTACGCTTATGATCGGATTGGTTACAAGTTTATTCAGTCAGCTGGTTGTTGTTAAAGTGATTTTTGATTTTATGCTGAACAAAGGTTACAAAATTAATGTCGGTTAAAATTTTAGGAGATAATTAATAGATGCGACTTTTCGAGAATTTAAATATTGACTTCATGAGCAAACGCACGACATTTTATTTCGTGTCGGCAATTATTCTTCTTGCTGGTATACTCAGCATAGTAATTAAAGGTGTTGAGTTTGGAATCGACTTCAAAGGCGGTACCGAAATTGCGCTACAATTTGATAAACCGGTTGATGTAGGATACATTAGAAACGAAGTTGACAAAATCGGTTTAGGAAACGTTGAGGTTAAAACTTTCGGCGGTTCAAACGGAATTTTGCTGCGCACAGAGATTCAGGAAATTCCAAGTAATATTTTTCCTAAAGTAAAAGAAAGAATCGAGAGCATTATCAGAAATACTTATCCCGGAATTCAATTCACTACCAGCGATACGACTGTAAATTCGGTAACATATACTTTTCCCGATCCGCAAACCGCAGAGGTTATCAACAACAAATTATTCGATGCGGGATTTCAATCGACAAAAGCTTCCGAAGAAGCCGCAAACAAATCCATCCTTGTTCGTGTTGGTATCGGCGACTGGATAAAAGAAAACTTCTCGCAGAAATTTGCCGATAACAAATTCTCCGTTCTTAAGGAAGACAAAGTCGGTCCCAAAGTAGGCAAAGAATTGAAACGGGATGCAGTGTTTTCTGTTATGCTTTCGCTCCTTGTCATTTTAATTTACCTTGGATTCAGATTTAAATTTGCATTCGCGGTCGGTGCCGTAATTGCTCTTTTTCATGATGTGCTACTCACGCTCGGTGTTTTTGTTGTGCTCTACGGTGTAATTCCCGGATTCAATTTGGAAATTTCGGTAAGTGTAGTTGCCGCGTTCTTAACGCTGGTTGGTTACTCCATCAACGACACCGTAATTGTTTTTGATAGAGTGCGCGAGCAAATGAAAATTCATAAATCGCTCTCGGTCGAAGAAAACATGAATCATGCTATCAATAAAACCATGAGCAGAACCATAATTACAGTATTCACAGTATTAATCACGGTTATTGTGTTGTTGATATTCGGCGGTGAAGTGCTTAGAGGTTTTGCATTCGCGTTGTTTATTGGTATGATTACCGGTACTTATTCTTCGATTTTCATTGCAAGCGCTTTTGTTTTGGAATATGCACAAAGAACCGGCAAAAAAATTCAATTCTAATTTTAAGTTTGGTCACAAAAAAGCCCCGCTTCAACGGGGCTTTTTTGTTTCTTATTCAGAAAACATTATGCTTTCGTAGATTTATTTTATAAAAATTAACTGCACAAGGATAAAAATAGGCAAAAGTACTACTAAAGAAAATTTCAAGATGTAACTAATAAAATCCGGCATCGTAATGTTATTATCTTCTGCTATTGCCTTAACCATAAAATTTGGGGCATTACCTATGTAAGTTATACTACCAAAGAATACAGCACCCAAAGAAATTGCTTTCAGTAAGTCGCCTGGTATTCCAGCTACAATTTCGGAAGAGTGTATTCCTAACCCGTGAGCAAGTGAATAAAATGTAACTGCGGTAGGGGTGTTATCAAGAATTCCGCTTAAAGCACCAGTAGCATAAAAAAAATGAAATGCAGAATTAACACCCAATGATTTCGCGTTTGACTCCAGATAAAGAAGGCACGGAATCATAGTTATGAATATTCCAAAGAATAGATATGCTACTTCTTCTATAGGAGCCCACGAAAAATTATTTAATTTTCTTAATCGCCTTGGAGTTAATATCAAAGAAAACACTGCCATAAAAATAATTACAACTTCTCTAATAAATTTATAATACTCATTCATGTGAATGATGTCTATATATTGTTGATTTAAAAAAGCAATTGATAGAATCACTCCGGCTAACCATACAAAATTTATTCCTCCATTAACCTTTATTGAACGAACCATAATTTTGTCCGAGATGATATTAATTCTTTTCTCTTTTTTATAGTAATATGAATCCACGATAAAATAAATTAATAACAGTAATCCATTAGCAAACAACCATTCCGGTAATAATTTTAGGAACCATGTAAATGGGACTCCGCGAAGATATAACATGAAAAGAGGAGGATCGCCAATGGGAGTTAGCAAACCACCGCAGTTTGCTACAACTGCTATGAAAAATAGAATCGTATGGACCTTGAATTCTCGCTCTTTATTCGTTTGTATAATCGGTCTTATCAAGAGCATTGCCGCTCCTGTAGTTCCCATGATTGATGCCAGAATAGCTCCAATACTCAAAAAGGTTAGATTGATCAGAGGTTTTGCTTCAATGTCTCCCGATAAATGAATTCCTCCAGTTATTATAAATAAGGCTGCAAGTAGGACTATAAATGGGATATAATCAAAGAATAAAGTTTCCAAAAGTCTGTGTCCTAATCCATTCATAACCAGAAAGAGAATAATTGGAAGACTTAATATACTCGCGATAATTAATTTATTTTTATTTTGTTCCCAGCGATGATTCCAATATAACGGTAATATCGCAATCGCCAAGAGTATCAATACAAATGGCAAAAGACTTAATAATGGAATACTCATTTAAGAATCCTATTGGTTAGTTATTTAAGCTTTAGCAAAAATGAAGAATCATGCTTTTTAATTTATGTTTACCTATATTGAAAATAAGAAGAGACCTATTCAATTAAAAATCAAATCGTTACTAAATTCTAAATACCAATATTGTTTCATTCACATATTTTGCCAAAAAAATATCGAAAGCAACTCGGAGGTATAACACTCCCAAAATTCAGGAGCATTCAGTATGGAAAAAATTGATCTCAAAGAATTTGAAAAGAATATTATACTTCGGCAATTGACTGAATCCGATTTTGAATCGGTTGTTTCTCTGCAATTGAAATGTTTCCCTCAAATGAAGCCGTAGTCCAAAGAACAATTCATAAGTCAAATATCCATTTTCCCCGAGGGGCAAATATGTTTACAATTCCAAGACAAAATTGTAGCGTCTTCGAGCAGTTTAATTTTAGACTTTCCTCTCTACGCAGAATGGCATAGTTGGCGGGAAATTGCGGATGAAGGTTTCATTCGAAATCATACGTATAATGGGAATACTCTTTACGGAATTGAAATAATGGTTGATCCGGAATTTCGAGGATTTAAGTTAACAAGAAGACTATATAACGCAAGAAAAGAAATTGCGAAGAAGTACAATTTGATGCGAATAATTCTGGGAGGAAGAATTCCCGGTTACCATAAATATTCAGACCAAATGACAGCCCGAGAATATGTTGACAAAGTGGTTAATAAGATTCTTGTTGATCCGGTATTAACAGCGCAAATTTCAAATGGATTTATTCTAAAACGATTAATTCCCGACTACTTAAAAAGTGATGTTGAATCTAAAGGATATGCTACATTTCTTGAATGGACGAATCTCGATTATATGCCAGATACTTCCCGTAAATTTATCCCAACTTTACCAGTAAGAATTTGTGCTGTTCAATACATGATGAGAATCATCAAAGATTTTGAAGAGTTTGCAAAACAGTGTGAATATTTTGTTGACGTTGCTTCAGATTATCACTGCGATTTTATTCTATTCCCTGAAATTTTTACTACACAGCTTCTTTCATTTCTTCCCCCTGCTCGTCCTGCTATTGCTATGAGAAAATTGTCTGAGTTTACACCGCAGTATCTGGATTTATTCACAAATCTTGCTGTGAGATATAATATAAATATAATCGGAGGCTCTCACTTTACTATTGAAAAAGAAAACCTTTATAATATTTCTTACCTGTTCCGACGGGACGGAACTTTAGGAAAACAATATAAATTACATATTACTCCCAACGAGAAAAAATGGTGGGGAGTAAAACCCGGGAATAAATTAGAAATTTTCGACACGGATAAAGGTAAAATCTCTATTCAAATTTGTTACGATATTGAATTCCCTGAACTAGGCCGAATTGCAGCTGAAAGCGGCGTTCAAATTATTTTTGTTCCGTTTGCAACCGACGAACGATATGCTTACTTAAGAGTGCGCTATTGTGCGCAAGCTCGGTGTATTGAGAATCATGTGTTCGTAGCAATTGCAGGAAACGTTGGTAATTTACCCTCGGTTGAGAACATAGACATTAACTACGCTCAATCTGCTCTATTCACTCCTTCAGATATCCCATTTACAAAAGATGCAATACAGGCTGAAGCAACACCAAACATTGAAACGGTAATAATAGATGATATTGATTTAGAATTATTAAGGCGACAAAGGAAGACAGGTACCGTTTTAAATTTTGAGGATAGGAGAAAAGATATTTATGAAATTATTTGTAAAAGCAAGTAAAACATTCTTATCGAAATATTAAGACTATTAACTTTTCATTTTAGTTTCATACTTCGACCGCCTAACAGATATGCGCTCAAATATGTCTTACCAATAATGTAGTCACGTCATCGTACTGCGGAGTTTTGCCGCGGAAATCGGAAAGATCTTTCATTAAACCCGCCTCTATATCATTGCAGCTTTTGCTGGCATTCATTAGTAAAGATTTTCCCAATCTTTCTTCGCCGAATAATTCATCGTTCTCATTCATCAGTTCAGTAACGCCATCCGAATAGAAAAAGTATAAATCATTATTCTGAAGTTTGTAAACAGCTTCTTCAAGCGAATTACTAAATACTTCTCCCCTATCCAAGCCAACGCCCATTCCCGCCGGTTGAAGAGTTTCCAATTTGCCGTTTCTGACTCTAACTATTGATGTATGTCCGGCGCGGCAAACCGTCAACGATTTTTCCTCTACATCAAATAATCCTAGAGTTACTGTAATAAACCAATTCTTTTCGATGCTCTCGCTTATTCTGCTATTTACTTCCACAAGAATTTCCCGCGGAGATTTTCCATCGATGCAGTACAAACGGATCATCGTTTGAAGCTTCGACATATAAAACGAGGCGCTCAATCCCTTACCGGAAACGTCACCTACAACTACAAAAAGTTTCGTATCGGAAATTTTTATCAGATCGAAATAATCTCCGCCCACATGCATCGCCGGAATCATTTTACCGGAAATGTCCAAATTATTTATTTGCGGTACGGTCTTCGGCAGTAAAGTTTCCTGAATATGTCTGGCGTTTTCCAGATCACGCTGAATTTTTTGTTTTTCGGCTTCGGACTCATACAGCCGTGCGTTTTCAATCGAGATTGCGGTTTGAAGCGAAGCAGAAATCAATAGATCTAAATCTTTCCCGGTAAATTGGGAACCCGAGTGTTTCAATCCGATCAGCAGCAAGCCGATCAGTTTCGAATTTATAAATAACGGGATGATGGTGTAAATTTTTTCAGCCAAAAATTTGTATGCCGAGCTTCCCAAAATTTCTTCAAAATCATGACGTTCAATAACTTGCTTCTTCCCCAGCATCATACATTCCAAACAATAATTTTCAATAACAGGTTTGTCGTTATGAAGGTTTAGTCTGTTATTGGAAATACCCTGATATCGCACGAGTTCAAACACGCCGCTTTCGCTTTTAAGCAAGAGTCCGAATGTTTCAATCTGGAGAACCTGAACAAAAAGTTTTTGGATAGCGTCAAAGATGTTTTGTTTTCCGACAACGCTGGCAATCGCTCCGTTAAATTCAAGAAGTCCTTTCTGGTAGCTGAATTGTTCGGGATAAAATTTTGCCGTTAAGAAATCTTGAAATTTGTCTTTAGTCGATTGAAACACAACAGCAAACAGAACGAAAACTGCCCCGAAAATTATTCCTTGATATTCGGTACCAATTGCAGAGCTGACGCTCTGACCGATTACATAAATCAACAAGAAATAAAGTGCGGCGAGCATAATAGTTGCTACGCCGTAAACGACCGTGTTCTTAACAACTTCGCTAACGTCCATAAGCGAATAACGGAAGATGGAATATCCGAACGCGATCGGCAGCAATGCTATCAAGATAATCGGAGTAAAGTATGCCGGGTTATTGAAGATCAATCCGGCGATTGCAGCTGCCAAAGTTGATGTGTAGATAAGAGCTAATACACCAATCAGATACGCAACCAGAATTACAAAAATTGAATTCCGTTCCCGCTTGTTGCTCAATTTTATGTAGCTGAGAAAAAGAAAAACCAAGCCTGCTATAAACGTTACTCCGAGAGTGATTCCAATAACATTGGCAAGAATGTTATAACTCCTTCCGGTAGAATCCTGATAGGCATAGAAAAACTTAATTGCTTCAACGGCAGCAAAAATTACAAACGGCGCTATAAACAGAAAACGGCTGAACCATTTCTTTTTAATCAGTTTGTTTTCATTCGGAAAGATGCAGAAGAATCGGATCAACATAAAACCAAAGAACGAACCGCCGAGGGTCCAAAGAGTATCAACTGTAACAAGCAATGCTTTGCTTTCGAACAAAGGATTGAGAGCGCCTTGACCGCGATACAGTAAACTCAGCATTGCATAAAGAATTGCAAAGAGGCTGATTCTATAAAACAATCTTTGCGTCGTTCCTTCCGGCTTTGCCATTACAACAACAAAACCTACAATCAGCCAAAGAAACGAAAGCAAAGCGAAAGCCAATCCGGCAAAGTTTATTAATTTTTTTACGAGGACTTTAGTCTCAAAAATTTTCCCTTTATGATCAACTTTATAAGTAGCATAATCGCCCGCACGAACACCATCAAGAATTCGAGATGCAGTAATCAGATCGTAGGTTCTCACACCATCTATTGACAAGAGATGATCGCCGTTGCGAATACCGGCATTCCAGGTAACTCCGTTTTCTTTAACAAACTGGAATTCAATTGCGGTGCTGTCTGGAGCCGCTTTCTTTATAACCCAAAGACATTCGTCGTTGGATTGAGCGGTAATCTCAAAGATGAAGAAAAAATTTACCAAGCCGATCAGAAAGAAAACAATAGTTGTAAGCAGAATAAACTTGGTGTAATTTTTCACCCAGAATTTTTTTAGTTGGTTCATCATCTTTAATTACTCTGCTGAAATTTATTTTACCTTTATTACAAGACTAGTAATATCGTCGGATTGCTCGGCGCCTTTAGTAAAGTTCTCAACATCTGTTTTAATATGTGATAACAGATTCTGAGAATCTTCCCGGTATTTTAGACGTACTAGTTCTTCCAATCGTTCATCCGAAAATTCTTCCCATTTGGTATTCATCGCCTCTGTAATGCCGTCGGTGAACAGTACCAATGCGTCGCCGTCTTCCAGTGTAACCGTTTCTGAAATATATGGAACAATTGTCTGCATAACACCAAGAATCATCCCGCCTTTTTTCAATTTTGTAATTTGCGAATTGCGGACAAGCAGCGGCGGATTATGACCGGCGTTAACATATGTCAACTCATGTTTCTCGTTGTCTAAAATTCCCCAGAAAAAAGTGATGAAGCTGCCCATCGTAGTGTTTTCGGCAACAAGATCGTTCAGAAGATTTGTCGCTTCTGCCAATGGAAGGTTCATCTTACAAATAGATTTTAAGAACGCTTGAATGTTTGCCATTAACAATGCCGCCGGAACTCCTTTGCCCGAAACATCGGCAATAGCAAAAAGTATCCTGTTGTTATCAAGTTTAACAATGTCATAGTAGTCGCCGCCAACCATTCTTGCCGATCTGTTGAACGCCGAGATATCAAAATTTGGAAGTGTTGGAATTGTCTTTGGCAAAAGATTGTTCTGGATGTTGCGCGCAGTTTCAAGATCTTTTTCGAGTCGCTGCTTTTCCAAAGTTTCTTTGAACAAGCGTGCATTCTCAATAGATATGATTGCCAAACTTCCGAGCGATGAAACAAATTCAACGTCAGACTTGCTGTAACCTAATTCACTTTTTCTCTTGCCCAGCAAAATCAAACCTTTGGTTTCACCTTTTATCTGCATAGGAACAATTAGATCAACACCCACATCGGCAAATGGTTTCAAATCACCGGTTAGCTCATTTCTCGTGAAAGTTTTTGAAAATTGATTTGTATCGCAAGACTTGAGGGCAAGTCTTAGATGATTTTCATCAAACCGGTTTTCTAAAAACGTGTGAATGTTATTTGCGCATGAAATGATCGAGTACTTTGAAACGAGCATCTGCCCTATCAACGAATAAACCAGCATCTTACTTATCATTTCGATCTGCAAAATTCCGCTGAACTCTTTGCTCAGATCGAACAATGAACTGAGCTGATTTACTTTTGCATCAAGCTCGCGGTTCACCTTTTTCAACTTGTCAACTACCAGCGTGTTCTCAATCGCTGTAGAGCCAACGTTAAGAATGGTTTTTAGGAAGTTAACATCTTCTTCATCATAAGGTTTGTTTGTTAGTCGCTGACCGAGAATTAGAAATCCTTTCAATCCTTCGGAGGATCGTATCTCTTGAAACACCGGGAAGTTATTCGCATCGAGAAATTGTTGGAAAATATCTATACCGATGTAATCATCAAACTTGACATGTGGAAATGCACTTATAATTTGTCCCGGGATTCCTTTGCTTGCTTTTACCTCGAAAATATTTTGTTCGTTCAAAAGCGCAACCATTCCTTTTGTAGTATGAAATTTTCCGAAACATGTAAGCAGAATATTATTGAGCGTAAAATTCAAATCGAGATTTGAGTTAATCAGGTTGCTGAAATCTACAAGAGCCGAGAAATTTCTAAGGGCGGCATTATTATCTAATTGATGCATGCCTATCGCGGAAGATACTTTACTAATACTACTTGATTTTTATTTCCGGTGATGGTGGAATATTTAACCTCATCCATCAGCTTCTTCATCAAGAACATTCCGAGTCCGCCGACGCGTTTCTGTTTGTAATACTCGCGCAAATTCGGCTCGGGAATTTTGTTGGGATCGAAATGATTGCCTTCATCAGTAATTGAAATTGTGCATTTAGCGTCTTCAAATTTAATGCTGATGTATATATCCCCGTGAGGAGAATATTTGTAGGCGTGTTTAATTATGTTGGTACATGCTTCGTCAACAGCAAGTACTATCTTGCCCGTTACTTCATCGGAAAAACCGATTTCTTCGGCAGAGGATTTCGTAAACTCTCTGATGAGAGCAAGATTGTCGGTAGTACTTTTTACTACTATCTCCTTTTCGAATATTTTGTTAGCTGAATTCAAAATGATCCTTAAGGAATGAATTTGTGGATAGCTTCGTTTTCGTCTTTGTAAAATTCATACAAGATTGGGAAGCCAAGCAGATCGAAAATGTTGTACACATTTTCTTTCATGTTTGAGAACTTTATGTCCCCTTGGTTTTCCCTCATGGTTTCAACATATGCCATAAACACACCAAGCCCGGCGCTGCTGATGTATTTAAGATCGTTAAAATTAACAACGACCTTAAACTGCTTTTGATCCAGCAGTTTATTAAATACATTTTCAAGATCCGGAGCGGTGTGGGCATCCAAATACCCTTTCACATCAATTACACTTACGGAACCGACACCCCGTAAGTTTACATTGAAATCCGCCATTAAATTCTCCGTTGATTAATTATTTATTTTATTCCACTTAAAAATTACTAAGGTTATGTCGTCATGTTGAGAATGATCTTTCGAGAACAAACTCAACTCTTTCATTACTGTTTTCGATATGCCGTCAAGATCTTTATCGCAATTGCTAAGGATAAGCGATTCTAATCTTTCGTAACCAAAATCTTCCTGCGTTGAATTCTTGGCTTCAGGAATTCCGTCAGAATAACATACGAAAATATCATTATTCTCCAATTGAATTTCCATTTCTTTTATTGAATTAATGAAGTTGGAACTGAAATCCAATCCGAGTCCGATGCCGGAAGGTTGAACGCGGGAAATTTTTCCCCTGTTGCAATGAATTCCCCACGGATGACCTGCACGTGCAAAACTCAGTTTTCCGGTGTCTCTGTCTATTATTCCGTAAACGGCAGTTACAAAACTTTTCTTGTCGAGACTTTCTTTCAGAATGTCGTTCACTTTAATTAATATCTCGCTGGGACTCAAAATAATTTTCGCCAACGATTCAAAGATTCCCTTAACCTCGGACATGATGAAAGCGGCGGAAATACTTTTGCCCGAAACGTCGGCGACAACAAAACCAAGTTTGTTGTTTGCCAGCTCGAAGAAATCGTAATAATCGCCGCCCACTTCAAATGCCGGGACGAACAGCGCAGAAATTTGAAGCTGGTCTGTAGAAGGAATAGATTGCGGAAGAATTTTTTCCTGAACGTCGCGCGCTACATCAAGTTCTTTTTCCAGTCTTTCTTTCTCGATAGATTCTTCGATCAGTTTTGCGTTCTCCAACGCAACGGCAGCATAATCTGCAAATGCTTTAATCGCTCTCTTCTCATCAATATCAAAAAGGTTTTCTTTCTGTCTTGCCGCAAAAAGGTAACCATTTATTTTGTTATGAACCATTAGGGGCGCAATTGCAACCGATCTAAAATTATGCTGATCGAAATCAATATAATTTAATTCGTCAAGCTGAATGACCTCAAGCGATTCATAATCACTTTTACCGCCATCCAACAACTGGTTGGAAATCTTGTCGGCAATAACGTAACCGATATTATTTACGGCATTAAGATCGATGCCTTTTCCCGTTCTGGTAACAAGCCACGCGGAATCGGAGTTGCAGACTCGCGTTGTAATTCTTGTGATTGTAGAAGCCAATTCCTTGAAATCAAAAACTTTTGTAATAAGGTTTGTAAGATCCATCATAGAAGAAACTTCTTCGGCTTTGCGGTCAAACGCTTCGGCGGTAGGCAAGTGAAAGAGTGTGGTAAAAAATATAATTCCGTAATAAATCGAACCATAGATCATCACTAAACCAAAAACTGTTTGCAGTCCCGGCGAGAAAACAAAAAGCATTTGCTTGGTTATACTTGAATTGCTTGAAATGCCAAACGTAACGCCAAACAATACGGATAAGATAACAGAGATGATGAGCAGATAATACTTTTGTTTCTTCGTAAGAAAAGCTATCCATGCAACACGAATCGAATTCAAACAGATCAGCACAATCGTCACCACATAGAATGCATCTCTCGGATAATCGAGCGACGAATCAATCTTTACAAGCAGATTAGAAAAAAAACTAAACGCGAAAAAAACAAGCATCGTTTTGAAGTAAGTTGACGGATCTTTCTTCTGCCGTAAGAAAAACAGTTCCCTGAACGTTGAAAATATATATACGATTGCACCGAGAAAAACAAAAGTAAGCAGAACGGAAAAAAGCGAATTGAAAAAACCGAGATTTCCTTTTCCGCCGGAGGTCCCGATCAACGCATTGGCAATCGATATTATAAAGAAAAGCAGTGCCGCCAGAATTCCGGCATTCAGCACAAGAGATAACGGCGAATCAACCTTCGAACTTAAAAATTGATGGACATAATTATAAAGAAAAAATAATGTTCCAAAAACAAGAACTTCACTTATGATTGATAGTATCAACGAATCGTGAATCGGAAAAATGAGATTGAATAAGAAAAGTAATATTGATAACAATATTGCGTTTTCTAAACCCCTGCTCTGTGCGAACGACTTAATTTTATTTTGCATAGCCTGTCAATTATGATTCACTTTTCATTGCTGGTACTGAGAGGTGTCCGACGTATCCGGTTTTACTTTCTGGCGTGACTTCTTCATTTCGTCTTTGTACTTACGCATCTGCTCGCGGATTTTAATTTTTACCGAATCGTTCATTTTTTTGTTAAACATTTTCCCCAAGGAATCCATTTGCATTCCGTACTTTTCCCAACTCTCTGCATTACCTTTAGATAATGCTTCAAAGGTTTTGTTAATGATTTCGTACGGATTGACGATCTTAACCTCAAGAGGTTTACCGCCTTTTGTTGCGGGCGGAATAGGTATTTTTAACGAAGTTCCGTATTTCATTTTTTTCTTGTTCAATTCTATCGACATTTGTTTAAGCTTACTGGCAACTTCATTCAATTTGATCTTTAGACTGTCAGCAACAACATGCGACAAATGTTTTGTATCTATAGGTACAACCACTTTGTACATGTTGGAATCAACTGTGAATTTATAATCGGGAGGAATAGGTTTCCCGTGTTCTTCAGGCAAAGGTGCAAGTCCCAATTTGAAATCGAGCTCTTTGGCTTTCTGCAAAGTTGTTTCTTTGTTCTTTTCAACTTCTTCCAGCTGCTTATAAAATTGTTGTTGATCCCAGTTGGCGTAAGTTTTGGCAACCGTATCCGGCGTGAACAAAAGAAATTCGTTTTGAGAATTTTGTCTTGCCGATGAAATCAAGCTCGCCATTTTAGCATCATCGTTCCGTGTAAACGACTTGTGAAATATTTCTTCAGCCTTTTTCGGATTAATTTTTTGGGCGAACGAAACAAGATCGGCAAGAACTGCTTGCTGTAACCCGCTTATCTTCGGATTAACCGCAAAGGTATTTTTGTCGCTTACAAAAACGGATGAGTAAATTTCTTTTTTGTATGAGTTCAAAATCGAATCGGCGGCTTCCTTTTGTTCTTTGGTGAGTCCCAAATACTTTACAAATGTTTCGTAGTTCTTTGTAGAAGAATTGAATGATGCGGTTCGAATCTCATAGACTTGATTGTTGGGTTCATCGGAATTAATAACCAATATTTTATTTTTGTTCTTGTCTAACGGCAGGCTTTGGTACAAAGCGAAATTAAAAACGTCTTCTTCGGTAATCGGAGTACTAACCAATAACGGTTTTAGATTATCGGTGTAGAGGGACAACAGATTATTCTTGCCTGCCTCCAGAATTTTTCCAATTTCCTCTTTGTTGTGCTTGAAAAAAAACATCAGCGCTAAGGTCAGCAACCCAAGAAAAACGTAAGGAAGATATTTTTTTACAAGACTGAAAGTTGACGAAGAATTATTTTTTTGTTCGTCCATGCTTTAAGCTCGTAATTCCTTTTGATAAGGTTCTAAGATTACTTTCAGACTTTCGCGCGCTCTGAAAATTCTGGATTTTATAGTACCGACTTCGGTTCCAAGCTGATCCGCAATTTCTTTGTAGCTCAGTCCGTCTATATCCCGCATTACCAGTGGTACCTTCAACTTCTCAGGCAACTTATCAATTGCAGATCTTACTAGTTGCGGCACGTCAACATTTTCTGAAAAAGGTCCGGTTCCGTATTCGGTATCGGAATCTTTGATCGGGACGAATATGCTGCGCACTCTTTTCTTTCTTAAGTAATCTCTGCACTTGTTAACGGTAATCCGGTATAACCAGGTAGTAAACTTCGACTCGAAGCGGAAATCGTTGAGCTTATGATAGATGCTGATAAAAACATCTTGAGAAATGTCATCTACAAACTCAGCATCGCCCAAAGTTATAAATACCAGGTTCCGCACTTTTTCCTTATGTCTAACTACCAGAGTCTTAAACGTCGATTCGTCGCCTTTAATGAACGCGCGTATCAATGCAAAATCTTGATCTTTGTCTTCGGTAGAATCGCTTAAGTCAAATTGCTCTTGGTCTTTTAATAAATTCATAAGTTTAGACGAGACTGAATTCTTATTGTTCCTAACAAAATTAAAGTCTCATAAATTAATTTGGTGCCCATTAAGTATCTAAAAGAACTTTCTTTTTACTCGAGGATTCGATAATTTAGCTGCCAATATAAAGATTTGTAAATTATTATATCCAATCTGCGTTCTCTTATTTTGATATGTGATTGCATTAAAGACGGTTGAAAATTATCTTAACAATAAATTAAATCCAGGAGAAAACATGAAGCTTAGAACTGAAGAACATTACGGTGCCGTGGTCATTGAATTAAAAGGTAATGTGATGGGTGGACCTGAAGCTCAGGAATTCAGCGATACACTTCACAAGTTGATTGATGAGAACAAAAAAAATGTTGTTATTGATCTTGCTGAAACGAAATTTATGAATAGCTCCGGTTTAGGTATGTTAATAAGCGGTTACACAACTATGAAAAACGGCGGCGGATATATGAAACTCGCTAATGCTACCGAAAAAATTGAAAGCCTTTTAATTATAACTAAATTGATCACGATTTTTGAACACTACACTTCAGTAGAAGAAGCGCTAAAGAGTTTTAAATAGAATTTTCATTCTTTTTTTAAGTAAGCTCCGGCGCTTTACGGCTCCGGAGTTTTATTTTCCTACCAAAATTTTAACTGAGGAATAAATGAGTGTAACCGTTGTTGTGGGCAGTCAGTGGGGTGACGAAGGCAAAGGAAAGATTGTAGATATTCTGAGCGAGCGATATAATATTGTTGTTCGTTATCAAGGCGGCGCAAATGCCGGACACACGGTAAAAATCGGCGAGAAACAATTTATACTCCATCTCATTCCATCAGGAATTCTTCGGGAAAACGTTCTTTGCGTTATTGGCAACGGTGTTGTAATTGATCCCGGCGCGCTCCTCGCCGAGATTAAACAGTTGGAAGACGCAGGCATAAGTATTAAAGGAAGACTTTTCATCAGCCAGAATGCTCATCTTATAATGCCGTACCACAAATTACTCGATTCAATCAGCGAGAGCGGGACGTCAAAAATCGGTACAACAGGCCGCGGTATTGGTCCGTGCTATATCGATAAATATGCAAGGAAAGGTATTCGGATTGTCGATCTTCTCGATAAAAAAGTTCTCGAAGAAAAAATTAGAGCCAACATAGAAGAAAAAAATAATTTGCTGAAAAAAGTTTACAACCAGAAAGAACTTGCCGTGGAAGAAATCATAAAAGAGTACATTGAATTTGATGACGCGATAGATCAATACATAACCGATGTCCCGTTATTTCTCAACAGTGCATTGGAAGACGGCAAATCAATTCTTCTTGAAGGGGCTCAGGGAGCGCTATTGGATGTTGATCACGGTACATATCCTTATGTTACTTCTTCCAATCCAACTTCAGGCGGTGCAAGCACCGGTTCCGGAATTCCTCCAACAAAGATCACTGCCGTTTACGGAATTGTAAAAGCTTACACAACAAGAGTCGGCTTGGGACCCTTCCCAACCGAACTAACGAATACAGATGGTGAACAATTACGAAGTGTCGGTGCAGAATTCGGAGCTACAACAGGTCGCCCGAGACGATGCGGATGGTACGATGCTTTTCTTGTTAACTATTCACGCATGATAAACGGCATTGAAAGAGTCGCAATTACCAAGCTTGATGTGTTGAGTCATTTCGAAAAAATTAAAGTTTGTGTCGGCTACGAAATTAACGGCAAAAAACTCAAGTCATATCCTACGTCGGTCAATCAGATCATGCAGGCAGAGCCGGTATATGAAACTTTAAACGGCTGGAATGCCGATCTATCAAATCTGACAGATTATGATCAACTTCCGACCGAAGCGAAAGATTATCTGCAATTTATTTCCGAACAGAGCGGATTTGAGATCAGCATTATTTCGGTGGGACCAAGTCGAAGTCAAACGATTGAATTATAGAATAATTTTTACCTTATCTTTCTATTTAATTTAGTTGCTAACCTTTTGTAACTTTTGTCAGAAATTTTTCGGTATGGAGAGACTATGAAAATGTCCGGCGGCCCCGCTTCAATGAATATCAAACTTGCATTAGTAATAATTGGCGCCGCTATTGCATTTGGAACACTCTACTACACACAGAATCTCGTTCAGAGACTTCAGCAAAGAGAAAAAGAAATTGTTCAGCTTTATGCGCAGAGCTTGGCATTTGTTGCAAACACTGAAACCATCAATACCGATTTCACCTTTATTTTTCAAAACATTATTCAGCGAATCGATTTCCCTTTAATACTCACCGATGCCGATAACAAAATCAGTTCTACTGTTTCAGGTGCGGGTTATAAAAATATCGAACACGATCCGAAACTAACAGGCACTCGGTTAAAGGATTTTCTTGAAGAGAAACTCCATGAACTAGCACAATCGCACGCGCCAATTGATGTTAAGGCGCCGAACGGAAAGATTATCCAAAAAATTTATTACGGCGATTCCGAAATCGTTCAAAGATTGAGATACTATCCGTACCTTCAAATACTTTTCGCGCTGCTTTTTTTACTTATCGCCTATTCAAGTTTCAGTTACATAAAGAGAAGCGAGCAGAGCAACATTTGGGTGGGAATGTCGAAAGAAACGGCTCATCAATTGGGAACACCGATTTCCAGTTTGATGGGATGGAATGAAATGCTGAAAATGAATTATAAGGATGCGGATAAGGTGCTCGATACTTCAGAAGAAATCGACAGCGACCTTGTTAGACTGAACAAGATCGCAAAAAGATTTTCGAAAATCGGTTCGCAGCCGGAACTGAAAGAAGAAATTCCGTACGAAACAATTCAACGGGTGATCAACTACTTTCAGCGCCGATTACCACAATTAGGAAAAAATGTGCAACTTTCCGTTGAAGGTGAAAAAGAAAACAGAGCCAAGATAAATCCGGAATTGTTTGAGTGGGTAATCGAAAACTTGATTAAGAATGCGCTGGACGCCATCGATCACAAAAACGGCAGAATACAATTCGTGGTTCAGAAAAACAGAAATAATATTGAAATTGAAATCAAAGACAACGGAAAAGGCATCGAACATAAAAGATGGAAAGACATTTTTCGTCCTGGCTACAGCACCAAACGGCGCGGCTGGGGTTTGGGCTTAAGTCTTTCCAAACGCATTATTGAAGATTACCATCGAGGAAAAATTTTTGTTAAAGATTCGATAATCAATGAAGGAACAACATTCAAAATAGTTCTTAAAGCCGTTTGATTAGCTCATCAACAGTTTTTAGGCTCGCTTCCAAAAACAAAACCGATCTCTCGCAATATTCTTATAAGCAAGAAGACTAAAATTAAATTTTCCCAAATCTTAGGATATAGTTTCACTCCGATGTATGAGGCGAATCTAAAAAGGGCATTTTCAAATTTTTCTACTGCTAATTTATACTGGAATCGTAACGTTTGGGCAACTGAAATACCTTTTTAGAGTAGACTCATGTATAATTTCAAAATTTTCTAAATGGATTGTGTGGTACAAAGATTGTTCATAGTTCAGCATACTCTTATCCTGACAGTTACAAACCATCCTCTTATCACAGACACACTGCTATGGTTTCCCTCGACCATAGCAGTATTTTTTTATAATCGCCCAAAATTTCTGTAAATTCACCCCATCGTTTTAATGAAGACTAAATATCCATGACAAAAAGAAGTGAAAAACGTCCCTCGTGGGACGAGTATTTTTTGAAAGTAGCCATGCTCGTTTCGGAGCGCGCTACTTGTCCGAGAATGCATTGCGGCTGCGTATTGGTAAAAGATAAACAAATTCTTTCGACGGGATACAACGGTTCGATTCCGGGTGACGACCATTGTGAAGACGCCGGATGCATAATTGTTGATAATCATTGTGTTAGAACGATTCATGCGGAGATGAACGCGGTACTTCAATGTTCATCACACGGCATCAGCACACAAGGATCAACGGCTTATATTACAAATATGCCGTGCACCAATTGTTCAAAAGCGCTGATCACAGCAGGCATTAAAGAGATCGTTATTTTTTCCGATTACCACGATACCTTAGCCGAAGATTTTTTTAGGAAGGCAAAAGTGAACATTAAAAGATTGCCGGTTCCCGATAAAGATATTGATTACGATCTGGAAAGTTTTAGTTCCGCCAAGAAATTTTAGAAATTAGCAGAGACACTTATGCAATTACATGTTGCGCTGTGTATGATTTTATGAAGTCCGTAAAAGAAAATCTTCAAAAATATCTTAAGCCGGAAAATTTCTTTAACAGGGATTTAAGCTGGCTTGAATTCAACCGGCGGGTTTTGGAAGAAGCAACAAATCCCAGCCTTCCGCTTCTGGATAGAGTTAAATTCGTTTCCATTTTCTTCTCCAACCTCGATGAATTTTACATGATCCGTATCGCGGGCATTAAGGAACAAATACGCGCCAAGATTATTGATACGTCTATGGACGGACTTGCGCCTCGCGAGCAGTTGAAAAAGATTGAGGGCACTCTACAGCCGATGCTGAAACAAATTTACAATTACTGGAAAGAAGAATTAGTACCCAAGTTGAAGGAAAATAAAGTATCAATCTGCGCACTTGATGATTTAACCAAAGAAGAAAGAGATTCGCTCAACGAATATTTTTTGAAAGAGGTTTACCCTGTATTAACACCGCTGGCATTCGATCCGGGAAGACCTTTTCCATACATTTCCAATTTGAGTTTAAGCTTTGCAATACTAATTCAAAAACAGACTGACGAGAAAAACTTTGCACGGGTTAAAGTTCCTACAAATCTCCCGCGGCTGCTGAGAATCGACAGCATAATTAAACCAAAACCGAAGAACGGCAACGGTAATTCTCAAATAAAGTTTATTTGGATTGAAGACTTGATCGAGGCAAACTTGCATCTGCTTTTTCCCGGTCTTAAAGTAGTTGAGGCTTACCGTTTCAGAATTACAAGAGATACCGACTTGGAAATTCAAGAAGACGAAGCCGATGATTTGCTGGAAGTTATGGAAGAAAATATCAAGCAAAGAAAATTCGGTTCTGTTGTACGGCTCGAAGTAAAAACACGTATGCCGGAATACATGATCGATACATTGATAGAGAATCTCGAAATAAGCCGGGAAGAAGTGCATGTCATCGATGGAACGTTTGGCTTGAGCGATGTTCTCTCGCTTTGCGAGTTACCGCTGCCTCACTTAAAAGAAAAACCGTTCCATCCGGCTACTCAACCTATTCTTGAAGAAGAAGAAAATCTGTTCACTACGATTAAGAAAAAAGATATTCTTCTGTTTCATCCTTACGATTCATTTAATCCGGTAATCGATTTCATTAAAAAAGCCTCGCTCGATCCGGATGTGCTGGCTATCAAACAGACTTTATACCGCGTCGGAGAAAATTCACCGATCGTTGAAACATTGATAGAAGCTGCCGAAAGAAAAAAACAAGTTGCGGTTTTGGTAGAACTAAAGGCGCGCTTCGACGAAGAGAACAATATATTTTGGGCGCGCGAACTTGAAAAAGCCGGCGTACATGTTGTCTATGGATTGGTGGGCTTGAAAACACATGCAAAGATGGCGATGGTCGTTAGAAAAGAAAGCGACGGAGTAAAAAGATACGTTCACATAAGCACGGGAAATTATAATCCGATCACAGCAAAATTTTATTCCGACATAGCATTATTGACTGCCGATGAAGATATCTGCGCCGACGTTTCCGAAATTTTCAATTTCCTAACCGGTTATTCAGAACAAAAATCTTTTAGAAAATTATGCGTCGCACCAATCAACAAACGGCAAAGATTCATTGATCTGATTGACAGAGAAATTAATAATGTTAGAGCCGGTGGAACGGGAAGATTAATTTTCAAAATGAATGCTATTGTTGACCCCACTTTGATTTCAGCATTATACGAAGCTTCCAATAAGGGCGTGCAAATCGATTTGATTGTGCGCGGAACATGTTGCCTTATCCCCCAGCAGCCGGGATTAAGCGAAAACATCCGCGTTACAAGTATCGTCGGAAGGTTTTTGGAACATAACCGAATTTATTATTTCCATAACAACGGCAACGAAGAAATATTTTGCAGCAGCGCAGATTTGATGCAGCGTAATCTTGACCGAAGAGTTGAAGTAACATTCCCGATAACAAACGGGGAACTGAAAAGTTTTGTTAAGAATGTAATTCTCGGCACATGTCTTAACGATAACGTGAAGGCGAGAATTTTGTTGCCGAATGGAAATTATGTTTTTAATCATCCGGTTTATAATGAAGAAGTTATCAATCATCAGGAATGGATGATGGACTATGTCGCGACAAATTACAAGAAGGTATTGGAGAAAAAATCTCTGACGTAAAATGTCATCGGTTTTGTAGAAGAACTGCTATTCCCAAGCTGCCGGACCAATCAGAACCAACATCTTAAATCAACTTCCAGAGAGAAATATCTATTTGAATGAAAGAAGTTTTGCAGTCAACTTCATTTCACACCTCAATTAGGAGGATTTGCTTCCACGCTGGGGCTTCTCGCGGTCGCTGCGACCTGTTCTAACAACCATGATCGGAATTTTTATTGAATGGCGGACACTGTCAACAGTTTGTCCAAAAATTATATCTCCGAATGTTTGATGACCGTGAGAACCTAAAACGAGTAGATCAAAACCTTCTTCTTCGACGGATTTAGCAATTTCTTCCGAAGGATTTCCGTAACGGATAGTTGTCTCAACCGCTAAATCGTATTCTTCAATCTCACGTGCAAGTTCTTCAATGTACACTCTATCTTCCCTGCTGTGCAAACTTTCTTCGTTCGAACCGTGGATCAAAGTTCCGGGTGTATTTACAATGTGAATCAATCCAAGTTTAGCATCATACATTTTAGCTAATGTCAGCGCCTCAGAAATAATTATTGAATCCCCTTCGCCGTGTTCGAGCGCAACGCCAATGTTCTTGTATTTTTTGGTTTGAATACGCGAAGCAACGTCTTTGCTCGTCGTTGAAATTCCGGTACCCCAGGCTTTCCCTTCTTTGAAAAACGGAGAAAAAGTCAAATACCCCAGTACTAATCCAACCGCCAGGAAGACCGGTGCAATGAAGAACCATGTCCATGTAGTGCTTCCGCTCCATTCAACAACTGCGTCTAAAAGCAATTTAAAATTTAATGCGATAATAATAATAGCAATGAGCCACGCTAAAATTTTCACCCACAATGCGTTGGCGAAGTTACCCATTTTCTTTTTGTCTGAAGTAAAATGGATCAGCGGAATAATTGCGAAAGGCAGCTGCAAACTGAGTACAACTTGAGAAAAAATTAACAATTTGAAAGTACCTTCGCTGCCGTAGAGCGCGATAACAATTACAGCAGGCAGCAATGCTAATCCGCGCGTGATTAATCTTCTCAACCAGGGAAGAAGTTTTATGTTGAGAAAACCTTCCATCACTATCTGACCGGAAATTGTTCCGGTAAGCGTAGAACTTTGCCCGGCAGCAACCAACGCTACTCCGAATACAATCGGTGCGATGTTTGTTCCAAGAATTGGTTCAAGCAGATGATGAGCTTGCTGGATTTCGGTTACAACAATTCCCCTGCTGTAAAAAACTGCGGCGGCAACAATCAATATTGCGGCGTTAACAAAGAATGCACCGTTCAACGCAATTGCAGAATCTATCAAATTAAATTTGCACGCTTCGGATTTACCGGTATGCGTGTTCGAAATATTTCTTGTCTGAACTAGAGATGAATGGAGATAAAGATTGTGCGGCATCACAGTTGCACCGATAATTCCGATCGCAACAAAAAGGGCACTGTTTGGAAGTTGAGGAATAAATCCCGACACAACTCCGTGCCAGTTCGGCTGTGCGAAAAATATTTCGACGAGGAAACTCAATCCGATTGTGGAAACCAGCATAACAATGAATGCTTCCATTTTACGAACGCCGAGCCGTTGAATGGCAAGCAAGAGAAAAGTATCCAAAGCAGTTATCAGGCATCCCCAAAGAAGCGGCAAACCAAAAAGAAGATTCAGACCGATGATCGTTCCCAACACTTCAGCAAGATCGCACGCTGCAATCGCTATTTCGGCAAGCAGCCATAGAAACACGCTTAATCTTTTCGAATATTCTTTTCGGCACCCTTGAGCTAAATCGTAACCGGTAACAATTCCAAGTCGCGCAGATAAAGTTTGCAACAACACTGCCATTAGATTCGACATCAGCAAAACCCATATCAGCGTATAACCGAAACGCGAACCGCCTTCGATATCGGTTGCCCAGTTACCGGGATCCATATAACCGACACTTACAAGGTAAGCCGGACCGGCAAAAGCAAAAAGCCGCCGGAACCAACCTCGCTTTTTTACCGAGACCGCTCCTTCGTAATTATCGGAATTATTTTCGTTAACCGGATTAGTAAGATTCACTTAATCGTCAAAATCTTAGTTCGAAAATTTTTAATTACATGTAATGCAAGAACCGGAAATCAATTTAATTCGACGAAAGTTATCTTTCAATAAGAGAATTGTTCCCATCTGCGTAATTCATTTAACCCAATGAAACTTGAAAGAGATAAAATCTGTTATAAAGCTAAAGTCTGACTAAAAATTATTATTTTTGGATTCAAATTTTGGAGAAGTAATGGCAGTAATTAGCAATGAATTGATACTAAACGCGCTCAGAAATGTTTATGATCCCGATCTTCATAAGGATTTAGTAACGCTAAATATGGTGAAAGACATAAATATAGATGGCAAAAACATTTCTTTGGTTGTCGAACTCACTACTCCCGCATGCCCGCTGAAAGACAAAATTCAACAAGATTGTGTTGACGAAATTAAAAAAGCGATTCCCGGTGCCGGACAAATTTCCGTTACAATGAGTTCCAAAGTTCAGCCGAGCTTGGATCAAAGAATGAATGCGATTCTTCCCGGAGTAAAAAATACAATTGCCGTTGCAAGCGGTAAAGGCGGCGTTGGAAAAAGCACTGTTGCCGTAAACCTCGCAGTCGCACTTGCACAAGACGGCGCTAAAGTCGGTTTGATTGATGCCGACATTTACGGTCCAAGTATTCCTCTTATGCTTGGCATAAACGATAAACCGAGAATTTTCCAAGATACTGCTACTGCAAAAATGGTTCCTCTTGAAAACTTCGGCATAAAAGTAATGTCAATTGGATTTTTGATTGAGGAGGACGCGCCGGTCATTTGGCGCGGACCTATGGCAAGCGGTGCAATCAAACAATTTATGAGCGATGTGCATTGGGAGGAACTCGATTACCTAATTTTTGATTTGCCTCCCGGCACTGGTGATATTCAACTCACGCTTGTACAAACAATTCCGTTAACCGGCGCCGTTCTTGTAACGACTCCCCAAGATGTTTCTATAATTGATGTGAAGAAAGCGCTGCGGATGTTCCAACGAGTTAACGTACCAATACTCGGTATCGTTGAGAATATGAGTTACTTCATAGCACCGGATACCGGTAAACGATACGACATATTCGGAACGGGCGGCGGAGTAAAATTAGCCGAAGATTTATCGATTCCGCTTCTCGGTGCAATTCCGATTCATCAAAACATACGCGAAGGCGGAGACCACGGCAGACCTATCGTATTCGATAAACCGGATTCCGAGCAATCGCAAAAAATAAAAGGAATCGGACGTAATATGGCTGCCGAAATTAGTAAAAATATTTACTCGTCATCATTACCCAAAATTGAGATATCTTTGGGTGACGAAAATTAAAGGATTCTAAAATGGCTGATGTTTTAAATGAAAAAGTTGAGAAGGCACTGGATTCGATTCGACCTTATCTTAAAGCAGACGGCGGCAATGTTGAACTTGTTAGAGTTACACCGGAAGGAATTGTTGAAGTAAAGTTAACTGGTGCATGCAGCGACTGCCCGATGTCTCAAATGACTTTGCGCGCCGGCGTTGAACGAGCTTTAATAAGAGAAGTGCCGGGCATAAGAAGAGTTGAAGCTGTAAACTGATTTTAACAAAAACATAATAGAGGATTAAGAATGCGGAAGAAAGTAATTGCCGGAAACTGGAAAATGAACAACGATGTTAACGGCACTGTAAATTTGATTTCGGAAATAAAAAAAGAACTTGGCTCAAAAAGTTTTAACGCGGATGTAATTGTTTGTCCCCCGTTTACAAATCTTGAGACAGCGTATGCATTGGTTAAAGGGTCACAGATTAAACTCGGTGCACAGAATATGTACTTTGAAGAGAGCGGCGCATTCACCGGAGAAATTTCACCTTCTATGTTAAAAAGTACCGGCTGCGAATTTGTAATTCTGGGTCACTCCGAACGAAGAACTATTTTTCATGAAAACAATCAGACGATCAACAAGAAAATTAAGACTGCTGTAAAGCACGGATTGAAACCAATCTTCTGCATCGGTGAAACTTTGGATGAAAGAGAAAAAGGAGTAACATTCAAAGTGATCGAGACGCAAGTTAGAAACGGACTGGATGGATTAACGCAGAACGAATTATCGAACATGATCATTGCGTACGAACCGGTTTGGGCAATAGGCACCGGCAGAAATGCCACGCCGCAACAAGCGCAGGAAGTCCATCTCTTCATTCGCGGATTGGTTGCTAAGTTATACAACCAAGACTTTGCCGATCAGTTAACAATTCAATATGGCGGAAGCGTGAAGCCTGACAACGCCAAAGAACTTCTTTCGCAGCCAGATATCGACGGCGCACTCGTTGGAGGCGCATGTCTAAAAGCCGATTCATTCGTAAAGATTATTGACGTTGCTTAACCGTACAAAGTGATCGCTGCTAATTTGAAATTGGGCTCAATTTGAGCCCATATTTTTATCAATTTTATTGATACCCCCCCCTTCGATTTCGTATATTTGCATGATTTAATTGAAGAATATTCGGTAAAAATGACAAAATCGCGCACTAGAATCCTTTCCTATATAATCTTTTTTATAACAAGTCTAACATTCGCACAGATCAAAGTCACCTCACTTCCAACGAACATGAACGGTGTTTTTGATGCGCAGTTCTACGACCAGAATGAAATTCGAAATGTTACTCTGCTGAATTCCGGCTGGTATGTTTATTATGAGAACGATCCGCAAAAGAAAGTGGAGACAACTATACCGGCAATTTTTGAAGGTGAAGAAAGTTTAGTTTTTGAAAAAGGAATTTCATTCACCAGCGATGAAGTTAAAAACAAGCAGCTGAGATTGGGGTTTTTAGGATTAAACTACTCCGCAGAAATTTTGGTAAATGGTTACAGCATTTACAAACATCAGGGCGGTTCCTATCCGTTCGAAGTAGTTTTACCAAACGATATTCTAAAAGAAAACGCGAACAATACAATTTCTGTTAAGGTCAATCGAAAACTTAATTCCGAAAATACAATTCCGGTAGAGCAGAGATTTTTGTTTCCGGTTTATGACGGCGGAATTATAAGGGATGTTTATCTTAAGTCGGTTTCGTTGTTTCACTTTTCTCAGTTAAGATATGATTACACGCTCGATCAGAATCTTTCCAAAGCTTACTTAAATTTCAAAGTTAATGTTGAAAACTCGGCATACAAATCCGATCAAACAAATACTTCAAAAGAATTCTTAGTTAGAATTAATTTATTTGCAAAGGGATCAGCAACCCCTCAGGTAAAAGGAGATTTTGTTCAAACGACCAATACCGAGATTCACGAATCAAATATCCAGTTGGAATTGCCAAACCCTCAGCTGTGGTCGCCGGATGCGCCTAATAGCTACACATGCGAAGTGAGCTTGCTGGAAAACGGCATTGTGGTTGATAAGACGATTCGACAAATATCTTTCTACCAGTTGAAGAAATCCGAATCCGGATTACTCCTAAACGGTAATCCTTTTGCGTTAAAAGGAACGACATACTTCCTCAACGAAACAGCATTGCGAAAGACAACATCTTACCAAAAGCTGAAAGACGATTTATCGTTAATCAAATCAACCGGATTCAACTCAGTAAGATTTGCGAAATGCTATCCCAATCCTTACGCGCTGCAATTATGCCGGGACATGGGTTTATTCGCATTGATAGAACTGCCGATCAACTCGGTGCCGGAAGACATCCTTTCCAAAAACGATTTTGATTTAAGCGCCGAACACTCGCTCAAAGAGTTCATAAATATCTATTCAAAATATTCCACCGCGGTAATGTTCGGTGTAGGAAGTTCGTTTTTGCCTAATTCCGAGATCACAGAAGATTTTGTTTCTAAGTTGGGCAAGGTCGTTGAGGACAATAATTTTTTAAGTTATGCTTCGTTTGTAGGAATTCAAAAATCAAAAATAGATGGTATAGATTTCATCGGTTTGGAATTGCTGTCTGTTCCTATTAGCCGTATCAAAGATGAAATTGACAGCACTGGCGGTAATTTTGCTGATCCATCCTTATTTATAAGTGAATTAACTTATCCGAACTATAAGGGCGGCGCTTCCGGCTATCTCACTAAATTTTCTACCGAAGCTCAAGCTAAGTACTTCGGCGATTTTATAAATTTTGCTAAGGACATTAGTCTCCCCGGCTTCTTCATTAACTCTCTCTATGAATATCGCGGAGCTTTTCCGTCATTATATTCCGGGTACTCATCGGACGGACTTTACAAGTTAGGCGTCTTAGATAACTACAGAAATTTGAATGACATTGCTTACAAAGTTATTGCCTCGAAGTTAACGACCAACGAAAAAGTAACGATACCGATTGGAGCCGCGAAAGACGATAGTCCGCTGAGCTTTATACTTTTTGCATTAGCGCTAGCAATCGTGCTGGCAGTTCTGATTAACACAAAGAAAAAATTCAGAGAAGACTGCACGCGCGCGTTGTTACGACCATATAATTTCTTCGCCGATATCCGCGACAACCGGATTCTATCCGGCATACATACTATAATAATGATGTTAATCGAAGCCGGTGCCGGATCATTGTTGTTCACAATCCTTTTATACTTCCTCAAGTCCAGCATATTACTTGATAAAATTTTCCTTTCATTCGGCAGTGCAACTCTGATGAAGGTCGTCAGCTACCTAGCATGGAATCCACAATCTTGTTTTCTAATATTGTTTTTTGTCTTCATCGCCAAGTTTGTTCTGCTAAGTCTGGCTATTAAGCTCGCATCATTCTTTATAAAAACCAGAGTTGAAATATTCAGCATATTCTACACCGTTACATGGTCGTTTCTTCCATTCACACTTCTGCTTCCGATTGAGTTGGTCCTTTACAAGATTTTGATCGCAGGCAGCATCAACATAGTTATTTTCATTTTCTTGATAATTTATTTTTTGTGGATTCTACAACGAATGCTAAAAGGTATCTACGTTATTTTCGATGTTCGTCCGGGCAGTGTTTACTTCTATTTCCTCCTTGTTATTGTTGTGATTCTCGGCGGCGTGGTTTTAAAATTTCAGCTGAGCCATTCCACACTTTATTATATCGGCAATGCAATTAAACAATATAAATCAATGATCTTCTAAGGGTATAGTTTGTTTCTATCCAAGCTGGAAATATTTGGTTTCAAATCGTTCGCGAATAAAACTAACATTGGTTTTAACCGCGGAATAACCGGCATAGTCGGTCCAAACGGTTGCGGCAAGACAAATATCGTCGATGCAATCCGATGGGTACTTGGCGAGCAGAAAACAGCAACTCTCCGCAGCGATAAAATGGAGAATGTAATTTTCAACGGAACCCGTGAGAAGAAACCGATGGGAATGTCGGAGGTTTCGCTTACACTCGTTAACGATCACGGCGTACTGCCAACTGATTATTCCGAAGTGACGATCACCAGAAGAATTTTCCGTTCGGGCGAAAGCGAGTATCTTCTAAACAAAAACCTTTGCCGCCTCAAAGATATTACGAATCTTTTCATGGATACCGGAATTGGCGCCAATGCTTATTCCGTGATTGAATTGAAAATGGTAGAAACTATTCTTTCCAGCAAAACCGAAGAACGAAGAAAACTTTTTGAAGAAGCTGCAGGCGTTAACAAATACAAACTGCGTCGTCGTCTTTCACTCAAAAAACTTGAGGACGTTAAAGCCGATCTGACCCGCGTTAATGATATCGTATCGGAAGTTGAGAAGACCGTGCGGTCGCTAGAACGTCAAGCCAAGCGTGCTGATCAGTACAGCCAGATACAGTCTGTTCTGCGCGAAAAAGAAATTGATTTGGGCGAACGCGAGTACGCTCACTTAAGCAATAGAAAACAAACTCTCGCGCAGGATATTACCGAGCACATTCAGAAAAAGAATCAGATTGATCTAGACATCCGCAAAATTGAAAACGAACTGATACACTACAGAAACGAGATAAATGCAATTGATGCAGAACTCCAGGCAAAGAGAGACGAATTAGCGGATAACACGGAGCGTCTGCACAATACACAAAAGAATATTTCCGTTTCCGAAGAACGGCTCAAATCGCTTGTGAATAATCACGAGAGATTAGAAAAGGAAATTGTTGAGCTGCATCATAGGCTTGAAGAAACAAAAGATTACATAGTTAAAAGCAATGAAGAACTGGAAAACCTTTCTCAGAAACTGACCGACAAAACTTCCGAGTTATCAAGTCATGAGAGCGCAGTCTCTCAAAAACGCGAAGAGCTTGACAGTAAACGCGGTGAATTAAAACAGCTTAATGAAGACCGTTTTAATTTGATGAAGGATATTTCCGAAAAGGAAAACAATTTATCTAGTCTGCAAAAAGAATTAGCAAGCTACAACGCCACAGTACAAAAGCTTAATCAGAAAATTCAAAGCATTACCAATACGATTGCCAAGACTGTCGGTTTCATAGAAGAATTGCATGTTGAAAAAGACGGCGCAGAAAAGAAATTAAAAGAAACCGGCCTTCTGATTGCGCTTCGTGAAAAAGAGAAAGAAGAACTCGAGCTTAAGACCAATCAACTAAAAGAAAACGAGATTGAAGAAAAAACTTTGCTTGCTGCTCTCAAAGAGAAGATAGAGTTTTTCCAGACGTTGATTTCAAATCTTGAAGGAGTTTCAAAAGGCGCTAAAGTTCTGTTGGAAAACAACCAATGGACTCAAAAAAGTAAAAACATTTTTGCCGACGTTGGCAACACGCAAGAGAAATACAGATTCGCACTTGAAGCAGCGCTGCGGACAGTTCTCAATAATCTTCTGATCGATAGTGTTGACGATCTTCAAAACGCGGTTGATTATTTGCGCAATAACGACTTAGGTAAAGCGTCTTTCTATTTGCTGCGTTCCGATGAAAATGTAAAGAAAACTTTTACCGAAAGACTCACGGAGTATTCGGCAAAAAGAAAAGCCAAGAGATTAAGCAAGGAAGAAAGTTTCATCGGCTGGGCAAAAGATTTTGTCGAGACCGATTCAAAATGGCAGCCCTACTTTGAACAAATTCTTTCTCGAATTGTAGTTACTTCTGACTTGAAATCCGCCATAGAGTTGAGCTGCCGATACCAAGCATTCAGTTTTACAACTTTAGATGGTGACTTTGTTCAAAGCAACGGAGTAATAGAAGGCGGATCGCTGCCTAAGCAGGACGAAACTTTGTTCGGCAGACGGCAGTTGCTTGAGAATCTCAAAAAAGAATATCCAAAACATGAATCGAATGTTGAAAAGATAAAAGCTGAAATCGCCGAGATTGAAGCGAAGATTTCGAAAATCGATTTGAAGAATCTTTCCGATGCTGAAAAACTTATTGCCAGCGATATTGCAAACATCGAAAAACAAATTTCGCAGTTTGAATACGAAAAGAATAAAGCCGGCGAAGAGGTTGAATCGACCCAGAAAGAAATTCACGAAGTTGCCGAGAAAGCCAACTTGCTCGATAATCAAATCAACGAGATACAGAAAGAAATAGACGGGTTAAATGAGAAGAAGAAAGATTCGGATGATCATATTGCCAGTTACGAAGTTGAACTGAATTCGTTTGAAGAAGAATACGCCAAACTTGTGGATTACCAGAACGAACTTAAACTTGAAATCGAAAGAACAAAAGGTCAGATAGAAAATTCCAAGAACAACATCGAACGCTCGGAGAACGACAAAGTTTCCATCGAAAGAAATATTGAGAAACGCAGAACCGATTTGAGCGCGAATGAATCGGAAACAAATTCATTAAAAGGAAAAATCAGCGGGACGAGTCTCGAACTCAATACGATAAATTCGACGCGTGAAGAATTAATTGTACAGGAGAAGGAAGTAAGCGACAAACTCAAAGCGATCAAGGATGAAGCCGCGAAATACGAGAACGAACTCAACAG
The DNA here is from genome assembly GCA_023381535.1 of Bacteroidota bacterium. The sequence goes on from JAMCSN010000022.1 coordinate 35,052, forward strand.
TCTTCGTGATAACCGCCAGGAAGTTTCCGATCAAGTTCACGCATCGGAGATAAAAGAAAACGAGATTAATCTCCGTATCGAAAACTTGATTGCTCATATAAAAGAAAATTACAGCATCAATATTGAACTGAAGCAATTCGAAGACTTGGAAACATTTAATTTCGAAGCCACAACGGAGGAAGTTCAAAAGCTGAAAGAAAAAATCCGCAATATTGGTCCGGTAAATTTGCTGGCGTATTCGGAATACGAAGAAGAAAAGAAGCGGTTGGATTTCCTTCACAAACAGCGCGACGATCTTGTTGAATCTGAAAAAGATTTAATCAATACAATAAACGAGATTAACGAAACCGCGCAGAAATTATTCTTGGATACGTTCGATCAGATCAGGCGGAACTTCATCAACATATTCCAGACATTGTTTAATCCCGGCGACGAAGCCGATCTATCATTGGAAGAAGGAATCGATCCGCTGGAAGGTAAAATCGAAATTATGGCAAAGCCGAAAGGTAAGCGCCCGACTTCGATCGAACTTTTATCCGGAGGAGAAAAAACTCTTACGGCTACCGCGCTCCTTTTTGCGATTTACTTGGTTAAGCCGAGTCCGTTCTGTATTCTCGATGAAGTTGACGCGCCGCTTGATGACGCCAACATTGACCGCTTCACCAAATTGATAAAAGAGTTCAGCAAAAACACCCAGTTCATAATTGTTACACACAACAAAAGAACGATGGAAGCTTCCGAAACGATGTACGGCGTTACAATGCAGGAAGAAGGCGTGTCGAAGTTAGTCGGCGTTAGATTTGAAGAAATACCCCAGAGCTATGAACCTCAATAATAAATCGTTCAAGATATTTGTTGATTTCGACGGGACAATTACACGCAAAGACGTTGGCGAAGAAATGTTTCTCCGTTTCGGTGATGTTGAGAAAGCAAACGTATGGATTGATGATTGGATCGGCCAGAAAATAAATTCGATGGAATTGTGGAAGCTGCTCTGTTCGACAGTAAAAAATTTTCATGAAGATGAGTTCGATTCGTTCTTGAACGGAATAGAGCTGGACCCGGCGTTCAAAGAGTTTGTCGGCTTCTGTGAATCGGAAGGATTTGAAATCAGAGTACTGAGCGACGGGTTTGATTATTACATTCAGAAAGTATTGAAGCGGGAAGGATTGGAACGCCTTGAAGTGTATTCCAACAAATTAACTTTTGGCACTGAAGGAAATCTAATTCCGGAATTTCCTTTTACGGACGAAGAATGTTCACGATGCGCAAACTGCAAAAGAAATCACGTCCTCAATTTCAGTGCGGAAGATGATTATACTTTTTACATCGGCGACGGATATACAGACGTGTGTCCATCCCAATTTTGCGATTTTATTTTTGCGAAGAATACGCTGCTGCGGCAATGCGAAATAAACAGAGTTACGTATTTCCCATACTCCACATTTAGCGATGTAACAAAAAAAATTAGCGAGCTAAAGGACAAAAAACGGCTGCGCAAAAGACATCAAGCGGAACTGAAAAGAAGAGAAGTTTTCATTTCCGGATGAACCGGAAATGAGTCGGTTAATAACTAATGACTTTTTTTATGAGCAACTTTGCTAATCACATATTCAAGTACAGAAGCTACACACCGCTTCCGTTTGTGGCTTTGATGGTTGTTTTTCAGAAAGCAACTATCGAGAGCATGCTGATCGGCTTTGCAGTTCTCGCGCTTGGAGAATTCTTTCGTCTGTGGGGAGTTTCATACGCGGGCAGCGAAACACGTACTACAAGTGGTGTCGGCGGAACATATTTAGTTGTATCCGGCGCTTACGCTTATTTGCGCAATCCTCTTTACCTCGGCAACATGCTGATGTACCTTGGCGTTGGAATAATGTCGATGGCTCTATTTCCCTATCTTCAAATTATCGCGCTCTGTTTCTTCTATTGGCAATATACCGTGATAATAAAAGAAGAGGAAAATTTTTTACGCGGCAAGTATGGACAAAGTTACCTTGATTATTGTGCTTCCGTTCCTAAACTGATACCAAACTTTTCGCGATATAAAAATCCCGGTATCGAGCAGCCGACATTTAATTTGCAAGCGGGATTACGTTCCGAAAGGCGAACTTCCCAGGCAATAGTTTTAATTGTATTGTTAATAATAATCCGTTACGCGCTGAGTTGAATAAGAAATTAATGATCATAGCGGGCGAAGCTTCCGGCGATTTGCATGGCGCCGGTTTGATAAGAGAATTAAAAAAACTCGATTCCACAATTCAGATTTTCGGTATCGGAGGCGATAGAATGATTTCCGCCGGAATGAACGCGCAATATCATATCAAACAGATGGCGTTCTTGGGATTCATCGAAGTGCTGCGCCATTTACCGTTCATCACAAAAGTACGGAAAGAGTTGATCAAGAAAATTGAAGATGAAAAAATAAATACAGTTGTGCTGATTGATTACCCAGGGTTCAACTTGAACATTGCAAAGAAACTTCATGCGCTTGGTAAAAAGATTATCTATTACATTGCCCCGCAAGTGTGGGCTTGGGGAACCGGAAGAATAAAAAAGATTCGGCAGTTGGTTAGCAAGATGCTGGTTGTATTTCCGTTTGAAGAAGAAATGTACAAGCATGCCGGCGTGAACGTTGAATATGTCGGTCATCCGTTGGTTGAGAGTATTGAGAACTATTCAATAATGAGCAAGGAAATTTTTTTTTCGAAATTGAATCTCGAAACCGGCAAAGAGATTTTACTGATTCTTCCCGGCAGCAGAAAACATGAGATTAGAAAAATATTTCCGGAATGTATTGCTGCGGCAGAAAAATTGTCGAAGGATTTCAATCTTCAGACTGTTGTAGCTTGCGCAGAGAATATCGACGAAAAGATTTTTAGCAGTCTTGCAACCGAAACAAATTATAAGATCGTTAAAGGATACACGTACGACTTGCTGAAACACTCGCACTTCGGAATTATTAAATCCGGAACATCAACGCTTGAAGCCGGATATTTTCAGCTTCCGTTCATCGTCGTTTACTCTACAAGTTTTATGACTTACTGGCTTGGTAAGAAAGTTGTCAACATAAGCAACATAGCAATGGCGAATATATTATTTAAAGAAACCGTTGTTGACGAGCTGATCCAGCACGACGCGAACAGAATAAATATTTATAATAAGTGTGCCGCATTACTTTCCGATAAGGGGAAATACGATTCGCTCCGGCGAAAACTTGGTGAGTTAAAAGAAAAACTTGGCGGACTCGGGGCTTCACAAAAAGCCGCCGCGTCAATTTATGCTCTGTTGAATGAAACTTAGCGAAACACAAAGAAATGTTCTTCGATATATTGGAATTAAAACTGCAAGCTTAGCAATTCGTCTCTTAATGAAAACATTAAGAATTCGAGTTGTGAACGGTGAGGCAGTTACAAATGCTGTGAATGAAAAAAGAAATTTCGTTTCAGCATTCTGGCACGGTTCTATGATGATCGGATGGTACATCCATCGCATGAAAAATGTTTCTGCGCTTGTAAGTCAAAGTAAAGACGGAGATGTGCTTGCCGCAGTTTTGGAAAAATGGAATTATCATGTTGTACGCGGTTCAAGTTCAGTAGGCGGACAAGAAGCTTTAGCAATTATGGTTGAACTGATTCAAAAAAATTATTCGCTGGCAATAACACCGGATGGACCTCGCGGACCGATTCACAAGATGAAAGCCGGAGCCGTTGTAGCAGCTAAGAAATCTTCCGTTCCACTTTTCTTGGCTGGTATCGGAATCAAAAACAAGATTGTTCTAAAAAGCTGGGATCATTTTGAAGTTCCGAAACCGTTTGCGAAAGTTGTTGTCGTTTATTCCGGATCGGTTTTGGTTGATGGAAATTTAAGTCGCGATGAAACAAGCGAAAAAATAATTGAGTGCGAAAATTTGTTAAATAAGCTGCAAAAGGATGCGTTGGAGTTGTGCTAAAATTAGTAAGAATATTGTTATCACCGTTGGCAATAATTTTTTCGTTCGTCATAAAAATTAGAAATTCGTTCTTTGAAAAAAATATTTTCAAAATATCTAAAGTTGATGCAAAAGTTATTTCAGTCGGCAACTTAACCGTAGGGGGTTCAGGTAAAACACCCGCGGTGATAATGCTGGCAAAGACCTTGCAGAATCAGAACAAAAAAATTGGTTTGTTGAGCCGTGGTTACGGACGCAAATCGTACGGATATGTTTACGTAAGCAACGGAAATAAAATTTTAAGCTCGGTAGATGAATCCGGCGACGAAATGTATTTCATGTCGGACGAACTGAAGGTTCCGACCGCAGTTGCCGAGCGGAGAGTTGACGGCGCAAAACGGTTCATTCGCGATTCACACGTTGATGCAATAATACTTGACGATGCGTTCCAGCACAGATGGATTCACCGCGATCTCGATGTTGTGGTAATCGATCAAAGATTCTTGCTTAAGACCGGAGAGATAGAACAAAAGATGCTTCCGCTGGGTTTAATGCGAGAACCTTTTAGTTCTTTGGAGCGCGCCGACGTAATAATTATCAACAGAAAATTTTCTGTCAAAGAAGAGATTCCGAAAAAATTGAAAAAATATTTTGTGAACAAACAAGTGTTTACCGGTTTCTACATCGAAGAAGGAATATACGACGTCAAGACGCATCATTCGTTCGACATGAAAGAATTTCAAGGGCAGAAGAGTTTGGTGGTTTGCGGAATTGCGAACCCGGACTCGGTCATAAAAGTTTTGGAGAAAAATAATATCGACGTTACAAACAAAATGATCTTTACAGATCACAAAGATTACAGTCTAAAGGAAGTGCACGACATTAGGAAGAAATTTTACGATACCAATTCATACTCGGTTCTAACAACGCAAAAGGATGCGGTTAAGCTGAACAAGTATTCCAAAGAGTTGGACGATATCGATATTTATTATCTCAAGATCGAATTAAAACTCGACGAGCAGGAAAAGTTTAACCAATTAATTTTGAAATCAATTAATTAATAAAAGAAACATCTATTGGAGGAATATTAAATGGCTGCAAAAGCAAAAAAGTATGTCTATTACTTCGGCGGAAAACGTGCTGAAGGTAAAGCTGACATGAAAGAACTTCTCGGCGGCAAAGGCGCTAACCTTGCCGAAATGGTAAATATCGGTTTACCTGTCCCCGCCGGCTTCACAATTACAACGGAAGTCTGCACGGCATATTATGAGAACAAAAAGAAATATCCCAAAGAACTGGAAAAACAAGTTAAAGACGCTCTCGCAAAAGTTGAAAAAGAAATGGGCGCAAAATTCGGCGACTCGAAAAATCCATTGTTGGTTTCGGTTCGATCAGGCGCGCGCGCTTCTATGCCTGGTATGATGGAAACGATTTTGAATGTAGGATTGAACAACACTACACGTGAGGCATTGATCGCCAAGACCGGCAATCCGCGATTCGTGTATGATTCGCATCGCCGTTTGATTCAGATGTATTCTGATGTTGTTATGGAAAAAGCTGCCGGCATCGAACCGGAAGAAGGTAAAGGAGTTCGTCAACAACTCGAACACGAACTTCATAAAATGAAAGAAGCTCGCGGCGCGAAAAGCGATACCGATTTAACATCTGACGACCTGAAAGAACTTATCGAGATTTACAAAGCAAAAGTTCAGGAAGTCTTGGGCAAAGCTTTTCCGGAAGAACCGATGGCTCAACTCTGGGGCGCTATCTCTGCTGTATTTCAAAGCTGGATGGGTAAACGCGCAATCTCTTACAGAAGAATTGAAGGCATACCGGATGATTGGGGAACAGCTGTAAACGTTCAATCTATGGTATTCGGCAACATGGGCGATACGTCCGCAACCGGTGTTGCATTCACACGTAACCCCGCTACCGGCGAAAATTATTTCTACGGTGAGTGGTTGCCAAACGCGCAAGGTGAAGATGTTGTTGCCGGCATCAGAACGCCAAACCCGATTAACGAAGTTGGAAAGAGCGAACATACCGAACATCTTCCGTCGCTCGAAACCGGAATGCCGCCAACATACAAACAGCTTCACGGAATTCAGAGAACGCTCGAAAAACATTATCACGATATGCTTGATATAGAGTTCACGATTCAAGAAGGCAGACTTTACATGCTTCAGTGCCGCGTAGGAAAAAGAAACGGTCCCGCAGCTGTAAAGATGGCGCTCGATATGTACAATGAAAAGCTTATTACAAAAGAAGAAGCAGTTATGCGCGTTCAACCTTCACAATTAGACGAGCTTCTCCATCCAATCATCGACCCGGTTGCAGAAAAAAATGTTAGTGCGATTGCAAAAGGTTTGCCAGCAGGTCCCGGCGGCGCAAGCGGTCAAGTCGTATTCTCCGCTGCAGACGCAGTTGCATGGGCAAAGAGCGGCAAGAGAGTAATATTAGTTCGCGAAGAAACCAATCCGGAAGACATTGAAGGTATGCGTGCAGCACAGGCAATCTTAACCGGTCGCGGCGGAATGACCTCTCACGCAGCGCTCGTTGCACGCGGCTGGGGTAAATGCTGTATAGTTGGTGCAGGATCAATTAAAATAAATTATGGCGCAAAATATTTCACGGTCGGCGGCGTTACAGTCCGCGAAGGCGATTGGTTAACACTCAACGGCTCGAAAGGAACTGTTTACCAGGGCGAGTTGCCGATGATCAAAGTTGCTGAAGAGAATCCGGATTTCAAAGCATTCATGAAAATTTGCGATCAAGTAAGAAAATTAAAAGTAAGAACGAACGCAGATACGCCGGAAGACGCGGCACGTGCACGTGCATTCGGCGCCGAAGGAATCGGTTTGTTCAGAACCGAACACATGTTCTACGGAAAACATTCCGAAGAACCGTTGTTCAAACTCCGCAAGATGATTGTATCCAAGACCGAACAAGAAAGACGCGATGCATTAAACGAACTTTATCCTCATGTTAAAGCTGATATAAAAGGTACTCTTGAGGCAATGGACGGATTCCCGGTTACAATTCGTACGCTCGACCCGCCGCTTCATGAATTTGTTCCGACAAGAAACGACGAAAGAGAAAAACTTGCCGGCAGTCTTGGAATTTCTTTGCACGAATTAAATGAACGTGCCGAGAAACTTCATGAAAGCAATCCGATGATGGGACACCGCGGCGTTCGTCTTGGTATCACCTATCCGGAAATTACTGAGATGCAAGTTCGTGCAATTTTCGAAGCAACGGCTGAATTATTGGCTGAAGGTAAAAAAGCATTCCCGGAAATAATGATTCCTGTTGTTGGACATGAAAATGAACTCAAAGATCAATATCAACTCGTTTCCAAAATATATGCTGAAGTCTGCGAGAAGTTCGGTCTAAAGAAAATTCCTCACATGACCGGAACAATGATCGAAATTCCACGCGCATGTTTAACCGCAGATAAAATTGCCGAGTACGCTCAGTTCTTCTCATTCGGTACAAACGACTTAACGCAAATGGGTTTCGGTTTCTCGCGCGATGATATCGGCGGATTCTTAGCGGATTATCTTGAAAAGAAAATTCTTCCGGTCGATCCATTCCAATCAATCGATCAAGAAGGTATCGGTCAATTGATGGTCACAGCAGTTACCAAAGGAAGAGCAACACGCAACGATCTTAAGATCGGTATCTGCGGCGAACACGGCGGCGAGCCAAAGTCTGTTGAGTTCTGCCACAAAATCGGATTGAACTACGTCAGCTGTTCACCGTTCCGCGTTCCAATCGCAAGATTGGCGGCGGCACATGCGGTTGTTAAAGAAATGAAAAGTATAAAACCGGTTAAAGGCGCTGCAAAGAAATCAGCAAAGCCGGCAAGCCGAAGTAAAAAGTCGGCAAAGAAAAAATAAGTGAACAATTGTCATTCTTCCTCGTTGGTTCCAACGAATGACAAAATAATGAACAACAAGAGGAGAATAAATGAAGTTATCTGATTTCAAGTACAACTTACCAAAGACGGCGATCGCAAAACATCCGGTCTCTCCGCGCGATAAATCGAAGTTGATGGTTCTCAATCGCGCTACAGGCGAGATAGAGCAGCATACGTTTGCCGACGTCGTAGATTTTATGGAAAAGGGCGACGTGGTTGTGGTCAATAAAACTAAAGTTATGCAGGCGCGATTGTTCGGCAAGAAGGAAAGAACGAATGCTAAGATCGAAGTATTTGTACTGCGCGAATTAAATAAAGAAGAAAATATTTGGGATGTGATTGTTGACCCTGCCCGTAAGGTGAGAATTGGAAATAGAATCTATTTCAATGATAAGTTGTGGTGCGAAGTTATCGATAATACGACTTCACGCGGACGCACGGTTCGTTTCAACGAAGATGCGGGAGATATTTTCAAAGCGATCGAAAAAATCGGTCACACTCCACTTCCGCCGTATATCAAACGCGACGCCGTTGCAAACGATAAAGACAATTACCAGACAATCTTTGCCGAGGTTGACGGTTCCGTTGCAGCTCCGACCGCTGCGCTGCATTTTTCATCCACACTCGCGCGCAAAATTGAAAAGAAAGGAATCAAAATTGTTCCGGTAATTCTTCACATCGGACTCGGTACGTTCCGCCCCGTTGAAGTTGAAGATCTTACGAAGCACAAAATGGATTCGGAATTTTTCGAAGTACCGGATGAAACGGCAAAAGTGATTAACAAAGCACTGCAAGAAAAGAAAAATGTGTATGTCGTTGGCACAAGCACTTGCCGCGCTCTTGAAAGCAGCGTTACAGCCGAAGGTTTTGCAAAACCGAATTTCGGCTGGACGGATAAATTCATTTTTCCTCCTTACGATTTCAAGATCACAAAGAAACTGATTACGAATTTTCATCAGCCGGAATCGACATTGATGATGCTCGCCGCTGCATTTGCGGGATATGATTTTATTGTTAAAGCATATAAGAAAGCATTGAAGGACGGCTATCGCTTCTTAAGTTACGGCGATGCCATGTTGATTATATAACAAATGTCTGTAGGTCGAGACTACCCGCCTTGACTTTTTTAGCCAAGGCGAGGCAGGCTGTCTCGACCCAGACGATTCGGAGAATCGTCCTACAAATATGAAATGTTATGCAATTATTCCATCGGGAGGTTTGGGCAAGCGGATGAACAACCCGTTGCCCAAACAATATATGCAATTCCACGGCAAGGAGTTGATTGCATACACGCTTGATGTTTTTCAGAAGTCAAATCAAATAGACTCAATTGTAATTGCCGCGCAAAAAGAATTTTTCCCGCTGCTTAATGAGATCAAGCAAAAGTACTCGCTGACAAAAATAAAAAGCATAATAGAAGGTGGAATAGAAAGACAGCATTCGGTTTTCAACGCGCTAAGATCTATTCAATGCAGCGGAGATGATATTGTTGTCGTCCACGATGCGGTACGACCTCTCCTCTCTCAAGAAATCCTTTCAAAATCGATTGAAACGGCAATTCAATTTGGAAGCGCTGTTGTTGCAATCAAAGCACGCGACACATTGATAAACGGTACCGATTCAGTTCTATCATACGTTGACCGGAGTGAAATTTTTTATGCCCAGACTCCCCAAGTCTTCCGGTATGGAATTCTAATGGATGCCATGAAAAAAGCTGAAACAGAAAATTTTATTGGTACGGATGAATCAATGCTTGTTCACCGCACCGGTTGCAAAATAAAAATTGTTGATGGCTCATCGCTCAACTTCAAGATTACCAACCAGGATGATATCAAACTTTTTGAATTGCTCACCAGAGGCAAATGAAAAATGGTTTTAATATACTGTCGGGGTAACCTCGACACTACCATTTGGATGGATTTTTTTGCGCTAAACATGTATCCGTAATATTTCGATAATAGCGTACGCTTTAGTACGCCTTAGTAGTAAATCTTGGCTTGTATCTAAAACACTTTTTCTCTAAGTTTACTCAAAATTTTTTGGCGATAAATAATGCTAAACCTAATATTCATCGTAATACTTTCTTACTTAGTTGGCTCAATCCCTACAAGTATTATTCTTAGCAAACTCGTAAAAGGAATAGATATAAGAAACTACGGCAGCGGCAATGCCGGCGGTTCAAATGTATTCAGAGTTCTCGGTTGGAAGTGGGGCGTTCTGACAATACTCTTTGACGCATTGAAAGGCGCCGTAGCGGTTATTGTTGTTGCACGTCTCTATCTCGATAGTTTTCCGTTCCACAACATAACTCCGTTTGATGATTTCACTCTCGTGCAAATTATTTGCGGCGTTAGCGCGGTATTGGGTCATGTATGGACGGTCTTTGCCGGATTCCGCGGCGGCAAAGGTATTGCAACCGGACTTGGCGTTTTACTCACAATCACAACTTTGGATATGGCGATTGCGCTTGGTGTTTTTGTTCTTGTCGTAACATTATCCAGATATATTTCTCTTGGTTCATTGATTGCTGCAATCTCAGTTCCGCTAATTCTAATTGTTCGAGAAAATATTTTCGGTGTGAACATACAGGGCTATCATACAATTTTACCGTTTTCAATTTTGCTTGCGTTGTTGGTCATCTTCACTCACAGAGCCAACATAAATAGATTACTGAAAGGCAACGAAAGAAAAATATCATTCGTAAAAAAGAAATCGAACTAAATGAGAATTTCTGTTCTCGGAGCCGGCGGCTGGGGGACCACTCTGGCAATTCTTCTTCATTACAACGGCCACAACGTTACACTTTGGGAATACAAAAGAAACTACGCTAAAACTCTCGCACGTTCGCGCGAGAACAAAATTTATCTTCCCGGAATTAGAATCCCAAAAGAAATTGAAATAACCCACTCGCTGGAAGAAAGCTGCACGAATAAACATCTTATTGTTTTGGCTGTCCCATCGCAATTCATCAGGAGCGTTCTTCACGATATTAAACGGCTGGATTTCCGCAACACGACTTTTGTAAGCGTCGCTAAAGGAATTGAGAAGGAAACTCTGTTAACCGTCTCACAAATTATTAAAGACGAGATAAAGGAAATCTCACCGTCACAAATTGGCGTACTTTCCGGACCGAGTCACGCCGAAGAAGTCAGCAGAAAAATTCCGACTGCAGTCGTTACCGCTTCCAAGGATTCGTTCACGGCGAAACAGATTCAATCGGCATTCATAACCTCCTACTTCAGAGTTTATTCTTCTACAGATATTCTTGGCGTTGAATACGGCGGCGCGTTGAAAAATGTTATTGCGATCGGCGCTGGTATAATAGACGGCGCAAAATTCGGCGACAACACAAAAGCGGCTATTATGACGCGCGGCATTGCAGAAATTTCCCGTCTTGGTATTGCTCTCGGAGCCAAGCCGGAAACTTTTGCCGGACTTTCCGGAATGGGCGACTTAATCGTAACATGCATGAGCAAGCACAGCCGCAACAGATACGTCGGCGATCAGATCGGGCGCGGGAAAAAGTTGAAAGACGTTTTGAAAAAGATGCAGATGGTTGCTGAAGGCGTTGAAACATGCCGTTCCGTACACCAGCTTTCCCAAAAATTCAAAATTGAAACGCCGATTGCTAATGCGGTTTATAAAATTTTATTCGAAGAACGAGACCCCGTTAAGGTTACCTACGAACTGATGACCCGCGACATGAAAGCCGAAGACGAATAGTTCTTGATTCTGGTTTCTTGATGCTGGATATTTAAATAATGCAAGCTCTAGTTTCGTGAATCCACAGAACACCCGGAGAAGAACATTTATTTTTTATCTATATTAGAAATGAGCCCATTTCATTAATTTAGAAGCAGATGAACGATAATCCTCAATTCAATTTCGATTTCTTTAAGAGAATTCTATCTGTTCTAAAAAATGAGTTTTCATTTTGTTCTTTTTATGATGCAGCAAATAAACTCTATCACAATAATTCCAAACCTTACGTTCTTCTACGCCATGATGTGGATTTAGACCTTGATCTTGCTTTAAGACTTGCGTTAATCGAGAATGATCTAAACGTTAAGTCATGTTTTATGATTATGACGAATTCTCCTTTCTATTCTTTGGGTAACAAACATTCACAATCTATTGTGAGAGAGATGATTGAAAATGGTCACGAGATAGGATTGCATTTTGATTTTCATAATAACTCGTTGAGAAACGACGAAACCGGAATTGATCAAATAGAAAATGACATCTTTGAAAGCTGTACTGAACTTGAAAAAATAACGGGCACGAGAATTAATTCCATTTCTTTTCACAAACCTCTTGCGCAATTCTTAAATGGACCTTTTTACGTAGACGGCAGAATTAATGCATACTCGGCTGAGTTGATGAAATGGTATCTCTCAGATTCGAAGGGAAACTGGCGCGAAGGTAATCCGCTTAAGTCACTTGAGAAACGAAGGAATACTATTCTCCAACTTCTTATGCATCCTATCTGGTGGGATGAGAAACATTTAGACGCACCTGACCGCCTGCAAAATTTTTTTGAACATCGCACGAGAAACCTTACGGTTGAAGAAAAGAATAAATTCAGCGTTTCATTATCTTCTTATCTTTCTATTCAAAGGAGCAAAAGGGACGAATAAATGGCAATCACGGGTAAATTTAATACGGATTCCAAGGCACTGGTTAACAGGATTAATGCCCATGATAAATTCGGTTCAAAAGATATTAACGAATGGATTTTCCAAAAGTTGGAACTCAAAAAAGGATTGCAAATTGTTGACCTCGGTTGCGGCACCGGTAAACAGACCATCCCTATGGCAGAAATTGTTGGCCCATCGGGAAGTGTTACTGCCGTTGATGTTTCAAGCGAATCAATAAACATATTATCGCGCGAAGCAATAAGAAAAAGTATCGACAAAAATATTACTGTTATGAATTGTGATCTCGATGATTGGAACAAGCACCTAGGTAAAACTAAATTCGACCGTGCCCTTGCATCCTTTTCAATTTACTATTCCAAAAATCCGGAAGCGCTTTTTGAAACAGTTTGTTCAGTATTGAAACCGAACGGTCTATTTTTCTTTTGCGGACCATCATTAAAAAATAACAGCGAGATAAAAGAATTTATTGCGGCGATTAAAAATTCCTCCGATGAAAGTGTGACCGGAGGGGCTGATTTCATGGAAAAGACAGGTCAATTACTTGCACACAAACTTTTCAAGGCGGTCGAAGTCTCCATTTTCGAAAATCCATTAAAGTTCGATTCCCCGGACTCGCTATATCAATACTGGAGCTCTTGCAACATGTACGATGAGAAAATTGACGCTGCTTTCCAGAAAGCGGCTCAAGAACATTTCAAAACAAACAAATATTTTGCAGCGTACAAACGGGTGATTGGTGTAAAGGCTAAAAAGCTCTAAATGCATTTTCATCGCTTCATCACTACCCTTTTTTTAATTATATTTATTCCGTTTCATAACAATTTCAGTTGCTTCATGCACGATAATATTTCGACACCAATTCAATACTTAAAATCGGTCGGACCAAAACGTGCAGAATCGTTTGCCAAAATCGGAATTAACACCGTTAAGGATTTGCTCTTCTACTTTCCCACCAGATACTTGGACCGATCAACTATTTTGAATACGGTGAAGGTTGTTCAACATGCCGTTAACGGTTACGAAGGCGAGGTAACGATCATCGGTGAAGTTGTCAATTCTGAGATTCACCGTTACCACAAAAAACAAATTTTCAAAGTTCGCTTCAAAGATGCATCGGGCTTTTTTGAGTGTGTTTGGTTTCAAGGCGCAAAATATTTTCAGAATGTATTCCACACGGGAGAATATTTCGCTATCTCTGCTAAGCCAGTCTTAACGAAGTACGGACATCTTCAATTCGTTCACCCGGATTTTGATAGGTTTGCTGAAAAGGAATCGAAAGAATTTTTTCACACAGGCAAGATCATTCCGTTTTACCTTGTTCCTAAAGAATTGAAGGAAACAAATCTCGGCGATTTAAGCCTAAGAAGAATTGTGCACCAAGCCGTGAAAAATTTTGCGAAAGATCTTTCCGAATCGTTACCGGATTACATCGTTAAAGAGAAAAACCTACTCAATATTATTGATACGGTAAAAAACATGCACTTCCCACAAGACTTTCCTTCGCTAGAATCTGCTCAGCACCGTATGAAGTTTGAAGAGTTGTTTTATTTCGAAACGATGGTTGCGCTGAGGAAACAACTTGTCAAAGTGAAAACCAAAGATCACGTTATCAAAACAAAAAGTGATTTGATAAAACAATTTCTGAAATCTCTTCCGTTCGAATTAACCGGTGCGCAATTAAAAGTATTGAGTGAAATTAGAAAAGATATTGAAAGCGATAAACCGATGAACCGTTTACTGCAAGGTGATGTCGGAAGCGGTAAAACTATTGTTGCGCTTATCAGCATGCTGATTGTTGTTGCAAGCGGTTATCAAGCCGTGCTGATGGCGCCGACGGAAATTCTTGCCGACCAGCATTTCAAAAATATTTCCGGATTGGTCGAACGGTTCGGAATAAAAGTAAGTCTGCTCATCGGCGGACAGAAAAAATCGGAACGGGAAAAAGTTTTGCGCGAGATCACAGACGGCACAGCTCAAATAATTGTCGGCACTCACGCATTGATCGAAGAGAATGTTAAATTCCATCAACTCGGTCTCGTTATCATCGATGAGCAGCACCGCTTTGGAGTTATGCAGAGATCAACACTTGTTCGGAAGGGACTTAACACAGACATTCTTATCATGACTGCTACGCCGATACCGCGCACGCTAACAATGTCGGTTTACGGTGATCTTGATCTTTCCGTCATCGACGAGATGCCGTCGAACAGAAAACCGATTAAGACATTCCTTCGTGGAGAAAACAAACTGCCGGACATTTACCAGTTCATAATTGAAAAAGCCGGCGATGGCTATCAAACGTTTTTGGTTTATCCGCTCATTGAAGAGTCGGAGAAAGTTGAGCTGAAAGCTGCAGAGACGTATTTCAAATCGCTGAAGACCGAACATTTGAAAGACTTGCGTTTGTGCTTGATTCATGGGCGCATGAGCTGGCAAGACAAAGAAAAAATCATGTTCGACTTCGCATCTAAGAAATACGACGTGCTCGTTTCGACCACTGTTATTGAGGTCGGAATCGATATACCCGATGCCAACATTATCGTTATCAACGACGCATTCAGATTCGGACTGTCGCAGCTTCATCAACTGCGCGGAAGAGTTGGGAGAAGCGATAAGCAGGCTTACTGCATTCTTGTTGCCAAAGACGAACACGCTGTGAAGTCGAATCAATTTGACTTCAACTTCGATTATCTTTCCCCCGATCAAATAGAAAAGCACAAAACCATGATTCGTTTGAATGCGATGGTAAAGCACACGAGCGGTTTTGATTTATCCGAGATTGATTTGAAACTGCGCGGACCGGGAAATATTTTCGGGACACAGCAGAGCGGTTTGCCGGAACTAAAGTATGCCGATCTGGTTGAGGATACAAAAATTCTTCACGATGCGCGCGATACGGCTTTCGCAATCATCGAGAACGATGGACAACTTGATCACGAAAAAAATTCTGTAATCAAAAAAACTCTTCAAGAAAATTTTCACTACAACATCCAACTCTCTCAGATCGCGTGACCTCTCTCCAGAATTTTTTCCGGCGACAGTTGACGCCTCTCTCAAAAAGTTTTTTAAAAACATTTCTTGCAAAAAATTCATAAAAGATTATATTACCAGCAGTAAAAATTGGAAGGATTGTTATTAGTTCTTATCTACCAAATAAAAAATTAAAAGTTGCCCTCACATATAATGTAAAACCGGAAGAAAAAAAATCTTTCCAAGGAACACCTCTCACTCAACACTCAGACTCAACAAAAAATTTCAACGACACGTATGCCGAGTGGGATTCTTACGAGACAATCAACGCGATTAAAGACGCGTTAGAACTTTTCAATGACGTAATTATGATCGAAGCGGACGAAAATGCTTTCGAAAAATTCCGCTCAACCAAAGCTGACATAGTTTTCAACGTTGCCGAATGTGCAAACGGCACCAGTCGCGAGGCACAGATACCGGCAATGCTCGACATGCTCAAGATTCCTTACACCGGTTCCGATCCTCTGACGCTTGCAACATGTTTGGATAAGGCACGGACAAAAGAAATTTTAGCTTACCACAAAATTCCGACGGCAAAATTTTTATTTGTTGAATCAATTGCCGAACTGGAGCGCTTCGATCTTAACTTCCCTGTGATGATCAAGCCGGTTGCCGAGGGTTCCAGCAAAGGAATTTTCAATTCGTCACTCGTTTACAATCTGAATGACCTTACAGAAAAACTAACAACAAGCTTTGTAACTTATAAACAGCCTTTCCTTATTGAGGAATTCTTACCTGGCAGAGAATTTACCGTGGCAATACTTGGAAACGGCTTGGAGACCGAAGTACTGCCGATAGTTGAGATTAATTTTGATGAATTGCCGAAGGAGTTGGTCCCGATATATTCCTATGAGGCAAAATGGGTTGTGGATACTCGCGAAAACCCGCTTAACATATTTACCTGCCCAGCCCAGCTCGATGAATCTCTGCAAGACAAAATTAGAAAAGTTGCTCTCGAGACTTATAAAATTTTAAGATGCCGCGACTGGAGCCGCATCGATATCCGTCTCAATCAAAACGGCGAACCAAATGTGATTGAGATAAATCCGTTGCCGGGCGTTCTGCCGGATCCAAAAGATAATTCGTGTTATCCCAAAGCCGCGCGTGCGACCGGTCTTTCATACGTTGAAATGATAAACAAAGTTTTAATAACAGCAGCCAAAAGATATAACTTGTTATGAACCTTGAACAAAAAGTACTGATATGTTATAACGAGCCCAGTAGATTTTATGATAACTACTTGGGAAAAAATATCTCCGATTCTGCCGATAATGTGGATTTATCGGAAAGAGAGTTTTTGAAACAGATTGCTCTGATCAAAAAAACTCTGTTGAAAAAATATATGAGCGTTGAAACGCTGGCGGTCAACAGCGATATCAAAAGCGCCATGAAAAAGATTCTTCATTTTTCACCCGATGTGATTTTCAACTTTGTAGAATCCGTTGAAGGCAATTCTAATTTTGAAAGTTACATTGCCGGGATGTTTGACATCTTAGGAATACCTTATACGGGGAACGGACCGGTTACGCTCGGTAACTGTTTGATAAAATCCCGGACAAAACAAATTCTTCAGTCTCATGGTATTAGAACTCCGAAACATTGGGTTGCTCATTTAAATGAGACTTTAGACAAAAACGAATTCGATCTGAAATTTCCGGTGATATTAAAATTGGCACGCGAAGACGCAAGCATTGGCATTTCAGAATTCTCCGTGGTAAGAACTTTTGACGAGATGATGGAACGGCTTAAGTACCTTCACACCTCATTTAAGCAAGAAGTTCTGATAGAAGAATACATCGAAGGTCGTGAACTGAATGTTGCCATACTCGGCGATAAAATTCTCCCGATTTCGGAAATCCGTTTCGATGGACTGCCGGATGAGCTGCCAAAGATTGTAACGTACGAAGCCAAGTGGTCACCGGACAGCGTTTACTTCAAACATACAAATCCCAAATGCCCCGCTCCGCTAGATGAACCGCTGAAACAAAAAATTGAAAAAATGGCATGTGCAGCATTCGATGCAATGGACTGCAGAGATTATGCACGGGTTGATATTCGGTTGAATCAAAAAAATGTTCCGTACGTAATTGAAGTGAATCCAAACCCGGATATTTCTCCCGATGCGGGGTTTATCCGTTCTGCCGGCACTGCCGGAATCAGTTATGACGAAGTGCTTTACAGAATATCAACGTTCGCGTTAAATAGAATGGCATATGATACGCAAGCTGCAAGCTGATGATAGAGAAAATCTTGTCTCGATCATTGAAAGCACAAATAATTTCAGTGATGAGGAAAAGAAAATCGCAATGGAACTAATTGACGAGGCGCTCGGTAATCCTAACCATGAATACTACAACGTCTTCGTTTACGAAGATAACGGCAAAATTGCCGGCTACCATTGCACTGGAAAAAGAGCGTTGACAGACGGCGTTTATGATTTGTACTGGATCGTCGTTGATCAAAATATTCAGAACAAAGGCATCGGTAAACAATTACTGGATCATGCCGAAAATTTTGTGAAAGAAAATAGAGGAAGATGGATTTTAGCCGAAACTTCTTCCAAAGATAGTTATGATGCCACAAGAAATTTTTACATGAGAAACAATTACTCGATAGTCTCCCAAATAAAAGATTTTTATAAGATCAATGACAATTTAATTGTCTTTGGTAAGTACATAAGAACTTAAAACACCATAATATAAAGGGCAACTATCATGGAACTCTGGCAGCAAATGATCAGAGACAGCGTTCACACTGTTGATCAACTTGTGGAGAAGTTCAACATCGACAGAACAGTGGCAGAAGGTCTGGATGAATTTTTCCAGGCAAGAATCAATCCTTACTATCTCAGCTTAATCCGCTATCCAGGCGATCCGATTTGGCGTCAATGCGTTCCGGATAAGGAAGAGCTCGATGATTTGGAAGGATTCGAAGATCCGCTTCAAGAAGACGCGATGAGCCCGGTTCCCAACATAACACATAGATATCCCGACCGAGCATTGTTCCTCACAACCAGTCAGTGCGGTATGTACTGCCGATTCTGTACAAGAAAAAGAAAAGTCGGCAACTCAGATAAAATTTCCATGAAAGAACTCGAATCGGCTTTTAAGTATTTGGAAAAGCATACCGAAATTCGAGACGTTATCATGTCCGGTGGCGATCCGCTGATGTTAACCGACGCAATGCTCGAGAAAATTTTAAAACGCTTGCGTCAAATTCCTCATCTCGAGATTATCAGAATCGGCTCGAAGATGCCGTGCGTTCTTCCTCACCGCATTACACCCAAGTTGGTAGAAATGATCAAGAAGTATCACCCAATTTACGTTAACACGCATTTCAATCACCCGTGGGAAATAACTCCGGAAAGCACCAAAGCATGCGAGATGCTTGCCAATGCCGGAATCCCGGTAAGCAATCAATCCGTGTTAATGAAAGATGTTAACGACGATGCCGAAGTGATGCGGGAGCTTTTCACAAAACTTTTGAAGATTAGAGTACGACCTTATTACTTATATATGGCAGATGAAACGCGCGGAGCTAACCATTTTAGAACTTCGCTCGATAAAGGCTTGGAAATTATGCAGAAGCTGCGCGGCTATACAAGCGGTCTCGCTATTCCTCATTTTGTAATTGACGCACCCGGCGGCGGCGGAAAAATTCCGGTTCTTCCGCAATACGTTTTGCATCGCGACGAAGACAGGGTTGTAATGAAAAATTACAAAGGCGATATTTTTGTTTACCGCGAGACCCATCACAAAGAACAATCGGAATCCAAAGTTTCGATTCCGGTTGAGCTTGTTGATAAGAGCAACGGTTCCAACGGAAACGGGTCGAATGGAAATGGTTCAAACGGCAACGGCTCAAATGGAAATGGCTCTTCCAAAAAGCCGAAGAACTATAAAGAGAAGGTTGAAGTTACCACCGTTTCGCAGAGCGATAACTGAGAAATGTTCAGAGCATAAACAAACATGGGCAGCTTGGCTGCCCATGTTTATTTGTAGCAAGTTATTATTCTTACTTCATCACAATTTTCGCTATGTCTTTTTCCAAACTCTCTTTTGGTGTTTCTACAATTCTACCAATCTCGTTGTTATCCTTATAAAAAATCATCGTCGGGACTAATTCAATGTTGAGTTTTTCCACGTCGCCGGCAGGGTCGGATTTTTTTCTGTCAACACAAATCAACGTAAGATTTTTCTGATCATAATTTAGCTGATCCAAAATTTTGAAGAAGCGGGGCACCTCACGACGGCTATCGCCGCACCACGTTCCCATTACAATTGTGATCTTCACATCTTTCAGCTTATCGCCAATTTCTTTAACCGTGGCTGAATCCGGCGTGTAGTTATCATGTTCGGAATCAAACCACCATGAAAAACTTGTATCAGCAAAAGCCGAACGCTCGCAAACGCCGAGAAGCATCGGCTTACCGGTTTTTTCGTCAACCGACATTTTATTTTTCTCCTGTGCAAAAATTAAAGTTGAAAACACCATTAGAACCAACACTATTTTTTTCATAATTAACCTCTAAGAATTATTCGACTTCCGTACATCCAATCCCCAATAAAGTTTGTTGCGAAGAATTTCAAAATAATTTGTTCTGTTTGAATGAACCAGCTTTACCGGACGGATACACTTTTCAATACTGATAGTGGACGGCGGATCATAAAAATAAACGCGTTGACCGTCGCAGCTGATTTGAATTTTATCCGACGGCGAGTTAACCATGATTGATATCTTCTGATCGCTTGAAACAACGAGAGGTCGCATAGTTAATGTATGCGGCGCAATCGGACTGAGAGTTATAACATTTGCTTTCGGATTCACGATCGGTCCCCCGGCTGAAAGCGAGTATCCGGTTGTGCCGGTTGGAGTTGCAACAATAATTCCGTCTGCAGAAAAGGTCGCAACGTAATCGTCGTCAACTTTGATCGTCAACTCAATCATTTTCGGCCAAGGACCTTTATCAATCACCAGATCATTTATGGCATAAAGATTTTTCTCGCCGCCGTTGCACGAAGCAGCGAGAGCCATTCTTTCTTCAATTGAATAATCGTTAGCCTTAATGTCATTTAAGAATTCCGCAAAACTTTCCAGATCAAACTCGGCAAGGAACCCGAGCTTTCCAAAATTTACACCGACCATAGGCGTGCCGGATTCTCTTACTTCGTACGCGGTATTCAGCATCGTACCGTCTCCGCCGATAGATACCACCATGTCGGAGTGTTTGCTAAGATCCGTATGAGATAAAAGCGCAGCTCCGGGAAATTGTTTTTTCAAATCAGCTTCGAATTTCAAAAGCGAATCGCTGAGAATAAACTTGAATCCTTTTTTCTCGAGCTCATCCGTTATCTTCTTAACAATGCTTAGGACGTCTTTCTTCGTAATGTTTGGAATAATTCCGATTGTCATTTCTTTCTATTCAACTCCCAAAGTTTAGAATACTTTGTAAACACATACGCTGAAGAAAATATCGCTAAAATAAGTCCATGCATACCGTCAAGAAATCCCGCTCGGAAAATATACATTTTCATAAAAAGAAAAATCGGTCTAAAAACCAGATCGTTGAAGGATGCCTTTTTACCTTTCGCATTCAACTCTTTTGCAGCAAGAGAAGTGTAAACGTTAAACTTTTTGAAGTAATGCTCTATGGTTGGATCGGTGTAGTGGTTCAAATCGTTTTTGAGATGCCCGATTTCTCCGTTAATGTTCAAGTGCTCGTGAACCGCTTTTTCATTGAACGAAGCGTGTTTCTTATTGAACAGCCGCACCACTCGAGCAGGATACCAACCGCTATGTTTGATCCACTTGCCGAGAAAATAAGCGCGGCGCGCAACATCGTACGCAACAAATTTTGACTGAACATTTTTAAATTCTTGAAGCTCCGACGCAAGTTCGGGCGTCAATTCTTCGTCGGCATCAATCCATAAAACCCAATCGAATTTAGTTTTTGACAGCGCATAACTTTTGGTCCGGGCATAACCGGTGAACGCTGCGACTTCTGCTTTCACGTTTCCATACGACGACGCAATCTGAAAAGTGTTATCCGTAGTTCTCGAATCTACCATCACAACGATTTCGTCAACCACGTCAGCTTGGCTTTCGATGCAGCGACGAATATTTTCTTCTTCGTCTCTCGCAATGATGATTGACGATATTTTGATTTTTTCACTCATTCGAACCGGTAGATTCATTTTTACTATTCATAAAGTTACGATAGAACGCTATGTTCAAACCGATGGTAAACCAAACCATTGTAATGATCTCTTGGTCGCCAAAATTCCATTCGCCCAAACCGGAGAACAGAAATCCTATGAACGATGCAAGAGCGCCAAGCGCATAGGAAGATAGAAATGGAATGTCCTTCAACGTTTTGTATATCTTCAGATGCAACCGCAAAATTTTGTACAGCAAGAACATCACTGCAATGAATCCGACGGCGCCGAGTATCACGAGAAAGTGAACAAAATTATTGTGCATGTGACCGAAATTCTCTTTCAAGTAATAATCTTTGTACTCGGAATAAGTTTTGTTGAGATCGATGTCGCCGACACCAAACAGCGGGTGATCTTTGAAAATCCTCATGCCGATACGCCAAATATTGAGACGCTCGAAGTTCGTCTCATGGTAAAGATCGGCAATAGTTGAAAGCCGGTTTCTCTTGCTTTCCGTTGTGTAAATTTTGTTTCCTTCAAGCTTAAATCCCGTGATAGAATAACCGAGTGAACCGATTTTCTGTTCGGTGAAAGTCTCATCTTTCGTTTTGTCGAAACGGTAAACAATACCGTCAGCGCTGGCACCAATTGCAGAAGAATCAATAAACTGTAATGATTGGAGCCCAACGATCTTAAACTCCTGAACTTGTTTAACTTTTCCATTTTCATAAACGTAATGAAAGAGTTTATCGCTCTGAAAGAAAATGTCGTTCTTGTTAATCCAAACAAAACCTACGGAGGATTTAAATTTTACGGAATCGATAAGCTGCTCTGGGATTGCGCTTTGGCTCGAATAAACTTTGAACGAGAAACTATTCATATCAAACGCTGCAAATAATTTATCGTTATAACAAAGACTTGAAATGCCCTTCACATTTCGAAGCATGAGCTTATCATTAAGATCCAACGGATTCTTATAAATTGTTAAGCCGCTGTCTCTATCTGCAACGTAGAAGTAATCTCCGAAAACTTCCACATCAGTCGTTAAACCGGGCGAGGTAAAACTTTTTTCGATTGTGAGCTTGCCGCCACCGTCTTTGTGAAGCAACAGAATTCTGGTATCCAGTAGGTATGCGAGGAAGTAATTTGATTTCCATTTTAAAATTCTCTTTGAAGGCGACGGCGTAGCCAACTCTTGAACTAGATTGCCTTTGCTGTAAACGGCTATTCCTTTATTGTAATCCGCCACATAAACCGTATCGTTGTCAAGGTCAAGATTGTAAGCCCGCCCTTCGGTATTAATTGTTTTTACTTTTGTCAACTGCGAACCGTTGAATTGATATTCATACAGCCGGCTTTCATTCTTGTAAAACAAAAGCGCAAAAATAATGAACGCGGCGCCGGGAATTATCAGCCACCATTTTTTCTTGAATAGAATTATAAAAAGTATTCCAGCGGCAGCACCGATCCATGCGGCACGTGTATAACTTGCAAAAAGACTAAGTGCAGCAATGCAAAATGCTATTAAGAAGAAAATTCTGTACGCAATTTTTGTTTTTTCGTTTACCAGAAAGGCAAACGTGAAAATTGCAGTGAAGCTCATCAGTCCGCCCGCGGTCATAACATATTGAAACGGAGACGGTCCCTTGGCTTCGAAACGGTACAATTGAGCTATGAAATGCTCGTAAGCAAAAACAATGTACGCCAACATTGTAAGCAGTGCGGCGCCGAGATAAATTTTGAAAAACAATTTTGTTTTTCCGGTGTCGTCAGCAGCAGCGGCAATTGTATAAACCAGCGGAATTAAAACCAGCCGTTTGAAAAAAGTCTGAAACGCTTGAGCTTGATTCACGGAGAAGATTGCCGAGATCAGCTCGGCAGCAAGAAAAAGTATGAATCCAATTTCCAAACCGTTTTTCTGAAATTTGTTTTCTTTCGTGATCACGAAGCGGTATGCAAAAAGCATTAGTGGAATAAAATAGCCAATCTGGTTCAAGAAAATTGAATTGGTAAGCGTGATCAAGAATAAAATGATCAGCCAGAAAATTAGTTTATCTATGATTTTAATTTGGTTGGATTTGTCTTGGGTCATTATACTCTGAATTGAAGTTCATATAATTTTTTGTAAATGCCGTTTTCTTGATTTAACAACTGATCGTGCTTACCATCCTGAACTATCCGTCCTCGGTCGAGAACAATAATTCTATCGGCATTTCTAATTGTGCTAAGTCTATGTGCAATTACAAACGTGGTTCTATTGTGCATTAAGCGTTCAATCGCTTCCTGAACCAAAACTTCCGACTCGTTATCCAAAGCCGATGTAGCTTCGTCCAATATCATGATCGGCGGATTTTTCAAAAGAGCACGCGCTATTGCCAGCCGCTGTCTTTGTCCCCCCGAAAGCTTTGTTCCTTTTTCACCGATTATCGTTTCATAGCCGTGCGGCAGTTCCAGAATAAAATTGTGAGCGTTAGCTGCTTTCGCAGCATCAAACAATTTTTTCTCAGAACAGTCATCAATTCCATAAGCGATGTTGCTCTTTACCGATTCATTGAACAGCACCGTTTCCTGTGTAACGATTCCCATCAGCTTTCGCAAGTCTTCGAGGCGTGCTGATTTTATGTCAGTCCCGTCGAAAAGAACTTTCCCGCCGGTCGGATCATAAAAGCGCGGTAGTAAATCCACCATCGTTGTTTTTCCGGCGCCGCTGCTTCCCACAATCGCAATCACATTCCCCTTCTTCACTTTTAGATTAATCGTATCCAGTACCAATTCCTCGGAATCATCATAGTGGAACGAAACATTTTGAAATTCTATCGTATCATTGAAGTCGTTAAGCGGAAGAGGATTATCAATATTCTTAATCCGAGGTTCGGTATCCAGTATTTCAAAAACACGGTCGGCAGCCGCGCTTGATTCCTGGATCCGGTTGTTAACGCTGCTTAGTTCTTTGATGGGCGGCATCATCTGAAAAATTGCCATCAAGAAAACGAGGAACTCGCTCGGCTTCAAAGTTTTATCGAACAACACAAGCTGCCCGCCGAAATAAATCATTGCGCCGCCGACAACCACACTAAGAAATTCCGTAACGGGAGACGCTGTATTTCTTATGCGTGTTATCTTCAAAACTAGTTTAAAAAATTTCTGAGTCTGCGTCTTGAACTTTTTATTTTCGTAATTCTCCATCCCAAAAGCTTTTACAATTTTTACGCCGGTAATCGTTTCATGAAGCGTGGTAGTGATATCCGCCATTTCTTGCTGCAGCAATCCGCTCTGCCTACGAAGTATCAATCCGATCCAGCTTATAATCCCGATGCTGAACGGAAGTACAAGCAGCGAAAATAAGGTAAGTCTCCAGCTGATCGAGACTGCAATTCCGAGAAAGACAATTATTGTTAACGGTTCACGAATCAAATTTAAAAACACCGCAGAGACGCTTGCCTGCACAACATTCACATCGTTCATAATCCGCGAAATAAGGTTCCCGGTTTTTTCATTTTTGAAGAAACTCATCGGCAGCTTGTGAAGATGAATATATGCCTCGTTCCTCAAGTTGCGTATCATTCCCTGTTCTACAAATGCAAGAAAGTAAGCTTGAAGATACCCAAAGATGTTTTTGAGAAAGAACAGAATAATTATCAGAATACAAATCTTCAGAAGGATCGACTGTGTATCGCCGCTGAAGATATAACCTTTGACCGTTCCAATTATATCATCGAACGCTTGGGAAAACCAATTTGTAACTGGCGTACTGATAGAAGGACTAACTGTTTTGATCTGCGTTTGAGTTCCCTTCCCTTGAAAAAGGGTATCAAGGAGAGGAATAATCATGTAAATGGAAACGCCGTTCAGAACCGCGTAACCTACCGTAAACAGAACCGAGGCGGAAAGATGCTTCCAAAACGGCTTTATGTAATTTAAAACTCTTCTGTAAGTGTTCATCGATTCTCACATGGGCAGGTTAACTAATCCGCACCCGCCGGGAATTACTAACGTATAATAGATTTTATTCCGGACAAAATCGAAAATATTTATTCTTGAAAGATCATTTAATCGTTCATCAAAAATTAAGAAGTTTCCCTGAACTAATAAATTAGCATACCTATAGCTGTTGAAATCGGCAATCAGTTTTTTTTGAACGGCGTTGATTATAATCAGCTCCCCGGTCGGTTGCGCTTTTTTCGGACTGCCTTGCAAGACCGAATTTTCAGTGGCAATGAAAAGATAGTCACCGTCATCAGACCATCGGGCATCCAAAACTTTTCGTTTGATTGAAGCCACCAAAACATCGGAACGCTCCTGCACATCTTTTATGTAACAATCATATTCGCTGTCGGCTGCTATTGTGCGGAACTGAAATCTGTTGTTCGGAGAAATGTATTCGGGCTCACGGTTAGGAGGCAAAGGAAAGCCTTCCGTGATAAGATTAAACTTGCGCTCGCTCACCTTGTTAAGCTTTCCGGAAAGATCAAACGGGAAAATATTCTGGTGGATTTTTCGTGAATCAATTGTATCGATCAATGTAATGTTAACCTTAAATGTATCGCTGTTTTCCCAGTAGGTGTAAAGCTGAGCACAATCACCGATATCTTTCAGCTTGTTCATTACACTTGCTTCACGCTGTAACTGAAATACACTCACACCGTGAACGTACGGCAGATTGCTTCGCACTCCGTAAGAAGTAGCAGTCGTTACAAAAGCAGTGCTGCGGTCTGCCGAAGTGTTCAATGAAATAACGCTTTCATTTTGACTGCTCCATATTAACTCGGTCTGTTTTGAAAAAATATCGATGCTGAAAACGCTTGGTCTGCCAAGATACCTCGCTACAAAAAGAACGTTCCGGAATTCATCGAGCGTTTCGTGCCGCCCTTTCATAATGGAATAAGTATGGATCAGACCATTTGAATTAAGCCGGTAGGCATTTTTTCCGGCGCTGAATGAACTCTTGTATTTTCCCAATAAAACTTTGTAAAGCACGTCGCTAAATTTTTCGATCCTGGAAGAGTCGGCGATATTTCTATTCAGTTTTATTCTGAAATCTTTTGCGCTGTTGATATCGGAAAACTCGCCGATCTTGATTGAATAAGTATCCGAATCCTCAGAACCGTTTTTTGTTCCGTCGCATGAAGACAAAATAAACGCGGCAACGACACATATCAAAATAATTTGTCTATTCTTCAATCTCATAATTTAAAAATACGAAACTGCCGCAAGATTTATCCGCGCGGGTGATGATCTTTGTGAACTTGTTTAATGTAGTTTCGATCAACGTGCGTGTAAATCTGCGTCGTTGATATATCGGCGTGTCCAAGCATTTCTTGAACAGCACGGAGATCGGCTCCGCCTTCCAACAAATGAGTTGCAAATGAATGACGGAAAGTGTGCGGATGAATTTCTTTCGTAATGCCGGCTTCATGCGCGTAATGATTGACGATTTTCCATATCCACATTCTGGAAAGCTTTGTACCGCGTTTGTTGAGGAAAACGTAGTTCTGGCTTTTACTTTTCTTTTCAAGCATCGGACGTGATTTCGTCAAATACTCTTTCAGCCAATTGATAGCACTGCTTCCCATCGGCACAATTCTTTCCTTCGAACCTTTACCAAAAACGCGCACGACCTCATCGGCAAAGTAGAGATCGTTCACCTTCAGATTGATCAATTCCGAAACGCGCAAACCGGAAGAATAAAATGTTTCCAAAATCGCTTTGTCGCGCAACCCGGTAACTTCGGTTGTCTTGGGAGAATTGAGAATGCGTTCGATTTCGGGAAAAGATAAAACTGCCGGAAGCTTACGCGACTTTTTTACCCGGGAAAGTGTTGAAGTCGGATTTTTCTCAATGTAATTGTTGTCCTCAAGGTAACCGAAAAATCCTTTTATGGATGACATATAACGTGCGGTTGTCGCGCTATCGATTCCGTTATTTTTTTGATGCTCAAAAAATTTTGCGATGTGACCGGCTGTAACTTGATTATAGTCAGTTACGTTTTTTTCTTGAACGAAGTTCAAAAATTTTTGCAAATCGTTTTTGTAAGCATTAGTTGTATTCTCGGAAAGATTTTTTTCGAAGCGAAGAATACTAAGATATTCTTTTAGAAAATCCTCCATGGATGATTATTCTTCCGGGTTAGTATTTTCTAATTCTTCTTGTTTAGGATACCTAATTCTTTTGTGCTGATGACCGACAAGAATGCTCAAGAAAGACTCTTTGATTTTTCTGATATCGTTAAACGTTAACGGCGCTTCATCAAGCTGACCGTCATCAATACGGCTGTTTATCAGATTAGATATTACGTTCTCAATTTTTTGTGAATCTGCATTTGTCATCGCACGCACGGTTGATTCGCACGCATCTGCAAGCATCACAATAGCAGTCTCCTTGGAATTCGGTTTCGGCCCGGGATAGCGGAACTCGTTAACATCCACGTTGTTCTCTCCGTGAATTTCTTTAGCCTTCTCATAAAAGAAAGAAATCACCATAGTGCCGTGATGCATCGGTATAAAGTCGATGACTTCCTTAGGCAAATTATTTTTTTCAGCCAGTTCGATTCCTTTTTTAACATGATCCAAAATCAGCCGCACACTCTTTTCCGGCGCTAATTTTTCATGAATGTTTTCGCTGGTCAATTGATTCTCTACAAAACTTTCGGGATCGAGCGACTTACCGATATCATGATAATAAGCGCCAATGCGTGCAAGAATCGGATTTGCGCCGATTGCTTCAGCCGTTGTTTCCGCAAGAGTTCCCATAGCTACAGAATGATTAAACGTGCCCGGCGCGGACTTTGCCATTTCTTTCAGAAGCGGGTGGTTGAAATCGGTTAACTCCAACAATGTGAGGTCGGTCGTAATTTTGAAAAGTCTCTCGAAAAAAATTATCAAGCCGTAAGTAAGAACGGGACTAATCAATGCATTAGAGCCGGCAAAGGCAAAACTTAAAATCATCTGGCTGAATGAATCAAACCTTTCCAAACCGAATGCAACAATGCTTACAACGTAACCAATCAGAATGTAAAGGAACGATCTAAAAATTTGCGTTCTGTTTTTGATGTCGCGAACAGTGTAAGCAGAGAGCCCGCCGGCTATAATGTTCATTACCGCAAATGCATAGTCGTTGCCGCGTAAACCGCCAACAATCAATGAAACGATAACCGTTCCGTAAAACCCAACACGCGAATCAAAAATGATTGTAAGCAGCATCGAGGCAACCGGAACAAGAACTAAAAACTCAACGGGCGAGACAACATCAATCTGGTAGATTAAAAATGTTAAGAACGAAATGAATAAGATGATCGAGGAGATAAGGAGAATTTTGAGATTGTCCTTGTAAATTTTCTTTCTAAATAAATAAATGTAAATAATGAACGGAACCATTATTAGAAGAATGTGAAGAAACTTTCCCAGAGTTTGAGAGAAGCTTCCGAAAAAACCGGTTTCCTCGCCTTTGGCTATTCTGTAAGAATTTATTTTCAGTTTTATTTCCGGAGTGATACGATCATGCTTCGATACAATTTTTTC
Source organism: Bacteroidota bacterium (assembly GCA_023381535.1). The sequence continues at coordinate 64,262 of JAMCSN010000022.1, forward strand.
GTTCTCGTTCACAATACCAACGTTACGAGGAACCCGCTCCTTCGCGTTGTCAATTGCGCTCTGAGTAAGCGCAGAGCTATATAACAATTCCGGTTTAACAAAATTGTGGATGTACTCTTCGATCGCTTCGTTTAATTCACCGTTATTACCGGCAGCTTCTTTTATGCTCGAATTTAGAAGGTCGTTTACTCCGTCGCGGTCCAGAAAAGAAAATTTAGAATAAATTCTTTCGTATTTGCCGTCACGAATGGAAATACTGTCGCGTGGAATTTCCTTAAAAGATAAATTGAGAAGTCCTCGCTGATAAATTTTGGAAAGAATATTTTTCGAAAGTGAGGCAACTTCATTAAGCGAGTGTACCTTGGCGCCAAGGAATGTTCTCGGTTTGGTCTTCAATCTGACAAATACCGCGAATGACTGGTCGCTTAGAAAAGTCGTGTTTTTTTGTTGAGTAACAACTGAGCCGATTAGTTTCTGTAGATTTGAATTATACTTTGTTAACGAATCAAGCAGAATTTTTTCCAACCCGGAATTTCTGATGAAGATTGGTTGAATCCGTTTTGCAGCTTGAATTTTTTCGTTTTCATAGACGGTCGGATCCTTTAATATTTCAAAAGTTTTGGAAGCTATTAAATCATCACGTATCCATATTGAACCGACATTCACTTCCGATTCAATCGATTCGCCGCTGGGAAAAAACGGCACAATAATCAGCGCCGTCGCGAAAACAATCAGCAGCTTTATTCTAAGACTGGAACGAATATTTAACTTTGTTTTGTTATCTATCATTAGTCGAATAGATTTTTTTTCGAAATGCCGGTGAAGCAGACGATTCTGGAATTGATATCAACAATGCAATGACTGATAGTCGTTATTAATCTATTGAACAGTTTCTAGTTCTTTAACAGCTTCATTCACCGTGTTGCAGACGTTGAGCACCCGGTCAAGCTGTGAAATTTCGATTAGTGTTTTAACATTTTTTGTCGGCGAGGCCAAACGAATTTGTCCTTCGTTTGATTGCAAAATTCTGAATGCAAGAAGAATAGCACTTAATCCGGAGCTGTCACAATATTCAACTTCAGAAAGGTCTATGATAAGCTTTTTAACGTCCTCGGTATGAAGAAGAATTGTAAATTCACCTTTTACAAATCCCGCTATAGAAGCGTCAAATCGTTTCTCGTTCAGTTTAAAGATGGCTATTTCGCCTATCTTTTTTAACTCATAATTGAAGTTTTCGCTCATTTTAAGCTACTTAAATAATTAATTTTATACTACTAATCTAAAAATTCACGGTAATAATCCAAACATTATCTTCTATTAGAACATCTTTAGGTAGTCCAAGAAATTGCGGTAGGCGGTTTCGGATTCTTGGTTTTTACCGCCTATTACTAGGTTATAATACTCCTCAGATTTGCCTTTTTTGAAACTAGCTCTAACCTTCGATTTGACGATGTTAGCTACCGCACTGAAGAAAATATTCTCGGTTCGATTCAGATCGATCACAACATCGTACTCCCTTGCGCTCAAACTGACAATCATATTCTTCTTCGGCAGATGTACCCGGTTTACATGGTCTGGAAGAAATGAAACAAATTTGTACTTATCTTTTTCCGGAATGAGATTATACTTGTGCGCTGGCAAAAAAAGTGTGATTACCTTTTTATGAATAAGATAATACTTGAGAATATCCAGGCTATGGTAAAAATCGTCGTCATGATCCGGCATTATAAAAAAGAAGTCGATCGCATCGGATAGAATTTTATTATAAGAGACGGCGGAAACCTTCTTACGAAGAAATTTTCTGCGAATTATAAAACGGGCATATTTCTGTTTTAAGCTTTCAAACATTTTTATTCGATCATTTTAAGAAATTCTTCTTCGGATAAAATCGGCACATTTAATTTCTGCGCTTTGTCAAATTTTGATCCCGGTTTCTCGCCGGCAACAACGTACGACGTGTTCTTGCTCACCGCAGAAAGGACTGTACCGCCATTCTCAATAACCTTCTCCTTAGCTTCGTCTCTGGACATGGTGGATAATGTACCGGTCAGCACGAATGATTTTCCTTCCAGCGCATTTGACTTTTTATGTTTCTTCTCAATCTCAAATTTAAGCCCGGCTTTTTTAAGTCTTTCAATTATTTTTTTGTTGTGCTCGTCGGAAAAAAATCTGCGGACGCTCTGACTGATACTTGAGCCGATCTCGTGAATTGCTTCTATTTCCGTTTCACCTGCTTCAGCTAAAGCCGAAATGGACTCAAAATGATCTGCCAATTTTTTTGCAGCACCGGAACCAACATAACGAATTCCTAATGCAAATAACACTTTGTCAAACGGACGCTGCTTGCTCGCTTCGATTGATGAGAGCAAATTATCAACACTCTTTTCGCCAAGTCTTTCAATCTGAATTAATTCCCCTCTTCTTTCTTTCAGCGCATAGATATCTGCATAGTTGTGAAGGAACCCAAGGTCAACGAACAAATTAATCAGCGCTTCACCCAAACCTTCGATATCCATTGCGCCGCGAGCAGCAAAATGTGAAATTCTTCCTTTAACTTGAGCGGGGCATAAATTGTTTTCACAATAAACTGCCACTTCGTCTTCAGGCTTAAACAATTTTGAGCCGCACGCCGGACATTTGGCGGGCAGTTTCGTTTCCTGCGAATCTTTGCCCCGTTTAGTTAAATCCACTGAAACAACTTTCGGAATTACGTCTCCCCCTTTTTCAATTATAACCGTGTCGCCTTCACGGATGTCTTTCCGTTTAATTTCGTCGATGTTATGCAACGTTGCGCGACTAATTGTAGAACCAGCTAAAAATACCGGTTCCAATTCTGCGACAGGTGTTAACGTGCTGGTTCTTCCTACCTGCCAGGTGATTTTGTTCAGCTTGGTAACGGCTTGTTTCGCCTTGAATTTATAAGCAACTGCCCAACGGGGTGATTTGGCAATATTGCCGAGAATCTTTTGTTGCTTCAAAGAATTTACTTTAATAACAACGCCATCGATTTCGTACGGAAGTTTGTCGCGTTTATCTTCCCACTCGCGGCAGTAACTAATTACTTCGTCAATTGTTTTGCACAACCTAAAATTTTTGTTGATTCTAAAACCCAGATCGTTCAGTAAATTTAAATTATCCGTCTGAGATTTTATCTCAGTAGAATCGCTCAGAAAATTATAGAGGAACACCTGCAGCGGTCGTTTCGCAACTATTTGAGGGTCCTGAAGTTTAAGCGTACCTGCTGCCGAGTTTCTTGGATTGGCAAAAACTTTTTCGCCGTTTAGTTCTCTATCTTCATTTAATTTTTTGAACGGTTCGGATTCCATGTAAACTTCGCCACGGACTTCAAATTCATTCAGTTTTAATTTAGCTGTAGAATGCTTTCTAATGTTAAGCGGAACAGTGCGAATCGTTTTTACATTATTGGTAACCTCTTCTCCAACGGAACCGTCTCCCCTGGTGGCAGCAACGTATAATTTCCCGTTTAAGTATTTCAAACTGATTGAGAGTCCGTCGATTTTCAATTCGCAGACATATTCAACTTTCTCGTTGTTCGGCAATCCTTCCTTAACACGCCTATCAAACTCATAAAGCTCGCTTTCGCTATATGTATTGGATAGACTCAACATCGGTGTTTTATGCGTCACAGGTTTGAATTCTTTGGTAAGATCGGAGCCGACTCGTTGCGTTGGTGAATCCGGACTTATGAACTGAGGATTTTCTTTTTCGAGTCTAATCAGTTCGTTAAAAAGTTGATCGTATTCATAATCGCTGATTGACGGCTGGTTAAGTACGAAATAGTTATAGTCATACTCACGTATCAGGTCACGCAATTCTTCAATTCTTTTTTGCGGGCTTTGTTTCATTCTTTGTCGGAAGGATGATTGTATAATATCGAATTGTATCCGGTGTTATTGTAAAATTTCTTATTTCTCCCGGCTTACCAATATTTTGAATCGGTTTATTATTGAGTGATAATTTCACAGCGCCAGCATTGCCTACCGTTACACTGAAGTTCTTGCTTGCCGCAAAATTTAATTTCGAATCCGGTTGATAAACTTGCTGGGTTATAATTTTTCCGTCGGAAGTAACCTTTACCCAAACGCGGCTTAAAACTTGTACAGAAAGTCTGAGACTATCGGGCATGTTTGAATCTGACGGCTGCGCGATTCCTTGTGATTGATTGTTATTCTGTTCAGTCATCTCAAAGCGCGGTTTATCTTGATTTGTAGTCTGCTGAGAAAAACTTTCTTGCATAATATCCGGTGAAGATCCCTTTATAAACAAGACATAAACCAATATTAGTACAAGTACCGCTATCGTACCGACATACACATAATTTATATTCAGCTTTTTAGTCTTAACATCCTCATAAGCAGAAGCAGGCAATGGTGCAGTTTCTATCGAATCAAATTTTTTTCCCGCTTTCTCTTCGGTTATAGCTTCTTGAGGTGCTTCAGTAGCAGTTTCGGTGACCGGTGCTTCTTCAGATATGCCTTGTTTAGCATTTTCAAACTTTTGAATTATTGTGTTGGGATCCAAATCTATATACTGCGCAAACTCCCTTATGAATGCCTTCATATAAAGGTCGGGAAGGATTTCGAAATTTGCGTTCTCTATTGCGCGGAGAAATTTGATGTCGATTTTAGTTTTGGAAGCAATCTGCTGAAGCGAAATATCCTTTTCTTCGCGGGTGGTTTTTAATTCATCAGCGATTTTTTTTAAAGCTTCTGATGCCATTTACTAACTTACCCTTACTAATTTTGCAGCAAACGAACCATCTACCGAATGAATGTGCGGAAGTGTTTGAACACAACCGTTTGAATCTACCAGGTCGTTACTCAAAGCTTCTCTAGCGTCAACCAATTTGAAATTTGGATTTTCACCCAAAAACTTCTGCACTATTTCAAAATTTTCTTCCGGTTCGGTTGTGCAAGTTGAGTAAACAATACTACCTCCGGCACGGAGTAACGACGCTCCCTTTTTCAGTAAATCATATTGTATATTAACAATTTTTCGAATATCTCCCAAATCCCTTTTCCATTTTAGATCAGGTTTTTTAGTTAGAGTGCCCAAACCGGAACAAGGCGCATCCACAAGTACTCTATCAAAACCGTCTGTATCTTCGTATTCATTCGCATCAACAGTTAAAGTTTTTACATTTGTAACTTTGAGGCGAGTCAAATTTTTCTGAAGAATCTTCAAGCGGCTTTCAAATCGATCAAGAGCGATTATTTCTCCCGTATTCTGCATCATGTCCGCAATAAACGCAGTCTTGCCGCCCGGCGCAGCACATAGATCAAGCACGCGCATATTGGGTTTGGCATCAAGCAATTTAATAGGCAGTCCTGTGCTTTCATCCTGAACCGAAAAATATCCCTTCTGAAAGTATTCCCAATCCGTTATGTTGGATAAAGTTGCCATGCGAATAAATTCCGGTAAATATTTTCCGTCACTAAATTTTAGTTCCACAGAATTCAGTAAGTTCTTCAGTTCATCTACATTCGACACCAAATTATTCACACGTAGGATAAGAGAAGGCTTGGCATTATTAGCAATGAGAAGTTTCTCCGTTTCTTCTCGACCGAAACGCGCTGCCCATCGTTTCACCAGCCAAGTCGGATGAGAATAGTACGCGCTCAAATATGCGTTGAGATCTTCGGTGGGATCAGGATATCGAATAGCTTCTTTGCTTCTGATGATATTTCTAAGAACCGCATTTGTCAAATCCGCCGGTTTCTGCCCCTGAAGTTTTTTCACAAACTCAACGGCTTCGTTAACAGCGGCGTAATCCGGTACTTTATCAAGGAAAAGTATTTGATAGAGCGCGACACGCATCGCGTTTTTCACATTAGGAATGCACTTCGAAAACTGACCTTTGTAAAAGCCGTTCAATATCCAGTCGATTCTTCCCAACCATCTGGTTACACCATGAACAATTTCGAAGAGAAGCGCCTTATCGGGTCCGGCAAGATTTGAGTTCTTAATTTCGATTTCTAAAAGTTTATCGAGGTAGGCATCGGTTCTATCAACGCGGTTCAAGATTTTAACAGCGTAACCCCGCACACCTTGAAATAAATTTAGACCGAACTGATCATTAGTTGTTTCCATAGCAAGCAATATTTATTTAGGTACTTAATTCCATTTCACGTTCAGTAGTGCAAAGGCGGGTAATTTAAAAAACAAAAGGGCTGCGCACCACAGCCCCTAAGAAAAATCAAATAACTTTATGCTTCTTTCAAACCGTATTTCTTTTTGAATCTCTCTACTCGACCGGCAGAGTCAACCATTTTTTGCTTACCGGTAAAGAACGGGTGGCAATTGGAACAGAGCTCAATCTTAATACTGCTAACGGTCGAACGGGTTACGAATGTATTTCCGCAAACGCACGTAACTTCACATTTTCTGTAATTTGGATGAATACCTGGTTTCATTATGATACTACTTCCTTAAATTTTGGGCTCAAATTTAGCTACACCACAGCAAAAAAACAAATTACAGTCCTTATTTATTGCGGGATTTTAGAAGCTTTTTTCAATGAATCCAACCGCAACTGAGCCTTTTTCAACGAGTCAACTACTTCCCGGTATCTCTTTAATGTTTGCTGACTCATCCTCTGTTTGAAAAGGAAACCGTCGTTTTCCAACGGTTGATCTCCGCTGTTAACGACATTGCCGCGTGTTAAATCCGACCGGGTAAAATTATCACCTGAGATGTACCTATCAACAGAAACCGAGTTCGGGTTCTGCTGTAACGGCATTGGTCTGTTGTCCGCGCGGGCTCGATCCCTTAATGCCTGATCTTGAAAATCTTCGGTAGTAATCTGCTTTTGATTTACCGCCGGATTTTCCTTCTTCGGCGAAACTTTCTCTACAGGTTGCGTATTCACAGTCGGTATATTATCGGCGATTGATTGACTAACAATCGGTTGCTGCTGATTCGGTTGCATATTGTTCAGCTGATCACCTTTGGGATAGAAGATGAAAAAGAGCAATACAGCTGTAACAACAACTGCCGACGGAGCCAAAAATTTGACAAGGTTGAATTTTGGTTGAACTTCTTCCGGCAAGTTAAAATTTTTATTCTCGATGCGCGTCGTAAGATTAAATTCAAAATTATCCGGCGCATTTACCTTTGGAAGATTTTTTAAATCTTTTAGCAAGTTGGAATGTTTGTTATCATTATCGTTGTAAATTTTATTCATAGGCTACTCCCTATAAATACTCTTTAATAGTTTTTGAAGTTGTGCTCGACCACGGTTTATTCTCGATTTCACAGTACCGATAGCTAATCCGGTTATCTCAGAAATTTCTTCGTAAGACAAATCCTGAATATCTCTCAAAACGACGACCTCTCTATAAACCGGCTTAACTTTCAATAAAGCTTTCTGAATCATTTCATTTTTTATTTCGCTATCTGCTGCTCTATCCGGCGCCAAAAACGATTTATCTTCTATCTGAGGAGTCTTCTCATCGTCATCGTTGTTAAGCGAAAGAATACTTCTTCTGCGCCGTCTTTTAAGCTCGTTCTTTGCCAGGTTACCGGCAATCGTGTAAATCCACGTCGAAAATTTTGCGAATGAACGGTACGAGTCTTTATTCAAGTAAAACTTGATCATCGTATCTTGAACAACATCGGTACAAACATCCCTATCTCCAACGAATCTATAAACGAAATTCATTAACGGATCTTTGTAACGTTTAACCAAGATTTCGTACGCTCCCAGGGTATTGCTATCCTGGAATTCCTTAATAAGTTCTTCGTCCGAAAGTTCTGTTAAGGGCTTATTCAATGAAAGTTATACCTATAAAAAATGAGATTGTTTCAGATTTTTTTTGACAATTTTAGACATAAAGGGTAATAAATGCAAACTTCAAGTATTAACTGTTAATTGGAGTCGCAGTCTGTCCCATCATCTCTGATATTAAAATCAAAAGAACGGTTTTGCTGTCAGTTGCAGTCGTTTTTACACGCAAATCTGCATTCAGCAAAGCTCTCGAAGCGTTTAATAACTTCTTATCATCCATAAGGAAACGTGCTCTCTTGCAGTTCATGTAGTAGCCGTAACTTACGCCGGCAAGTTTTGCAGCTTCGAAATCCGAAACCTTGGTCTTAAACAACTCGGTCATCTGTGCTATTGTTAATGTGAATTTTGCCAGCATGTTTACGATGAAAACCATTTCAACTCCGGAATCCAAAAGATTGTAAGCTACTTCCACAGCTTTAACCTTGTCCCCCTGTCCAATTGCATCCTGAAGACTAAAAATAGAATATTCTTTAATTGGCGAAGCTATTGCTTTAATATCTTCAAAGGTAATTTCTTTTTTTCCGACAAAATAATTCTCAAATTTTTGCAGCTGCATTTCGAGTATAGCTTTATCTTCGCCTACAATATCAACCAGTGCTTGAGCGTTTTCACGCGAGAAGTTGATTCCGATTTTCTTGCAATCTTTCATCACCCACTCAATTAATTCCTCTCCCGTTGCGATCCGAGCTTCGAAGAGAAAATGTTTTTCCAGCAAGATTGAATATGGTTCTTTCGCCGCATCGGTTACTTTACCTGACTGAGCGATAACGAGAGTGGTAAATTCGGGCGGATGAGAAAGATAACCGGTTAATTCTTTTTTGTCGTTAAACTTTTCAAAGTTTTTAATGATGATTAATTTTTTTCCGCCGCCAAACGGGAATGAGTAAGCTACATCCAACATTTGCGATAAGTTTTGACCTTTCTCAGCAGAAAACGTTTCCTTGTCAAAGTCGGAAAGAATATGCGGCGTAACAAATTTCTCGATCGATTCCACCGTAGCTTCAATGGTGTATTGATCCTCGCCGCATAAGAAATAAACGGGAAGTATCTTTTCCTTTGAAAGGTATTTCGATAAATCCGCTACGGAAGGAAGTTCTTTCTTAGCCATCTGTTAATAAATTCTTTTTTCAATTGTAACTTTCTGCATAACAATTTTTTCGACAGGTTTATCTGCGCGATCGGTTTTAGCACGATTAATTTTATAAACCACATCCATCCCGTCAATAACCTTTCCGAAAATTGTATGCTTTCTATCTAACCACCGAGCAGCACCTGTTGTAATAAAAAATTGACTTCTGTTTGTACCGGGACCGCGATTAGCCATCGCAACAACGCCTGCATCGTCAAATCGAAGTGAATTGGAAAACTCATCACCAAACTCTCCGCCATAAATACTTCGTCCTCCTTCGCCGGTTCCGGTTGAATCTCCGGTTTGAATCATGAAATCTTTTATAACTCTATGGAAAATCAAATTGTTGTAATAACCTTGCAACGCAAGCCCGATAAAGTTTTTTACTGCATTGGGCGCTTCTTTTGGAAACAATTCTATTACAATCATTCCCATGTTAGTTTCGATATTGGCGACAAGTTTTTCGTTGTCTTTGACCTCGACCAACTTATCTAACGGTGTTCCTTTTGCATATTCTTCATTGAGGGAAACTTTTTTGTAACTTTTTTCGCAAGCGACGGCTGATAAAATCAGAATTGCCAAAAAAAGTGTATTCCATAATTTCATTTTGTTCTCCTTACGGTTGTATAATGCTGTAACCCAACAACACTAGAATAAGAATGCCGATAGCAATTCTGTAGATGATGAAAAGATAAGTCGAGTTCTTTTTCAGGTAGCGCAACAAAAATTCGATTGATAGATAACCAACAATTGCCGATGCAATCGTAGCAACAATCAAGTTAATAGTACCATGCATGTTTAGGTATTTAAGCGATTCCTTAAACTCGAGCAGACCGCTTGCCGCGACAGCCGGAATGCTCATCAAAAAGGAAAAACGCGCTGCAGTTTCGCGTGTGAGTCCAAGAAATAATCCGGCGGTAATTGTCGTACCCGAACGTGACGAGCCGGGTATTAAAGCAAAGCATTGAGCTATGCCCATAAGAAATGCATCGTACCATTTTATGTCTTTAGTTTCACGACGAAATTTTCCGAGCTTTTCTGCAAGTGCAAGTATCAATGCTAAAACTATCAGACTTCCGGCAATGACAAACAAATTTTTCGTCAATGCGCCTTCAATTATTTTTTTAAAGCCGAGACCGACAATGGCTACCGGCACAGACGCAATTATAATGTACCAACCCATTTTTGAATTGAGCGTTTGTTCTACAAATTTCTTCCGCTGGAAAAAATTATCTTGAAAAAATTCTTTTACAATATGGATCAAGTCGTTCCAAAAATAAACGACTACCGCAAGCAGAGTTCCCAATTGAATTACCGCGATGAATGCCGTCCAATGTTCCGGTGTTTCTGCGGAAATAAGGTTCAAAAGTTTTCCGACAACTGTTAAGTGGCCTGTGCTGCTTATAGGAAGAAATTCAGTCAGACCTTGTATGATTCCAAGAATGATCGCTTCAAGTATATTCAAGAGGCACCTTTATAATGTGAATGTAATACCTAATAGTACTCCGACGGATACCGAATTCAGATTGACATTCTCACCGTTAGTTTGATTGATTATCATGTTGGAGTTTGAGTTTTGACCGAGGACATCGTAGCGAAGGTCGAACCCGACCAACGCATAAAAATTTTTGCCAAGCATTGTATTACCGAGAGCGCGCAAAACAAGTCCAAACCCGGAAAACGAATGATTGGTGTTCGATACGATTCTTTCATTCAAAGACGCATAGCGGTAACCGGCTCCGCCGCCAAACTTAAACTGATATCCCGAACCTGGAATAACATAGTAAGCCACAACGGTGGGGCGATGATTGCTGTATGAAAGTTCATAAACTCCGCCGGAACCAAGCGGCGTGTTATACGAATCGGTTTGATAACTGTATTCGAAACCAATTTGGAAATTGGGTTTCAATCTGTAATCGGCTTCCACGGAAAAGTTTACCGCACTTTTGAAAGATGCAAACTGATTTCCCGGATTGGAGAATCCCGAGTTAATATAATCCCGCAACGAAGGAACAGATTTGAAATCCATTCCCATTGATGCATTGAAATCCCATTGAGCATCCAAACTTTTGAAACTCAGCAGAATCAAAAACAAAAAAAATATTCTTTTCATTTTTCTTCTGGATTAATTTTGAACACCGATAAAAAAGTTTCCTTGGTAAGCCCTTTTCTTTGACGACTTCTATTCACAAAGTACACGATCACAACAGTTGACAATACAAAGGTCACATAAGAAATGAAGTGCGTAATAATAGCATAAGCCGCGCTGCTTTCATAATCAAAATTAAAAAGTTTGGTTAAAACGAATATCGAAATAATGTGGTACGAACCAAGTGCGCCCGGCGTTGGTATGATTGATCCGAACGAACTGATAGTCATGACAATCCACGCAAGCTCAAAATTTACTTTTCCCGTGGACTGCATGCCGACTATATAAAAACCAACCTGGGCATGAAACGCGTACAGCAGCAATATTACAACAGACCAAAGCAAGATAGCCAAAACATTTCCCGTTTTTTTGATGCTCGATAGTCCCTCGACTAGCGTTTCAAAAATTTCTTTCAGTTTGTCGGCATATTTTTTATTTATTTTTTCCGCCAGTCTAACAAGTGCTGAACTGAAATTCTTTTGAAATCTAACCAGCAAAACAAGAAAGATCGTGGCAGCAAGAATAAAGATCAGCCCGATCAGCAAAGAGGCTTTCAGCCATACAATTTCATTGTACATATTTCCGGAATAGAGACTCACGCTTATCAGCGCGGCAATTCCAAACAAAGCAATATCGATAATTCTCTCAATCACAATTGTACCGATCACAGTTGAACGCGAAATGTCTTCCCATCTTCCCAAGAATAATCCGCGGTACAACTCGCCGAGACGGGGTATTATGCAGCTGACTCCATATCCAACCATTACAGCGCCGAACAAATGCGAAGTTGAACAGTTTTCTTTAACCGGTTTAATCATGTACTTCCATCTAATTGCCCGCGCCAAGTGTGACAGAAAAAAAATAAAAATGTAAAAAAGAATTGCGGGAATTGACGAGTTAAGTATGATCTCGAACGTTTGTTTTAAATCTATATTCTTGAAAGCGAGGTAGAGAAAAAGAATCGTCAGGAAGAAAGGGAAAGAATAACCTACAACTTTCGAAAGATGTGTATTATGTTTATTACCTGAGGTCAATAATATGAATTCCTTTGGGAGGATTGTAAGTGAATTTCGAATCCGGCATACTCTGGTTCAGCTTAAAATTGGAAAACTGGAAACTGTATTTGATATCGCCCCGGTCAATAATTTCCAAAGCGGAGATTAATCCTTCTTTGTTGACATAAATTTTTACCGACTTGAATTCCATATCCTGATCTTTTGGAGTAAGTTCAAGTATCCCCTCACCATGTGCCGCATGATCTTCTTTGACTAATCTTACTTTACACAACGGCGGATAATCGAAAACAAATGTCTCAAGCGAAAACGAAGTCGGGTCATCCGAAAAATAACTGATCACAACACGGTTAAATTTCTTATTCAAATTCCAAATGGTATTCCCGTCGGAAACAATCATTTCATTTTTGAGTTCGACGATAAATTTGTTTTTCTTTTTATAATAAAACTTGCCGGTTACTTTTGCCGGGTTAGAACCTTGAGTAGCATAAATCGCTTGCGAAAAATCTGCGGTAAAATTTCCGATAGAATTGAATTTGCCTTGGACTCTTTTCAAAAATTCATTGCCGGATTGTGCAAACAAAAATGAGCTGAGCAAAAACAAAAACAAGAATTTCGTTTTCATAAATTTCTTAAGATGGTCTCCAATTGTTCTTCGTTCTCAACAATTACTTCGCGTGCTTTGCTTCCTTCCGATGGTCCAACAATTCCCGCTTGTTCAAGCTGATCGACAATTCTGGCGGCGCGCGAGTAACCTAACTTCAATCTTCTTTGCAGCAAAGATACGGAACCTTGCTGATGTCTTACAATAACACGTGCAGCATCTTCGAACATCGGGTCTAGGTCGTTAAGGTAGTCGCCCAGTCCTTCTTTCTTTTTATCGTACAGCGACGGGAGGAAATATCTTTTCGCAAAACCTTTCTGCATATAAATGTAATTAGTAATCTTTTCGACTTCTTCGGTTGAGATAAAAGCGTTTTGAATTCTGATCGGCTTCGGCATTCCGCCGGGTAAAAACAGCATGTCTCCGCTGCCAAGCAATTGTTCTGCGCCGTTCATATCAAGAATTGTTCGCGAATCAATTTTGGTTGCAACTTGATAAGCCATTCTTGCGCTGAAGTTTGCCTTGATAACTCCGGTAATAACATTCACGGACGGACGCTGCGTTGCCAATATCAAATGAATGCCGACAGCGCGCGCAAGCTGAGCCAAACGTGCAATCGGTTCTTCAACTTCTTTTCCCGATGTGATCATCAAATCTGCCAATTCATCGATCACAATAATTATATACGGCATTTTGTGATGCTTCATCTCGTCGGTGTCTTTCGGTCTCGTCTTGGGGTTCAAAACTTTTTTATTGTAGTCAACGATATTCCGCACGCCGGCTTTTGCAAGTTTATCATACCGCTTCTCCATCTCGTACTCAACAGCTTTCAAAGCAAGAAGAGAATTTGACGGATTCGTAATTATTTCTTCTTCGAGATCGGGCGAGACAGCAAGAAAATGTTTTGTAAGTTTTTTATAGAACGACAATTCAATTTTCTTCGGGTCGATGATTACAAATTTTACGTCTGACGGATGCTTGGCATAAATCAAACTGTTGATGATCATGTTAATACCGACGCTTTTTCCCGAGCCGGTAGAACCGGCAATAAGCAAGTGCGGCATTTTTGCCAAGTCGGTAATATAAACGTCGCCCGCAATTGTTTTGCCGAGAGCGAGCGGAAGCTCTGCTTTGGAATCTTTCACTTTAGCAATTACCGAACGTGCTCTTACAATTGTAGCTTCGGCATTCGGTATCTCAACACCGATTGCGCTCTTACCCGGTATAGGCGCAATGATTCTAATACCGCGCGCAGCCAGCGCAAGAGCAATGTCGTGCTCAAGGCTAACGATGCGGCTGATTTTAACACCCGGCGCCGGAACGATTTCATAAAGTGTTACAACAGGACCCGGCGTAACGGTGATGTCTTCAATCTGAATATCGAACAGCGCGAGTTTTTCTTTAAGCAGCTCGGCATTTCGCTTCAGTTCGCTTTCCTGAACTTTCACGCCTTCTTCTTCGGCAGCAATCAGTAAATCCAACTTAGGCGGAATGTATTCGATTTCTTCATCCCATTGATCCGGCAATGCGGCTTCCGCAGCTTTATCAACAGCAGGAATTATATCTTCATCTTTTGGTTTCGATTCCGGTTTCTTAGTCTTAGCTTGTTCAGCGGCTTTTTCAAATTCATGTTCAATCAGTTTTTCCGGTACATCTTTTTTAACGATTGTAATTTTCGTCTCGGAATCTTCCTGTGCTAACTTGTCGTCTTCATTATCTTTGAACAAAGATCTTAATTTGCTCTCGCCGCGCAGACTTTTGATTTTCTCTAAATTGTCTTCCGGGTTCTTTTCACCGGTTGGTTTGATGAAAATGTTATCTTCGTCTTTAGCTCTGAAAAGGTTTTTTATGATTTCGATCAGCGAACTGAATTTAAAATCGAACGCGATTATCATTGTAACAAGAAGCGCGGCTCCCAGAAAAATTATACTTCCCACGCCGCCGAGCAGCCTGCTTAAGACCGTTCCAAAGAAATAACCGACCTTGCCCGACAGTTCGTAAACGCTTGTGAAGAGTGAAATCTCCGGTGTGTACTGAAGCATTCCGAAAAACGTAGAGATGATTATTCCAACCACAAGCAAAAAATTAGAAAGGTGAAGCGCGAGTTTGTAATTTTTTTCTTTTCGTAATACCGTATAACCCCAGATAAACATTATTGCCGGAAATATTAGCGAGAAATAACCGATCGTGGATCGAACAAAAAAGTGAGATATATAAGAACCAAAAATTCCAAGCCAGTTATGGGTTGTTGCCGCTTTGTTTTGTAGTTCGGGATTGGTTTCAAAAATGTTGAACTGATCAATGAACCGGTAGGAAAAGTAAGATTCGTCATCACGCGAATACGAAAGCACGCTTAGGAAAATCAGAAGCGCAAAGACAATAAGCAGAATCCCCAGAAGCTTTTTCTTTTTTTCTGGAGACAGAACAAAAAACCGTCCTCCCATGGCGGAGGAATTTTCTTTAGATTTATCTTTTCTGGGCATCCTTAGGAAGCCTTGGAATCATTACTAATTTCTTTATGTACGTTTCCAGTTTCCAATTTCTTAATTGTGCCGGAAACATAGTAAGGAATAAGATCGATAGTTCCAAACTGAGCACAATATTTTATGTCAGCGGTAAATCCGTTTTCTATTAAAAGTTTTCCGTGCTCGGATTCTTTAAGCAGCTTCAAAAGATTTTTACCAAATGTTTTATTTAGCACAAGACTTGCGCGACCGGAATCGCCCACTTCGATATCAGCACTCAACTCTTTCATCTCACCTATTAGCCTTCCGGCGCAGACGGCATCTTCCAAATTGAAACCGGCATTGTTACCGGCGCAAATTATTTCCAAGTCCTTATCAAGTTTGACCAAATGATTAGCAATTGCGGGCAGGTTGTTGAAGCTGCACACAAAAAGATTTTCAGAAAACTTCGCTTTTACGATCGACTTCGAACCGTTAGTCGTGTAAAGAATTATAGATTTACCCGCGACCGTTGCCGGAGTATATTCCAACGGAGAATTACCAAGATTAAACCCTTCCACTTTCTTCGTGTTTCGTTCGCCGCCTAAAATGGTTTGACCGCCGAACGCATTGCCTGAAACCTTCATCGCAAAATCTACCGTGCTGACGGGAATGATTTCCCTTGCGCCGTTTTGCAACGCGGTTACAATTACGGTTGTCGCACGCAGTACGTCAATCACTACAGAAGTCTTGCCTGTAAAATACAGTTCGTCAAAATGATGATTGGAATAATGTACGTTAATCTTCATATCAGTTTTTCACAAATGGAAGTTTAGTAATAACCGCCGGAACTTCTTTCCCGCGAATTACAAAATTGACAGTTGAACCTTCTTGGGCAAATTGCGTTTCTACATAACCGAGCGCGATTGCCTTTTCCAGAACCGGACTTACCGTTCCGCTGGTGATGTGACCGACCACATTTCCATTCACGGAAATATCGTAACCGTGTCTTGGAAATGCTTTCTCTTCGGAGATCATCGGAACCAGCTTTCGTTTCATCCCTTCTTCTTTAACTTTAACCAAAACATTCTTTGCGATAAATTCATACTTCTTCAGCTTTGTAATCCAACCTAGTCCCGCTTCTAAAGTATTGGTTGTTTGATCGATATCGTTTCCGTAAAGACAGAAACCCATTTCAAGACGCAGAGAATCTCTTGCGCCCAAACCGACCGGCTGAATATTAAATTCTTTCCCGGCTTCGAACAATTTATTCCAAACCCTTTCGGCATCTGCTTCATCGCCTTTAAAATATAATTCGTAACCAAGCTCGCCGGTATAACCGGTGCGGGAAACAATCATATTTATGCCTGCAACTTTGGCAAAGAAAAAGTGATAGTATTCGAGATCGAGAGTTTTATCGCAAATTTTTTGAACTGCGTCTTTCGACTTTGGACCTTGAACCGCAAGCAAAGAATACTCATCGCTTTCATCGAGCAGGTCCACGCCGAATAAGTTGTTTTCTTTCATCCAATTAAAATCTTTGTCTTTGTTGGACGCATTAACAACTAGCATAAATTCTTTTTCATTGATTCGGTAAACTAAAAGGTCGTCAACTATGCCTCCGTCGGGATAGCACATTGCAGAATACTGAACTCTTCCGTCCGTCAGTTGCGACGCATCGTTTACAGTGATGTGCTGGACAAAATCCAATGCTTTGTCGCCGCGGATAATTATCTCGCCCATGTGCGAAACATCGAAGACTCCGACAGAATTGCGCACGGCTTTGTGTTCGGCAATAATTGATGAATACTGTACAGGCATTTTGAATCCCGCAAAGTCAACCAACTTTGCGCCAAGTTTTTCATGAATCGAATAAAATTTTGTCTTTTTCATTTTTAGCCGGAATTATTTTTGCGGTAGTTTTTTCCAATCACTTAAGAATTTTTCTAATCCGATATCCGTAAGCGGATGACGGAATAATTTTTCTATAACATCAAACGGCATCGTTGCAACATCGGCACCCATCAAAGCTGCATCAACAAGATGAAGCGGGTTGCGGATACTTGCAACAAGCACTTGCGTTGTGTAATTATAATTTCTGTAGATCTGTACGATCTGCTGAACTAAATCCATTCCAACATGACTAATGTCGTCCAAGCGACCGACGAACGGACTGATGTACGTTGCACCGGCTTTTGCTGCAAGCAAAGCTTGTGACGGCGAGAAGCACAATGTTACGTTTGTATTTATTCCTTCTTCGCTCAAAGATTTAACTGCTTTGATTCCTTCTTTAATTAGAGGAACCTTTACAACAATATTTTTGTGAATTTTAGAAAGTTCGTGCGCTTCTTTCATAATTCCGTCGTAGTCTGTGGAAACGACTTCGGCGCTGATGGGGCCATCGACAATTTTAATAATCTCATCAAGCAGTTCACGGAAATTTTTTCCTTCTTTGGAAACCAACGAGGGATTTGTAGTTACGCCGTCAAGCAAACCATACGATGCGGCTTCTCTAATTTCTTTTATGTTAGCGGTGTCTATGAAAAATTTCATCTTAATTCCTTCCCTTTAATTAAATGTTTCGCTATTGGAAAATTAATAAAAATCGAGACAATAATAAGTGAACAAAAATGTAAGTATTTATGCGTATTCTCTTGTCACATCTTCCCCGGTTTTAGTGGATAAGAAATGAAATGATTGCGGATTTAACTTTACGTCTTCGAGAATTTTTATTCGAACAAAATATTTTATCTGTAATCTCAAATGAGTTGAAATGATTCCTTCTTTCATATTATCCGCAAGTGAAGGATGAACTTTAAGAAATTAGAGAAGCCGCATCTC
>JAMCSN010000150.1 GCA_023381535.1 Bacteroidota bacterium
GCAATAAACTCAGTGTGTAGTTTCTCTTTCTCCGCCAGCTGATTGATAATGGTCGAAAGAGAAGATTCCAGATTGGATTTTATTTCTTCTGTAAGATTTATTTTTTCATTGATGGTTTTGAGCGCTGCGGTTCTTTTGTTCTCTTCTGTTTTGAGCTGTGTAAGGCGCTCGTTCAAATCCGCTTCAACTTCTTTTATCTTCTCAAGAGATTCGGAAAGATTGCCGCCGTATTGACCGACTACAACGCGCAGTTTCTCTTCCTCTTCTCTAAGGTAATTCAAATTCTGCTGGGTCGTGTTGTATTCTTCCGAAAGTGAATCGAATGTGGATTTAAGCTGATTATATTTCTCGTTCAGTTCTGAAATTTCCTTTTCTTTCGTTTCGGAAATTCTTGCGGCTTCATGTGAATCAAACGATGTAATCTGGATTGATGAAATCGATTCTTCTAGAAAATTTTTTTGCTGTGTTAGGGAGGAAACAGTATCAGTTAATTCCTGTAGTGTTTCGGTTTTGGCATGAATATCGGTTTCAAATTTAACGAGATCGGCTTTTTGTTTATCGATTCTGGCGAATAGTTCCGATGTTTCTTTCCGAGCCTCAGCCAATTTGTTTTCAAGTTCAGCTAGACCCTGGTTTTTTTGAAGGAGCGTGTGAAGGGTATTTTTGAGTTCGTCGTTCTCTTCAACTAGCTTTTCAATTTCGCTTTTCCTAGACTTTGAGAAAACGCCCATTCTATAGTTGCTCCTCCGTTGGATGCCGTAATATATCTTTGGCAAAGATAATAAACTTTGTGAAATGTATCCCTATTTTCTCTCCTGCCTGCTCGTCTCGCTTTCGAGAGAGCGAAGCGGGCCGGTAGGCAGGGAAGGGCAAACTTAGAATTCCCTTGATAGGAAAGGGGAATCTACTCGTTGTAAATTTTTTCCAGATAGTCTCTGTAAAGCGATTTCGGAATTCTATTGATGTGCGCTCCGAACTGATCTTTATTAATAAATCCTTTTTGGTACGCGATCTCTTCGATGCAGGCAACCTTCAAACCCTGGCGGTCTTCTATGACTCCGAAAAAGTTTGCGGCTTTGAGCAACGCTTCAGGCGTTCCCGTATCCAGCCATGCAACGCCGCGCCCGATCTTCTCAACACGCAGTTCACCTTTTTGAAGATACGAACGGTTCACATCTGTAATTTCAAGTTCTCCGCGCGTAGAGGGTTTCAAGTTTTTGGAAATTGAAACAACGTTGTTATCGAAAATGTAAAGTCCGGGAACGGCATAGTTCGATTTCGGCGCTTTCGGTTTTTCTTCTATGCTGATTGCTTTCCCATCGTCACCAAACTCAACAATTCCGTAGCGTTCCGGATCGGTTACTTGATAAGCAAAAATTGTTGCGCCGCTTTTGTTCTTTTCAACAGCGTTATAAAAGAAATTAAGCGTGCCGTAGAAAATATTATCGCCGAGCACCAACGCAACGTTATCGTTACCAATAAATTTTTCACCAATGATAAATGATTCGGCAATTCCGTTCGGCGCTTTCTGAACTGCATATTCAACTTTCAGCCCGACGTGAGAGCCGTCATCAAATAATTTTTTGTAAAGAGGAATTGTATCTTCGTTGGATATGATTAGAATCTCCCGTATTCCGGCAAGCATTAGAATCGAAAGCGGGTAATAGATCAGCGGTTTATCATAAATTGTAACGAGCTGCTTGCTGTAAATTTTTGTTATCGGGTACATTCGTGTTCCCGATCCGCCGGCAAGAATTATTCCTTTCATAACTTTTTCCAAATCATTTTTGGATGAAATGCTAATCTTAATATAACTCGTTTTGACAAATATTTCTTTTTAGAGTGGGCAAATATTTTGTTATCGGTGTAAAAGATTTTCTCTTCTTTTTTTGTACAATATCAGCGACAATTCCGCCGTAATCGCTAATCTCATTACCATTTGCTTTTAATAAAAATCTTATTATCTTACTTATAGGTTTAACATTGGTGTACTTAGAATGTCGATTATAACACTTCTGCATTTCTTAAACAGCGAGTTCAATTAGCTAAAAAAGGGGGTAATGTGAAGTTCATTACAGTAATTTTCCTCTCATCAGTTTTATTTCTACAACTTGTTTCTTGCAAAGACACGGGTACAGGACCCAACCAAAAGCCATTTAAAGACCCGCGTGATATGACATGGACAGCAGATACAGTATTCAACCCGAATGAGAGCATCCAAACAACGATGACGACGATGTATGCGAGTTCATCCAGTAATGTTTATTTAGCCGGTCATAATGATGGAAGAGATCAGATTTGGCATTACGATGGTAAGACGTGGATTTCTATAGATCTTATTTCTCAAATTGGAGGATACACTGTGGTGGGTGTTCATGGTATTTCCGAGAAAAGTATTTGGGTATATGGTTTTAGAGGATACGGATTTGTTGGTCAAGAATATAAGAGGTTTTTTGTATTAGAAAATAATGGTGGTGCCTGGCAACCTCATGATTTAGATGGATATGGAGCAATATTATCTGTTGGAGGAAATGATGAAAGGAATTTGTGGGCGTGCGGAGATAGTGGTTTTGTTTTTAATTATAACGGATCAACGTGGAAAAAGGATAGAATAAATATACCATTTTTGAAAGGAGCATTTTATACTTTAGTTAGTACTACGGTTTATAAAAATCAGACATATGCATTAGCCTCAATATTTGATCCTCAAAGAAGCAGAGAATTGTATTATTATGTCTATGGTAATATAAATAACTGGACAATTGCTGATTCAATAGTAATGGACAATCCTTTTTCCGTAATTAAATGGGGCTATTTGGGTTTATATTCTTCACCATTTGAGAAATTATATTCTTACGGACCCGGTGGAATATGGGAATGGCAAAATGGTTGGATCAATATACTCAAGCTGAATTTCCCTATTAGGGGAATGTATGGGATAAGTAGCGACTACATATTTGCCGCTGGGGACTATGGTTACGTTTACTTTTATGACGGCACTTCATGGATACAACTAACAAAGTTTGCCGAAACACCTTCTTACTTAGTTTACACAGACGCATGGACTAACGGATATGAGACATTTATACTGGGGCATACAGTAAATGGTTGGCCACAAAAGACGGTTATTTGGAGAGGAAAATAATAAAGTAGAAAAGGAGGGATTAACGAAAAGAAAATTTAATTGAACAAAGAAGAGCGGTGGTTCAGCACCGCTCTCCGAATGCAAATAAAAAATATTTAGGCTCGTTACCCAAATTTAGGGAGAAGACCCTTTTTATTTGCATGCGCATAATAGCTGTTTTAAACAATATTTGAAAGGAGGTAGAAAATGAAAAAGACTGTGCTTTTTTTCTTATTCTTTAGTTTCATCTCGTCAGTAAACTTTTCTCAAGATTGCCCTGGACCAATTTCGAGAACTTTGTCTAATGGTGCACATAAATGGTATTGGGACGGTAACCTAAACTTCATCAGCATTAAACGTCAGTTAGGCGGCCCTGACTTAGACAATGCGACGGCAACAACTGTGATTAGAAACGCAATAATAAGTGCTGCAGGGGCTTGGTCTACAGCGACTCAAGGAGCCATATCGTTTCAAGAAGGAACTGCTGCAGATAATGATCTTCCAATTTATGTTCATTCATTAAGTGAGCCGGGGAACGGCTCAGGGGGTCAAATTCAAGTTAGTACGGATTATACATGGACAGACGAAGTAAATTTGGTGCAGTACTATGGTGATATCAAAACGGTTTTTGTTCATGAGATGGGTCATATTTTTGGTGCAAATCATAGCTCGTCCTTCAGTGTTATGAATTATTTGTTTAACGTTGCTAAAAGAACACTAACTACTTGTGATAAAAGTGCACTCGTTGCTGTATATAACCCCCTTTATTTTGTTACAGTAAAAAATAATTTTGCAGGAGGACAAATAAAAGTTGAGTATACAACATACACAAATGTTCCGCTTGAAGGATTACCGGTTTTCAACTGGAGAGAAACGAGTTTCCCACATACTCTTACTGCTTTTGACAATCAAACTCCACCGGATGGTTATAAAAGAATTTGGTATAAGTGGAATGGGATTGATCCTAATTTAATAAAATCATTAAATACACCAACTGATGGAACCTTCGAAGCGCAGTTCAACAAAGAGTTTAATGTAAATTTCCAAAACAGTTTTGTTGGCGGAGGAACGGGTGGGACTATTATCGTTGGCAGTACACAATATAATTCTCCAACCTCTTCTTTTCAGGTTATAGAGTTAAATTCGATCTCGGCAACAGCACAGAACCAAACTGTGAACGGTATTCAGTACACATTTTCACAATGGAGTAACGGGAGTACTTCAGCAACAACAACTTTCTACCCGGGATCAACTATAACATATAGTGCAAATTTTGTTGGTAAGCCAACCACTGTTGGCGAAAATGTTCACTTCAGTACAGCTGTCGGACAACCGCTTGTTGTGTACTGGACTGATAATGTTAACAATAATGTATCATACAAAATTTATAGGAAAGTATATAGAAATGGTGTTTGGAGCGCAGAGACATTGATGGCTACTATAAATCCAGGTGTTCAACAATTTCAGGACCCTGATTATCTTTTAGCAAATTGGAAACAGTATGACGCTATAAATTATGATGTGCGGGAATATTATTCAGTCGAAGGAACCTATTCTAATCCGCAATGGTACGCGGTTTATGGTCAACTTTACTCAATAAATCACAACGATAATATGGCTATGGCAGTCAATGCTGAAAAACCAACAGAGTACTCGATTTCAAACTATCCGAATCCATTTAACCCCACAACAACGATTAACTATCAGATACCTGAAAACGGATTTGTTACAATCAAGGTTTACGATGTGCTGAGCAAAGAAGTTGCAACGTTAGTAAGCGGGAATAAATCTGCTGGATATTATAGTGTTAATTTCGATGCGAGCAAGTTAACCAGTGGAGTTTACATCTATACAATAAATGTAAACGGATTTGCTCAATCGAAAAAAATGCTGCTGATGAAATAATTTTACTGTAGGGTCGAGGTAACCTCGACCCTCCGCCTTCGTTGTAATTGTCAAAAACAGTGACCACGGAAAATTTTACGACCTCGTTGGATAAGAAAACTTGATCAGTCTCGGCATTACCAATCTCTCGAAATCTTTATACGGCATTTGGATCAGCTCGGTATGCGTGCACGCGTTGAAAGCAATCTCT
>JAMCSN010000253.1:0-807 GCA_023381535.1 Bacteroidota bacterium
CATAACCGATAAAACCGAATTTGAAAAAATTGTTACATCAAATAATCCGGACGCATTTATTGTTGCTACCGATTCCAACTTCGAAACTATTTTTACAAAGGGCTGGACCGAAAACAGCGGCATAAGTATTTACGACCACATTGATTATTGCTCGAATCTCGGCATCAATACTTTTCTCTGCACAGACATCAGCAAGGACGGAACGTTGAGCGGACCGAGCCACGGGCTGTATCAGAAAATCTTGAAGAAGTATCCCAAGATAAAACTCGTCGCTTCCGGAGGCGTTGGAAGTCTGCATGATATTTTGAAGCTGCATGAGTTAAATCTTCACGCGGTTGTGGTGGGCAAAGCAATTTATGAAAAGAAAATCCGTTTGGAGGACTTGATTAGCTTTGGTAAGTAAAAGAATTATACCGTGTCTTGACGTTAAAGACGGACGAGTTGTTAAAGGAACAAATTTTGTAAATCTGCGCGATGCCGGTTCAGCCGTTGAACTTGCGGAAAGATATTACAAAGAAGGCGCTGATGAGCTTGTGTTTTTAGACATTACGGCAACTGAAGAAAAACGAAAAACCTTGGTTGAACTTGTTACTGCAGTTGCAAAAGCGATTCGAATTCCATTCACAGTCGGAGGAGGAATTTCTACGTTGGAAGATATCGACGTTCTGCTAAAAGCCGGCGCAGATAAAATTTCTTTGAACTCGTCAATTGTTAAAAATCCGGAATTGATTACTCAAGCGGCAAGGCGATTCGGAAGTCAAGCGGTCGTTGCTGCAGTTGATGTGAAGACGATAAACAATTTGTACA
>JAMCSN010000253.1:825-5208 GCA_023381535.1 Bacteroidota bacterium
CGTAACGGTTACGATTTGAATTTGCTGACTACGGTTGTAAAAAATGTTTCGATTCCGGTGATTGCCAGCGGCGGCGCCGGATCGCAAAAAGATTTTCTCGATGCGTTCGTTGCCGCGGATGTTGATGCATGTCTCGCCGCCGGGTTGTTTCATTACAACGAGCTCAGCATCTCAGATTTAAAAAAATATCTAACCGAAAATAATATAAGAGTGCGAACGTGATAGACATAACTAAAATTGACTTTTCGAAATTGGATGGATTGGTGCCGGCTGTTGTGATTGACGCATTCACAGATCAAGTGTTGATGCTCGGTTTTATGAATCAAGAATCATTGAGGAAAACTATCGATTCAAAGCGCGTAACCTTTTTCAGCAGATCGAGAAAAACCTTATGGACAAAGGGTGAAACCTCCGGCAATTATCTTGATCTCGTGGACATGAAATTGGATTGCGATAACGATTCATTGATGGTTTACGCAAAACCGGCTGGAAACACCTGCCATACAGGCAGTTACTCATGTTTTGGAGTTGAAAGAAACGACGCGAGATTTTTAGAGTATCTTTTCAAGTTCATTCAAAAAAGAAAAACTGAACTTCCCGAAAATTCTTATACAACAAAACTTTTCAAATCGGGTGCAGATAGAATTATCCAAAAAGTTGGCGAAGAAGCTATCGAAACGGTTGTCGCCGCAAAAAATAGAAACAAAACTGAAATCCTAAACGAAGTATCGGATCTCATTTATCATCTGTTCGTTCTTCTTGCTGAACAGAATATTACAATCGAAGAGATCGGCCAAACTCTAAAGAGCCGCCACATCAAAGAATAGAGAAATTATTTTCATCCGTAGTAGTGATTCGTTTCTTTTCAATCATACCTGAGTCAATGTTCAAAATTTATTTAAGCGATTTTTAAGAATCCTATTAGATTTCTTTAAGGAACCTGTTGATAACTTTGCACAACACTAATAGGAGAATACCATGATTGATACAACACATCTTCACCCAATGATTGTACACTTCCCCATTGCTCTAATAATCGTCGGATTTTTAGCCGAGCTGTTGAGCTTTTTCATCAAGAAAGAATTCTTCAGCACTGCAGCTTTTTATTTGCTAATTTTAGGTACACTTGGTGTAGTAGCGGCATATTTCACCGGGCAATATGCCGGAGATGGAATTACAGAAGTCGGTGCTCTAAAACAAGCGCTGGAAACTCATGAAGAAGCGGCGGAACTTACACTTTGGGTAATGGTTGTTGCTGCTGTTTCAAGAATTTCAATTGTTCTACTCAAGAAATACCACGGTGCTTTTAAGAGTTTGGCATTTATTCTTTTCTTACTGGGAGTAGTTGCCATTGCACGAACCGGTTTTTACGGCGGTGAATTAGTTTATAAACATGCTGCAGGCGTTAAAATTAATCTTGGACTTGATCTTCCGGCTGACAATACCAACAGCACCGAAACTCAAGATTCCAACAAGTCACCTAAAGATGACGATGATTAATCCATGCGGAATTTCATAGATGCGAATTCTTGTTATCGAGGATGAAAAAGGAATAGCCAATTTCATACGCGACGGCTTAACCGAAGAAGGTTTTGCAGTTGATGTATCCAACGACGGACAGAACGGATATGAGTTGGCACTCTCCAATGATTATGATATTATTCTGCTTGATTGGATGCTTCCTTCAATGAGTGGAATTGAAATCTGCCGTTCCCTTCGAAAAGGAAAAAAACCGACTCCGATAATTATTCTAACGGCTAAAGATACCATTAAAGATACAGTCTTTGGATTGGAGGCGGGCGCAAACGACTATATCAAAAAACCTTTTTCCTTTGAAGAACTTTTGGCAAGGGTAAGAGTACAACTTAGAGCGGATAATTCCGAGTCGTCGCTGCTGAAGCTTGGCGATATCGAAATGAATTTAGATACTCACCAGGTTTTCAGAAATAAAAATGAAATACCGCTCACTCAAAAAGAATTTGCACTGCTGGAATACTTGATGCGCAACAAGGGAAAAGTTTGCACACGCACAAAAATAATCGAACATGTTTGGGACATACATTTTGAATCCGACACTTCCGTTATAGACGTTTATATTAACTTTCTGAGAAAAAAACTTGGTCTAAACAACGATAAGAATTTTCTGCAGACAATAAGAGGCGTAGGATACATAGCAAGAGATTGATGAAACGACTTAGTTTAAGAAACCGTATAGCATTTTATTACATTGTTGTAACTGCAGCTTTGATAGCGGCTCTATTTTTTGCTCTCTATTTTACAGTAATGGATACTGTTTATACTCACCTGGATTCCGACCTTGATGCCGAAACCCAAGAAGTTCATTCAAGCATCGTTGCATTGAATGACATATTGATCTTTGCCAATCCGGAAGAATGGAAAGAAAAAGAACACGGTCAGATTGAAGTCAACCCGACATTTGTGCAGGTAGTTGATACACTCGGATTAATCACAAGAAAAACCCCGAATCTCAGAAACCTAAAATTGCATTTTAATCCGCACGTAAAAACGAAATACTACTTCAACACAAATCTTGCCGGTTCACCCATTAGACAGCTTCAAGTTCCGATAAAAAATCCCATCGGCAAAACTCTCGCTTACTTGATAATTGCAGTTCCGCTTGAGGAATCTGAAATCGTAGTGAAAAATCTTGCTTACACTTTGGTAATCGCTTATCCGATTGTTCTTCTTGTTCTATACTTCATATCGTCATTCATTGCAGGGCAGTCTCTGGCGCCGATTAATAAAGTGATAAATACTGCCGAAAGGATAACAAAAGAAAATCTTGATGAGAGAATCGAACTGCCGATTCATAACGACGAAATACATAAACTCACTCTCACCATAAATAGTCTGCTGGATAGACTTGAAGACGTAATCTTACGCGAGAAACAATTTACCGCAGATGCATCGCATGAACTTCGTACGCCGCTATCAGTCATAAAAGGCACACTCGAAGTTTTAATACGCAAACCGCGCGATTCAAAAGAATACGTTGAAAAAATAAATCTGGCTATAAGCGAAGTCAACAGAATGTCGCTTCTTATCGATCAGCTTTTAGAATTAGCCCGACTGGAAAGTGAAAAAGTTCTGCCGACATTTTCCAGTTTTGATCTAAGAGACATTCTATCACGTGTCGCCGAACATCACGGTGCATCGCTGAACGAAAAGAACATACAACTCAAACTGGAGACACAAAAACCTCTCATTGTAAATGCCGATATTTCCATGACCGAGATAATTCTTGAGAACTTGCTTTCGAACGCCATAAAGTACTCGTTCCAAAACGGAAAAATTGCAGCATTGTGCAATGACGAAAAAGATTTCAAATCATGTTCCATAATTGATTACGGACTGGGAATTCCGGAGGAACATATTCACAGAATTTTCGACCGGTTTTACAGAGTGGATACTTCAAGAAATTCACAGCTTGAAGGCAAAGGCATTGGTTTATCAATCGTAAAACGTCTCGCCGATATGCAGAACATTCAAATATCGGTTACCAATAACGCCGAAGGCGGAACCACTTTCAAACTTACTTTCCCTTCTTAATACAATTCCAGAAATTTTTAAGACATTTTTAAGAATAGCTTAAGCTTTTCTTTAGCTGCCGCAAATAAATTTGAATCACATTTTTAATAAAAAAAGAAAGGAGTACCAAAATGAAAGCAAGAGCAATCATAGCAGTTCTTGTTGCAATTGTTTTTCTAAGTCAAAACGCTTTCGCCAAAGTTCCGGCGACTACAATCAACAATATTAAAGCCGCAATAAAAGGTGAAACAACCGCAAGCGCTAAATATGCCGCCTACGCAAAGAAAGCAAAAGATGAAGGTCTCACAAAAGTTGCTCTTCTGTTTCAAGCAGCTTCCAAAGCAGAAGCCATTCATGCGAACAACCACAGAGCAGTGCTCGAACAACTCGGCGTAAGCATGGAAAAATTCAAGCCTGAGTTCAAAGTGAATTCGACAAAAGAAAATTTGCAGGATGCAATTAACGGCGAGACTTACGAAGTAACATCGATGTATCCCGAATTTTTGAAAAGCGCACAAGACGAAAACGTAACTCTAGCGCTGATATCATTCAACTATGCGTACCAAACCGAAAAGAAACATCAGGCAATGTACAAGAATGCGCTTGATCAGGTAAACAACGGCAAAGAAAAAATGTTATCTGCAAAGTATATGGTTTGCACCACATGCGGTAACACTTACGACGGCGAGGCTCCGGCACGCTGCGGAATTTCGATGACTCCAAAAGAACGGTTTGTAACGATACAATAAATAATCCCCTATCATGAAAAAGCCCCGACGCGTCGGGGCTTTTTTTATGTGCAACGATTCAGATTTAAATTCTTACAAAAAGTTT
>JAMCSN010000255.1 GCA_023381535.1 Bacteroidota bacterium
GCATAAAGACGAAGCAGTTCCTTCCAAAGATATAAAAGCGGGTGACCCGCAAAAATTTGTTGAGAGCAACGAAACAACCCACTACTCGGTTTATGATGAAAACGGAAATGCCGTAAGCGTTACAACAACTATAAATTCCGCATTTGGTTCCAAAATTGTCGTTGACGGCGCGGGATTTTTGTTGAACAACGAGATGGACGATTTCAGCGCCAAGCCGGGAGTTCCGAATCAATTCGGTTTGATGGGAACGGAAGGAAACTCAATTCAGCCGGGCAAGAGACCTCTTAGCTCTATGACACCCACCATAGTTTTAAAAGATGATAAACCGTTCATCATCATCGGTTCGCCGGGCGGTTCAAGAATCATCACCACTGTGCTTCAAGTAATAATGAATTGCGTCGACTTCGGCATGAATATAGCCGAGGCAATCTCGGCTCCAAGAATTCATCATCAATGGATGCCGGATGAAATTTTTTATGAAAATTATTCCTTTCCGAAAGACGTGAGAATTAATCTTGAGAAGATGGGTTACAAGTTTGAAGACGCTAATCGGAAATTTTCAATTCTTGGATTAGCCGAAGGGATAATGATAGATAACGGCAGTCATGTAATTTTTGGCGCATCAGATCCAAGAGGCAGCGGGGCAGCGGTCGGTTTCTGATAGATCAATAAAGCAATAATACATATCAAATTATTATTTCATCTATCAATATAAGAGGAGGATGTATGTGCAGTAAATCTACAACCTATAAATGGCGGACGTTTGTGGTCTTTCTTGTTTTGTTCGCGTTTTCATTTGGGGTAAAGGCATTTGCTCAGAGTTCGGGAAGCATCAAAGGCGTTGTTAAAGATGCCAAAACCGGCGAAACCTTGTTTGGCGCAAACGTTACCATTATCGGAACAACTATCGGCGCCAACACGGATGCGAACGGGGAGTACACACTTAAAGTTCCTGCCGCTCATTATCATGTTCAATTCAGCTACGTCGGTTATAAAACTGTTCGGTTCGATTTGGATGTAAAAGCCGGCGAAACTGTAACTCAAAATGTTGCAATGCAAAACGACTTGATCGGCACTCAAGAAGTTGTTGTGTTGGGAACAAGAGCTCAAGATAGAACGGTTGTCAATTCCCCGGTGCCGATTGATGTTATCACTGCAAAAGATATTGAGCAATCGGGCTTCACACAAACAACGGATTTATTGAAAGCATTGATTCCATCTTATAACGCACCCGAAGCCAGTATTACAGACGGTTCAGATCATGTTCGCCCGGCAACTCTTCGCGGTTTAAATCCAGATCAAGTTTTGGTTTTAGTTAACGGAAAAAGAAGATACACAAGCGCATTGGTAAATGTTAACGGAAGCGTTGGACGCGGTTCTTCGGGTACAGACCTTAATGCAATTCCCGCATCTGCAATCGAACGAATTGAGGTTCTGCGCGACGGTGCATCCGCTCAATATGGTTCCGACGCTATCGCCGGCGTAATAAATATAATCTTAAAAAGTAAAAAAGGATTTGATGCTTCAGCATCTTACGGTGAATACGTAACAAGCGTGCCGAGAGGATACTCCGAAGCCGAAGGAAATATTGCCGGTGAAACTTCTGCAACATTTTCGTGGGATGGAAATAATCAGAATGCAAGCGTCACAGACGGTTTTTCAAAAATTGTTCACCTTGGTTACGGTTTTGATGTTAACGGCGGAACAGTTTACCTTAGCGGCGAATACAGAAAACATAATTTTACAGATCGCGCCGGACTTGATCCCCGTCAGCAATATTTTACAGTCAACGGTCAACCCGATCCGCGCGAAGCTACTATCGGTAGACTCAATCACAGATTCGGTGATGCCGATCTCGAAGATCTTGGCGTATTCGTAAATAGTTCAATCCCAGTTGCCGAAGGAGCACAATTCTATGCATTCGGCGGATATAGCATAAGAAACGGTTCGTCTGCTGGATTTTATAGACGAGCTCTCGATGACAGAACCGTGCGTGCAATTTATCCCAGCGGATTTCTTCCTCTTATCGGTTCAAAAATTTACGACGGTTCAATTGTCGCCGGATTGAAAGGAAGTCTTGGTGAATGGGTTTACGATGTGGCGGAAGCATTCGGCGGAAACTCATTTAACTTCAGCGTGAATAACTCCGTAAACGTATCCTTAGGAACGGCAAGCCCAACATCATTCGATGCGGGCGCATTGAAATTTTATCAGTCAACATCAACAATTGATTTTGTAAGACAATTTGATATCGGCACCGATAACCCTTTAAACTTTGCTGCGGGCGCGGAATTTAGATGGGAAAATTATCAGATTACTGCCGGTGATCTGGCTTCATACGAAGACGGCGGCGTAAAAATTCTCGATGGTCCTAATGCAGGAAAGTCGGCAGCCGCTGGCGCTCAAGTATTTCCTGGATTCTCTCCGGCAAATGCCCAAGATCAATCACGCACAAACGTTGGCGTTTATGTGGATTTGGAAAACCAGGCAACAGCGCAATTAACTCTTGGCGCTGCCGCAAGATTTGAAAACTACAGCGACTTTGGTTCGACCGTTACAGGGAAATTTAACGCACGCTATGAACTTGTGCCGGGATTTGCTTTAAGAGCCGCAGTAAGTAACGGCTTCAGAGCTCCATCTTTATCTCAAGAATATTTCACCTCAATTGCTACAAACTTTATTGGCGGCGTTCCGTTTGAACTTGGAACGTTCCCGGTAAATTCACCAACAGCAAAAGCATTAGGCGCAAAAGATCTCACCGCTGAAAAATCTGTGAATGTTAGCGGTGGCGTAACTTATACCGACAATAATTTTTCTCTGACTGTTGACGGTTATCAAATCAACATTACAAACAGAATAGTGCTGACCGAAAACTTTACGGGAACAGGAATTGCAAACTTCTTGAAGTCCAAAGGCATCAACGCATCGGGCGGACGATTCTTTACGAACGCACTCGACACAAAAACCAAAGGTGTTGACATTACCGCTAAGTACGGCGTTTCGCTGGGTTCCGGAATTTTAAGATTAACAGCCGCTATGAACTTTAACCAAACAGATATTACAAACAAAGATCAAATTCAAACTCCGCCTGAACTGCAGGCAATTACAACGATTCCTTTGCTTGGCAGAGTTGAGCAGGGAAGATTTGAAAGAGGTCAGCCGTTAAGCTCATGGAATTTCCAGGCAAACTATTCCGTAGCCGAATGGAATTTTATGGCACGAGCAGAGCGGTACGGAGATATTACATTGTTCAACAACAATCCCGTTCAAGATCAAACATTCTCTTCTGTCTGGGTTGTTGATGCAGAAGCGGCATATAATATCATGAAAGGATTAACTCTTGGCGTCGGCGTAAATAATCTTTTCGATCAGTATCCCGACAAAGCGTTAAAGATAAACAGCTTTTTTGGAATTCTTGAATTCAGCGGCATGTCCCCTTCCGGCTTCAACGGCAGATATGTTTATACAAGAATAAATTATTCGTTGTAACGTCAGTTATCTAGTTTGAAAAGAAAAGCCCTCACACAGAGGGCTTTTTGTTTTAAACAATTCTTCGCGGCAAGATTATTCCAATCGCTTCTTAAATCTTTTTGCGCTGAGGAACAAAATTAATATGCCGAAGAGTAGCAGCATTCCCGTTTCCGGTATCAATTCAAAAAACGAAGCGCCTTTTAAAATAACACCGCGCAAAATAGTTATGTAGTAACGCAGCGGAATCAAATAAGTGATGTATTGGATTATCTTCGGCATGTTCTCTATTGGAAATGCAAACCCAGAGAGATAGATCATCGGCATCATTATTCCGAACTGAGCGACCATCATTGCCTGCTGCTGCGTTTTTGAAATCGTAGAAATAAATAATCCGATTCCTAAAGTTGAAAGCACAAACAAAAAGGAAGAGGCAACTAAGAAAACGAAACTTCCTCTAACACCGATTCCAAACCAGAAAATCATCACACTCAAAACAATAAGCACATCTATAAAACCTAATATCCCGAACGGTACAAGCTTTCCAATTATTAGCTGTGACGGTTTTATTGGCGTTACGATTAACTGCTCAAGTGTTCCAATCTCGCGCTCTTTAACAATTGCCATCGACATAAGGATTGTGGTGATAATCATAAGTATCAATCCCATTATGCTCGGCACCATGAACACTCTGGTTTTCAGATCTGGATTATACCAAACTCGTACTACGGGAATTAGAGAGCCTGCCGCGGGAACTTTTATTCCGGTTCTATCGGCATTCTCGAGCAAAATACTTTTTGAATAGCTCGAAGCGATTCCTTGCAAATAACCGAACGCAATCGAGGTTTTATTTCCGTCGGAGCCGTCAAAGATTGTTTGTACCGGCGCGCTTTCCATACGGTTTATTTTCTTCTCGAAATCCTTTGGAATAACGAGCGCCCATAAAACTTTGTTGCTGTTGATGTCGTCGTCAATCTGCTTGTAGCTGTCAACATAATCGTCTATTTGGAAATAACCTGAGCGCTCAAATTTTTCTATGAAGTCTCTGCTTGCCGCGGTTTTGTCTTGATCAAACACAGCCGTATGAACAGTGTTAACGTCCATGTTGGCGGCGTAACCGAGAACGATAAGTTGAATGACGGGCGCGAGAAATACTATTCCGAATAAACGCGGATCTCGTTTCAACTGAAGAAACTCTTTAATCATTATTTGAATTATCGTCTTCATATATGTCAATCCCAATTCTTCCAAAAGGGAAGATCTTTTATATCACGCTATTTTTGATTTTTTATTGATAACAATCGAAAGCGTCATTAATATCATTGAAAAAACAATCAAGTAAACTAGCTGCGGCCACAAAGATTCTATACCGACACCCTTTAACAAAATGCCGCGGAGAACAACCATAAAAAATTTTGCGGGGGTTATGTTTGTTAGAATTTGCACAACAGGCGGCATGCTCTCTATAGGAAAAACAAATCCGGAGAGAAGCATTGACGGAAGCATTGAAACAAGCGTTGCAATCTGAAAAGCCACCTGCTGTGTATCGGCAATACTTGAAACAATAATTCCGATGTTCAAAGAAGCGAACAAGAACAACAAGGTTGAAAAAAATAATAAAATGATGTTGCCGCGAATGGTTATTCCAAAAAGTATATAGCCTGCAATTAAAATAAACGTCGCTATCAGCAAAGAAATTAGACAGCTGAAACGGGA
>JAMCSN010000265.1 GCA_023381535.1 Bacteroidota bacterium
TTGTAGGACGAAATTTATCTCGTCAACAGAATGGGGTCGACATGAATGTCGACCTACATAAACCGTTTGTTGCAGATATTTTGAGAAAATTAAAGGGTGCTACATCACGGGAGTGCAACAAAACACTAAACCGTTCCGGCGCGTTTTGGCAGCATGAGAGTTACGATCATGTTGTAAGAGATGAGAATGAATTATCGAGAATTATAGAATATGTTTTGAACAATCCGGTTAATGCCGCACTAGTTGATAAATGGGAGGACTGGAAGTGGAGTTACTGCAAGTTTTTTGTCGATTAGCAAAGTTTTCACTTTTGATCGAAACAGGGTCTTCGCCAGTTAACGAGGCAGGTTCGACCTACGCATTACTGCCATGCCGGTCGAAGTAAACTTCCCGCTAAGTCGCGGGACAGGTTCGACCTACATGTTCAATCTGCAATTGCAACAGAAGCAATGTAAACTTTGGAAGCTCCGTTCTGCAGTAATATTCTTCCGCATTCGGCGGTTGTTGCGCCGGTGGTTATCACGTCGTCAATCAGAAGAATATTTTTATTCGGTATTCTCTTTTTCCTTTTCAAAGAAAATGCATCTTTAACATTTTCTTTTCGTTCATCCAGCGACAATGTGGTTTGGGTTTCCGTAAATCTGTTTCGTTTAAGCAGATTTGTTTGCACCGGAATCTTCAATTCCGCACCGATTCCCTTAGCAATAAAATCAGATTGGTTGTAACCGCGTTCGGCACGTTTCAAGTGATGCAGCGGAACCGGAACAATCAGATCGATCTTCCATTCCGTAATTCTTTCTCCAAGTTCTTGTGCAATTAATCTGCCGAGATATTTTCCCAGACTGAACTTTCCGCTGTATTTCAGTTCATGGATAACGTGCTGAAGTTCTTTATCCTTTTCAAAAACAAACAAAGAAATGAAATCGGCAATAATATTCTGCGAGAGGAATTTTCTTTCGTACTCGTTTTTCAATCGTGCGCTGTCTGCCCGCTGAATTTTTGACAAGCAAGAACCGCA
The DNA here is from genome assembly GCA_023381535.1 of Bacteroidota bacterium. The sequence goes on from JAMCSN010000265.1 coordinate 1,019, forward strand.
AACCGATTTCTCGTCGCGTGAAAGTTTTACTCTGCATGATGGACAGAACCGCGGAAGAAAAAAATCCGCGAAAGAAATAAAACTATTCGCCTTTTTAGGAAACGCCCCTTTCAACAAAGTATTTCCCGCATTTTTTGTCGTTAATTTCGATGTGATTGAAAAACCACACCTTTATTCTTTTCAACTGTTCCGATCCGAACGCTTCTTTGTCCTTGCCGTACTTTTCGGCAGTCTTAAGGATTTGATTGTAGAATCTATCGTGTTCAAGTTTGTGAGAAATGTAACCGGGGAAGCGGTGTTCTTTCATCATATTCTCCTCGGTTGCAAAATGTTCTTCCAGATGTTCGATAAACTGGTTCATCAACTGGAAAGTTTTTTTCTTGTCGCAAGCCATAACGGAATCGTAAATCGAATTAAGGTCATCGGCTAAACGGATATGCTGGTTGTCAATTTGTTCAACATGAACCATGTCGGTTGGTGTCATTTCCATGAACTTCATTGAGCTGCCTCTATGTTATTCTAAATCATTCCCGATCTTTTTCTGACGAACCATTCGACAGCGAACAAAAATATTATCAGCAGTAAAACCCATTCATCAGACCAAAGCTGAAATTCGGATTTAGTTACTTTTTCCTTTGTGGATTCTTTGTTCAAATCTTTGAGCCGCTGCAGTAAGTTCTTGTAATCATCTATTGCGTAGTACCTGCCGTTGCTGTGGTTGGCAAGCAATTGCAAAAAATCGGCGCGCATCCGCGTGTCAACTTTTTCGATGTTCAACTCGCTTACGTTGAATCTTCCAATGCTGCTCTTGAGTTTGTTACCATTCAAAAATGCTTCGCCGGAAAAAGTGTAATCTCCAAATTTGTTCGGGTTATACTCGGCGGAGTACAATCCATTCCCGTCCGGTGAAAAAATGAGATTATATTTTTCGTTGTTGAACAAAATCTGCGCGGTTATCTTTGCCGTGTCGATAGGCGAGAAGGTCTGATCGTACAATTCCGCTTTAAGTTTCACCGTTTCATTTTGAAGGTAAGTTTTTTTATCGGTCGTAATTTGAAACTGCTTCTGCTGGTTAGAAAGACTGAGCCACTTAACGATGTCGATCAAAAAGTTCGGGAAGAATGATGAATACTTATCGGCTGATTGCAGCTGCCACCGCCAGATATCTCCGGCAAGAATGGAAAATGATCTTTGGCTTCCGATGCTTCGTAAAAGTATAAGCGGATTGTTGGTGAGTACGTTTCTAATTTTTGACCGGACGAGAACGCTGCTTCCCGGTTTGCTTTGAAGCTCTGCCGCCATTTGAGTTACCGGCGGAAGATTTTGCCAAACATCTTTTTGGTTTGATATGCCGGAAAAGTATGATGCAAATTCTTGTGTGACCAATTCCGGTTCAGCTTGAACGAAATCGTTTCCTGCTCTTGCTAAGGAGAAGGGAAGATTGCTTCCCAAACTTCTCAATCGCCCGGTACTCACACCGTTCGATAAAAGGAAAAAGAACGGTTTCGATTTTTCATTTATCAATGTCGCAATTTTGTCTATCAAATTTTGCGGCGTGTTCTGTTCCGGAAAGTCGATCAAGAAAAGCACGTCGGCGCTGTCAACAACTGAAATCGGAGTATCGTTTAAGAACCGTCCGCTTGCAATCTGAATCAATTTTTTAATTGCCAAATCTTTGTCGATGGATAACGCGCTTGCGATTGCAGATAAATCCGCAGACGGCGCTCCGGCTACCAGACAAACTTTCAGTTTGGTATCGAGTACATTTATAAAAAAAGTTTTGCTGTTGTTCGCATTTGTAAATTCGCCCGCAAGAGGCGACGCCGTAACGCTGAGTTTTTTTTCTCCGTTACCGGTCGGTTTGTAATCGAAAGTAATTTTATCGATGCCAGCTTCGCTTAAAACCAAATCATTGGAAGCGAGCGGTTTGCCTTCTTCATAAAAAGTAACGCGCTCCGGCTTTTGTGCGAAGCCGAAATTTTTTATAGAGACTTCGATGCTAGTTGGTTTTCCGGCATAGACGTATTGGTTGTAACGAACATCCGACACGGAAACGTCGCGCCGCTGCGTGGTGTCTCCGATACCAACTGTGAAAATTGGCGATTGTAGTTTTTCCGCTTGGTATGTCGGATCGATTCCGTCTGTAATGATTCCGTCGCTTACAATTACCGCGGCGTTTACTTTCGATCCTTCTTTGTTGATCTCATCAACGACTTGAGCAAAATCGGTTTTGTGCTCGCTAAGACGAATATCATTTTTCAGATTTTTAACGCTGTCCATTCTTTGTCCGAACGTTAGAATCTTAGTTTTAATTCCGCCGGCAGATTGAAGATCGTTAACGAAATTATCTATCTGCTCAACCCGTTTGGCGCTGTCCTTCACCGCTAATGAATTTGAATTATCTATGAAGACAAAAGTTTTCGATTCCAGTTCCGACTTGCTGGTTATAGCCAGCATCGGATCGAACAAGAGGAAAAGGATGAGACCTAAAATTAGCGCTCGTAGCGCAATCAAAAAGTAACGCAGTCCTTTCGAAACGACGGGAATGGTATGCTTGTAAACATAGAACGCAAAACCGGCGAGCGCGATGAGCAGAAGGAAATAGAAAAACGGATTCGAAGAAATAATTACGCTAAAGTTTGCGATTGGTATCATTCAACCTTTACGACTTTTGTTTGAACAAATTCTCCAGCTGCCAACTCTTCATCGTATCATAAGTTTTGTAGTCGGTCAGATCGAAATGAATCGGCGTAACGGAGACATAATTTTTTCTAATCGCGAATTGGTCGGTCTCCAAAGTGGTATCATGCTGAACAAGATTTCCGGTGAGCCAATAATATTTTTGTCCGTACGGGTCTTTGCGCTCTTCGTAAACGTCATCCCATTTTGATTTGCCCTGCTGCGTCAATAACACTCCGGAAATCTGATCTTCTGGCAAATCGGGAATGTTTACGTTTAATAGAGTTCCGGCCGGCATTTTATTTTTGGCAACCATCTGTGCAAGTCTGGAAGAAAACTTCGCGGCAAAGCTGAAATCTTTTGCTTCATGGCTCGTAACGGAAACCGCGATTGAGGGAACATCCATTATGGCGGCTTCGCGCGCAGCGGAAACAGTACCGGAGTATATAATGTTTATCGCCGTGTTCGATCCCAAATTTATTCCCGATACAACTATGTCCGGCGGCTCGTGCATTATGTTTCGAATGCCGATCTTGATGCAGTCTGCGGGAGTTCCGTCAACCGCGTAACCGAAAAAGTCGCCGTTCTTGTAGAAGTCGGTTATTCGAAGAGGATATTTCATAGTTATTGCATGACCGACCGCGCTCTGTTCGGTTACCGGCGCCACAATGGTTACATCGCCAAGTTTTTTTAGTTCGATTGCTAATGCGTTTAATCCGGGTGAGCTGATCCCGTCATCGTTGGAAATTAAAATTTTCAATATTGTTCCGTGAGTTTATAAGGTAAATGTTCATCTATTATTTACAAATATAGTTAAATGATTAAAAGCAGTGAAATCTATTCTGCCGCCAATGCTTAAATAAAAGCACGATTCATGTTGCAAAAAAGTTTTATTTTTGGATCGTTCATAAATTAGATGGTAAATGCGCAACGCCATAATCTTTCTTGCCGTCATTCTTTTCGCGAATATAATTTCAGCGCAAACGGATTCAAGCAAAGTTCCCGCTACCGATATCATGATTGTGGATTCTTACATTACGCCCGAAGCGCCCAACAAGTTTGTTCTATCGTTTTTCACGAGTGATAGCTGCGTTTCGAAGATAGTTGTGCTGGGCAAAACCTCTTACGACGTTTCCAAAAAGTTTGAAGAGAATCATAAATTCGAGATCGAGCTAAGCAAGTTGAAAATAGACACGACCGGATTTCATTACCAGGTAGTTGTGAAAAATAAAAACGGCGTTGAAACCAAATCCGATATTGCCGATGTAGCAATTCCACAAGGAGTTGTGATCACACCCGAACAGCAGCCCAGCATTTTTATGATGTGTTGTCTCGGCGGTATAATTTTCGGTCTGCCGTCACCGGCGTATGTTTTTACCGGAAGCGAACATCACTGGGCAATCAGCAAAGAGATTCCGCTGTTCTCATTTTATTCGGTCGG
>JAMCSN010000088.1 GCA_023381535.1 Bacteroidota bacterium
ACAGATGATATTTCCGTCCCAAGCGCAAAATCCGGGGCAAATTTAAAATCAATTTCTTTGCCGCCATTCGCATTAGTAAACAATCTCATTTCATCGCTCTTCACTCTACACTCTGCACTCACTGTTTCATTTCCAACTCTAATATTGTTCACTTTCAAAAATTTCCAATCAGCCGGCAGTTTCGGCGCAAAAGTTATTTTGTTTTCAAGCGCATTAACGTTAAGTCCGATCAATCCATTCATCATAGGGAAAAGATAACCGCTGACGCTGAACCCTTGATCGTGATATGCTTCGCCAAGTTTTGTGTTGATGTCACCGGAAAATACTTCCGGCACAATTCCCAAACCGTAATCAAAAGCATGCTGCGCCGTTTTGAATACAGTTTCATATCCTTGCAAATCAAAGTGAGTCTTAAATTGTGCCGCACCAATAAAATATGAAGTGAACGGCCAGACGGTTCCGTAATTATAATTTGTCGGTTCGTACAGCGAAGACTTGTTTGAAAGATTGCGCACGCCCCAATCTGTTACCATATCGCTTTCGTTAAATTTTTCAATGGTACCCTCGCTTCGCCCTTTATCCATTAGCCCAAACATGATTGATGCCGACGAGTAAATATTTTTGTCGCGTACTTGCATACCGTCTTCTGCTGCACCGAAGCTGTAGAGACCTAAATCGTCAATCCAATATATTTTTTCCAAAGCTTGCTGCGCTTGTCGGAAAAGTTTTGCAGATTCATTTTCAATTTCTTTATCGCCGACATACTTTGCCATCAGATTAACTTCTTTGATGCCTTGTGTCCATAAGCTTTGAGTATAATTGTCGTTGAAAATTTTCACAAGCGTTCCGAACTCTAACACGCCAAGTCCGGCTCCTTTCAAATCCATCAGCCCGTCGTCGTTGCTGTCTTTGCTTTTGCACCATTCGTACGCTTGAACAATCGACTTCCAACTTTTTTTTATGAACTCAATGTCGCCGGTTTTTTTGAAATAATCTCCGATGGTGACCAAATACCATGGCGAAGTATCGGCATGATTATATCCGAAATGATAATCGTTCCACCAATCAACAAGTCCGTCACTTTGAGAAAGTTCATGCGCCATTTTTCCGATATCAATGTTTTTGTCGGATGGATTCTTTTTACGAATCGGAAAATTATCTTGCTGCTGCCACTTTTGAGTAAACTCTAATGCGTCCTTAACGGTTTGGTAATCGCCGTAACTGTTCATCGCAAGCGAATTGATAAATGCGTCGCCGCCGAAGAACCATGCGAATCCGGGGCGACCGCCGCCGCCGCTCATTCCGTATCCGGCAACCAAACCTTTTCCAAGATTCGGATTGTCCACCATTAAATTGTTCAGCGCAACTTTTCCGTATTCGAAAGCAAGATTCAATTTATCATCCGGCGTGATTACTTCCACGGTCGAGTTTCTTAAGTTTTTGTAGAACTGATAATTTTCGTCGTAAAGTTTTTCAATGTTCAACAAAATATTTTTGTAGAGAACTTTCACAGAATCGTATTTTGCCTTCATCGGACTTCCGGCAATTACGATTGGAATAAATTTATCTTTTGCATCGCCCGGTTTAATTTCCATTTTGAATTGAATCGGATTATCGGCAAACATGTGCGCCGGCGGTGCAGCCATTTGTTCGGCAACAGGCGATCCGCACAAAAACAATCCGCGCTGCTGAGATTCCGAAATGACATAGGCTTTCATATCGTCATCCCAATAGCTGTATTGTCCGCCGATTCCCGCGGGCCATTGCGGCTGCATCACCGGCATAAATCCCGGAACGATTGTGAGTGGGGTTGTTGTGTTAACATCGAGCAAAATTATTGCGGCGGGTTTATCATGCGGAACAAAAATTATTTCTTTAACCGTGAACGATTCATTAACAAAAGTAATGGTCGTTGCTTCGGGTGTTACCGTAATATCGCGCAAAATATCTTTCGACATGATCGGCTGCGTTGTTATGCCGACAAAAAATTGCATGTCAAAATTACGAAGCACTTTCCATGGCCAAATCCACATTTCAAACGAGCCGTTTTCAAATCCCATTAATGCAGCTTTGCGGCCAATCTTATCCATATATTGATTCTGCTGAGCATGGCGCGTTAATGCGAGGTCGTTAGGATTAATCTCAAATTTGTTTATCAAGCCAGTTTGTGCAGAAATTGTCAGCGTCAAAATGAGTAGAAGCGTTAAGGATGATTTTAATTGTTTCATTGTTTGATAGTTTTATTGTTATAAAAATTATTTGTCTTACGTCATCGCCTCAGCATGGCTGTTAATCATTCTCTGTTTTACCAATGTGAATCGATTCGAAACCGTACTTGTCTCTAATTTTCGTTACCGCGCTAAGCATTTTTTTTCTTATGATTTCTTCGTCTTCAAACAAAATTTCCTGTTCGGCAAACTGGCTTAACTTGCTTAGATGAATTCCGATTAGACGGATGCCGACTCCGCGAGTCAAACTTTTTCTGAACAGATCAACGGCAGCATCGTAGACTACTTTGTCGTCGTCGGTCTGCTTAATTGTCTTTGCTCTGGTGAGTGTAGAAAAATCCGCGTAGCGCAGTTTTATCGAAACTGTTGAAGTCTGCAGCATTTCATTTCTTAAAAGCTGGCAAGCTTCCCCCACAAGTTCAAAAATGACCGACTCGATTTTTGTTTTGCTTACTATGTCTTTACCAAACGTGGTCTCTTTCGAAATACTTTTTCGTTCGTGCTCGACTGATAAAAGATCGGTCCCGTGGCCGTTTGCTTTCTTCCAAAGATCCGTGCCGTACTTGCCGAGAAGAATCGATAAATAATCTTGCGAAACATTTGCAATATCGTTTACGGTTATAAATCCGCGAGAGTGCAGCAAATTAAAAGTTGCTTTCCCTATTCCGGGAATCTTTTCGATCTTGAGCGGAGCCAAGAATTCTTTTTCTTTTCCGTGCGGAACGAATGTAATCCCTTTCGGCTTTTTAAAATCTGAAGCGATCTTGGCAACGGTTTTGTTGCTTGCAATTCCAATTGAGCATGGAAGTCCAATCGTTTCCCAAATTTCTTTTTGAATCCGTTCTGCAAATGAATCGGGTGCACCATAAATTTTTTCGCAACCGGTAAAGTCGAGATAGAATTCATCAATGGAAGCTCTTTCAACTATCGGGAAAACTTTTTCGAGCAATCTTTTTACCACTCTCGAGTATCGCCCGTATTCTTTATGATGGCCGTGAAGATAAATTCCGTTGGGACATAAACGAAAAGCCGTTTTGATCGGCATCGCCGAATGAAGTCCATACTTGCGCGCTTCGTAACTACATGCCGCAACAACTCCGCGACCGTGAGGGTCGCCGCCGACTATTACCGGTTTGCCTTCCAAGGAGGGATCTAAAATCCTTTCGACTGAAACGAAGAAAGCGTCCATGTCTAAGTGGAAGATTGTTTTCATAAAAAGGTGTGCTTTAGAAAATTTTTGCTGTTCTTTTAATTAAAATGGTTTCGTCGTGCAGTAAACAAATGAACGTTATAATATGAAAAATTTGATTCTATCAATCAACTCTGTCCGTTGTTTATCTTGTTGGTTTATCAATAGTTTTTCGTAGCTGAATTATATGACTCAAAAAGAACCGCGACGAATTCTTAATCTGGCAAATGAGTAAAAATATTACGGCATGTTTCTTTAGAATGGCTTCAATTGAAAAAACCTCAAATACATTTTGTATTCAAGGTTTTTCTAGTGCACCCTGGGGGATTCGAACCCCCGACCTGATGATTAAGAGTCATATGCTCTACCAACTGAGCTAAGGGTGCGGTGCAAAAATAAATAAAATAAGTCACCGCACAAAACATGAAATGAATCTCGTTTCAGATAAGACTAATTAAATTTGAGAAAAAAATTACGCGGGATAAATTAAAAGTAAAGATGAACTCGCCAACAACAAGCGAGTTCATCTTAGAATAAAGGCTTGATTTATTTTTGAGCATCTACATATTTTCTCATCTTACTATGTTTGCGCCCATAGAAAATATAGATCATCATTCCGATAGCCAGCCAGATAAATAAGCGCAACCAGTTTTCTTCCGGTAATGAGAACATCAGCATCAAACAAGTTACTACACCGGCGATGGGCACAAATGGAAACCAAGGTGATTTGAACGGTCGTTCCGCTTCCGGATGAGTCTTGCGCATAATTAAAACAGCAGAGCATACTATCACAAATGCGAATAATGTTCCAATGTTTACCAGCTCTGCCAAAATTCTTAGCGGAAGCAATCCGGCTAAAGTTGAAACGAAAATTCCCGTTAATATTGTGGACTTCCATGGGGTTCTAAATTTATCATGCACGGCACCAAAAAAACTTTCCGGAAGCAGACCGTCACGCGCCATTGCCAAAAACACACGCGGCTGGCTTAACATCATGACAAGTAGTACGGAAGTTATGCCAGCAACAGCACCTAACGAAACCAATACCTGCGCCCAATGTAATCCGACCTGACCAAATGCATCCGATACGGGGGCATCAATATTTATTTTGTTGTACGGAACCATTCCCGTTAAAACGGCAGAGACAGCTATATACAAAATTGTGCAAAGAATTAGAGAAGTAATGATTCCGATCGGAACATCGCGCTGAGGATTTTTTGCTTCTTCAGCGTGAGTTGAGACAGAATCAAATCCGATGTATGCAAAAAAGATCATCGCAGCACCGGCAAGAACTCCAACGGGCATCCCTCCTAAACCGGTTTCACCGAAAACAGTTTTGCCAAAAAAACTAACACCGGTATAACCATACGGTGCAAATGGCGTCCAGTTAGCTGTGTTGATATACATTGCACCGACCACAATCACAAACAGAACAATAACAAGCTTGATACCAACAATCACTGCATTGAATCCTGCACTTTCTCTGATTCCTTTTACAAGAATTGCCGTTATTATTAAAGCAATCATGATGGCAGGAAAATCTATTACCGAGCCTGTCATCCATAGCATTCCGGTATCAGGATTAAAATCGAACGGTGCGCGAGTTAAAGCAAGCGGAAGTTTGACATGCCAAGTGCCGAGAAAATCTTGAAAGTATTGCGACCATCCGTGTGCAACCGTTGCAGATGCAACCGCATATTCCAG
>JAMCSN010000139.1 GCA_023381535.1 Bacteroidota bacterium
CAGCAGCATTCAAAGCAAAGATCAGGTAACAGCAATTCTTGATGCTAATTTCGGCGGCAAATAAAAAAAATAGAGCTTTGAAATGGAAAATCATTTTGATGTAATTATTATCGGCGGCGGCGCGGCGGGGCTGACCGCCGGAATTTATCTTTCACGCGCAAAATTATCCGCTCTGATTTTGAACGAGGGCGCAATCGGCGGACAGATGGTCCTTACCCACGAAATTGCAAACTATCCCGGTATTGAAAACATTAGCGGATACGAACTTGCACGCAACATGAAATCTCAAGCGCAGAAATTCGGCTGCGTCATAAAGTCCAATGTTAAAATTTCAGAGATGAACCTGAGCGAAGAGATCAAACGTGTTGTCGTTGGCGGCAAAGATGTTTTCACCTCACACGCGGTAATAATTGCAACGGGAGGGAAATCCAGAACGATTGGCGCAATCCGTGAAGATGAATTCAAAGGCAAAGGAATTTCTTACTGCGCAACATGCGATGGTGATTTTTTTCAAGACAAAGAAATAATTGTTGTCGGCGGCGGGAATTCGGCAATAGAAGAAGCCGTATCGCTTACAAAATATGCTTCCAAAGTTACTGTCGTTCATCAGTTCGATCACTTTCAAGCTTTGGAAAAATATGTTGAGGAGGCAAAGAATAATCCGAAGATCAATTTTATCATGGAAACCAAAATCACGGAATTCGTTGGCGTGGAAAAACTGGAAAGTGTTAAAATTCAGAACCAACGGACAAATGAAACGACGGAAATGAAAATTGACGGCGTTTTTATTTTTATCGGTTACGTCCCAAATACTGAGAGGCTGAATGGAATTGTTGAACTGAATGAGCGGGAAGAGATTGTCGTTGATGAAAATATGAGTACAAATGTTAAAGGTGTTTACGCTGCTGGAGATTCGATTAATAAACGTTACCGGCAAGTTACAACTGCAGTTGCTGACGGAACAATCGCCGCTCTCAGTGCAGCAGAATATGTTAACAATTATAAAAAAGAATTAAGTCTAGCCACTTCAGATTGAGAGAATTATGGAAACGAAAGATTTTAAGATAGCTTTTGCAACCGACGATGGAACAACAATCAGCGCGCACTTCGGTCGTGCGAATTTCTATGAAGTAGTTGATGTTCAAAACGGTAAAGTGATTGGGCGCGAGAAACGCGAAAAATCTTCTCATCATCACCAGCATAATCATCATGTTCACACGAATGGCGAAGATCATCAAAGTCATGAAGAGCGCCATTTGCAGATGACGCTGTCAATTCAAGACTGTGATTACGTTGTTGCTCGCGGAATGGGCTACGGAATGTACAATCATCTGAACACGTTGGGCAAAGCGGCAATCATTACAGCAATTTCAGATATTGATTCCGCCGCAATTGAAATAATCGACGGCTCCATTCAAAATCACATTGAGAAGCTGCATTGATTTATTTTACAAAACGCATTCTGTAACCGACGCCGGATTCGGTTGTGATGTATTTGGGATCTGCGTGGTCGTCTTCAATTTTTTTTCTAATTTGTCCGATGAAGACGCGCAGATACTGAGAGTTTTCAGTTGAAGACGGTCCCCAGATTTCTTTTAAGATAAAACCGTGAGTCAAAACCTTTCCCATGTTTTTGAACAACAGAGCAAGAAGAAAATATTCTGTGTTGGTCAGTTTGATTTCTTTTTTGTTTTTGGTTACAACCCTAGAGGAATAATCAATTTTGAGATCACCGGTTGAAATCACGTTTTCTTCCGATGGCTGTTGAGTCCTTCTTATGCTGGCGCGAATCCGAGCAAGCAGTTCGGAAGAATTGAAAGGTTTTGTTAGATAATCATCCGCTCCAAGATCCAAAGCTTTCACAATATCCTCTTCGGAATTTCTAACAGAAAGAATTATGATCGGGATGCTCGTCCATGTCCGCAATTCTTTAATCACACTAAAACCGTCTCTATCCGGCAAACCGATATCCAAAATTATAAGTTGAGGGTGAGCTGTTGCAGCTTGAAGAATTCCGTCCTTCGCACAATCTGCTTCAACAACTTTGTAATCCGAAGCCTCAAGTGTAATGGATAAAACTTTTCTTATCTGAGCTTCATCATCAATTACAACTATTGTGTTCTTAACGCTCATAGCGGTCTCAACTCTCGATTACAAATGGAATGCTGATTGAAAAAAGTGCGCCGCCGCTTGGTCGGTTCGACGCTGCAATTGTTCCGCCGTGCGCTTCGACAAATCCTTTGGAAATGGACAAACCCAAACCGGTTCCGCCGGCTTTCGTCCCGGGTATTCTGTAAAATTTGTCGAACAACTTTTCTAAAGTTTCCTCAGGGAATCCTTTTCCGCTATCCGAAATATTTATGATGCAGTTATTATTCAACTGTTTTGCCTCGATGTAAATTTCGGATTGTTTCGGCGAATACTCAATCGAATTGTGAAGAATATTTCGAAGAGCCTGTTCCATCAAACCGAAATCTAATTTCAGCAGCGGCAAATCTTCTTGAATGTTAATTTTAATTTTGCGTTCGGCAATTTCACTTTTCATTCTATTCATAACGGAATTGATCAGGTCCGCAACAGAATGCCAATCAAGTTTGAGTTTAAGATTACCCGATTCCAGTCGAGCCATATCAAGTAAATTTTCTACAAGTCGGTTAAGCCGGTCCGCGGCAATATTTATTTCTTCAAGAAGTTTATTAAGGATTGATTTATTGTTGAAAATTTTTTGGTCGTTCAGCGAACTTGCAGCGCCGATAATGGTCGTGATCGGTGTTTTCAACTCATGTGATATCGAATTGAATAAGGTTTTATAAAGTTTTTCCGATTCCTGAACCAGCAGAGATTTTTTTGCGACATCATTCAGATACTCGCGTTCAACTGTATTTGCAATTTGCGTAAGAAAAGTATCGAGCAGACTTTCTTGATCGAACGAAAGCATCTGCAAATTAGTAGTTTTAATTCCTACCACGCCCAGACTTCCGCTTTTACTTTTCAACGGATAAAAAGTGAAGTTGCTTAACGAAAGTGTATTTGAAAATCTTCCGGCTTTCTGTCCGTTCATAAAAACCCAATTAGCAATGTGCCATTCATTGTCATCGAGAGCTACTGTGCTGGAAGAATGCGGTTTCGTTCTCAGTTTATTTTCGGATTCGTAAAAAATAATAACAACATCGGAATCGAACGTGCGCTTGATTTGATTGACGGTCGCTTCGGCAATGTCGTCAATTGTATTTGCCGAAGAGAGTTCTTTTGTAAGGTTGTAAAGCGATGAAGTTCTTTGTTCCTTCTGCTGAAGAAATAATTGCTGCTTGCGGATTTTCGAAGTGAGAAGACCTGCAACGGAAGCCACAATGAAATACATAATCAGCATCAAAGTGTCTTCAACCTTGGCTATCGTAAAAGTAAATTTGGGCGGAATGAAAAAGTAATCCCAGCAGAACGCACTTGAAAGCGCTGCAAGTAAGATCGGTCCCGGTCCAAAATTAAATAACGGAAGAATGCTGATCGTCAGTAGAAAAAGAAGCGAAACCGTTTGATAGCCGATATGATGTGAGACCGAATAAAAAATTACAGTTAGAAGAATTATCAAAAGAAACGAAATGACATATCTATGAAAAGGAGATTGAGGTCTGAGAGTTTCAATCCATGCTGGTTTTTTGCCGGAAGTTTTTTCTCCGCCAACAACATACACATCAATATCGCCGCTTCGTCTCAATAACTCCCGTACAAAACTTTTTCTAGACAGATTGCTTATTGAGTTAGATTCACGAGTTTTACCGATAATTATTTGTGTTACATTATTTTCCCTTGCAATTCTAACTAACGCGGAAATGATGTCTGTATCTTGCGTGGTAATAACTTCGGCACCAAGTTCTTTAGCCAGACTAAAATTATCAGCAAGTGTATTCTTGTTTTCTTCGGAAATTTTTCGATTCGTTTCCACATACACAGCAATCCATGTTGCTTCCAAAGAGTATGCCAGCCGGCGAGTCCATCGAATCAAATTTGCGGAGAAGGGGCTTGGTCCAATCGCAACCATTAATCGCTGTCCGGATTTCCAAACGATGTCAATGTTCTGCTCGGTTTTGTAATCCCGCAAATCTTTATCAACTCGTTCGGCGGTAAGACGCAATGCCATTTCACGGAGTGCGGTAAGATTTCCTTTTCTAAAAAAATTTTGAATTGCCAGCGAGGATCTCTCAACAGTATAAACTTTCCCTTCCGATAAACGTTCAAGCAGCTTATCAATTGTTATGTCAATCAATTCAACTTCTTCTGCGCGGTCAAAAATTGAATCCGGCACCGTTTCGCGAACGGTTGTTCCCGTAATTTGATTTACGATTTCGGCGCGGCTTTCCAAATGCTGAACATTGAGAGTCGTGTAAACGTCAATCCCGTTGTTGAGCAATTCCAAAACATCTTGATAACGTTTTGCATGTCTACTGCCGGGAATATTAGTGTGCGCTAATTCATCAACAAGTACAAGTGTGGGATTGAGTTTGAGAATGGCATCCAAATCTAATTCTTTGAAGTATGAACCGCGGTACTCAATATTTTTAAGTTGAACGGACTCAAGACCGTCGAGTAATTCTTCCGTCTCGGTTCGTCCGTGAGTCTCAATAATGCCGATAACAACGTTAACGCCGTCACGCCGGGCTTTCTGTGCGGCATTCAGCATCGAATAAGTTTTTCCAACGCCAGCGCACATTCCAAAAAATATTTTCAGTTTACCCTGAACACTTGCAGATTCTTCTTTCTTAATGCGGTCGAGAAGTTGATCCGGATCCGGTCGTTTTAATTCTTCGTCACTCATTTTTATTACTCAACTCATCCAATTTGATATTGAGCTTTAGCACGTTCACAATTTCCGATCCGAAAATTCCGAATTGCGGATACTCTGCAAGCGAATCTATCAAGTTGTGTAATTTTTCCTTCTGCAATTTATCAAAATTCCTCGCTTTACTCACTCTTTCGATTTGCAACATGGCGCTCGTCTTGGAAATGTCGGGATCGACACCGCTGGCAGAGGCAAAAAGCATCTCCGATGGAATTTCATTTCGTTCATTCACGAAATTCAATTGAATGAACTTC
>JAMCSN010000152.1:0-3698 GCA_023381535.1 Bacteroidota bacterium
CACGGCATCGCTTGCAAAAGCTCTGGATAAACTCGGCGCCGAAGTTTATATCGTTTCATGGACACAGCAATACCCGTCTATCATCCCACGCGATTTCATTGATCGATCCAGCAAGAAAAATCTTTTAGATGGGACAAACATAAAAGTCCGGTATGTAACGAATTACAACAATCCGTTTTCATGGAAACAGACTGTAAATGTTATCAGAGAGATCAATCCCGACATAACAATTTTTCAATGGGCAATCGCAGTTCAAGGTCTGCCAATGGGATTCATCGCGAAGAAATTAAAGCAAGTATGTAAATGCGAAATTATTTTTGATTTGCATGTGGTTGCACAAAAAGAAGGAAGCGCGATTGATAAAGCAATGCTTCGCTACGCTCTTTCGAAGCCGCATACGTTTATTGTTCACTCGTTCAAAACGTTTGACGAACTGAAAAAAGTTTTTCCGAATCAGAATTACACTTTATGTAAAGAAGATCAAAAACGATTGGATCGCCAACAACCAGTAACCAACAACCAACAACAGATTCTAAAGCTCTACCATCCCGTTTACGATATGTTCACGCCCGATCCCAAATTCGACAAAGAAAAAGTTAAGAAGGAATTGGGTCTTCGCAATCATGTTTTTCTCTTCTTCGGATTCATCCGCAAGTACAAAGGTTTGCACAACGTGATCGCCTCATTCGCCAAACTTGCAAAAGAACGCGACGATGTTTCGCTTCTTGTTGTCGGTGAATCATTCTGGAATACTCTGGATGCAAAGAAATTTTCAACCAAGATAAAACAAGGCGTGTTCGCACTGATCAAGAAAATCCTTATCCGTAAAGCGGATGACGAAAGCAATTATCGCCCGCTCGAATTGATCAATCAACTCGGCATTAGCGATCAAGTCGTTGTAGTGAACAGATATGTCGGTAATGAAGAAGTTCACAAATATTTTCAAGTGGCGGACTGCAATGTTTTGTTTTATCTTGTTGCCACGCCTTCCGGCGTTGAATCCATGGCGTATAATTTTAAGCTGCCGACAATCGCAACTAAAGTCGGACATTTTCCCGAAACGATAAGACACGGTTACAACGGATATTTAGCCGAGCCGGACAATATCGGTTCAATGTATTCGGTGATGAAAGAATTTCTAAACAATCCTATTCCGCGCGAACGGATTGAAGAGCAAGCTAAAAACATGAGCTGGGAAAATTACGCTAAAACAATTTTGAATCAATAACTCTGCGCGCTTGGCGGATTCTTCGCGTCTCTGCTTGATTCCAATAGCTACCGGGACGCGAGATGATCGCAAAGAAATTTTGTAAAGCGCACAAAGAAAAACGGAGAATAAATGGGAAAGCAACAAAAAAAATCGACGACACCAAAATCAGCAGATGCCGGATTTAAATTCAGCAAGTATGTTCCGGAAAAGTATCAGACTCCGGCGCTCTTGCTCTTTCTCTTAATCTTAATCTTGATCTTCTTTTCGCCTGTAATGTTCGGCGATAAGACAACTTCTTCCGGCGATCTTATCCAGGTAAAAAGTCTGCGCGAGTATGCGACAAAAGACCGTGACGGCTTTTCTCTTTGGAACCCATACATATTTTGCGGAATGCCTGCGGTCGCAACATCAATGTCGCTGCGCTGGTTCGATTTAACTGCCGATGTTTATTCTTATGCATCAAAAATTTATTCGGCCGTTTTCCATGATTACAACGCTATTTATACTTTCAGTTTTGTCATTCTCGCTTTTACGGCTTTTTTCTTTATGCGGAGTTTCGGCGCCGGACGGGGCATTAGCTTTCTTGTTTCGGTTGCAACAATTTTCAGCACCGGAATAGTGCTTCTCTTTTATATCGGTCACATTACAAAGCTGATGAGTCTCGCCGTCTTTCCTTTTATCTTGATGATGCTTTTCAAATTTCAGAAAAAAATTACGTGGTTAGATTTTACATTGTTTCTGCTCGGCATGCATCTTCTTGTCCTCGGCGCTCACGTTCAAATTGTGTTTTATTTTATTCTTGCAACGATTATTTATTTCATTTATTTCTTCGTTCGTTCCTTCATCACAAAAGACAATGCACTACAGAAACAGTTGCTGAAGTCTCTCGGTATCGTGGTTGTTGCCGGACTGATTGCCTTTCTGATGTCGTTCGATACTTACGCGCAGCTCTACGAATACAAACCGTATTCTACACGCGGAACGAAAAGCGTTACGGAACTGAAAGAGACCGGCGCGGAATCGCAGAACAATGCGTACGAGTACGCAACAAATTGGTCATACTCGCCCGGTGAAATTTTGACATTCATTGTTCCTTCTTACTATGGTTTCGGAAAATCAACTTACAATGGTCCGCTCACTCAAAATCAAGATTATGAAGTGAATACTTACTTCGGACAGATGACCTCGGTTGATGTTGCCATGTATATGGGAATCATAATTTTTGCGCTCGGTATTTTCACTTTAATTGTCCGCTGGAGGGATCCGATTGTGCAGTTTTTCGGAATTGTGGTGCTGCTCTTTCTCTTGCTCTCTTTCGGAAGAAACCTTCCATTCTTATATAATTTATTTTACTATCATTTTCCGGGATTTGATAATTTCCGCTCGCCTTCGATGACTCTTCACATAATTCAAATCATCTTCCCTATTCTTGCCGGACTAGGTTTAATGAAAATTATTTCTTTGCGCGATGAAAAAAATGCAAAGACAGAAAAAATCTTCAAGTACACCGCGATGGCATTTGCTGGATTGTTTGTTCTGTTCTTTCTTCTAAGCGGAAGTATCGGCAGCTGGTTTACACAGCGTGTCAGCGATTACGCCGCATCACTCGGTCAATCGCAGCGTGCTCAGCAGGAAGCTCAAACGTTCAACGCACTTGCCGAATATATGACCGACATGTTCAAGGGCGATCTGCTTGCGTCGTTTGCATTGCTCGCTCTAACGTTCAGTTTGATTTATGCGTTCATAAAATCAAAATTGAACAAAGAACTTTTCATTGCCGGAATAGCCGTGCTTGTTTTGTTTGACTTGTTTAGAGTGAGTCACCGCGGTGCATCTTACGTCGATTCTGAAAAAGTAAACGATCTATTCAGAGAACCGAATTACATTTCCGTGATCAAACAGCAGAACGATAAAGAACCGCACCGGCTTTTGAATTTGAAACAAGACGGTTCGCTTGGTTCATTTTCCAGCAACGCAAATTTTAACGTTTATTTTTTGCAGGAAGATTTTTACGGTTACTCTGCCGTAAAACCAAGAAGCTATCAAGATATTATGGATGTCGTAGGTCCGGTCAATCCAACACTCTGGAGAATGCTTGGCGTAAAATATGTTGTAACTGATCGCCCGTACAATCCCGACGGATTCGCAAATATTTATCAAGGTAAAGACGAATTTGTTTACCGGAACGAAAAAGCGCTGCCGCGAATTTATTTCGTTGATAGTGTCGCACAAAAATCCGGTGTTGATATTTTGAACTCTATCAAAAACAATTCTTTCGATCCGAAGAAACTCGCGTTCGTGGAAAAGCTGGATTTCAAATTCGATAAAGGCGATTCGACAAATTCGGCGCAGATCATTTCTTATAAAGATGAATCTCTCGCCGCCGATGTAAATTGCAAAAGCAGCAACTTTTTGTTTTTCGGAACGACCTATCTGCCCGGCTGGAAAGCGTTCATCGATAATTCGCCGACAACTATTTACAAAGCTG
>JAMCSN010000152.1:3708-5089 GCA_023381535.1 Bacteroidota bacterium
CATCGTTGTTCCGCAAGGAAAACACAAAGTTGAATTTGTATATGAACCGGGTGGATTTGTTGCGGGAAAATATTTGTCGCTGATTCTTAACGTAATGATGTTTGGCGGACTCGGGTACATTCTGTTTGTAACTTCGAAGAAAAAAACGCCGGGAAAAAAGTAAATGCTTGAACGGTTAAAAAGTACTGTTCGCGACACTTTCATTTATAGTCTCAGCAATATTGCGCCGAAAGTTGTCGGTGTAATTCTTCTTCCGTTGTTTACGGCAAAACTTGTTTTAACCGACTTCGGGAATTGGGATCTCATTGATAACATAATACAAATGCTCGCCGGAATTATAATACTCGGGCAAGCTAGTTCAATTATTTTTCTCAACAACAGTAACGAATACAAAGATCAAAAAGGGACAACACTTTTTACACTCACCACATTTGTCCTTTGTGTTTGTCTTATCCTAGTTATTATTACGGAATTTATCATAATAAAGTATTCATCCTTCTTAGAACATTCTCAAATAAAAGCCGAATATCTGAGGTTAACTTCTTACATTGTATTTTTCAAAGTCTTAAACAATTTATTTCTGGCTAAGATAAGGGCTGAAGAAGAATCTGTTTATTATTCTGTGATAAGTGTATCTGGTACTTTGTTGCTCACGCTTTTTACAATTTATTTTGTAGCTCATGAAAATAAAGGTATAAGCGGAATATTAACCGCCGCGATGATTGTAGAAATCCTTACAACATTTGTTCTTCTTGTTAAAATTATTCCACAGGTAACGGTACGTTTTAGT
This sequence comes from Bacteroidota bacterium, assembly GCA_023381535.1. The sequence goes on from JAMCSN010000152.1 coordinate 4,499, forward strand.
AAATCAATTCTATCGGTTGCATTAAGATTCGGTATTCCTCTTGTATTCAGCGCAATAGGGTTTTTGCTACTTAATCAAAGCGACCGGTTTATTATAAAATTTTTATTGGGTTCGAAGTCCGTTGCATTGTACGGTTTGGCTTACAGAATTGCCGGCGTATTAAATATGTTTCTTGTTCTTCCGTTCAGTCTTGGACTTTTACCGATTGCGTATAAATATTTCCGACAACCGGACGATAAACGTTTTTTCTCTAAGCTGATGACGTATTCAACTTTTGTTTTCGTGTGGGGTTTTGTTTTTCTTTCACTCTTCAGCAAAGAAATCGTTAGACTTTTTGCGCAACAATCAGATTTTTATTCCTCCTATTTGGTTGTCCCGATTATTTTGCTCTCTTATGTCTTTAGCGGGATGCGCTTAACAGCGTCGTTGGGAATGATGCTGACCAAGAACACCAAACATATTGCGTGGATCACCATCGGCGCTTCGGCACTGAACATAATTCTAAATTTTATTTTTATACCGATGTACGGAATAATGGCTGCGGCGGTGAATACGCTTGTGTCATTCGTAATTTTTTATTTGATCACACAG
>JAMCSN010000362.1 GCA_023381535.1 Bacteroidota bacterium
CTAAAATCTCAACATCGGGAACAACTTTTCCGTTTGCATCTTTTCCTCCAAATACCGCAACCTTTCCTTTGTAATTAACCGCCATCAAGTTTGTTCTGGCTTTATTCAACTTTAACTTTGGGTCTGATGTTATACTAATAGAGCCGTCTTGATTCACAACAACCTGTTCAACGCTGGCCAAGGCTTTATTGGTTTCGTTGTAACCGCCGATTATGAATCCCCTTTGACTGATAGGGTTGTAAACAGCTGCTCCCCCGGCTCTTGCCTCTATAAGTTTGTTCGGTAAAGTCGTAAGCTGTTGTGTCGGTATGTTAAACCGTTGAACGGAATTCATGACTCCATTTGTAACGCCGCCGAAGATATAAATATTATCACCTACAATAAATGTCATGTGCTGACGCGGCGGATCTGGTGACGGCGAGTTATACGTAAACACGGTTTGCTTCGATGCTAAGTTGTATTCAACAATGTACGGAAGCGTTGCGCCAACGGTTGAAGGATCGCCGCCAATGATGTATAAATTATCACCCACAACTTGACCCGTGGAAAACGATCTGCCGAAATTATTTTGAACATCAAGAACAGATGGAACTGAAGGTAAAGTTTTAAAATCCCATCCCTCAATGGTGTTTTTATTTGTGGAAGTATCTGCTGTTCCTCCGAAGTACACAATTTTCGAGTTCCAAATATCAGCTACAAATTGTTGGCGAGGCTGTTTCATGTTTCCAACAATCTGCCAAGTATTTTTTACAACATCATATTCTTGGATCCAGTCAACAGCATGTTGGAGAGATAATGAATCAGAATAGCCGCCTAGGATATAAATTTTATTGCTGGGCGATTGAAGATCGAAAGCAAGTTGACCGCCGGAAACTGGATATAACATTCTTCCAACTATCTTCCATTTAAATTGCGCGCTCAGGGGGACAGCACAAAAAATAATAAGTAATACAAAGATTAATTTTTTCATTTCTAAACTGTTTTTTAATTATTTAACTCAACTTCCATACCAATCAATTATTTTTTCAAAAAGTCGAATTTTAAATTCACCGTATCCCCCTTTGATACTCTAAAGGTTGTATCGATATCCTTAAATCCCGGATTCCGGATTATCATGTGCACCCAATCCGGATGAGGTAAAACTCTTATCAATTTCGGCGCATATACCTCGGCTTTTAATTCACCATTTATATAAACATCACCCCAAGGCAAAACCGAACATCTTATGAAGCCCATTTTGGAATCGAAGGAAAAATTAAGTTTAGTTGGTTTGTCCGCTTTGATCAATACAGTTTCAAATTGCGGAGGATAATTCTGCGCAACCAACTTAACAGTGTGCTCTCCTTCTAATAGTCTGATAGGATTGGTCGTGGGCGTTGCACCAAAATCTTGACCGTCGATGGAAATCTGAGACCACGGTTGACTGTCAATCAACAATGCACCATATCCAATGGATTTTACAGGCGGCTGAACTGCTGTATTTTGATTTTGCAGCTGAGCACTTTCGTTTCCGACCAAAGGTTTATCAGTCTTTGTTAAATCGACTTGATCTTTTTTAAGATCCGGTTCAGCAGCAATAGATTTAGATTGATTAGTCTCGTTACCCTGATTCGATACCTGCTGCGGTTTTTCCTGTATCGAATTGCTTGGGTTCTTTTCATAACGCGGAATAAAAACAATTCCGGCTATGATTAACACGACAGCAGCCAAAACCAGAGCAACGAGCTTTGTTCTTCCGGAATCCTTGTGAACATTGTTCAGAATCAAAGTTGCCTGATCCGGCTGAATATTTAAGTCTTTAAAAACTTCATCAACAGTCAGATAACGCTGATTGATATTTTTCTTCAGCAATTTCAAAAGTACGTTTCTATATTTTTCCGGAATCTCGTTCAGCTTTCCTTCAAGGGATGATTCGTTAATGCCGATTATTTCATTCAGCGTCATGCTTACGTTGTCTTTCAGAAACGGATTCTTTCCTGAAAACAATTCAAACAAAACAACGCCGGCAGAAAAGAGATCGCTTTGAGCCGTAAGTTTTGCGCCTCTCACCTGTTCGGGCGACATGTAGCTTGGCGTTCCAACTATTGAATACGGATTCGTTACAAAATTATCCTCGGCTGATAACGCGAGACCAAAATCTCCGAGCTTTGCATTTAGGTTTTTATCTATGAAAACATTTTCCGGCTTTATATCACGATGGATGATTTGATTTGCGTGCGCGTAACCCAGTCCCCGTAAAAGTTGAATCATCAAATGTTCTTTTTGTTCAAGCGTTAAATTCTTGGTCTTGAACGCATTGCGCAGCGACTCGCCTTCAATGTATTCGAACGAAATGTAGAAATACTCTTTGCTCGTTCCGAAATCCAATACCTTGATAATGTTTGGATGATCGAGCCTGGCAAGAATTTTTGCTTCACGCTTAAAACGTTCCACAACCGATGGGTCGGGGATTTTTTGCGTGTTCAAAACTTTAAGAATAATTTTTTTACTAAGGTAGATGTGATTTGCAAGAAAGACCGCCGCATGTTCGTCTTTCTTGAGCACTTCAATTATCTGGAATTTCTCGAACAATATTTCGGAAGTAAGCGATGTCATTTTATTGTTCGCCAAGCTCCTTCAGTTTCAATTGAATCCATCTTACGGATACATCCAGTGATTTTGCGGTAAGTGTTCTGTTGCCGTTAAGTTCTTCAAGACGCTTTTTGAGAAGAAGCATTTCAAATTCCCTCAGCGTACCCTGAAAGTTTTCCATATCGGTTGCTTCTTCAAGAATTATATGTTCGGCAAGTAATTTGTTCCCGTCGCAAAGAATTAACGCGCGCTGAATTATGTTTATCAGCTGGCGAACATTTCCGGGCCAATAATAACTCTCCAATTTTTTTATTGCCGCGGGATCTATGGACATATCTTTCTTGCCCATTTTTTTAATAAAGAAACTTGTGAGCAAAGCTATGTCGCTTCTTCTTTCCCTTAGCGGAGGAACTTTGATCGGAAAAACATTTAATCTGTAGAATAAATCTTCGCGGAACACCCCCTCTTTCACAAGCGCTTGTAAATCTTTGTTGGTTGCGGTAATTATTCGAACATTAATTTTTCTTACCTTCACATCACCCAGCCGGATGATTTCTTTATTCTCGAGCACGCGTAAAAGTTTTGCTTGAAGGGCTATGGAAATATCGGCGATCTCATCCAAGAAAAATGTCCCGCCGTCGGCAGCTTCTAGTAAACCTTGTTTATCCGTGTTCGCGCCGGTGAACGCACCTTTTTTATATCCAAACAATTCGCTCTCAAGAAGATTATCCGGAATTGATCCGCAGAATTGTGCAAGAAACGGTTTATCGTTTCTTTTACTTAAATCATGAATTGCTTTTGCTGCAATTTCTTTTCCGGTTCCGCTTTCACCAGTGATCAAAACCGTTGTATCGGTTAATGCAACTTTATAAAGGAGTTGCGAGAGACTGTGCATAATGGCGCTTTCGCCTATCATATCGGGAATTTCAAAAACAGACTGCAGTCGATTGGTAAGAATCTGATTTTCTTTTTCAAGCTCTTCTAATTTTATAATTCGATCAAGAGCCAGCGATACCAAGTTGGAAAAGAATCCGAGGAACAGAAGGTTTTCTTCCGTGAATTCACGCCGGTCAAGCTGGCTATCGGCAATAATAACGCCCCAAACTTTTCCATCGCGAACAATTGGAACGCCGATGACAGATTTGATGCGCTGAATCTGCACGCTCTCAAACTGCGAAAGATGCGGATCGCTCATTACATCGTGATAAAGTAGCGGTTTCTTTTCTTTAATTACTTTTTGAAGAATGCCTGAAGAAAATTCATGCAAGTCGGTTATACTCTCGTTCGAAATTTTGCGAGCGGTAACGATAGAAAAACTATCATTGACTTCGTCATACTTTACAAAAAGACCACGCTCGGCATTAATTACTTTGATCACAATATCGATAGCATCTTCGACTAATGATTCTTGACGTGTGGCAGAATTTAAAATCTCTGTGAATTCGAAAAGCGATTCGAATTCGTCTTTAGTAAGATTCTTAATGTGAGTAATGTTGTCTGCAAAAAAATTATTCATTTATAAAATGCCTGTAAAAAATTTTCTTTCTATTCCTCGACCGATTATTGAACAACAAAGGATGCCGGTTTCGAGCGGCACCTGTCCTGAAAATCATCGATACTCCAGATTACCCAGAAATAATCTCCGGCAGGAAGAGTTGCGCCGGAAATCACTTGAATATCATCCTTGGAAATATTGTCTTTCTGCCAGACAAGAACCGGAGAAACTTCATCCGTGTATATTTGAACCATGTAGCGGAAATTAAATCCCGGCAGAAATCTGGTCCAACGCAGCGTTGGAGTTGAGCCGACAGTTTGTTTATTTGACGGAGTCTCCGGCAAAACTTCCTGCTTGATAATTCTTTTTATAGTTGATGACCCGATATTAAAAATTCTTTTCTGTTTATCTTTTACAATGATGTTGAAAATTTTCCCGATTCCTTCATCCATCGATTGCAGTCCCAAATCCGTTTGAGAAAAATCATTTTGGTAAGAACGCGATGACGGATTGTAATTCAACTGCTTATTAAAGTGTAATTGGTTCGCTACGACAAATACTGAATCAACATTTCCTTCGGTGTCGGTAATACCCGCTTGGATAGTGAGTTTATATTTTTGAACGTCAGGATAACGGTTTTCAACGCTTGTGTAGATCGCCAAACTATCGAGCCGTGGAATAGAGTGCAGGAACATGTCAACATGAAAGGTTTTTTGATTATTCCACTGAACCAACGTTGAATCGCTGCTGAATCCATCCTTCTGAAAATAAAGCCATCCGTCCTGCTTCGGAAGATTATCAAGTTTGAAATATCCGTTTGCATCCGTCGTTAATAAAATATTCTGCGATTTCCAAAAAACACTTACGCCAGCGATGGGCTGCGGGGGTCCGGTGACAGTTTTAACAAAACCATCAAGAGCAGCAAACTGATAATCCGGATTTTGAGGATCAAGCGGATTCAACCGCGGCGCGTCGCAAGAAAACAATCCGACACAAAGAAGTAATACAGATAGACTGCAGCC
>JAMCSN010000018.1 GCA_023381535.1 Bacteroidota bacterium
ACACGGCGAAGAATACGAAAAAGTTGTTGCCGATGATTGCGGCGTAACGATCTATCTGAAATCGAACAAAGAAATTAGAAGCGATTATTTATTGTGGGCGCAAGGAAGAACCGGAAACTCACAAAATCTGGGACTTGAAGAAATAGGAATTAAAACAGATGAAAGAGGATCGATCCCGGTCAATCAATTTTATCAGTCCAGTGTTCCCCACATTTATGCTGTTGGCGATGTGATTGGTTATCCAAGTCTTGCAAGCGCAGCTTATGATCAAGGAAGATTTGCAGCGCGTCATTATGTTGCCGGCGAAGTTAACACGCTCAAGATAGAAGACATACCGACGGGAATCTACACCATACCGGAAATCAGTTCCATCGGATTGAATGAACGCGAATTAACCGAACAAAAAATTCCGTACGAAGTCGGTCATTCATTCTTCAGACATCTCGCAAGAGCGCAAATAACCGGAAGAACAGTCGGCATGCTAAAAATTCTATTTCACAGAGAGAGTTTGAAAATTCTCGGCATACATTGTTTCGGCTACGAAGCCTCGGAAATTATCCACATTGGTCAAGCGATTATGTCGCAAGAAGGCGAAGGAAATACCTTAATGTACTTTATCAACAGCACATTCAATTATCCAACAATGGCGGAAGCGTATCGAGTTGCAGCGTTGAACGGACTGAACCGTGTTGAATTGAGCAAAAGATCGGGAAACTAAAATCTGGGAGTATAAATCCAATCACATGCTGCTTCTATTTCTTATTTAAGAATTCCCATTGCTTTCTGCAGACGAACGTACGCGACTTGGTAATCGTATAAAGATTGAATGTGGGTCATCTGTGCATTCAGCAAAGTAACTTGAGCATCTGTAATTTCAATCGGGCTTCCGACCTCTTCTTTGTATCTCGCTTCGGCAAGTTTAAAAGCTTCTTCGGCTTGTTGTACAAGAGATTTGGTTGCGTCGATCTTTGCCAATGCCAACTTAACGCTTGCATATTGCTGCTGAACATCAAGGTTTACGGTCTGAAGTGAATAGTCATACTGCGCTTCGGCAATATTTAAATTTGCTTTTGCTTGATCGATTCCGGCGTCCAAAGCAAAACCTTGGAATAGCGGCAGAGAAAAACTTAAACCAATATTCCACGAATTCAGAAAATTTTGATTGAGCGCGTATCCGCGCCAAGTGTACCCGCCCGTTGCGCTTATCGTCGGCAAGTTCGCTGTCCATGCCGAGGTAACAAAAGACTTGTTCGCTTCAACCCGGTATTTGCTGCCGATCAACTCGGGTCGATTTAGGTAAGAAATTTTCATCGCGTTATCTAAACTCACTGTGTCTTTGCTCAATTCAAGATTATCCTTCAATTGAAAATTATCACCCAGTTTTGTATTGAGAACGTTCTCAAGCTGAAGTTTGCTGACGATAAGATTGTTCTGCGAGGTTATCAGATTTACTTTCGCGTTCGCTTCGTCGGTTTTCGCTTTCAGCACATCGAATTGCGGTTTCTTTCCGACCTCATAAAATTTTTCCGCCTGATCCAAATGTTCTTTTGCCTGCAAAAGAGATTCCAGATTAACTTTCTGAATTCTTTCTGCCTGCAGATATGAAAAGTATGCGAGGTAAGTGTTTAGGATCAAATTTTGTTTTGCAGAAACTAAATCTTGTAATGACGCATCCTTCAAATCAGCGGTAGCTGAGACGCGCGAAAACGTTTTTCCAAAATCGAATACCAATTGTTGCGCTTGGAATCCTACTGCATAGTTCTCGTAATCTGCCGGTCTGGCGGTGGGACCGAAGAAAAACGTTCCGCCGTTCTTGGCATAACTTGACTGCAATGAGATTTGCGGGAATAGTGCCGAACGTACGCCAGTCAGATTGGACGCCGATAATTCGTAACTGTTTTCAGCAATTCGAAGTTGAGGATTATTCTTCAGCGCGATAACAATACATTTTTCAATTGTGAGTGTGTCTTGCTGCGCAAAAGCTGGACCGCCAAGAAACAACACAGTTACAAAAAATAAAATCAAACGAACCGGGTTAATTGCTTTCATTTTCATCAACAATTTTTGCTCTAAATTTTTCTTCAAACAATGTGTAAAGTGTTGGGACAAACAACAGCGTTAAGAATGTCGAAACGGTTAATCCACCGATGACGGCAATTGCTAACGGCGCTTGAGATTTTTCGCCGCCAACACCAAGCGCAAGCGGAATCAATCCTAAAACTGTTGCTAACGTTGTCATCAATATCGGGCGCAATCTTGTTCTGCCCGCGCTTACCACTGCTTCATGTAGTTCGATTCCCCGTTTTCTTAGTTTGTTTGTGTAGTCAACGAGCAAAATTCCGTTCGATACAACAATTCCAATCATTACTATCACTCCTTCAAACGATGTAACCGAAAGAGTGGTGCCGGTTAAGAACAAAGCCCAAACAACACCAACCATTCCCAACGGTACGGTAAACATGATTATGAACGGATCGACTAGCGACTGAAACTGTGACGCCATTACCATGTAAACCAAAATAATTGCGAGTATAAGCGCGAGTCCGAGATCGCCAAAAGTTTTCTGCTGCTGCTCAACATTTCCGCTAAGCTGAACTTGAAAGCCGGAAGGGACTTGAATATTCGCCAGCTTCTCGCCAATTTCTTTTGATACGCTGCCCAAATCTCTCCCCTCAACGTTGGCAGTTACTTCAACAATTCTTTCCTGGTAGCGTCTGTCAATTTGTATCGGAGCTTTCACAAGACTAACATTCACAAGGTTGGAGAGTTTAATCATTTGTCCTTGCGAACTTTGTACGCTCAAGTTTTTAATATCATCAATTTTATTTCTGTAATCCTCGGTCAGCCTCACCAAAATGTTGTATTGATTTCCGCTTTGCGGATCGGTGAAAATAGATGCAACGGTTCCGCTGATTGCAGTTGTAATCGTGTTGGAAATTTGCTGAACATTAACACCAAGCGCGCCGGCTTTTTCTCTATCGATTGCAATGTGCAATTCGGGCAAATTCAGCTCACGGGAAATCTGCGCGTCGGTAGCGCCTTTGGTGGATTTGACTACGTCATAAATTTGTTGAGAAAGTTTGTTCGCCGTATCAAAATCTTGTCCGCTTATAATAACATCAATCGGTGCAGACGAACCGAAGTTGAGAAGGAATTTCAAGAAGCCGCCGCTGTTGATAAATATTTGCGCACCGGCAATAGTCATTAATTTCGGTCTTAAAACTTTTATGATGTCGAACACACTTCTGTCTCTCTCTTCCGGTGCGGTTAACGCTACGCTGATATTAGCAGAATGTCCGCCGGAATTTCCGCCGAATAAATTTCCGCTTCGCGCATTCGGCACGCCGATATCGGAAATGATTGTCTGTGCCTCAGGTACGTTGGAACGGATCATTTTTTCGATGCGCTCAACAAATTTTTCCGTTTCCTCGATTCTGGTTCCTACGGGTAATCGCAAGTTGATAGAGAATTGACTTTCATCCGCATCTGGAAAAAATTCCGTTCCGATAAATTTGAACAGCAAGAATGAAAGTACCGAGAAACCAATTACGCCGAGTATTACCAACTTTCTTCGTTTCAATGCTTTCGTTAAAGTGTTTTGATAGTAAGAATCGATTCGATCCAGAAAATTTTTTGCGAAATTTTGGGCGCGGTCGGCGAACTTTTTAGAATTAGGATTGAATTCCCTCTCCGCTTTCAAATATTTATAGCACATCAGCGGTGTTACGGTTCGTGAGACAAAGAATGAGGAGAACAACGCAACAGTAATAGTAATTACCAGCGGAAGAAATAGAAGCTTTGCAATTCCCGTTAAGAAAATTACCGGAAGAAATACAATAACAGTGGTTAGTGTTGAAATAAAAATTGGCGAAGCGACTTCAAGGGCGGCATCCAATGTTGCCTGCATTTTCGGCTTCTTGTCACTCTGCATTGTTCCGTAATGCCGCGAGATCGCTTCCAACTCAACGATAGAATCGTCCACCAACCTTCCAATGCCAAGCGCCAGACCGCCGAATGTCATTATGTTCAGAGTTGTTCCGCTGAATCTGAAGAATATAAAAGTTGCAAGAATTGAAAGAGGGATTGCAAGAAAAATAATTAAAGCGCTTCTGGCGTTGCGCAAGAACATAAGAATGATCAGCGTTGCCAGCAAAGCACCCAATACCGCTTCTTGCGACAATCCGCTGATTGACTGGCGGATGTATAAACTCTGATCCAGACCAAGCGAAGCTTTCACTGACGGCGGAACATCTTTCAAAGTTGTCAATGCTTTCACAACGGCATTTACAACTTCTACCGTGTTAGCGCCGGAAGTTTTCTGCACTCTCAAAATCACACCCGGTCTTCCGTTGTGTCGAATAACTTCAGTTTGTTCTTGATACGAATCTTCAACAAACGCAACATCACGCACACGGATTGGAACTCCGTTTACATTTTTGATTACGATGTTGCCCATCGGTTCAACAACATTGAACTGACTTTCTGTTTTAAGCGAATAATCGAACACGCCGGATTTAAGATCACCGGAAGGAACAATTAAGTTGGAAGAAGCCACCGCTTGCGTAATTTGCTGAAGCGACAAATTGAGCGCATCCAATCTGTTGCGATCTACCTTTATATGTATCTCACGAATTTTTCCGCCGGTAACTTGAGCAAACGCAACACCGGGCAAATGTTCTAGTTGTGGTTCAATAACATTGTAAGCTATATCGTACAATGCGCGTTCATCTATGTCGCCGCTGAGAGCGACTGTACAAACGGGGATATTGGTTATGTCAAATCGTAAGACCAGCGGTTGAGACGCTGCGGTCGGAAGCAAATTCAAAACTCTATTCACTTTTTGGATTACGTCGATCAAACCGACATCGGTACTCGCGTCCCAATTAAAATTAACGCGCACTTGCGACATACCCTCGCGTGTAGTTGATTGAACATAGTTAACATTGTTGGTAGAGCTGACCGCGCGTTCAATCGGAACCGTTACCGTCTGTTCCATATCCGATGGACCGGCGCCGCTGTTGAATGTTATTACACTTACAACCGGAATTTGAATATTCGGAAGCATATCGATCGGCAAC
>JAMCSN010000147.1 GCA_023381535.1 Bacteroidota bacterium
CTTCTTAGTCTTCGCGGCATTTATCGGTCTGGTGTCGTTTCATGAATTTTCTAAAATGGTTAAGAACAGAAAATACTTTACGAATAATCTCGTTGGATATTTAGCCATTGTTGCCATCATTTTAAATGAGTACAAAACTTTTATCGATTTCAAAATTTTATTTTTTTTGATTGTAGCTGTGCTGCTGCTTTTTGAGCTGTTCCGGAATAAAGAATCCGCCGTATCAAACCTTGGAGTTTCTCTTCTAGGAATTTTTTACATTGGATTTTTCTCCTCAGCGCTTGTGAACTTGCGTGAATTCTATAACGATTCCATTTTCGTTTACAGCCAGGGCGGGTATTTAATCATTTCAATTTTAGTTTCGATTTGGATTTGCGATTCCGCCGCTTACTTTTTAGGTACCGCATACGGAAAAAATAAATTGATGCCGCGTGTAAGTCCCAACAAAAGCTGGGAAGGCGCATTCGCCGGATTTGTTTTTTCGATAATAGGAATGCTGGCGTGCAAATCTATTATAGCTGATTTCCTAAACTGGAGCGACGCAATCGTTATTGGCTTGATTGTAGGAACCGTTGGGCAAATCGGCGATCTAATCGAAAGTCTGATCAAGCGGGACACTTTTGTTAAGGATTCGTCTTCAATCATACCGGGTCATGGCGGAATTTTTGACCGGTTCGATTCATTACTTTTCTCTGCGCCGGTTGTATATTTGTACCTCAATTATATAGCCAAGTAAAGCTTTGTTCTTCTGTTCTTGCCCGACCCGTTTCGTCCCGATGGTTGAATCGAGGCAGAGAAAGTCGAGGCAGGCTCTTAATCTGGGCGGTACTAATCCACACGATGAAAGACAGAGTAAGAGCAAGAATAAGCTTAAGAGCAAGATAATATTCCAAAACAAACGTTATGATTTACCTGAAAGATTTTTTCACATGAACAAAGAAAAAATTTCCGTTATAACTCTCGGCTGTTCGAAGAACACAGTTGATTCCGAACGGCTGATGAGTCAATTGAAACTGAATAAATTTGATCTGATCGGCGACCCCAACAAAGCCGATTCCGTTGTGATCAACACGTGCGGATTTATTGACGCGGCTAAAGAGGAATCCATCAACACAATTCTTTCTGCCATCGAGTTGAAGAAAAAAGGAAGGCTAAAAAAAGTTATAGTCGCCGGCTGTCTTTCGGAAAGATACATGAATGATTTGATGAAAGAGATTCCTGAAGTCGATGCATTCTTTGGAACCGAAGCTTACGAAGGAATTGTCCGCGAATTCGGCGGCAACTTAAAATATGAATTGCTCGGCGAGCGAATAGTTACAACGCCGAAACATTTTGCTTATCTGAAAATCAGCGAAGGGTGCGATAACCCTTGTTCCTTTTGTGCTATCCCGCTTATGCGCGGAGTTCATAAAACCAAACCGATGGATGAATTGCTAAACGAAGCGTCGCTGCTCGCCGCAAAAGGAGTTAAAGAATTAATTCTCATTGGGCAAGACACGACCGATTACGGAATCGATTTATACGGCAAAAGAAACATTGCCGAGCTGCTGCGGAAATTATCCGGGATTGCCGGCATAGAATGGATTCGTTTACTTTATGTTTATCCCTCTCATCTTCCGGATGAACTGATAGAAGAAATCGCCGTCAATCCGAAAATTTGTAAATACATCGACATTCCACTTCAGCATATTTCCGATAATGTTTTAAAATCCATGCGGCGCGGTATAACGAAAAGAAGAACGGTAGAACTTCTGCAACAGTTGAAAGAACGTATTCCAAACTTAACTTTGCGGACGACTTTTATTGTCGGCTACCCGAATGAAACAGAAAATGAATTTGAGGAACTTTGCGGCTTCGTCCGCGATATAAAATTTGACCGTTTCGGCGTGTTCAATTATTCGGTTGAAGAAAACACTCCGAGTTTCATCCTTAACGACCCGATTCCGCTGGAAACAAAAGAAGAACGGAAAGCAACACTAATGGAAATTCAAAAAAATATTTCGGAAGAAAAGAATCGCATGTTTATCGGCAAAAAAATGAAAGTGGTCATCGACGCGTTTGAAAACAATCAGTACATAGGACGAACCGAACGCGACGCGCCGGAAGTGGACGGCGAAGTAATAATAGATGCAAAAAAAGGTGCATTAGAGATTGGTGAATTTTATGACGTTGAAATTTACGATTGCAATGAGTATGATTTATTTGGTAACTTAACTAAAGTTAGCGAGCTACATACGCAAGCAAAGGAGTCACAATGAAACGGTTGGCATTGATCTGGTGTTTATTAGGAGCGGTTTTATACGCGCAAGTCGAATACTCTGCCCGCGCAGGTGCTTTCGGAAGCGTTATTAATTTTTCGGTCGATTATGCCAACTACAAAAGCGCAGTTCCGAATAAATCGCGTGTCGATGTGTTTGTAAAAGTCCCTTATTCAAGCATTCAATTTGTAAAAAAGGAAAACTCATATCACGCCACGTATGACGTTACTTTAACTTTCCTAGACGAGAGTAAGAAGAACGTTCTGTTTGAAAGAATCTGGAAAGAACGCGTTAAGTCGGATGATTTCGATCAGACGCTTTCCAAAAATAATTTCAATCTGAGCTACAAAAGTTACGACATGAATCCCGGCAAGTATTTTTTGAAATGTATAATCGAGGATTCAGAATCACGAAAAACGTCTTTTAAAGAAATTCCGTTAACCGTCCGGCAGATTTCCGACACTCTCGGTATGAGCGACGTAATGTTTATCTCCGATGTCGTTAAAGATTCTACCGGTGAAAAAATTATTCCGAATGTTTCAACCTTTGTTACAAATAAAACCGATTCACTTTCTTTCTTCTTCACTATTTATTCGAACAAAGCCCGCGACATAGTTCTTGAATACTCGATGAACGAATTAAAGAGCGGTAAATCTTTCAAGCAGGATGATCCCCGTACATTAAAAGCCGGAAATAATCTTATCAGACACACAATCAAAAATGCAAACTTTTCTTTGGGAGATTATACATTGAAAGTTGCATTGAAGAACAAAGATTGGAAAGATGTTGAGACAACCGAGAAAAAGTTTTATTCGATAATCTACGGTGTGCCGAATACCATAACCGATCTCGACCTGGCCGTTGATGAAATGCTTTACATCGCAACGCCGGAAGAATTAGATTTTATTAAAGACGCTAAGACATACGATGAAAAACTTAACCGATTCCTTGCTTACTGGGATAAGAAAAAACCTAATCCGAAAATTGAGGAGAACCCGATTCTTTATGAATATTACCGGAGAATCGAATACGCAAACAAAACTTTCAAAGGATTCGGCGCAGGATGGCATTCCGACATGGGAATGGTCTATGTTACGTTCGGACCGCCCAGTTACGTTGAACGGCATCCGATGGATCCCGATGCAAAGCCGTATGAGATTTGGGATTATTACGATCTGAACCGCAGTTTTGTTTTTTCCGATCAAACCGGGTTTGGAGATTACAGGCTTGTCAATCCGGATTACAGCCGCTGGCCCGGATATAGACAGTGATAGAACGTTAAGCAAGAGTGAAGAGTGCAGAACGTAGAGTTACTATAAATGTTTAATTCATTCCGCATAATAATTTTTTAAATCTACTTTAAAAATGATTCTCACTGTTACAATCAATCCGCTTTTAGAAAGACGATTGTTTTTTCATTCCGTTGAACTTGGAAAAGAAAACAGAAGCATCAGAGAAACTTTTTCTGCGGGCGGAAAAGGAATAAACGTAAGCCGGCAATTAAACTTTCTCGGAATTCCGAATCATGCTTTTACTTTCCTGGGCGGAAACAACGGAAAAATTTTGCGTCATTGCATCACCAATGACAAAATTGATTTGAGTGTTGTTTCAACAAAATCCGAAACGCGTTCGGCAGATGTAATCATCGAAGAGAATTCAAATCGCATCTCAACCTTTTTCGGCACAAACAGCGAAGTAAATATTTCGGAATCATCGGACTTCAAAAGTAAACTTGAGAAGATGATTCAGAATTGCTCAATCGCAGTTTTCGCCGGAAGTTCTCCATCTCCGGCGGCAGATGATATTTTTCCATTCGGAATCGAGCTTGCAAACAAACATGATAAAGTTTCCATACTTGATACTTACGGCAACCATCTCAAAAATTGCATCGATGCGTCGCCGACTGCGATTCACAATAACGTTTCCGAAGTTGAAAGGTCGCTCAATATGTCACTTCACAGCGAATCAAACAAACTTGAATACTTGCGCGGGCTATATTCCAAAGGGGTAAAACTAACTTTTCTAACCGACGGCGCAAATGCGGCGTACGTTTCAAAATTTGATTTTCACTACAAGATTGATCAGCCGAAAATTCAAACATTAGATGCAACTGGAAGCGGCGACGCATTTGTAGCCGGCATCGCCTACGGGATGGAAAAGTCGTTGGTGTTTGATGAGTTTGCAAAAATCGCCTCGGCATTGGGCGCGGCAAACGCTTCAATGCTCAAAACATGTTCCGTCTCGTTTGATCAAATGAATCGTTATGTTGATACAGTGAAAGTTACACCCGTCGGTAAAAAGATGAAGATAATTGATGACTCGCCGAATTATTAGAAATTGTCTCGCGTTTTTCTTTTTCACCTACACCTTCCTTTCTGCTCAAGAAATTTTCTCGATACAAATAACCGGTAATAAAATTTTCACCACAAACGATTACTTGGGGTGGATGAAAGTTAGCCCGGGGACAAAAATATTTCCGGCTTTGGAAGACAGTGTTTGCGGAAGAATTTACTCGTCATTGCGCAGCGAAGGTTACTTTCACCCGGCAATTAACTCGAAAGTTGAAAAGATCGATTCTTCCAAATCAAAATTAATTGTTGATGTTGATGAAGGTAAGCCAACATTAATAAATAAAATTATGTTCAACTCCGGGCTTAAAGATTCTCTTCGACTTGCAAATTTCTTATCCGATCTTGATAATGCAGTTTTCACAAAAGGAAATATTGAGTCAGCCTTCTCCAATATTTTTGATTACTACGAGAACATCGGATTCCCTTTCGCCTCGATTAAGATTGAGTCG
>JAMCSN010000278.1 GCA_023381535.1 Bacteroidota bacterium
ACCGGTGATTTGCCAATTATAAATTCCATCTTCACCATCATCTTTACGACCATTACCATTCTTATCATTAAATTTCATTCCGCAGATCGAACCGAGTTGTACAGAAGTTTTACACTTTCCAGCGCTTCCGGCATTAAATATAGAAGCGATTTCGTCAGGTGTAATAACGCGATTAAATAATTCTACTTCGTCGACTTGATTTTCGTAAGGAGTTATAGAACCAAAGCTCAGTTTTGCTATCAACAACGGTGAAGTGTTTGTAATAGAGTTTGATACAGTTGTTGGGTCGAAAGTTAATACTATATTGCCGTCAACATACAGTTTCCCACCGGTTTTATTTTTTCTGTCAACAGTCACCGCAACAAAATGCCATTTCCCATCCGCGATTTGAACACCAGTAGCAGGATAGTTCATAAATACCGAACCTTCACCCATATGTAGGGATAATATTCCTCCTTGGGCAATCCGTAGGATATATCCAACGGAATTTAAAATGGGAAGAGCTGCTTGTTGTACAACTTTAGATACAATAAATAAACCACCCGTAGTGTTTGTGGTCTTAACCCAAGCATCAATAGAGAAGTTATCCGTTCCAAAGTTCAATGACGAATTATCGGGAATGGAAATGTAGTCGGTAACATTGCTCGGAATGTTACTTACATTAAATGCGTTAGCTACTTTGCCGCTCACGTAAGTGGCTCCACCCTGAAGCGTCCCATGATTATTGAAACCGGAGATATCATTCGCATTGTTGTCCCCGGTCCACCAACCAACCATTCCAGATGGTGGACTTACGCAGCCAGTATTGGGTTCTTCATACTTGTTTCCAAAATAAAATGTATCCGGGTTGCTATTATCTTCGGACAATTCAAAAGTATAACTTCCGGTTGAAGGAGCTGTTTGAATCCATCTATTCCTATGTGCTTCTGATACAGTATAACGTCCAAATTTTAAGTTATCAAAACAGAATTTACCTCTTGCGTCTGTCTGCGTAGTTAAATTTATTGTCCCGGATAAATTGATTGTCCAGTTTCGAATTCCCGGTTCGTTATCTTGCTTTTTACCGTCGCCATTCAAATCGTTGAATTTAATTCCGCAGATTGAGCCGAGTGTAACAGATGGGTCTTCAAAATTTCCGAAATCAATGTCTTCAAAATTATCACCATTGCCGACTTCCAAAGAATAAGTTATTGAAGAAGGTTTCGTTTGTCTCCATCCGGTTTTATTTTCCTCTCGAACAGTGTATGTACCTGGAATCAATCCGTAAAAACAGAAATTGCCGTTGTCATCAGTTATTGCAGTTAGATTCATAGGACCTTCGAGATAGATAGTCCAGTTGGCAATTCCTAATTCACCGTCCACTTTTCTTCCATCACGATTTTTATCATTAAACTTAGTTCCGCAAATAGAGCCGAGCTGCACACTATCATCTTCTGTATTTCCAAACTGCAAATCAATCTTTTGCCCCGATGCAAGTTGAATGATATAGAAGTTTGTAGAAGGTTTAGTCTGCCGCCATCTTGAACGATATTCTTCACCAACTTTGTATTCACCCGGCGGTAAATTTTCGAAACAGAATTTTCCATTTTTATCTGTAACTATAGTCATATCAACCGGTCCTCCTATGCTGATTGACCAATCAGGTATTCCCAATTCACCAGAATCTTGTTCGCCATCTCCATCCTTGTCATTAAACTTAATACCGCAGATAGAACCGACCCGTACTGTATCATCTCCCTTATTTCCAAAATTAAGTCCATCTATTTTTTGTCCCGGTGCAAGCGTTATTCCATAAGCAAAAGAAGAAGGTTCTGTTTGCGTCCATCTATTTTGTGCGATTTCTCCTACTAGATAATTCCCTTGTCTTACATTGGTGAAACAATAGTTCCCATCTTTATCGGTTGTTATAGTGCTTATTAAATTTAGTGTTGGCAAACCGGCATGACCACTTGCCGCATATCCAAAAGATGAAAGAGTAATTTGCCAGTTCGGAAGTTTGGGTTCACCATTATCCCAACTACCGTTTTCATTCAAGTCGTTATATTTGAAGCCGCATATTGAACCCAATATTTCTTTATTGCCAAAAAATATTCCTTCACGATTTTCCCCTTCCAAAAGTGTAACGTTTACAATTCCGGTTGTATCCGGTGCTGTCGGTTTCCATCCGTGTTTAATGACTTCTTTAATTGTGTATGAGCCAGCTCTCAAATTTGTAAAACAGAAAGTTCCATCTAAGCCCGTTACAACTGTTTGATTTGAAGCGCCGGTAAGTTGGAAAGTCACTCCCGGTAATCCGACTTCATCGGGAAGGTCTTGATCGCCGTCTCCATTTATATCATTGAATTTTATTCCGCATATAGAACCAAGCTTAACGGAAATATCTTCGACGTTGGAGAAATTTATATTTGTTTTATTCTCTCCCGGTAAAAGAGAAATTCTATGAACTCCAGGAGCGGGTGGGAATATTTGCCTATATCCTGTGCGGTGTTCTTCAGACACAGTATATGTACCGGCGGGAAGATTATTGAAACAGTATTGCCCATCGGCGCCCGTATAAGCCGTATAAGTTGTAGTTCCAATAGTTAATGTAATTCCCCAGTTTGGAATAATATCTTCATTTGAATCTCTTACGCCATCACCATCTTTATCTAAAATTTTAAATCCGCATATCGAACCAAGCCGATCAGGCGAATTGCAATCGCCGGTGTTTTTAAGACAGATATTATCATATCCAATTTTTTCACCTTGAAAACTTGTCGGATCGGCAAGCAGCCGGACTTTTGTAATATTGGTTAAGAGTGTATTCCAATCACTCGCGGTACCAAGCGTCATAATCCAATAACCATCAGAATTTGAAGGGAGAGTTCCATCAGAATTTAGAAAACTCAATGGCGCACAGTATGAGTGCCAACCACTTCCTACTGAAATTTGCTGACTAATAACAAATGATGCTTTAAATCCCGCACCTTCAAGCGCTATGTATGGAGTTAATGATTGTGGTGGTGTAACACCATTATAAACATCGCCACCATAAATAAAAGTAACATCAAAGCAGAGTGAGCCGCAGCCGTTTGAAAATAGACTTGTCCAATTACCGGTAAAAGGTTTGCTTGTAGTATAAAATGTTGAAACACCCGCTTGATCGGTTGTCTGGATATAATGGTTGTTTCCATCTTGCTGGAATGAAGTTGAAATATTATTTGCCTGCCAGCCATTCATTGAGTTGTTTTCAAAATCGGTACAGTCTGGATTGATAACTTCTTTGTTTCCGAAATCTTTACCGATGAGATGAACCTCTTCGGTAATTGTTATAGTGTAACTTCCGGGAGAGGCCGGCGCTGTTTGTATCCAACCGGGTTTATTCACTTCTGTTAGTGTGCAGGTAGTTAACGGAAGATTATTAAAACAATATTCTCCATTTGAATCTGTTGTATCTCTCAATATTACTTCTCCATTCGGCCCATTGAATTTCAATTCGATAATCCAACCGGAAAGCTTTGGTTCAGTATCATTAATTCCATTTCCGTTCAAGTCATTAAACTTTGTTCCGCAGATTGAACTTGATGGAGTAGGTATTGGATAATTTGCAAAATCCTTGTTGATTACAATTTCTCCAGCAGCAAGATTAATTGTGTAGGATCCTGGTGCGGGGGGATAAGTTTGCTGCCAGCCGGATAGAGTATGATCTTCTGTTACTATGTATGTTCCAGCGGGCAGGTTATCGAAACGATATTCTCCAAATAGATCGGTAGTTGTTGAAGTTGAAACGGGACCGGAGAGATATATTGTCCAGTTTGACAGCCCAAGATCAAATAGGAAATTTCCATCTCCATTTAGGTCATTATATTTTTTACCCCTAATTGAACCACGCGGCTCCTGCTTATTTCCAAAGAACATTGTGTAATTCTGTCCGGCAGCAGCAGTAACAGTATATGTAAATGGCGAGCCCGGTAAGGTTTGTATCCATCCCGTTTGGTTTACTTCTTCTAATTTATAAGTTATTCCGGGTTGTAAATCGTTGAAGCAGAAATCACCATTTGCATCTGTTGTTTTAGTTTGGGTTACTGTTGAGCCGTTCATTTGGTATGTAAGTTTAATTACCCAGTTTGCAATTCCCGGTTCGTTTCCATCCTTATCTTTATCCCCATCAAGATCATTGAATTTCTTTCCACATATAGAACTCAGTAACTGTTTATTGCCAAAATCTACTGTAACTTTTTGCCCGGCTGTAAGCACTACTGTGTGTGTTGATGGATTTGTTGGGTAAGTTTGCTGCCAGCCATCCTGTGGACCTTCCGAAAGTGTGTATGTTCCAGGCGGCAAATCGTTAAAGCAAAAAGTGCCATCGGCGCCAGTTGTTCTTGTCAAAGGAACTGCGACTGTTGATAAAGTAATTGTAAAACCAGCTACTCCTAATTCACCTTCATCTTTTCTACCGTTGCCATTCAAGTCATTAAACTTCATTCCGCAGATGGAACCGTTATTTACTACCGGTGAAGTTCTCCCTTCTATAATCACATTTTTGTGGATTGCAAGCGTAGGAGTCATTGCTCTACTTCCGTTAGGTGTATATGGAAAAATCCTTACCGAAAAAGTCTGCCCATTTAAAACTTGCACATTAATGTTTTTGGAAAATATCTGTTCGGCAGTGTTCAAATAATCTAATGGTGCTAATGGTGAAGCGGTGAGTTGAACACTGCTATTCCAATTATTATCAATTGCATACCAGACTTCTGCTTTCAAAAGGTTGAAATTAGCCGGCACTTGAGGATTATCTCTATATCTGAATGAAATATATTGAGCATTGAAATCATAACCGGCGTTTGGAGTAATATCAAACTGCATATATCTTGAATAATCTACCGGACCTGCCGGCCAACCGGGTCCTTGATAACCGGTAACAAGACTTTGTCCATCACTTGAATATGGTTGTTGTGGGTAAAGAATCATATAAGGTGATGCAGAACCAGCACCAATTGATTGCTGCGAAGCCTGAA
>JAMCSN010000236.1 GCA_023381535.1 Bacteroidota bacterium
CTGAAAGACGAAATCATTTGGTGGATTGTCCCGCTTGATCGTGGCGCCGAAATTTTATCGGGGCGCCACAGCGGGATCCCGCCGAAGGCGGGAAAATTCATTGATTCACATTTCTTATCTAATCCTTGTCAATCTTAACCTTCAGCAATCATGCACCGACTGCACCACCAAATGATTTCGTCTTTCAGTCTAATCCAAACAAACTCGCGCAAAGGGGACATCTGTTTCCGAAAAAATTGAAAAGGGGATTTAGTTTTTCTATAAAAAAAAATCCCGCTTCGGCGGGACAAGTTATGGCGTTTCAAAACACGAGATGCAATGCCCGTCAAGACTTGGTGTTGCCGAGGCTGATATCGCGTCTACGTTAATTGATTTGGATAATGAATTATTACATAATCGACGGCAATAATCTAATCGGCAAAATTAAGTCTTTGCAAGAGCTTCAACGCAAGGATAAACGTTCAAGTCGTGAAGGATTGGTGAACATTCTAAACCGTTACTTTGCCGGTAGGAAATTAAAATTAACACTCCACTTAGATGGTTATTCAAATCTGCCTCTTCATCTTTCACAAGGAAGAATAATATATTCTGAACATCAAGCAGCAGACATTAAAATTCGCGAGGAGATCGAGCGTTCAAAAAATCCAAAGCTCATCATATTGGTTTCATCAGACCAAAGTTTAATGAATTATGCACGGGTTAATAGTGCGACGGTAATTAAATCGGAAGAGTTTTATAAGGAAATAGTAAAATCACAAGAGAAGAATGAAGAGGCAGATAGGATAAAGGAATTGGAGAAAGAGAAAAAAATGTTCATGGATTTGTTTGGAGGTGAGTAGACGTTCCTGTCCCGTAGTTCGAATTGGAAATTCGACTAACATTTAAAACAAAAAATCCCGCAGAGGCGGGATTTTTAATTTCTGAGCCAACTAAAAATTATCTGGCTTTAATCTTTTTTTCTTTTACGAGCTTTGCAATTTCACTTGTTCCGTTCTTCGAAATAGTTCTGAGCGCGCTTGCGGTAACTTTAACTGTGACGAATTTATTCAACTCTTTAACCCAGATTCTTTTCTTCTGAAGATTAGGCAAAAATCTCTTTTTAGTCTTGTTATGAGCATGTGAAATACTATTGCCGCTTACCGGACCAACACCTGTAAGTTGACATTTTCTAGCCATTTAGTAACCTCTTTTCATTTTACGGTGGCGAAAAATAGTAAAAATATACTTAACGCAAAAACAGTTTGAGAAAAAAATAAAGGCGGTCTCGAAACCGCCTTTGGTAGTCAAAACTATTTGGATCTCATACCCAGCTCACGATCGAGAAAGAAGAGTGAGCTTTTGTTATCGCCGATCAGTTTAAACTTGTGAATGATCTGATTTACTGTTGCTACTTCTTCAACCTGTTCAGTAACAAAGTAGTTGAGAAAAAGATTAGAGGCATAGTCTTTTTCCTGATTAGCCAGCGCAACAAGTTTGTTGATCCGTTCTGTAATGTAAAGTTCGTGCTTGTGAGCTTCTTCAAAAGCAGCAATAGGAGATTTCCAATCAGACTTTGGTTTTTCAATTGCGTCCAAAGAAACTTTGCCTCCAACATCGTTAACATACTTGAAAAATTTCATGGCGTGACCGTATTCCTCTTGCGACTGAATTTTCATCCAAGCGGCAAATCCCATCCAGTTTTGCGATTCGAAATACGCAGCCATTGATAGATAAAGGTATGAAGAAAAAATTTCTGCGTTGATTTGATCGTTCAATGCTTTTTCCATTTTCTCAGACAGCATATTTACCTCTCTCTCGTTTAGTTTAGATTATTAAACCTATTAGAAAATATCTATTTGCGGCTAATTATTCAAATTCTTACTCTACTAACGAAAAATGATCTAGTTAAGTTCTAATCAGAACATTGAGGCAAATATGAAAAAACTGTTCTTTCTTTTCATCCTTTCATTCACAACAGTTT
Organism: Bacteroidota bacterium; assembly: GCA_023381535.1. Next base: position 1,961 of record JAMCSN010000236.1, read on the forward strand.
TCCCGCAGAAAATTTCCGAAGAATGGAAAACTTTTTTTGAAAAATCGAATTTTCTATCAACTCCTAATTATGCAGTAACTATTGAGTATTTCCAAAAGCTTGCTAAACATTCTCCGTATGCAAAGCTGATTACATTTGGGAAATCACCTCAAGGTCGTAGTCTCTATTGTTTGATTGTATCTAAAGATAAAGCGTTCACACCGGCATCAGCAAAGAAAACGGGCAAGCCAATTTTGATGATTCAGAATGGAATCCACGCCGGAGAAATTGAAGGTAAGGATGCATCTATGCTTTTGTTGCGTGAAATTTTAGTTACAAAAGAAAAACAAAACTTGCTAGATAAAATGATTTTGCTGGTTATTCCCGTTTTCAACGTTGACGGGCACGAACGGATTAGTCCATACAACAGAATTAATCAAAACGGTCCTACAGAAATGGGGTGGCGGACTACGGCGCAAAACTTAAATCTCAACCGCGACTACACTAAAGCCGATGCGCCGGAAATGAAAAGTTTCTTGAAACTGTTTAATTCATGGCTGCCCGATTTTTTCATTGATACTCACACTACCGATGGACGAGATTTTCAATATCCTGTAACATACGGAATAGAAAAAAATGGAAACGTTCCGCCGATGACGAGACGGTGGATTCGAAATGATTACATCCCGAATATGGAAAAGGAAACAGAGGCAAGCGGGTTTAAAATTTTGCCGTACGTCGGTTTCAAAGACGATGACCTTCACAAAGGTTTGGTTGATTGGGTCTCCGATCCGAGATTTTCCCACGGTTATGCCGCCATTCAAAATCGTCCCGGACTCTTGATCGAAACGCACATGTTGAAACCGTACAAGGAAAGAGTATTCGCAACAAAAGCTGTAATCACAGCGACTATGGATGTGATTGCCGATGAAAACAGAAAATTAGTTGAGCTGAACAAAGAGGCTGACAAATTTGTTGTTGACACTTACTCATCCGGCAAAAAAGCATTTCCTCTAACTTTTCAAATGGACGAAAAGAATTCAAAAAAAGTTTACAAGGGAATTGAGAGCGAGATGGTTGACAGCTGGGTTACCGGCAAAAAGATAATCCATTATACCGGCAAACCGTTTGATGTTGAAGTCCCGTACTATGATGAAGCAGTGCCGAAGGATTCCGTTTACGCGCCAAAGGGTTATTTGATTCCAGCTGAATTCGAAAACATTGTTGAGATTATGAAACTTCATGGAATCAAAATTGAGACAATTAAAAAAGAAAAATCTTTTTCGGTTGAGAAATATAAATTCAAAAACGTGAAGTTTGGATCATTCCCGTTCGAAGGAAGATCCCAGCCGCAGTATGAATTTGATAAGCTGAATGAAACTGTCACAGTTCCGGCTGGCACATTATACGTTTCGGTAAATCAGAGAACGGTAGGAGTGATATTGCATCTTCTAGAACCGTCCGGCACAGACTCGTTTGTTAAGTGGGGATTCTTCAGTTCAATATTTGAACGAAAAGAATATTTTGAAGATTACTCGATGGAACCGATTGCGCGGAAGATGGCGGAAGAAAATCCGAAACTGAAAGAGGAGTTTCTTAAAAAAGTTGAAAGCGATGAAAAGTTTAAGAACAGCGCGCGGCAAAGATTGGATTTCTTTTATCAAAGATCGCCGTATGCCGACAGCCAATTAAATGTCTATCCGATCATAAGAGTTGTCGATTGAGATTACAGTTTTGGAAAAGAAGTTTAATCGTTACTTTTGATTGTAGAAAAATGTAATTAGGTGTCATGAAGTTCGACGACAGATTTTTACGAATCACATGGGGAATATTGATTGCGGTTATCACAACGCAGCTTGCGTTTGTCTATCCGTCGTACATTGTGTTTAACTATTTCTCGGCAACCGATCTAATTTGGATTGAAGCAGCAGTAACCGCAATTTTTCTGTTCGATATATTTATTAACGATCTGTTGAAAAGAGCCTGGCACAACAAACGTTTTTCTGATTCTTCCGGAATTACTTCTTCGACATCTAGAATAAGTCTTATTGTAGATATTCTCGCTGCCGTTCCTTTCGTACTCGTTTTCAATTTGAAAATATTGATACTGCTGCGACTTTTGAAGCTTGTCCGGGTCGGCGAGATGATGCATGAATTACGGCAGTGGGCAAATCGATATTCGAACCAACTCACAATTTTGTTTTTCTTTTTCTGGATTACATTGATAGCGCATTGGCTCTGCAGCGGTTGGCTTCTACTAAACGTAAAACCGTCTGACACCGACGTCTGGTCATGGTACGTTAACTCGCTTTATTGGACGATTACGACTCTTACGACTGTCGGTTATGGAGACATTACGCCGGTAACCAATGCTCAAAAATTTTACGCGATGTTTGTAGAACTTGCCGGAGTGTTAACCTACGGCTATTTGATTGGAAATGTTGTGAACATCTTGTCGAAGAAAGATCCTTCGAAAACAAAATTCCGCGAGAATATGGAAAAGCTTTCTGCGCTTTCGCGTTTGAGAAATCTTCCGTCGAGTCTTCAAGAAAGGATTAAAGACTACTACGTTTACATGTGGAAGAAGAAAATGGGTTTCGATGAAGCCGAGTTTATTGACGGTCTTCCGATCGGATTGAAAAAAGAAGTTTCGCTGCAGCTCAAGAAAGAAATTGTAGAGAAGATTCCGTTATTTCAAAATACAACCGAACATTTCTTGATGGAGATTGCACTAAGATTGAAGCCGATGGTTTCCATCCCCGGTGAAATAATTTTCCGGCAAGGTGATATTGGTCATGAAATGTTTTTCATAGTAAAAGGTAAGGTCGCAATTATTAAATCGGAAAATAAGGTCGTAAAAATTTTGAACGACGGAGATTTTTTTGGCGAGATTGCGTTATTCAAAAACGTTACGCGCAATGCAACTGTTCGTTCCGAATCGTACTGCGATCTTTACTGCCTTGATAAAGAAAATTTTGATTTTGTTATGAACCAATATCCGGCGTTCGCTTCAAAAATAGAAGAGCTGGCAAATCAGAGAACCGAATAGTTTGTGATTGGCACATGAAAATATTTTTACGCATAGTAAAATTTGCAGCTTCATTCGCACTCATTTACACAGCCATCTCGGCTTTCGTTGTAATTTTCTTCCGCTTCATTGATCCTCCGGTAACGGCGTTCATCAATTCCAAATCCGATCCGATTTATGGGCTCATTTCGACATCGGATGTTAAGCAGAAAAGTGTTTCGATAAAAAATGTTTCCAAGTATGCGGCATTAGCAGCAATTGCTTCCGAAGATCAATTGTTCTTCGAGCATTACGGTTTTGATTTCAATCAGATTGAAAAAGCCATGAAGGAGAACGAACGCAGAAAAAGAATCCGCGGGGCGAGTACTATATCGATGCAAGTCGCTAAAAATTTATTCCTTTGGTCGGGTAAAAATATTGTCCGCAAAGGATTCGAAGCTTACTACACATTGCTTCTTGAAACGCTATGGAGTAAAGAAAGAATAATCGAAGTCTATCTAAACGTTGCCGAGATGGGAAAAGGAATTTACGGCGTTGAAGCTGCGTCAAGGACTTACTATAACAAACCGGCAATAAAACTTAATCCGACTGAAGCTGCAACTATAATCGCAATCTTGCCTAACCCGGCTAAGCGGGATCCGAGAAGACCAACGAGTTATTTGATCAACCGACGGAATAATATTTTACATCAGATGAATTTGATAGGCGGTGTGGAAATACTGAAAGACTATATCGACTATTGAAACTTACTGCTTCTTCGGTTTGCCTTCATTGATAATTTCTATACACTTCTGATAAACTTTTTCGATATCTGAATTTTTGAAAAGAGGGTGGTTAAAACGGAAATCGGGATTATCTGTTTCAACATTGTATGAATAGCTTTTTAGAACGTTGTCTTTTTCGTCGTAATAGATGATTTGCAGAATGCTGTACCGCCCCGATTGCTTGTTGAATAAGTAATAAGTTCTTGTTTTGTAAATGTCGCCGTCAACTTCGTCAATCGTGATTGGTTTTTTTGTTTCTTCGAGCGTCCAGACATAAAATTCGTTGCCCTGAAAACTTGATAAACCGGTTACGTTGATGTAAAGAGAACCTTCGCTATCAATAGTTACAGGTACCCAGTTCTCTGTTGTCTGTGAATAAACAAGCCCAGCAGAAACGAACAAGATAATTAACGGCAATATTTTTTTAATCTTCATCATTAGCCTACCAAACATTTGCGGAAAGGGGGGGATTCTCCCTAAGGGATCCCTTTGGGAGAACCTACGGTTAATCATGTTATTTCTTTTCGTTTCAGTCACTTATATCCCTCAATACTTTTGAAAAACAACTCACGCTTTAATGCTTCAGTTCTTGTATCATATTTTTCTGAGTAATGTAAAATCCAAGGACGATGGCCTTTGGAATATCTTACTTTGCCAGAATTATGTTCGTGCAATCTCTTTTCTAAATTTCCGGTTGAACCGTAATAAAAAGAGTTATCCTTGAGACTTTTCAAAACGTATGCAAAGTACATGCGGAAAGGGGGGGATTCCTCCAAAGGAGTCCCTTTGGGAGAACCCACAGTTAATCATGTTATTTGTTTTCGTTTTAGCCACTGATACCCTTCAATACTTTTGAAAAACAATTCACGCTTTAATGCTTCAGTTCTTGTATCATATTTTTCTGAGTAATGTAAAATCCAAGGACGATGGCCTTTGGTATATCTTACTTTGCCTGAATTATGTTCGTGCAATCTCTTTTCTAAATTTCCGGTTGAACCGTAATAAAAAGAGTTATCCTTGAGACTTTTCAAAACGTATGCAAAGTACATGCGGAAAGGGGGGGATTCGAACCCCCGGTTCCAGTTACCCGGAACAACGGTTTTCGAGACCGCCGCATTCAACCACTCTGCCACCTTTCCAAAATTGATGCGCTAAGATAAAAAAAATTTGATTGTAAATGCTTTCCGATTTTTCCGTATTAACAATTATTGATATATTTGCGCGACATTTTCCAGATGGAGAGGTGCAGGAGTGGTTGAACTGGCTACCCTGGAAAGGTAGTGTACTCGCAAGGGTACCGTGGGTTCGAATCCCACTCTCTCCGCACGGATTTAGATTAACCTCTCTCTCAACACCTACAAAAAAAATAGCGGTGAGAAATGAATCTGGGGAAAACACTTCTTGTTACCGGCAGAAAAGAATGGCGGCAGTGGCTCAAGAAAAATTACGATAAAGAAAAAGAAATTTGGCTGGTCTATCCCAACAAGCACTCTAAGAAAAAGCGAATTGAATATAACGACGCTGTTGAAGAAGCGCTATGTTTTGGTTGGATTGACAGCAATGTGAAAAAAGTTGATGAACTCTCACACGCGCAGCGTTTTACTCCGCGCAAACCAAAAAGCAAATACTCTCAAGCAAATATTGAACGATTGAGAAAACTTTCCGAAGAAGGAAAGCTTTTGCCGGAAGTTAATTCCACTGTTGAAAAAATAATTTCCCAAAAATTTATCTTTCCAAAAGATATTTTGAATACGATCAAAGCAAATCCAGTCGCATGGAAAAACTACAAGGAGTTTTCGGAACCTTATAAACGAATTTGCATTGCTTTTATCGAAGGTGCGCGAAAACGACCTGCTGAATTTGAAAAACGACTTTCATATTTCGTCAAAATGACTGAACAGAATAAAATGTTCGGCTTCGGCGGGGTAAATATCTATTACTGACTCACCTTACGCAACTTTTGTTAATACAAGCATTCTTAATCTTGATCTTACTCACTCATGTTACGTAACAAACAAAAACTGTCCGCCAGTGGCGAGATTTTCAACATTATGTCGCCCCGCTGGGGCTTTGACTGTTTTTGGTGCATGGATGCTACCAATATGCCGCTCCTATCGGAGCTTTTAGAAATGGCATTCTTCGCGTTATTTTGTAGTGTTCATAGTCCCTGAGGGACGAAATATTGGTAGAAAGGTTGTCTCCTCCCTTAGTTTAAGCTCCAGAGAAGCGACATATGTCGAAGGTATAAAATTATTTCAACCTTCTTTTGCGTAACATGAGTTACTCATAATCTTGATCTTTTTAAGGGTTAACTGCGGATTAAGATTAAGAGCTCGCCTCGCTTCCCGTCTCGCCTTCGGCTTGCCGAGGCGGACGCTCTTCGAAGCGGGCAAGATCATGCTCATGAGCAAGACAATAGTTAGCCTCTGATATTTCTTCTTAAAACAGATCAGATTTTTCATGTAAAATTCATAATCGATCTGACCTCTCGTTTAATCTCAAATCAATTCTCTATCTCATTCTGACACAAATAGAACCTAACGTGACGCCAAATTGCTTCGTTTTCAAGCTGAAATCGCAGTAATTGATGGCATTATGGTTGCCTTTATCTCCCCATGATTGAAATCCAAAGGAGGAGTAAAGTGGTTCATAATTACAGAATACTTAGCCGAATGATTATGATTTTATCTTTCATAGTCGTTAGTTCTTCGTTAACCTTTTCACAAACCAAAGGACCTAAAAAGGTAACCGATCATACCAGCATTGCACAGATTACAGCACGCGGCGATGGGCTGGGCATTAAATTTACAATTCCAACAACAGGCCAGCCCGACACTTATTTTTCCGGTACATTGTTAGGAACTCTCAATTCCCAATCCAAGAAATTTTACTGCATCGATATTGGTCACCATCTGGCTTTCAACGACGATTATTGGGACGAAGGGAATACGCCGGCGGAAATCACTTACATATTGAACAATTATTTCCCTTACAACACTTCTAACTATCCGGGAAAACTTTCCGACATTAACAAAGAAGCAGCGGCAATTCAATTTGCCATTTGGCATTTTAGCGACAATGCGGATCCAAGTACGATTCAGAGCAATGACGCAGTTAAGAACAGAGCAAATGAAATAATTGCTGATGCAATTGCCAACAGCGGAAATGTTATTCCTCTTGAAACACTAATTATAATTCCTACGTCACAATCCTTCGTACAGGGAACTCCTGCTACGTTTGATGTTTACGCTCTCGACCTTAACGGCAATCCGATACCGAACTTGAATATTACTTTGACAACAACGCTCGGCACCTTAAGCATGACAAGCGGTACAACGGATGCAAACGGAAAACTTGGCCCGATCACGCTTACTAATTCCGGTACCGGCACAGCAACAATCAATGCTCAAGCTCAAGTAATGATTCCGCAAGGAACAAAATATTATAATGTTGCGGCTCCAAACGACAAACAGAAATTAGTACTTGCAACACCGGCTTCAGATTTGAAAGAAGTCAACGCGACCGTTACGTGGTACACCAAACCAAGCGGCTGCGATCTAAACGGATATACTACTTTTACGCAGGGCGGATGGGGCAGTCCTTCAAACAGTGCACCGGGAAAAATTAGAGATCAATATTTCAGTACTGTATTCCCGAGCGGTTTGGTTATTGGAAATGCAAGTGGAAATTATAATCTAACCTTAACAAGTGCGTCGGCAGTTAAAGATTATTTACCTGACGGCGGAACCGCGGCTGCATATACCCAAAACTATTCAAACCCAACCAGTCACATAAATACTCTTTCAGGACAGTTGGTAGCACTGAAATTAAATGTTGCGTTCAGCGCTGCGGGAGTACTTGGTTCGAACACAACAAAATTAGGCGATCTTGTAATTGCATCCGGACCGTTTTATGGAAAGACGGTTAGCCAGATGTTGGCACTTGCCGAAACTGCAATAGGCGGCGGTTCGTTAAACGGCTATACATTCAGCCAATTTAACGATGCTGCAACAGCAGTGAACGAAAATTTTGACAACGGTACGGTTGATAAAGGTTATTTAACTTGCAACGTTCCGCCATGTGAAAACACAATTGGCGATTTTATATGGCACGATAAAAATCATAATGGAATTCAAGATGCGGGCGAACTAGGAATTCCAGGAGTAAAAGTTGAATTACTGCAGGGCACAACAGTTGTTGCAACAGCAACCACAGATGTAAACGGAAAATACTCTTTCGCTAACTTATCTAACGGCGGTTACACGGTAAGAATAGCAGCATCAAACTTTGATGTCGGCGGTGCGTTATACAGCAACGGTCAAATAAAATGGTACGCTTCGCCGAACAACAGCGGTTCAAAAAATACAACTCTTGCTTGCGGTGACGATTTGACACTTGATTTCGGCTACTACAAAACATGTGTAAGCTTAACCAAAACCGCTGATAAACAATCCTACAACAAGGGAGACATTATTACTTATACATTCGTTGTAGAAAATTGCGGTGATATTCAGCTACACGGCGGCGTAGATATTTTTGATGCAATGCTGAATCCAAACGGAAATCATTTAATAAAACATATCGATGTTCTCAATCCAGGTGCCACAACAACATTTACAATGACTTATCAAACTGGTGACAACGATTGCGGACAAATCACTAACACCGCAAGAGCAGAAGGTCATCCTTCCGATGGTTCGGCGACGGTTGTTGACGAAAGCAGCGTCACCGTAACGGTAGTGTGTGTAGATAATAAAGCCGACCTTAAAATTGAAAAGACAGTAGATAATTCAAATCCGAATTGCGGCGACAACGTTACGTTCACAATCAAAGCTACAAACCTGGGACCAAGCGATTCGCACAATGTTACTGTAACTGATTTGTTACCGGCTGGTTTGGATTATGTTTCCGCAACACCTTCTCAGGGCACTTACGATCTTACAACCGGTATCTGGACGATCGGCAATCTGGCTAACGGTGCGTTTGCAACCTTAGCAATTACTGTAAAAGTTGATTGCGGGCAGATTAATAACTCCGGTTTTGATTTTGGTGTAGCAAAAGATTTCAACTTATTTGTACTTGAAGATGCAACTCAGCCTTCTTCTGATACACAAGGAAAAGTTGCAGTCGGTCACAATGCATCGTTCTCAAATTACAGTATCGGTGATCAACTTCCGGCTAACAGCGGCGACGTTCTGATTGTTGGTAATGATTTAACCTTCACTAGCGGTGCGGTCTATAACGGTAACGTTGTTTACGGACATGCTACAAACTTACCGCAGCCAGGTGTCAGCATCAGCGGCGGAACTTTGAGGAAGGATAATGTAATTGACTTCGCGGCAGCTAAAGCGTACTTGGAAAGTTTATCAACCACGCTTTCAACTCACACTGTTAACGGAACAACAACATTCCAATACGGCGGATTGACATTAACCGGAACCGATCCTTACTTGAATGTATTCAAAGTAAATGGATCAGATCTTTCAACTGCTAATAATTTTACAATTGATGTTCCGAACGGCTCGGCGGTTCTCGTTAACATTGATGGTACAACCGTTAGCTGGACCGGCGGTCATACTGTAAACGGAACAGCGATCAATAATGTACTTTATAATTTCTATCAAGCAACTTCTCTTACAATTCAAGGAATAGATATAAGAGGATCAATCTTAGCGCCATTCGCAGCAGTTAATTTTGTAAGCGGCGTTCAGAACGGTCAGATGATTTGCAAATCACTTACCGGAATGGGTCAGTTCAATTATCAGATGTTCGACGGCAACATTCCATTTGATTTGAAGATTACAAATGTTGCATCCGTAACTTCTTCTTCGGCTCCCGATCCGGATGCAAACAATAACAGTGCAAGTGCAACAATTACTGTCGGCAGCACCAATGGCGGCGGAAACAACGGTAACGGCGGAAATGGCAACGGAAACTGGCAGTCGGTAGGTTCATTCGGTAACGGCGCCATTGTTTATACTTTGATCTACGACGGAAGCACAATTTATGCCGGAACATGGGGCGGTAAGATTTTCAAATCAACAGACGGCGGAACAAACTGGACATTGATTAACGTCGGCATGAATGCATCGTTTATCTGGTCGCTGAATGTTAACAGTGGTTATCTCTTTGCAGCAACAGAAAAAGGTGTATTCAAATTTGACGGCTCAAGCTGGATATTAACAAGTCTCTCCGGAAAAGATGTTCATGCACTCGCATCCAAGAGCGGCATTCTTTACGCCGGAACATGGGGATTTGGAGTATTCATGTCATCAGATAACGGTTCAACATGGACAGCAATCAATGACGGATTCAACGGATTCTTAGCAGTACAGGCTTTGACAGTAACTGGTAACGGCGATTTATTTGCCGGAATCATCGGCGGCGGAATCTTTAAGCTGACTTATGGAACTACCACATGGACAAAAGTTGGATGCCAAAATGTTTGGTCGCTCGGTGCAACTTCAACCGGTATCTTTGCCGGAACATTCGGTGACGGACTTTACAGATCTCTCGATGGCGGCGCAACATGGACGAAGTTAAGTTCGCTCGGAATTACGTTCGTCTATTCAATCTCTGTAGATGCAAGCAACAAGATTTATGTTAGCTCGATTACAAGCGGTATTAAAGTTTCTTCCGATGACGGCAATACATGGTCTGATCTTGGTTTGAGCGGAGCTGGCGCTTGTTCGGTAGTTGCTAATCCGAATTCCAACAACGTATTTGTCGGAACCAAATCGGGCAGCATTTACAAATCTGGCGACGGCAATACCGCAACATCGGTTAACGGAACGGATACAATCCCGGCAGAATTCAATCTTGCTCAGAACTATCCGAATCCATTCAACCCGGCTACAACAATTCAGTTTGCTGTACCGGTTAGCGGAAGATATTCGCTGAAAGTTTACAACGTACTCGGTCAAGAAGTTGCTAATTTGATCGACGGTGAAATTAGTGCCGGCATTCACAACGTAAACTTTAACGCAAGCAGTTTTGCTTCCGGAATGTACATCTACAGATTCAGCGGCAACAACGTTAACATCTCTAAAAAGATGATCTTGATGAAGTAATTTGATTCCTCCCAAGAAGAGGCAAGCGAAACAAAATACGTTTGCCTCTTCTGCCAATATGAAACAGTTTGCAGAGGGGCCCGGTAACGGGCTCTTTTGCTTTTAAAGAATCGAATTTGTTTCTTATTCAATCTGTTAACTAATCATTTTGCACTGAGAATAATTTTTAATATCCTTGCATTAATCTTATTCAAGAAGTGGAAAATGTTACGCGGTACACTTTGGTTGCTACAACTCATAAATTATTGAGGAGCCGATGAAACGTATTTCTTTTTTTCTGATTTTTCTTTTCAGCATAAGTCTGTTTGCGCAAAACCAACTTTCTTCGGATGAACTTTTTGTGAAAGCCAGAGACGCGGCATTCAACCAGAAGAATAGAAAACTTGCACGCGAGCTTTGTAAAACCATTCTAATAAAAAGTCCCAACTACAGCGACGTCTCGGTTTTTCTTGGGAGACTGTACACATGGGACAGCATGTACGACAGCGCCAGAACCGTCTTAACAAATGTTTTGCGAAGGGATTCAACCAACGAAGATGCCATCAATGCGGCTATCGATCTTGAATACTGGTCGGGCAACTCGCCGAAAGCGCTTGAATATTGTAACCGGGGATTGGGGTATAATCCAACATCTTCCGACTTTTTACTAAAGAAGGCGCGCGTGCTGGATGATCTGGAAAGATATGACGAAGCTTTTGCTGTTCTTGAAAAACTTCTCTCTCTTAACAGTTCCAATTCCGATGCATTGTCGTTCGCGGAAAGATTGAAAGAAAAAGTTAGAAAGAACGCAATCGGAGTTACGTATGAATACGACAAGTTCGACAAAACTTTCGACCCGTGGCAATTAGGATCGATAAGTTATTCGCGGCGCACTCCAATCGGAACAGCGATTGTCAGAATGAATCTTGCCAGAAGATTTGGAACAAATGGTGCGCAATACGAAGTGGACATGTACCCGCGGTTCGGCAACGGAATTTATTCTTACTTAAACTTTGGTTATTCACAAGACGGATTGTTCCCGAAGAACAGATACGGCGCTTCGCTCTACATTAGCCTTCCACTCAGTTTTGAAATCGACGGCGGTTTTCGTCTCCTCAGATATTCCAGCGACACATGGATTTACACTTTTGCTTTGGGAAAGTATTACGGAAACTATTGGTTCTCGCTTAGAACATTTATTACACCTTCAGTTGAAAAAGCTTCTCATTCATATTCGTTGATTGTTCGTTATTACTTTTCAAGTGCCGATGATTATTTGGCGTTATCGGTCGGTACCGGAATTACGCCGGACGAAACTTCGATTGACCTTCAAGGCAACTGGTTGAAGTCCAATAAATTTGGATTAGAGTATCAGTCGAAAGTGAGCCGTGTTTTAATTCTTAATGTATCCGGAGATTATAATAGTGAAGAATATCTCACCGATAGTTTTCGTACTAAATTATCGTTCGGTATGGGAATTAAGTTTTTATTTTGATTGAATGAACGAATGAAAAAAAAACATCTCATCGGTATAGTTGCGCTCATCCTCGTCGTTTCTATGCTGCCGGTATTGATGTTCTTATCGTGGTTAGTTAAACCGGAGAAAGAACTGAAGGTTGCGATTGTCGATAAGACCGTTCTAACCACGCAAGGCAACGAACACGAATCCTTCAACTGGATTTTGACTCACGAAAAATACTGCAAGCCAAACCGCGATTTATATTCCATATCCGAAGACTATTACGGTTTCTTTCCGAAAGATAAATGGCAGTATCTGGTAAAAGATTTTCAAAAATACGACGACTCCGCGCTTAACGATTTTGCCGACAGAACTGACATGATTTATTTCACGGACACGTACGGCATCTTCAACAAAGACTGGTTCAGTAATAACATAAGAGGAGAATACTCAAAGCTGATATACGGCGGGATGACGCTTAATGATTTGAAACTTTTGGATTTGATGAAACAGAAACACAAATTAATTTTAACAGAGTTCAACGATATTGCAACGCCCACTTCAAGATCGGTACGTTCGATGTTCGAAGATATGTTCGGTGTGCAGTGGACGGGATGGACAGGCAGATATTTTTTCAGTCTCGATACAACGGTTAACAAGGAAATACCGGTATGGGTTACACGCGACTACAAATATCAGCACAACAATCAATGGCCGTTTAAAAAATCCGGAATCGTTTTGGTACACAATAAAGGCAAAGTTGAAATTCTTGAGTACAAAAAAGATCTTAACGAAGAGGTGCCGTACATAATCTCGAACGATCTGAATCAAAATAGATTTCAAATTCCAAGAAAGATAAAGTACTCATACTGGTTTGATGTGATGCTCACGAGGCAGACGAATAATGTTGTTTCCGTTTACCGGATTTTTTCAAATGCTCGCGGCGACTCGATTCTAAAATCAATCAACATTCCGAATCCGTTTCCGGCGGTAATTGAACACTACGACAGCGATTATAAATTTTATTATTTCTGCGGCGACTTCTGCGATAACCCGACTGATTCTTTTCTTGCAAAGTTTGAGGGAATTACAAAGTTCAGATGGTTCATGTATCCATCCAACGACGTGGCGGAACGGAAAAGTTTTTTCTGGTTATACTACGAGCCGCTAGTAAGCAATATTCTGAGAAATTTTTACAACGCATTACCTGAAAAGTAACTTCATCTCCAATTGAGCAGACTATCGGGCACTAACGTTCCAGTCTGGATCATAAAATTATTCCTCTGCTTGAAATCATCGAACATGTTTGCGATTTTGTTTTCAACTACGTTGTCATCGATAGGGGAGATGTCCAAATCCGGACTAATCTTGTAAAGTGTCTTATCGGAATAGAAATAATCTTGGTACAGATAATCCAATAGTTCATTCTTGTTTCGCATAAGCGGGTAGCTGTGTATGTTTCTAAATTGTCGTGCCGTATCCAAAGTGGAACCGATAAAAGTTGATGAGGTAATTTTTTTAGTTTGATATCGGTCCGAAAGAAATGCAAGCAGAGTCGGAGTTATATCGAAATGCGAAGACACCGATGAAAATTTTGCAGTTCGTTTCAGAAGAGGAGAATAAATAATCAGCGGAACATGAAACCGGTCTATCTGGGTCGTGATCGGTATTTCCGGCATTCTGTGATCGCCGGTAATGATGAAGATAGTGTTGTTGAAGTCGTCTCTCTTTTTGTAGGCATCAAAAAATTCCTTGAATGCATCATCGGTATAGAGAACACATGAAAGTATATCTCTATAATTTTTTACGGCATCCATTGTCTGCGGGTCCAAATTAAGTTTGGAATAAACGGCATCAAATTTCGTCCGGTAGTAGTCCATGTTATCAACGATGAACGGCGAATGCATCGATAAAGTGAGATAGATATTCATCTGGTTCTCGGTTTTGCAAGAATTAATTATGTCAAAACTTCTTTTGAATAAATCCTTGTCGCCGTATCCCCAAGAAAAACCGCTGCTTGCCGTCGGCATTTTTTTGTAACTGTTGCCAAAATTTTTCTGGTCAAGGATAAGATCGATGTTCTGCTTGTGAAGGAAAACATCCATCAAATCGAAATGTGCGTCTCCGCCGTAGTAGAAATTTGCAGCGTATCCGTAATGTTTCAAATACTTGATTAGAGAAAAATGGCTGGGCATTTTATCACCCATCTCAAGAAAACCTTTTTCGCCAAAAGGGAGTGAACCGAATATCGAAGGCAGTGCAGCAAATGTTCTTCCGCCGGTGCTCAAAAAGTTTTCCCAATAAAGACTTTTTTTCTCCAACGAATCGAGAAACGGCGTAAAACTTCCTAAGTAAGCGTTCTCACCGGAATACCCGCGTCCCAAACTTTCTGTAATAATGAAAACGAAGTTCGGCTTTTTGTCGCTCACGTTAAAATAGTTTGCAAGTACGTCGGGAGTTTTTTCTTCATGAAGAAACGGATATTTGTCGTTCGTATAGTTGAACGAAATATTGTCCCCGTCGCTTTTCTCGATATAATAATTTGAAACCGGCAGCTCGGTATCTTTCTCGAAAAGATAGGTGTAGGTTTTAGATGAGAAGAACTGCAGTTTATTAACAACGGCAAAATAAACCGAAGTGTTTGTAAAATCTTTTGGCTGAGGTTCAAATCCGGAACCGAAAAGCACTGAAACAATCATTAAAAAAACTGAGAGAGTAACAAACTTTTGGTTGAGTTTAATTTTTCTGAAAAATAATAATGCAACTACGATTGCAGCAACAAAGATGGCGAAGAACAAAAAGTAGAGTGGGTTCATTCCGCCGGCGGCAGTTACAGTTTCCTGTATTTCAGAAAGCGAATACCCGAACAAATCCGATCCCAGCGGAATTGCTGACTTCGAAAAATAGAGTACAAGCAAAAGGTAAATCAGAACGACCAGCACAGACAAAATGTTTAAGACTACTTTAGCGGTAGATTTATGAATGAAGAATAATACGAGGTAAAGCGCGCCGATAAAAGCAACGGCTTCAAGAAAAAATAAAATATCGTAAAAGAATGAGCTAAGCAGCAAAATTATTCTTGAGCCTTGCCCGGCAACGTGACTCCATGTGAATACGATTTCGTATGTCCTGATCAAAAGAAAAATTACAAGCAATCCCAGAACGGTAGAAATGAAATAGCTAAGAGCATCACTAAGCCTGCTTCGTTCTTTTTTATTGTAAACCAAGTTTTGCATTTCTCAAGTCATTATTTTGTTTTTAAATTTAGATGTTTCTCTTCTCTCAAAAAACAATTGATCATTCAATCTTTTATAACTTATTAGTAAGCCCTTTCTTTTCCATCTTACCCCATTCTCTGTCGCCGAGAAAATATTCTAATGTTCCCTTAAATCTAAAGTAGGATGAGATCTGTCGATAACCGAAATTTTCTACGATAGCAATAACAAAAAGTTCCAGCAAATGACTGTAGCGCGAATACTTTTTGAACGTCAGCTCTTCGAAGATAACCGACAGCAGCGACAAAATTACGCCGTATAAAATTGCAACCGAAAGAAAAACGATTGTGAAACTTAACGGTACTAAACCGAATATTACGGAAACCAAAAAAACAAAATAACCGAACACTTCAATAATTGGTCCCAGCATTTCAAAAATTACGAAGTACGGAAATACAACCATTCCTAAAAGTCCGTACTGCGAGTTGAACAATAATTTTCTGTGAAGCAAAAGACTAATGATTGTTCCTTTCTGCCATCGTTTTCTTTGTAAGCCCAAAGTCTTCAATGTCTCCGGCGCTTCCGTCCAGCATACCGGATCGGGAATAATTGCAATGCGGGTTTCGGGATTGTCGTTTCGAAACAGTCTCTGAATTCTAACGATGATTTCCATATCCTCGCCGATGCACCCGTTTAGAAATCCGCCGATCTTAACGAGAACATCTTTTTTGAAACAACTAAACGCGCCGGAGATTATCAAGATTCCGTCCATTGCGTCGAAACCGTTTCTGCCGAACATAAACGCGCGCAAGTATTCAACAACTTGAAATTTTGCAAGCCAAGATTTTGGAAGCCCGACGTTTTCAACAAAACCTTTGTTGATGTCGCATCCATTCGCAATTCGAATTGTTCCACCGACTGCTACAATGTTTTCATTTTCCATGAAGGGATAGCTGACTTTCAGTAAGCCGTCCCGCTCGATGATCGAATCGGCATCAACGACTATGATCAGTTCATTTTCGGAAATATTTATTCCGGCGTTAATGGAATCCGCCTTGCCGCCGTTTTCTTTGTCAACTAGGATCAAGTTTTTATAACCTTTGCAAAGAAAAACCGATCTTACTTTTTGAGTGGGAAGATTATTATATGGAAGGTAGGGGATTTCAACCGCGTTGAATTTCTCTTGAAGCAAACTCAAAGATTTGTCTTTCGAACCGTCGTTTACAACTATGATTTGATATTCTGGATATTCTAATTGAAGCAGCGCTTGTACAGAAGTTATGATGCCCGCTTCCTCGTTGTATGCCGGAACAATAAGCGATATGGATTTGAATTTTTTCAGCCGGAAGATTTCCTTCAGATCTTTGTAAGTCTGTCTGTTCAGATATTGCTTCAGCTTGAAGAAGGAAAGGAAACACAAGAGGAGGTAAATACTTCCGAGAACAAAGAAGTAATAAATAAAAAACTGATTCAGTGTTTCGTTTATATATTTAAGCGATTCATGCATTTTCTAAAATTCTTTTCTCTAAAATAATTCTATTGGCAACTGTTGATACTTCTTTATTCGGTGAATTCCACGCCAGTTCAAACAGTTTCGATTTGGCGTCACGTGAACCGTTATACATCGCGTAAGCGGCGGCAATTTTTACTTCCAGGTCTTCATCGTTAATCCGTTTAATGATTTTATCTTCGTTGGATGTATCGCCGATCTTGCTAATAGCCCTTATTGCCGCCGCGCGTATGTCCGCACGGGAATGATTTAAGAAAAATCTAAGCGAGTTAACCGAGTCTATGTTTTCAATTTCACCGAGGTATCTAATTGATTCAAGTATTAGGGCTTTGTTGCCGCTGTAAACAAGAATTTTCAGAATAACGTCCAGTGCTTCTGCGTACTTAAAATGCCAGAGAACTGTGATTATGATTTGCTGAATCTCGTAATCCTTCTCGATCGCTAGTCTTTTGGTCAGCGGTTCACAAATGGTTCTATCGAATTTTATAATCATGGATAAAATGCTGTCGCCGGTAAATTGTCTTCTAGATTTAGCCGCATCAAGGATTTGATCGATCATAGTTACGGCATCGAGATAAGCGAGACTTTCTACTGCAGTTCTAAAAATCATTTGGTTCGATTCATTCAGTTCACCGGCAAGCAGATTAACAACTTCATCGCTTTTTACAAAACGCAGAAAGTAAATTGCTTCAATACGTTTTTTCTTTCGAAAGCTTTTTAAGTTTTTTATGAAATACGTTTTCAAGTCGCTTTCGGTTACTAACTTTTTAAGCTGCTCCAAATCTTCTCCCTTTAGGTGAAGGAAAAATGAAGTTAGAAAAAAAATCAAATTCGGATAGCTCGATTTTGGTATTCTTGCAACGATAGTCTTCGGGTCCGATTGTGAAGTAAGATAATCCAAAACTTCATCCTGCCAAAGCGATGTAAACTTATTCTGCCGTTTTTCCCTGAAGTAGTTTACCAGTCTAAGCAAAAGAAGACTGGACATAAAAAGGTAAGTGAGGAGTAAAAAGAAAGAGAGCGCAATTATTAAATATAGATTGTGACCGCTTAGCAAGACTTACTCCCATCTTTGAACGATTTTGTTGTAACTCTTAAATCCTTGGTAGCGAAAGCAAAGGCAGCCCATCATTTCAGAAGTGCTTTTTGGATTCGCATAAGGAGTTCCGAAGTTGAGAAAGGTTTTGTAATGTAATCCGCGGCGCCGGCACGCAATCCTTCCAGAATAATGCTTTCGTGAGAATAGGTTGAAAGCAGTATCACCGGTATGTCGGCAATCTCCGGAGTAGATTTAATTTGTTTCAAGATTGTCAACCCGTCAACAATAGGCATCATAACATCGGAAATGACCAATGAAACCTTGTTGGTGAGAAGATAGTCGGTAACGTTCTCGCCATTCGGAAAGACAACTATCTCATAGCCTTCTTTGGCTAACTTGAATTGTATCAACCGAGTAACACCCTCGTCATCTTCAATCAGAATTATCTTTTTTTTATTTGCCATCGTGTTTTCATTAAATCATTCACAGACCGCTTCATGATATTGGCTGAAATACCATGATTCCGCCGGAAATGCAGAAGTCAATTATGGATACAATAATTTAACAAAAAAAGGAAAATATACCTACCGTTGAGAGGGTGTGTGATAATTCATTTTTTAGAAAAAATGTTTTGATTTCATTTTAAAAACAAAACCGAAATTTGCTTGACGGTCTATTTTCACTCACCCTCTTGAAGTGCCGGTTTAACAGATTTCGTTATCGAAGCAACTTTGCAATTTCAAATTGCTTCTCGCTTGTTTTAGCGGAAGTGGATTTTTGAATCTTCTCAAACTCACTTAATTGCCATTCGGGAGAGATATTGTTTTTGTCACCCACGGCTTTGAGCCAATTCATTTCATAAAGATGAATGCCCTTATCGGCAAAAGCGATTCTGATTCCGTCTTTCAAAAATGCTTCTGCAATTTCCTTATCTGAAAAAAGCGGAGGATCATCAATTATGTATTCGTTTTCCAGCAAATCGTTGACGGCTTCCTCGCAAAAACTTTTGCTGAAACCAAGAATGTGAGAAAGTTTTAAAACCATCTGTCTTTCGGCTTTACCGATTTTCCCGTCTTTGCCGATAAGAATCAGAATCGACCTAAGATAATTACTTTTATCCTGAATCTTGATTTCCATTTCGCGCTCAAATAATCGGAAATAATTTAATAAATATTTGATAATTTATGACAAGCAAATGTGGTCGAAAATATTTTCTGCAAACAAACGAAACAGCGGAGTTAATATGAATCAGAAAACCACGTCAACAAATCCCGCCACCGGTGAAATTCTCGGTCATACAAAGTTAAACACTGAAGACGAACTTAAAAAGATGATATCGACTGCAAGAAAAGCACAGAAAGAATGGGAAGGCACCGAAATATCCGGCAGAGTATCAAAAGTAAAAGCATTGCGTAATTATCTGCTGGAGAACGCAGACAAGATTGCCGAAACAATTTCGCGCGATAACGGAAAAACCAGAGTTGATGCTCTTGCAACGGAAATATTTCCGGCTTCAATGGCTGTTTCGTTTTATTGTAAAAACGCGAAGAAATTTCTTAGTGATCAAAAACTGCGCGCCGGAAGTATTATGCTGGTAAACAAAAGAAGTAAAATTGTCCGCATACCATACGGTGTTGTTGGAGTTATATCACCGTGGAATTACCCATTCTCAATTCCATTTTCGGAAGTAGTTATGGGTTTGCTTGCCGGCAATGCTGTGATTCTGAAAACAGCAGCTGAAACACAAATGGTCGGGCAAATCTTAAAACAAGCATTTGAATACGCGAACCTTCCAACGGGTATTTTCAATTTTATAAATATCCCCGGCAAGATTGCGGGAGACGCTTTTTTGGAAGCCGGTATCGATAAAATATTTTTCACCGGTTCTGTTGCAGTTGGCAAATATTTGATGGAGAGAGCGGGAAAAACTTTAACCCCGATTAGTCTTGAACTTGGCGGCAACGATGCAATGATTGTATGCGAAGATGCCGATCCTTACCGATCTGCAATGGGAGCGCTCTGGGCGGGATTTCAAAATGCCGGGCAATCATGCGGCGGTGTGGAAAGAATTTATGTTCATAAGAAAGTCTATAACGACTTCATGAATATTCTCAAAGACAAAATTGAAAATTTGCGCGTCGGGTATGACGAGCAGTTTGATTCCGACATGGGATGCATGACAACCGAAAAACAAGTTAAGACGGTAAAAAATCACGTTAACGACGCACTCAAAAAAGGAGCGAAAGTTTTTGCCGAATCAAAAATTCCGAGCAACGGTAATCTTAAAAATTTTCTCCCGGCAATGGTGATTACGGATGTAAATCATGATATGGCGTTAATGCGCGATGAAACTTTCGGTCCGGTTGTTGGCGTGATGAAATTCTCCAACTACGATGAAGCAATTCGTCTTGCAAATGATTCGTACTTGGGATTAACCGGTTCCGTTTGGACGAAGAGCTCTAGTTGCGGAGAATCAATAGCTAAAAAAATTAAAGCCGGCGTTGTTACTGTTAACGATCATCTTATGAGTCATGGAATGGCAGAAACTCCGTGGGGCGGTTTCAAACATTCCGGTATCGGAAGAACACACGGGCGCATGGGTTTCGACGAAATGACTCAGCCGCTTGTAATTGTTAAAGATATTCTTCCGTTCGTAAAGAAAAATTTGTGGTGGCACCCGTACAATAAAAATCTTTACAATGGATTGAAAGGCGCGATGAATCTTTTGTATGGGATTACTTTGAGTGCGCGCGTTAAAGGAACAAAAGATTTATTAAAAATCGTTCCACGAATTTTTCAGAAAAATTAAAAACTCAGAGACTCGACGTCTAGTCGAGACTGGCGTCTTCGCGAGGCAGAGTCTTGACAGGCGGTGAGTCTCAGAGAAATAATAATTAGAAATTGCACGGCAGACAAGCTGGATGTTTTGTAACCCTGAGTGTTACTTTGAGCAAAAAAAATACAAATAATTAAGCCGCCTTATATTCTCTGATATCCACTTGAACACCGCTACTATTTACTTCTTCGGCAATGTTCAATAAACTTTCTGTAATGTTTTGTTCGATATATTTTTCGCCACAATTGTTACACACCTGGCATGGTACGCTCTTAAAGACAATAACTGTCTCTTCTCTATTTAGAGTAACAATGGTTTTGCCATCGACGGTCTCACCGGACTTACAAATCATACATTTCATATTATCCTCCTTTCAAACTTTTCATCCCATCTACTTTTATCTGGTTCATAAACAGTAATAATTATTGTTTGATCTTCTTCAATGTTCTCTGCAACAACTATATGTATCGGTCTCTTGTTAACAAATCCTAATATCAGTTTTGATGGGTAGGGCTGATCATGTTTGTATTCTTCAATCACTTTTCCCTCAATGAGAATCTTATTTATATCCACATAAGTTATTTTTCTTTCAAACATTCTTTCAATAGCATGAAGGCGGAATATTAACTTCATTTGTTCGTTCTCATTTCACGCAATAAAATTAATTAATAAACCGAATATTTACAAAGTCTATAGAAATTGTAACGTGAGACTCGCTGCGGCGAGTCTCTGCATTTGAAATCTAAAACTTCGGCGTTAAACCCATATTATAAAACATGAACGACCACAAGTCGGTGTAAAGCTCAATTGATTTGGATGTGCTTGTACCGGCTCCGTGTCCAACCTTAGTTTCTATTCTAATCAATGTTGGGTTCTTACCGCTGTTTTTTTCTTGCAGTGTTGCCGCATACTTAAACGAGTGCGCCGGAAATACGCGGTCATCGTGATCGGCAGTGGTTATCATAGTAGCGGGGTAGTCGGCGCCTTTCTTAATATTGTGAAGAGGAGAATATTTTATCAAATAATTAAATTGTTCCGATTTGTCGCTCGATCCGTATTCCGGCACCCACGCCCAGCCGATTGTAAACTTATTATAGCGAAGCATATCCATTACGCCAACCATCGGGAAAGCTACTCTAAACAAATCCGGTCTTTGATTAATAACAGCGCCGATAAGCAAACCTCCGTTTGAACCGCCTTGTACGGCAAGTTTGTTAGGACTGGTATATTTATTTTTAATTAGGTATTCAGCCGCAGAAATAAAATCATCGAAAACATTTTGCTTTTTATTGAGCATGCCGGCTTTGTGCCAAACTTCGCCGTATTCACTTCCTCCGCGTAAACATGCAGATGCATAGACAACTCCGCTTTCGAGAAGAGGAATTCTTGCAACACTAAACGATGGAAGAATTGGAATATTGAATCCGCCGTACGCGTAAAGCAAAGTCGGATTGTTGCCGTTAAGTTTCAAACCTTTCTTATAAACGATGAACATCGGAACCTTTGTGCCGTCTTTGCTTTTGTAGAAGACTTCTTTTGTTTCGTATGAAGAAGGATCGAAGGAGACCGCAGACTTTCTGAACAGTTCGGATTTATTATTCTTAACGTCGTACTTGTAAATGGTTGGAGGATATGTGAACGATGTAAAAGTGTAGAACGTTTCATTCTCGTCTTTCTTCCCTCCGAAACCGTTAACAGTTCCCAGTGCAGGAAGCTTTACATCGTATAAATATTTTCCGTTTGGCTGATAAACCGAGACTTTGCTGTTGGCGTCCTTCAAATATGTAACTATTAATTTTCCGCCGACGAATGAAACCGATTGCATCACATATTTTGATTCCGGGATGATTGTTTTCCAATTCTTCTTGCCGGGTTTCTTCGGATCGATCAGAACTAATTTGTTGTTAGGTGCGTTCCAATTTGTAGTTACAAGAAATTTACCGTCGAGGTCGTCAACTAATCCGTATTCTGCGTCCGGCTTGTCAATAAATTTTACGATTGATCCGCCGTTGGAAAGGTCTTGATACCAGAGCATGTTCTTGGTTGATGAACCGTCCCACACAGAAACGACAAGAAATTTTTCATCATCGGTTACACCGGCGCCGAAGCCGCGTTTTGGATTTTCTTTGTCTTCGAGAATCAATTTATCGTCTGATTGCGGTGTGCCGAGTTTATGGAAATAAAGTTTCTGAAATTCATTTGCTTGTTTAAGTTCTTCACCGGGTTTCGGCTCATCGTAACGTGAGTAATAGAAGCCGTCCTTGTACCAAGCGGTGCCGGTAAACTTCGCCCATTTTATTACGTCATCGGTTAATTTTTTTGTTTGTACGTCCATTACGTAAAATTCGCGCCAGTCTGACCCGCCGCGTGAAATCCCGTAAGCCAAATATTTGTTATCGTTTGAAATCGCCAATCCGCCGAGACTGACGGAACCGTCGCTCGATAATTTGTTCGGATCGAGAAGAACTTCCGGTTTTGCATCCAAACCGTTCTGCATATAGATTACGTTTTGTTCCTGCAGACCATCATTTTTTGAGTAGATGTAATAGCTGCTGTGTTTTGATGGCGCTGAATATTTTTCGTAATTCCATAAATCCGTTAATCTTTTTCTTAGTGCGTCACGGAAAGGAATCTTGGAAAGGTATTCTTCCGTTACCTTGTTCTCTGCTTCAACCCATTCCGCTGTTTCTTTGGAATTGGTATCTTCAAGCCAGCGGTAAGGATCGGCAACCTTTATTCCGTGGTAATCATCAACATGATCAACTTTTTTTGCAACCGGATATTTTATTTTCTGTTCTTGCGCTTGAGTTGAAACAAACAAAATTACTGTTAGAAGAATCGAACTGCATAATGTTCTCATTGCTCACTCCGAAATTAATTTTCATCTTTTGAATTGTTCGAAAAATAAAATGTCTGTCTTTGAAAACCAAGCATTGTTTTTGAAATACGTTTTAATTCTTGGTGAACATGTGTCAAAATGGTGGGCTCCATTTTTATTGCTTCGCATACTCAAACCTATCTATTTTCCTTACGTTAATTTTCCATTATATGGAAGTTGTGCCGGTGATTAGAAAAAAGTTATAACCTATTAACAGATAGATAAATCCAAGTAACATTTTATTTTTTTCGTCGGCACATCAATCTTAAAAAAAATTCTTATAGAGGTTATTTATGAGCAGCAACAAAGCTTTTAATCCATTCGAGATGGCGCAAACGCAGTTTGATAAGGTAGCGGCAATACTCGATCTCGATGATGCAACACGTCAGATTTTAAGAAACCCATTGAGAGAATATCATTTCAGCATTCCAGTTAGAATGGACGATGGAACAACAAAAGTATTTAGAGGATTTAGAGTTCAGCATAACGATGCACGCGGACCTAGCAAAGGAGGAATTCGATTCCATCCTCAAGAAACAGTTGATACGGTGAGAGCCCTTGCGATGTGGATGACTTGGAAATGTGCTGTCGTTAACATTCCATTAGGCGGCGGAAAGGGCGGTGTGATTTGCGATCCCCATCACTTAAGCATGAAAGAACAAGAACAAATTTGCAGAGGTTGGGTCCGCCAGATGGCAAAGAATGTCGGTCCGTTGAACGACGTACCGGCGCCGGATGTTATGACAAACGCGCAGCACATGTTATGGATGCTCGATGAGTTCGAAGCAATTCACGGATCAAAATTTCCAGGATTCATAACCGGCAAACCGGTCGGCATGGGCGGATCGCTCGGAAGAACGGAAGCTACGGGTTACGGAGTTGTGTTCACGCTTCGTGAAGCGTTGAAAGACCTCGGCATTCGTCCGCAAGATACTTCCGCAGCAGTCCAAGGTTTTGGAAATGTTGCGCAGTATGCAATCGAACTTTATCAGCAGCTTGGCGGAAAAGTTATTTGCGTTTCAAGCTGGGATGAAAACGATCACTGTTCATACACTTTCAGAAGAAAAAGCGGAATCGATTTACGCGAGCTTCTGAAGATTACCGATAAGTTCGGAGGTATCGACAAAACCGAAGCGAAAAAACTTGGTTATGAAATTCTTGACGGTGATGCATGGATAGAGCAGGAAGTTGACATACTTCTTCCGGCAGCTTTAGAAAATCAGATTCGTCAAGACAACGTGAATAAGATCAGTCAAAAAGTTAAAGTTATTGTTGAAGGCGCAAACGGTCCAACAACGCCTGAAGCAGACAAGGTAATTCAAGAAAAAGGAATTTTTGTTATTCCGGATTTTCTTGCAAATGCCGGCGGCGTTACGTGCAGTTACTTTGAGCAAGTTCAGAGCAACATGAATTACTTCTGGGAAAAAGATGAAGTGCTCGGCAAGTTGGATGTGAAGATGACCGCAGCGTTTCATGCAGTAAGCGACTTGGCTAAGAAAAGAAATCTCTACATGCGCGATGCTGCTTATGTAATTTCTGTTAGCAGAGTAGCGCAAGCTTGCAAAGATAGAGGTTGGGTGTAAATTAGTATTTAGATTAGTATTGAGTCTTTAGACGAGCCGGGAATTGCGGTAATCGATTTCCGGCTTTTTTTCTCCGAGGGCGGTTTAATTCGCCGGATGTGGGTAAGTGCCAAATCTTCTTCCTATTGAGGCGAATAAAATATAATTTGTTTTCAGATACTTCTCTTTATACTACGAGAAGATGCATTTGAACAGTTCATTTTCAAATAATGATATTTATCCGCGCTTCGATCGAAAGTTTTTTGAATCCAGCGAAGCGATAACCTCGATAGGCGATGGTTCTCTCGGCGGTAAAGCCAGCGGACTTGCCTTCATCAAAAAAACTCTTCAAGAAAAAATCTCTTCCGATGAATTTCCCGATGTGCTCACCAATATTCCGCGGATGGTTGTAATTCGCACGGATGTTTTCGATGCATTCATGTCCCGGAATAATCTGTACGAGATTGCTTATTCAGATGAACCTGATGAACATATTGCAATGGCATTTATTGATGCAAGTCTGCCGGTAGAAATTCTCGGTGATCTTCGCGCGCTGATCGAAAACATTCACGTACCATTGGCGGTCAGGTCGTCGAGCATGCTTGAAGACGCGAAGCATGAACCGTTTGCCGGAATTTATGCAACCAAGATGATTCCAAATAATCAGCCGGACCCCGATCAAAAATTTATTGTTCTACGTGAAGCTATAAAATTTGTTTACGCTTCAACATTCTTCAAAACCGCGAAAGATTATTTCAAAGTTTCTTCGCACTCAATTCATGACGAAAAGATGGCTGTGATAATTCAAGAAGTTGTGGGACAGCAATATTACGATCGTTTTTATCCAAACTTTTCCGGTGTTGCGCGTTCGTTCAATTATTATCCAACCGGAAGATCTAAACCGGAACACGGAGTAGTTAATCTTGCTCTTGGTCTCGGCAAAACAATTGTTGACGGCGGCCTCGTCTGGAGTTATTCACCCTTGTCGCCGAAATCCGGTCCTCCGTTCGGCGATCCGCATGATATGATGAAAAATACTCAGACGACTTTCTGGGCTGTCAACATGAATCCCGTTTCGGAATACAATCCGGCAAAGGAAACAGAATACATGAATCACTTGAGTCTTACTGAGGCAGATTACGATTCGACAATGAAATATATTGCATCGACGTACGATGTCTCGTCTCAGAGAATAGTTTTAGGAGTTGGAGTTGACGGACCGCGTGTTTTGAATTTCGCTCCGCTTCTCGCTATGAATGAATTTCGTTTCAATGATTTGGTAAGAAAACTTCTGTGTGTATGCGAAGAAACTTTGTCGAGTCCGGTCGAAATTGAATTTGCGGTAAGCGTTTTGTCTGAAGGACCCCATTCGGAGAAAAATGAACAAAAAATTAGACTTGGGTTTTTGCAAGTGCGGCCAATGGTCGTTCCCGATGAATCGATTGAACTGGAAGAAAAAGAATTGTTCGGCGGAGATGTGCTGCTCGCTTCCGACAGAGCGATGGGTAACGGGATCGTCGATAATATTCTTGACGTAGTGTTCGTCAAGCCGGAAACTTTCGATAAAAAAGATACTTTGAAAATTTCAGAAGAGATTGATTTGATTAACATGGAACTTGTTGCCGCTAAAAAACATTATGTGTTGATCGGTTTCGGAAGGTGGGGCAGTTCCGACCCATGGTTGGGCATCCCGGTCGAGTGGGGTCAAATTGCCGGTGCTAAGGTAATTGTTGAATCAACACTTTTCGGAATCAATGTTGAACTCAGTCAAGGTTCGCATTTCTTTCATAACCTAACAAGTTTCAAGGTAAGCTATTTTTCCATAACTTTTGACGGGCAGTTTAGAATTGATTGGAAGTGGCTGGATAATCAAAAAATTGTTCGCGAAATGAATTTTGTAAAACATGTAAGATTGGAACAGCCGCTAAAAATCAAAATTGACGGAAGAAAAAGTCGCGGAGTTATTAAAAAATGGTAAATGAAAACAAACCTATAGATAACCTCGTTTTTGAACTTCAAGAGCGCGCTAAGGAATTAAATTGTCTTTACACAATCGAAGACAGTTTGAATAGATCGGACATTTCGCTGCGCCAAGCGTTTCATACGGTCATTAATGCAATTCCGCCCGGATGGCAATATCCCAAAATTTGCAAAGCAAAATTAGTTTACGGAGATATCGTTTATCAGACAAGCGATTTTGATGAAACGAAATGGTTCATCAAGAGCGATATCATAGTTCAGGAAAAAGTTGTCGGTCATATTGCAGTTTACTATCTGGAGGATGCGCCGGCGCTGGATGTTGGTCCGTTTCTAAAGGAAGAAAGAAAATTGTTGGACACAATTGCCGAACGGCTTGGGCATTTTATTCTTCATCAGAAATTGAAAAATGTTTTTAACGAACTCAAAAATGTCCGCGAACAGGTTGACGGAAGAAAAAAAGGCGAATGGCGTGTTGTGCTTGATATGATTCGAAAGACCGACCCGAATTTATTTATGAGTCTGCTACGAAAAACTTTGCACTTGTTATGCTGGAAAGGTGTGGAAGAAGCCGAGATGCTGATGAAACACACAAGTCTTTCACGCCGCGGCAGCGAGGATGAACAAAATTACGATGACAACAAGCCGTTGAAGGTTGTGAAATTTGTCAACTATGATCAATATGTCGAATCGATTTTAAAACTTGCCGATGAAAATTTGCCTGATGAAGTTATACTTTCAAAAATTCAGAAATGGATTCAAGAAGACAAATCCGGCGCGCTCGTAAAAGTTGTCGAAACCCAAGATACATCGCTCACCGAGATTGCAGATGCAATTAGAAAACATTATCACATGGCGCCGGAGAAATTTGAACTTCCGCCATCAACGATAAAAGGTTTGCGCGTTTCGCTTCTGCGAAGATTCTTTACCGAGCAGCTCGAATACATAAGTGTTGCGAAAGAATATGTTAAGCTGACTGATTTTTACCGTCTGATCGACAAAATGATTTTTCCCGCAGGCAGTCACGGAAAACTTGGCGGCAAAAGCGCCGGTCTTTTTCTGGCTTATCACATTTTGCAGAAAGAAGCCGAGAACAATCCGGCATTAGGTGATGTTAAAATTCCAAAAACGTGGTACATCACGTCAGACGGAGTTTTATATTTCATGCAGTATAACAATTTGGAAGAAGTACTCGAACAAAAGTATAAAGAGATTGACGAAGTCCGAATCGAGTATCCTCACATTGTTCAGTTATTCATCAACTCGGAATTTCCGCCGGATTTTGTAAAAGGATTGTCGGTGGCTCTCGATGACTTGGGAGATAAACCGTTAGTCGTTCGCAGCTCGTCGTTGCTTGAAGATCAGATGGGCGCGGCGTTTTCCGGTAAATACAAAAGTTTGTTCCTTGCCAATCAAGGCACCAAGCAGCAGCGTCTTTCCGCATTGATGGATGCGATTGCGGAAGTTTATGCATCAACGTTCAGCCCCGATCCGATTGAGTACCGTGCCGAGCGTGGTCTTCTTGATTTTCACGAAGAGATGGGCGTGATGATTCAACAAGTTGTTGGAACGAGAGTTGGCAGATATTACATGCCGACTTTTGCCGGAGTTGCATTCAGCCATAATGAATACCGATGGTCGCCGCGAATCAAAAGGGAAGACGGACTATTGCGACTCGTGCCCGGTTTAGGCACCAGAGCTGTTGACCGGCTGAGCGATGATTATCCGGTTTTGATTTCACCGGGTCAGCCGAATTTGAAAGTAAATGTTTCGCTTGATGAGACGCGAAGATACTCTCCGAAAAAAATTGATGCGATTAATCTTGAGACAAACGAATTCGAATCGGTTGAAATTGACAAGGTTCTTGAGGAATACAGCAATGAGTATCCCCAGTTTAACGAAATATTTTCCGTCCTCGATGGGACAATGATAAGGCAGCCGACACCGCTGGATTCGTTCGATCACTCGAAAGAATTTTTAGTAACATTTGACGGATTGATTTCGAAAACTGATTTCCTAAAAAAGCTCGACACAATTTTGAAAACGCTTCAGGCTAAGAACCATTCGCCGGTTGATCTCGAATTCGCTTATGACGGGAAAGATTTTTATTTGCTGCAGTGCCGTCCGCAAAGTTTTTACGGCGAGGCTTCGTCCGAACCGATCCCCAAAGATATACCCGACGACAAAATAATTTTCACTGCGCACAAACATGTTCCGAACGGAAAAGTTACGAACATTACTCATCTTGTTTATGTTGATCCGCAAATGTACACAGAGATATCCGACCGGAATAAAATGCTCCACGTTGGAAGAGCAGTAAGCAAGTTGAACAAAACTCTTCCGAAGAGAAAATTTATTTTGATGGGTCCCGGCAGATGGGGAAGCCGCGGCGATATTAAACTCGGCGTGAATGTAACGTACTCGGATATCAACAACACTGCAATGTTAATTGAGATTGCGAGGAAGAAAGGAAATTATGTGCCTGATCTTTCTTTCGGCACGCATTTTTTCCAGGATCTCGTCGAAGCAAACATTCGCTATCTTCCTCTATATCCGGATGATGCCGGCGTAATTTTCAATGAAAGATTTTTTAATAAGTCGAAAAATGTTTTCAGCGAACTGGTGCCGGAATATCATTACCTTGAAGACACAATAAAAGTTGTTGACATTCTTGCATCGACAAGCGGTTATGTTTTAAAAATATTGATGAATGCAGAACTTGACGAAGCGCTTGGTTTGCTGACAATTCCATCTTCGGAAGTTGTTGTTGAAAAAGAGAACAAAGAAACGATTGACTACCGGCCTAGCGATCATTGGCGGTGGAGAATGAAGATGGCTGAGAAAGTTGCGTCCGAACTTGATGCGAAACGTTTCGGCGTGAAAGGGATGTACATTTTCGGCAGCACAAAAAATGCCGTCTCCGGACCGGGCAGCGATATTGATTTAATAATTCATATTGATAAATCAAAGTGCGACATCAATGCTTTGAACTTGTGGTTCGAAGGCTGGAGTCTTGCATTGAGCGAAATGAATTACTTGCGCACCGGTTACCGCGCTCAAGGTTTGCTCGATGTTCATTATGTCACCGATGAAGATATCAAAAAGAAAAGCAGCTACGCTTCTAAGATTGGGGCGATTACGGATGCGGCGCGTCCGCTGAAATTGAAAGCCGCATCGAACTAGATTAATGTTCTCGTTGCTTCATTAGGTTTGTGCGGATCAAATCTGATCAACGCCAACTCCTTTCCGTCATGTGCGGCGGAAACGCAAAATGTTTCTCCGATCATATCATTCCAGCTTCCTGTGATGCGAGCCGATTCGTGAATGTGTCCGTTGAGCGACATCAGCGGCTGTTTCGACTCAATAAATTTTCTAATCGCTATGCTTCCTACGTGAACATCTAACTGAACATGATCGATTGTCCTGCCGTCGAGAGCGGCGCGGTCTAAATTTGTCTGGTAAGGCGGGCAATGAAAAAGTAAAATTGTATCCGGTAATTTTTTATCCGTAACCAGTTCTTCCAAATCTTTTTTGATCGTTGAATATTTTTTTTCGTGATCGGAAATTTCAACGGTTCGCTTTCCATCTTCCGGCGGAATGCACCCCGGTTCCAAATAACGCGAGACATCGTACTTCTCCCAATCTTTAAGCAGAAAAGGTGAAGGCGGAATGCATGAGTAACCGATGACAGTGAAATTTTCGTACGCAATTTTTTTGAAGTGAACGTAATTGATCAGTTGGCGTTCTTCCAAAATTTGTATGGAAGGTTCTTCCGATTTCGCGTCATCGTTACCGAAGATCACAAATATCTGAGGATATTCCGTACCTAGTGATTCTCTGGCTGACTTAAACTTCGGCTCAAGATAATCCAAAACAAAATTTTTCCCTTCGAAGTAATGGGGGAGAAGATCGCCGCCAAAAAATACCGCGTTTGGTTTTTCTTGTTCGATCAGATTGAATAACTTTTCGTATCGTTCAATCTTTCCGTGAAGATCAGAAACAAAATAGCAGAGCATGGTTAAGCTTATTTAATTAATCTATCTCGAACCAATTCTCGATTGCCGTGTATTCCTTATCGCTGCTTGTGTTGTGATAATATTCGTTTGTCTTGCGGGAATAAGTGTAATCTTTGGACCAAATTTTTGCGTTACGGATAACCTCTTCAATTGCGTTCAGCACAATATCAAGTTCTTCGTCCGTCATGGTAGGATGCAGCGACATTCGTACCCATCCCGGTTTCTCGGAAAGATCGCCTTGATTTATCTTATCGGTAATTCTCTTCGATCTTGTCGGATCGACATGAAGAAGATAATGTCCGTAAGTACCGGCGCAAGAACATCCGCCGCGCATTTGAATGCCGTACCGGTCGTTCAAAAGTTTAACCATCAAATTGTAGTGAATATCTTCAACATAAAATGAAATCACGCCGAGTCTGTCTCTGCTTTCCTGAGCAAGAATGTGAAGGGAAGGAATTTTATCGAAACGATCGAAAGCGGTTTGAAGAAGTTCGTGTTCACGCGCTAAAATATTTTTAACATTCATTTCTTCTTTCAGCTTAATTGCCAATGCGGATTTTATTGCTTGAAGAAATCCGGGCGTTCCGCCGTCTTCGCGCAATTCGATATCGTCGATGTATTTATGATGTCCCCACGGGTTCGTCCAATCAACCGTGCCGCCGCCGGGGTTATCCGGAATTTTTCTTTTGTAGAGTTGCGAATCGAAAATCAAAACGCCGGAGCTACCGGGTCCGCCGAGAAATTTATGCGGCGAAAAGAAAATAGCATCCAATTTTTCAAGAGGGTCGGAAGGATGCATATTAATGGCAACGTAAGGAGCCGCTGCTGCAAAATCTACAAAACAAATTCCGCCGTGCTCGTGAATCATTTTTGCCATCTTATGATAGGGCGGGCTAATACCCGTTACGTTCGATGATGCTGTAAACGAACCAATTTTCAGCGCGCGGTCTTCGTAAAGTTTCAAGAGGTGATCGAAGTGATTCAAATCGACAAGACCGGATTCGTCCGGTTCTATAATAACAACATCACAAATTGTTTCCAGCCAAGAAGTCTGGTTGGAATGATGTTCCATGTGGGTAAGAAACACTACCGGTTTTTCTTCTTTGGGAATGGAAGTATATCTTTGCAACTGTTCAACAACTTTTAATCCAAGTATTCTTTGAAACTTGTTCACAGCCGCCGTCATTCCGTATCCGGCAAACAGTATGACATCTTCTTGAGCAGCGTTAACATGCTGCTTGATGATTCTTTTTGCCTGAACGTATGCTTTCGTCATCGATGTGCCGGTTACAGACGATTCGGAATGCGTGTTGCCTACCCATGGATAGAAATTATCGTGCAAAGTTTTTTCTATCGGGTCGTATAATCTGCCGCTGGCAATCCAATCGGCATAGATTATTTTTTTCTTTCCGTAGGGAGAATCGAATTCTTGATTTATCCCGATTATGTTGTTTCTGAATTTTGAAAAGTATTTTTCCGAAGACATGTTCCGTTTTACCAATCAATTAAAAGTTATGAAATGAAAACGAATTTATTTTGTTGTTTGTAAAATCCAATCCGAAATAGTTTCTAAAAATCCGGGAACAAATTCTTTTGGTAATTCCGAATACTCGCTTGGATTACCGGTTTTAGCTTCCTGGTAAAGATGATTAGCTTTCGGGAAAATTACCGACTTAAAATGTTTGTTGCCGGCTTTTGTTAATGCTTCTTCCATTTTGGGTTTATTCTGCTCGGCTGGAACTTGCAGATCTAATTCGCCGAACGTCATGAATACCGGTATAGTAACTTTTACAAGTGCGTCGTAAGGATTATTTTTTACAAAAAATCTAAACCACGGATTATTAAAAATTGCGATTTGCGATTGAACATTAGAATTAAGGTAAGCCTCTTTGTCTTGGATTGAAGCCTTAATATTTGAGCTGAGATTATTGTAATCTTCTTCAGCAAATTTTCTAATGTCGCCCTTCAACTCGTTGAGGTCTTTATCATTTCTTAACGCATCGTTAATTTTTTTCTGCAGCTCTAAATTCTGCGTGATTATGCTGTCGGAAGCGTTAACAGATTGCAAAAGCAATTTCTGTTGTTCAAGGATAAGGTCGCCCCCGTCAACTCCGGAACTTGACATGAGTACGATAAAAGCAATACCGTTCGAGCGAGCAGCCGCCATCGAAGCAATTATTCCACCTTCGCTGTGGCCTAGCAAACCAATTTTATTCACGTCGATGTTATTTTGTTTTTTCATAAATTCAACTGCCGATAAAGCATCGCCAACAAAGTCTTCGGTAGTGGATAACATTTTATTTCCAGTCGATCCGCCTACGCCTCTGTCATCGTATCGGAGAACTGCAATACCTTTTTTAGTTAAGTAGTCTGCAATCTTTTCGAATATTTTAAATCCATAGATGTTTTCATCCCTATCGTGTGGACCGCTGCCGGTGAGCAAAATAACTGCCGGATATTTTGCGTTGGCGTCTCCTTTCGGTCTGGTTAATGTGCCGGAGAAAAGAATTGTTCCGCTCTTAAAAACAACTTCGTCTTCGGAATAGGGAAGAGGTTCGTTCGGTTTGTTCTCCTGTTGTACCGCAGTTTGTTCAACGCTTCTTTTCAAAATGAAATTACCTTTTATTCCAGCCTGAAGAACTGTTCCTTTTATCGAATCACCTTTTAGCACTCCGTCAAACTTTGCCATTCCTGCTTGGCCTGGGAGCTCAAAATGGACTTTGGATTTTTTGTATGTGAATACCGGCAGCTGATATGCCTTCACTCCTTGTGCTGGAATATTCATATATGCGTTCAGCGATTTTCCCGGATTTTCAATCTTGAGCTGAAACTGTAAATCAATCGTTAACATTTTCAAGTTGCCGCTCCAAAATCCTACGATATCCGTCTGGGCATGTGCATGCGAAGATAAAATTAAAATTACAAAAAGATATTTCCAGAGAGACTTCATTTCATTGCCTGTTTGTTAGAGTTGTACAAAATATGATATGAAGATAGTTAGTTTAAAATAAAAAAACCCTTCCAAGAATCTTGAAAGGGCTTTTACAAAATTTTGAATTATTATCCTAAGTAAGCTTTAAGGTTTTTGCTTCTAGTGGAATGACGCAATCGTATTAACGCCTTCTCTTTAATCTGTCTAACTCTTTCACGGGTCAAATTTAATTTTTCACCGATCTCTTCGAGTGTGAGAGAATGTTCTTTGCCGAGTCCGAAATAAAGACGAATAACTTCAGCTTCTCTTTCGGTAAGTGTTGAAAGCGATCTCTCAATTTCTGTTTTCAGAGATTCCTTCATCAATGTGTGATCTGGCGAAGGCTGATCTTCGTTAGGCATAACATCCAGCAAACTGTTATTGTTATCGTCGCTGTGAGCAAACGGCGCATCCATTGATACGTGACGTCCGGCGATTTGCATCGCGTATGTTACGTCGGCAACATCCATGTCAAGCTGGTTTGCAATTTCTTCCGGACTGGGTCTTCTTTCAAATTCTTGTTCAAGCTGACTTAATGCTTTGCCCATTTTGTTCAAAGCGCCGACACGATTTAGCGGAAGACGAACCATTCTCGATTGTTCAGCAATTGCTTGCATGATCGATTGGCGAATCCACCACACAGCATACGAAATAAATTTGAATCCTCTCGTTTCATCGAATCTGCGGCCTGCTTTTATCAAGCCAAGATTACCTTCGTTAATCAAATCGCCCAGCGGGAGTCCTTGATTTTGATATTGCTTGGCAACACTTACAACGAATCTCAGATTCGCTTTCGTTAATTTCTCCAGCGCTGTTTGATCTCCCTTCTTGATCCGAATCGCCAACTCGATTTCTTCGTTCGGCGTAAGAAGATCAACCTTTCCAATTTCTTGAAGGTATTGATCTAAAGATTTGCTTTCACGGTTTGTAAATTGCTTCGTGATCTTCAATTCTTAACTACTCCTTAATTTTTTTATCTTAACTATCGTTGCTTTTTGAACATAAACAGAACTTTTTACTAAGTGGACATAATAAAGTTCCTCAAGAGAAGATTTTATCCTCGCTTGAAAAATAGTTTTCTCTCCTCAACTATTTGGCAAATGAGTGGTTTAAAAGAGAGATACAGCTTACGGTCTCTACAGCAGTTTTTTGATAAGTTCTTAAAATCACAAGACAAAAATAATTAATAAAGTCTAAATTGTCTATAAAATAATTCATCTGAGAAGCCCTTCTCATGAACCGTCGGTGAATCAGACTAATTGACCATAAATTTGGGTGAGTTCTTCAACTTAATATTATCCAATACTAGCCTTGTTGAGATTTGCTTCGAATTTGAAACTTCAGATTCAACAAAACCATGATTTTGAGCATACTGGTAAAGTAAAGCGTATAACATTTTTCGGGCACGGTGTAGCCGTGACCTTACTGTTCCAACCGGACAGTCCATGAAATCGGCTATTTCCTCGTATGTATATCCTTCAATGTCGCTCAAAAAAACTATTGTTCTAAAATCATCGGGCAGAACCGAAAGAGCGGTGGCAATTTCGTCATCAAGAATATCGCTGAAGGCATCGCCCACATAATGTGTTGTTTTCACATCACTGGCTTGAATAGTCTCATAAAAATTCTGAACGTCTTCATAATCTACCTTGTTCGGTTCTTTGCTGTTCTTTCTGTAATTATTAATGAAAGAATTCTTCATGATTTGGAACAGCCAAGCTTTAGCATTTGTGCCTTTTTCAAATTTGTCAAAGAATCTGAATGCTTTTAAAAGTGTGTCTTGAAGCAAATCTTCAGAGTCTTCTTGATCATTCGTCATTTTAAGTGCAAAACTTTGCAAAGCATTAAGATGAGGCATTATTTCAATTTCAAAAGCTTCATACTTTTTCTTATTTGTTTCAGAACCAACGTTCTTCTTCATTTAACAACTTTCATATATAGAGTGATTATCCGAATAACGAAAAAGAGGAGAACTAAGTTCCATAATCTGCATAAGTGATAGATTGAAGGGGAATGCGTGTGGAAACAAGCCCGGAGAATTGATCCCCGGGCTCTTGAAAAAATTAATTGTCTAAATATTTGGCTCCGTCTTCGCTTAAATTCTTCATGTATTTTTCAGGATTCTTTTTAAATTTTGCAGCGCAGCCTTTGCAGCAGAAACCGATTGTTTTGCCGTTGTATTCCACGGTCTGTACTTGCTGATCAACATCTTCACCCATTACGGGACAAACCTTGTTCCAGATTTTAGCTTCAGCAGAAGCTGTTCCTTTGGAATCGCATTTTGTTGAGTCAACACACTTGGAGTGATCTGCCATCTTTTTTTCCATCTTCTTCATCTTCTCCATCGGTTTCTTTTGCTCTTGTGCGAATGCAGCAACTGAAAGGAAAAGAATAAACATTCCGATTGTGAAAAGAGTCTGAGCAATTTTCTTGAACATTGAAGCCTCCATACTAAGGAAAATCATATTTGTTAGTTTAGTCTGTTAATTAGATCTCTTGAGCTAGAATTGGGAAACAAAATAAAAATTTTTTTGCTTTGTAAAAAAACTTATTTTTACAACCAGATTTTGTTAAACATTAACCACAACTTGTTTATAAGCTTGAGGAGTTTATGAAAATAAAGCCGATCTATATTTATTTGAGCGTGTTTGTAATTTTTGTAGCAGCCATATTGTTTTTTTCTAGTGGGGCAAAAAAATCAACTGCCATAAATCTAAATCAGAATCAACAAATGCCGAATGATGAAGTGCACAGTAAACTGAAAACCGGCGACGAACCTTCCAAATCTAATGTGATGCAAGAAGCAATTGAAAAGTTGAACGTTCTCAAAGCTGATGTTGAAAAGAATCCAAAGGATACATCTAAAGTCCGTGAATATGCCGACATGCTGACCATGTCTCACAAGGGCGACGACGCAATTCAGTATTACAATCAGATTCTAAATGTAGATCCGAAAAGAATTGATGTGCTGCTGCAACTTACGTATGTATATTTCAACAAAGGCGACTTAGCGAAAGCCGATGATTATACAAATAAAATATTGAAGATTAATAAGAACAATCTTTTCGCACTATACAACACCGGTGCTATTGCCCAGGCAAAAGGCGACAGCAAAAAAGCGAGAGCGGCATGGCAAGATTTGTCAAAAAGGTATCCCAATACAGAAGTTGGCAAACTTGCCGGCAGATCAATTCAGCAGCTCGATGCAATGGGCTCCGGGAAATAAATTCTTATTGTAAGAGCAAGTTGTTTCATCAAAATATTCTGAAACGATTGTACTTATTAGTCAGTGAATATTTTTGTGATATAAGATTTTGGAATGATCTCAAAGTAGCGGTTTCTTAATGCGATATTCTTTGGTGCACCGTGCCAAATTTCTTTTCCATCTTCTTCTCGCTGTACGAATTTATTCTTCATGCTAAATTTTGATTTATCAGCTGTAACGAAAAATGGTTTCTTGAACTCATTACAAAGAATCGCCAGAGTTTTGCTGCCGACTTTGTTAACCACATTGCCGTTTTTTAAAACAGTATCTGCGCCTATCAGAACCGCATCGGATTTCTGAACA
Source organism: Bacteroidota bacterium (assembly GCA_023381535.1). Next base: position 39,812 of record JAMCSN010000236.1, read on the forward strand.
TACTCGCTCATCATCGATTCCGTTATAAGTTGAACTTTGATTCCGGCTTCAGCTAAACTAGAAGCCATAATTCTTCCTTCCAGTTTAGGTCTTGATTCACAGACGATCACTTCCAAATTTCTTTTTTCCTTTCGAATCCGTTTAAGAAGTTCCAAGACTGTCCGGCTGTTGGAAATCGTTAGAACAATCTTATGTCGTTTGAAATAGGGGAGAGCATTAACAAATTTTTTATTGTTTGATCTTGTTTCTTTGTCGGAGTTCAAGAAAAACTTGGAAGATAATTTACCGGTGCGAATTAATTTGTTCAGTTCCAACAAGTACTTCTGAATATTTTCAAACGATTGAAAATGTTTTTTCAACGTTGGAATTAATCTTTGGATGCTCTGAACATTTTTCTGTTTCTTCGAAAGGTAGTTGTTCAACTTGAGCAGAAGTTCACCGCTTCCGGAAGTTTTATCGGAAAGAATTTTTTTCAGTGCGGCATCGCCAATGATTGCCATTGTATTAAATTATTATTGCTTGGCGCCGAATTGAAAACCCTTTATCGGTTCACGCAGCGTGAGAACAGGACACGGAGCTTTACGAACAACTTTTTCCGCTGTGCTGCCGAAAAGCATGTGCTCAACGCCGGTGTGACCGTGAGTTGCAATGATAATTAAGTCAACATCTTTTTCAGCCGCAGTATCATTGATCTCCACAAAAGGTTTGCCGGTTTTAATTATGCATTCAACTTTCATTGCCGGATCGATGGAAGTTTTTGCAAGGTTGTTCAATTCTTCTTCCGCGCGTTTACTCAGATCAATATCGGTTGAAGGAATAGCAACCTGTCCCATGCTGAAGTCTGCCGGATAAATAACCGGTTCAACAACATATATCAAATACATTTTCGCATTAAAATGTTTTGCAAATTGAACAGCATACTTCAATGCGTTCTTTGAGTAATCCGAGAAATCAATCGGCACTAGAATTTTTTTTATTCCATCCATAACTTCCTCCCTACTTTTTTCGATTAATGTTGTAAAGAGTAAAATAATCTTGATTCAAATTTCTTAACCGCGTGGCTATGATTTGAGAAATGCCGCGTAAAATATTTACGCCTTCCTTCGGAAACTTTTCGACAAATTCATCCAAGTCCGGCTTAAATATGACGGCAATTTGAGTTTCTTTCAAGGCAATTGCCGAAGCCGATCTTTTTTCTTCATCCAAGAGAGCAATTTCTCCGAAAAAATCTCCACGGTTTAGAAGAGCGAGATCGAAACGGTGGTGTTCTTCTTCGCGTGTTATTAATATTTCGCCATCTACGATGATGTAGAGACCGATGCCCGGATCGCCTTGAAAAAATATATGTTCGTTTGCTGCGTAAACGCGGTTGTGAATTAGCTTTATGAGTAACTTCAAATGGTGCGATTTCAAATTCTTGAACGGCGGCATCGACTTGAGTACTTCTTCGAGATCATCCTTTTCGGTTGGAGTTTTGAAAAGATTCTGCCAGAAACTGCTTCTTATAATTACTTCCGGTTGGTTTTCCATTTTAACCTCTCATGCAAAGATTCCCGCTTCTGCAACTCGCCAAATTTTTTGACATGGAAATTTATTTTCGTAAAGTGCGCGGCCGATTATGACAGAATCAATGTAGTCGCTCGCTTCTTTCTGCAATTTAATCAAATCGCTGTAATTTCCAATACCGCCGGAATGAGTTACCTTGGCTTCGGTAACGGTCGCAATTTTCTTCGACAACTCGATATTTGGACCCGTTAACATTCCGTTTGTTAGCACATCTGTCACAATAAATCTTTTTGCGCCGAGTTCCTTCAATCGTTTTGCGTAATCGCCCGCATTGATTCCCGTATGCTCTTGCCTTCCGCGGGTTACCACTTCTTCATTTATTACGTCAATTGCGGCAACAACACGGTTCGGTGTGAACTCATCTAAAATTTTTTTGAACTCGTCCGGATTCTCCCAAGCCATTGTTCCGATTACAATTCTTGAGACACCAAGCTCGAATGCGTTTTTCGCGTCCTCATGTGTTCTAATTCCGCCGCCCATTTCCACCGGGATAATTACCGACTTACAAATTTTTCTGATGATTTCGAAATTTGCATGAGAATGTTCATGTGCGGCGTTGAAATCAACAACATGAAGCGCCTTAGCATTTTCTGCCCGCCAAATCATTGCCATTTCAACCGGATCGTTGCTGTATTCCGAACAATGCAGTTCCGGAATCCCTTTAACAACTCTCACAATTTTTCCGTCTTGAATATCAATGGACGGTATTACGAGAATCTTTGCCATTAAAATTCCCACTACTCCCGTTCTTAATTTATTTCTTCAACCACACTTTGAAGAGTTTTCATTATCAATCGAAATATACAAAAGTATTAAGATTTTAGGGTATGGATGGTTCATATCGCTTTTCAAATTTAGGAAATCGCATGATTCTTGACTTTACTTGCTTAAAATCTGATATTACAAATCGTATGGCTAAAAATTATACGTTTTTAGCATCCGACGGAGAAAAAATAAGAGCAACATTTCGAAGCGAAAACGAAGAGTCGAAACGACTATTAATCTTCGTTCATGGATTCAAAGGGTTTAAGGATTGGGGATTCGGACCATACTTGAGCGAGTATTTTTCGAAAAAAAGATTTTCGGTTTTAACTTTCAATTTTTCGCATAACGGAATTGGAGACGCGGAAACTGAATTTACCGAGCTTGACAAATTCGCAAAGAATACGTTTTCAAGGGAGGTGCGCGAGCTTGATGAAATTATTTCGGCTGTGCGTAACGGATTCTTTAATCTTGCGAAAGACGTGAAAATTGGCTTAATTGGGCATAGCCGGGGAGGTGCGATTGCAATTCTTGCATCTTCCAAAAGAATGGATGTCAGTGCGGTTGCTACCTGGTCGGCAATTTCAAAATTGGATCGGTATTCAGTAAGGCAAAAAGAAGAGTGGCGGAAAAAAGGTTTTTTTGAAGTTTTGAATACGCGCACGAATCAAATGATGCGATTAAACGTTGAATTGCTTGACGATATCGAAAAGAATTCCGGCGGTTTTCTAAACATCGAAAATGCAACAAAAAAGTTGAACCGACCTCTGCTGATTGCTCATGGTGATCAAGATTTAGCGGTACCGATTGCGGAAGCAGAGCAGATTTACGAATGGTCGGATAAATCAAATACGGAGTTTTTCAAATTGTTCGGTACGGGACACACTTTTGATATCGTTCATCCTTTTAACGGTACAACGGAAAAATTTGAAAAGCTTTTAGATAAAACAACAAAATTTTTTAATCAATATTTGAACTAGAGGAAAAAATGGCTTTAAAAGAAAACGTCAAAAACAATCCATTGGTAATATCACTTTCAAAAATCAGAAGTTCGGAACTGTTTTGGGTAATCTCATTTACAGTTCTAACATTTTTAGCAGCACAGGTCGAGATTCCGACACAACCTGTTCCGTTTACACTTCAAACAATGCTGGTTCTGCTTGCAGGCGCATTTCTTGGTTCGCGCAACGGAGCTTATAGTCAAATTGTCTATTTAGCTTTGGGCGTAATAGGCATTCCCGTGTTTGCCGGTTTTAGTTTCGGATTGGCGAAAATATTTGGACCAACCGGCGGTTATCTTCTCTCATTTCCATTCGCCGCATATCTTGTTGGTTACATCGTAGAAAAGAAAAACGGTACGCTTGCATTAATCCTTTCATTTGTTCTTGGACAATTATTAATACTTTTTGTTGGTGCAGCGTTCCTTGCAGTTTTTATGAATGGCGATTTCAGTAAAGCAATGTTTAGCGGAGTGGTTATTTTCTCGGTTTGGGATATTATTAAAATAAGTGCCGCAGTCAGCATTTATAAAGCTGTTTCGAAAAAGTATCCCAAGCTTCCATAATCCGGTTACCGCTGATGAGACAGATCATTTTTCTGATAATATTTAGTGGGGCGATTGGATTCTTTGTTTACAATCTTAGGAGAATCTTCTCGTACATCAAATTGGCTCAGCCTGAGAACCGGTTTGATAATCCTTCGCGAAGAATTAAAAACGTTTTAAAAATTGGTTTGGCTCAATCTAAAATTTTGCGTGAGCCTGTTGCCGGATTGATTCACGTTTTAATCTTCTGGGGATTTCTATTATTTCTATTGTCGGTTCTTGAGGCGATCATACAAGGATTTTACCCGCCGTTTTCATGGCATTTTCTCGGACCGATTTTTTCTCTTTTAACTCTGGTTCAGGATTTCTTTGGTCTCTTCGTGATCATTGCGGTTGTATGGGCGCTCTACAGAAGATTCATTCAAAAAGTTGCACGGCTTCAGCTTGAAGGACACGGCTTGGATGCGGCGGCAATCCTTTTGATGATCTGGGGAGTTGTTGTTGCCATGTTCGGTCAGAACATTACACACATTGCAAATGACAACTTTCATCTTGCAGACTATGAACTGCGTCCGGTTTCACTTTACTTCAGCGGATTGTTTTTCAACGGTACAAGCGAAACTTCCAAAACTCTTTACGAATTTTTCTGGTGGATGCACATCGTTGTTGTCTTCGCGTTTATGAATTTTCTTCCGTACTCAAAACATTTTCACGTAGTTACGTCACTGCCGAATGTTTACTTCAAAAAAGTTGGACCGCATAAAAACGCTCTCAAAAAACTTAATCTTGAAGATGAAAATCTTACTCAATACGGCGCGGCAGATTTTGAACATTTGAATTGGAAACAAGTCTTGGACGGATTTGCGTGTACCGAATGCGGCCGCTGTACTGCTTCATGTCCGGCTGCAAATACCGGTAAGAAATTATCTCCGCGAGAAATTATCGGGAGCATTCGTCGCTGCACCGAAGCTAAAGCACCGTTGATGTTAGCCGGAGTTGGCGAGGATAACGAAGTCATTCAAGAAACTTTGGTTCATAATTATATCACCGACGACGAACTATGGGCGTGCACAACATGCATGGCTTGCGTTTACGAATGTCCGGTTACGATTGAACATGTGGATTCTATAGTTGACATGAGAAGAAACCTTGTGTTAACAGAATCAAATTTCCCGGCAGAATTAAATGTAGTTTTCAAGAACATCGAGACAAATTTTACACCCTGGGCGTTCAACTCACAAGACAGAGCAAATTGGGCAGAGGGAATGAACATCAAAACGATGGCGGAAGATGCTAGCGGAGAATATTTATTCTGGGTCGGGTGCGCCGGTTCATTTGATGCGCGATATCAAAAAGTTACAAAAGCATTTGCACAAATAATGCAGAAAGCCAATGTTGATTTTAGAATCCTTGGCGTTGAAGAAAAATGTAACGGTGATACCGCACGGCGTCTCGGCAACGAATATCTCGCCCAAATGATGATGCAGGAAAATGCAGAGACGTTGAATAACTACGGCGTAAAGAAAATTGTTACCGGCTGTCCCCACTGTTATAATTCTTTGAAGCATGAGTATCCGCAATTCGGCGGCAACTTTGAAGTAATTCATCATTCGGAGATGATTCAAAAACTTCTTAACGAAGGAAAGATCAAACTGAAAGAGGGGAATGACAATTCTAAAATAACTTATCATGATTCTTGTTATCTTGGAAGATACAACGACATTTACGATTCACCTCGCGACCCGCTGAAAATGATAAACGGAGTTGAACTTGTTGAAATGAAGAGAAGCAGAGATAAAGGTTTCTGTTGCGGTGCAGGCGGCGGCAGAATGTTCCTTGAAGAAAAAGAAGGTACACGAATTAATATTAATCGAGCTGAAGAAGCAGTAAATACAAGTGCTGACACAATCGCTTCGGCTTGTCCGTTCTGTATGACAATGATGACCGACGGAGTTAAGTCGCTTGATAAAGCGGAAGAAGTTCAAGTAAAAGATATTGCAGAAATAATTCTGGAAAACTCAGTATAATTAATAAACTACTTACACAACCTTAGGAGGAGGATCTATGAACGAAAAATATTTAAAACTCATCGAATACTTACAAAGCCTTGAACCCGACGTAACAAAGTTCTACGAAAAAGGCCAATCGGCTGCGGGTACACGTCTGAGAAAAGGTTTGAGCGAACTAAAAAGAATGGCTCAAGAAGTTCGTAACGATGTGCAAGCCGTTAAAGCTGAAAGAAAATCGGCGAAAGGCGGCAGCTAATCTTTTCACCGTTTGATGAGTAGGTCGGATTAGTTTTAATCCGGCCTATTTTTTTATCAGAATAAATATGAAAAAACTCTTAATCGTCTTTGTTTTCCTTGTAGTTTCATTTTTCTTTCTATCAATCAACTCTCAAAATAGTGTTCTTGACTCTGCACAAAATGATTCGACCACAGTTAGAATTTCGATAGTTGGTGATTTAATGTGTCACACTCCCGAAATGGAGTTTGCTAAAGCCGGGCGAGACAGTTTTGATTTCAAACCGATGTTTGATTCGGTGAAAAAATATTTTTCCGCTTCGGATTTAACTTTCGGAAATTTGGAAACAACGATTTCCGGCAAAGAAAAAAAATACAGCGGCTATCCGTTATTCAACTCGCCCGACGCATTCCTCACTGCAATTAAAGATGCCGGGTTCAATGTTTTGTTCACGGCAAACAATCATACGCTGGATCGCGGCACACAAGGAATATTAAGAACGCTGCACAAGATTCACGAGAACGGTATGAGCGCTGTCGGGACGTACCATTCAGAACAAGATCGTGATTCAATTAGAATCTTTAGCGTGAAGGGGATTAAGATTGCGGTTCTTGCATACACCTACGGATTGAATGGGAACTATCTTCCGCCGAACAAAAAATTCATGGTAAGTATAATCGACACATCGTTGATCAGGAAGAACATCGCATCGGCGCGTAAGAAAAGCGCAGATATAGTAATGGTCTATTTTCATTTCGGCGAAGAGTACCAGCGCAAACCAAACTCGTATCAAAAAAGAATTACTGCTTATACAGAAAAGTACGGGGTAGATATAATTATTGGAAGTCACCCGCATGTTATTCAGCCGATAGAATTTTTTCCAATCGCAGCCAATAAAGACAGTGAAGGGTTGATCGCATATTCACTCGGAAATTTTATTTCAAACCAACGTTGGCGCTATTCCGATTCCGGCGTGATTCTGAACATTGAAATTGCCAAGAGCAAATCTACCGGTGAAACAAGAATATCCAACGTTACATTTGTCCCGACATGGGTGTTCAAAGGTAAAGTGGGAGAGAGAAATAAATTCATCGTACTTCCGTCTGATACTTCGAAGAATCCAATACCCGCTTACCTTTCCAAATCAGATAGGGCAAAGTTGATTCAATCATGCGACGACGTTCGCGAAACATTTCAAGCCGTCACCTACCATTTTCAAAAAGTTTTGAACGAAAGAAACAAGTAGCTTGTTGTCATATAAAGTCAATCTTATTTTTTATTTTTGTGCCAACTAAACTTTTCACATATGCCAAATAAAAACAGAACATCTCTAGTTATAATTTTTCTAACGATCTTCATAGATTTGATGGGATTCGGAATCCTTATCCCGCTTCTACCTGGATTTGCAATTACAATCGGCATGAGCGATTTCCAGATTGGAATGACCGTTGCGGTTTTTTCCCTTATGCAATTCTTGTTTAATCCTGTTCTAGGAAGAATATCAGACAGAATCGGTCGCAGACCAATGATATTAATTCCGCAAATGTTATCTGTGATTGGCTACCTTATGTTTAGTTTTTCCCATTCATTTTTGCTTCTGTTCATTTCAAGAATGATAGGTGGACTTGGCGGAAGCAACATTGCAGTTGCCCAAGCTTACATAGCTGATATTACAACCAAGGAAGAAAGATCCAAAGGGATGGGAGTAATTGGTGCGGCATTCGGACTTGGGTTTGTATTTGGTCCTTTGATCGGCGCGTTCTTATCAAAATATGGTTATGCTGTTGCAGGATTCGGAAGCGCCTCGTTTTCTTTTATGGCATTCCTGTTTACACTAATTAAATTGCCGGAATCTTTGCACGAGAAGAAAACCGAATCCAAATTAAATGTTAAAATTTTTGATTTGAAGTACACAAAGAAAACCATCTCGCATCCCGATCTTGGTATTCTCATGCTCTTATTTTTTATAATAATTTTTTCGATGGCGAATATATTCGGAACGTTTCCAATTCTGGGTGTAAAACTTTATCATTTCTCTGGGCAAGATAACGGTATGATGTTCGGCATAATGGGGATCATTAGTTCTGTCGTTCAAGGCGGATTCATTAGAAAATTGTCTCAATGGATAGGTGAAAAGGGGCTCGTTCTGTTCGGCTCAATTTTAATGATGGTAGGTTTAGGAATGCTGCCGTACGGACAAAATTTTTTAGGTGTTGCGATTGTGATGGGTCTCTATGCGGTCGGTAGTGCAACGCTTCAACCAACAATCTTAAGTATGATTTCGAAACATTCACCGGATAATGAACAGGGTGCCGTTCTTGGTCTGAACCAGTCGTTCTCTTCTTTTGCGCGAGTGTTGGGTCCGCTCTGGGGAGGATTTTCATTTGATTTTTTTGGTTATCAATTCCCATTTTTAACCGGCGCGTTTTTTACACTCATAGCATTTTTATTAACTTATCACTATTTACGGTCTGAAAAGAAATCTAAAGTTGTAAGCGATGTTTAAGGTTGGAAAAATAAATATTGAGAAAGCACTTCTTCTCGCACCAATGGAAGATGTAACCGATATCGCGTTCAGAAGATTATCTAAAGAACTTGGTGCCGATGTTGTCTATACAGAATTTGTGAATTCAGATGGACTGATTCGTTCCAACAAAAAGACTGAACGTAAACTGGAAATAACAGAAGCCGAACGTCCGGTAGGAATTCAGATATACGGCGGAAATCTTGAGCCGATGATTGAAGCGGCGAGAATCGCTGAATCAAAGGGGCCGGATTTGATAGACATAAACGCCGGATGCTGGGTTAAGAAGATTGCTCATCGTGGCGCCGGTGCCGGTTTGTTGAAAGATCCGCCCTACATGCAGAAGATGGTTGAATCGATCGTGAAAGTTGTAAACTTGCCTGTTACAGTGAAAACCAGAATCGGTTGGGATGAATCATCAATTAATATTGTGGAAGTTGCAAAAAGAATTCAAGATGCCGGTGCATCTGCATTAACCGTTCATTGCAGAACGAGGGGACAAGGTCACAGCGGTAGTCCTGACTGGAGCTGGATTTCCAAAGTAAAAAATGCGGTAAAAATTCCTGTTGCATTAAACGGCGGAGTATTTACCGCTGAAGATGTTGTCAAAGCGTTCAATGAAACAAATGCCGATGCGGTCATGATTGCACGCGGCGCAATAGATCACCCTTGGATATTCAGAGAAGCAAAAACTTTGCTTGACGGAATGGAATACAAAGTTGTTTCATCTCATGAAAGAATTCATACTGCATTGAAACACCTTCGTTACGAACTGGAAATTAAGGATGCTAAAGCCGCGATTATTCCTTTTAGGAAGTACTACAGCGGATACTTGAAAGGTTTAGACAATTCGCACAAAGTTAGACAAGAATTGATGAAGTTGACGGAATATGCTCCTATAGAAGAGTTATTACTTACATATCTCCATGAACTTGAAAACTCAGAATTGATAGAAGCTCAATCATAAAACGGAGTGAATATGGATATCAAAAGTTTGATTCGGGACGTCCCCAATTTTCCTAAGGAAGGAATTATTTTCAAAGATATAACTACGCTTTTGAAAAACGCTGGTGGGATGCGGGATGCAACAGAAGAATTGTATAACTTTATAAAAAATAAAAAGATAACTAAAGTAGCTGGAATTGAATCCCGTGGTTTTATTCTCGGTAGCTTGCTGGCGGAAAAACTGAAAGCTGGATTCATCCCGATAAGAAAACCGGGAAAGTTGCCGGCAGAAACCATTTCCGAAAGCTATTCACTTGAGTATGGCACCGATTCGATTGAGATTCATAAAGACGCAATTCAAACTGGAGACAAGGTTTTGCTCCACGATGATTTGTTGGCTACCGGCGGCACAATGGAAGCTGCTTGCAAACTCGTTGAAAGATTGGGCGGCGAAGTGGTCCAAATTTCTTTTTTGATTGAACTGACATTTCTGCACGGTAGGGACAAACTGAAAAAATATGATGTGCGTTCTCTTGTTCAGTACGATGCTGAATAAGATTATTCTGCTGAATTTAACCACTTTAGGGGAGCGATCACAACAACAAATTCGCCCTTAGTATTTCTTGATAGTAGTGAATTCAACAATTCGGAAGCGGTTCCGCGCCAGGTTTCTTCAAATTTTTTGGTTAGTTCTCGCGCCACAACTATCTGACGCTCCGACATGTGTTGATTCAGTTCTTCTAAGAGTTTCTTAATCCGGTAAGTCGATTCATAAAGCACTATAGTTCTTTCTTCCTCAGCCAATTGCAATATTTTTTTCTGCCTTCCCTTTTTCTGTGGAAGAAATCCTTCGAATACAAATGAGTCGGTTGGCAATCCGCTTATGCTTAATGCCATTGTAGCTGCTGTGACCCCGGGGATTCCGGTGACAATAACATTCTCGGCGATTAATTTGTTGACCAAACGAACTCCCGGATCTGAAATACATGGGGTGCCGGCATCCGAGACAAGAGCGCATGAATTTCCGGCTTCAATTTTTTCTAAAATCCTTTCCACAATTTTTGTTTCGTTATGAGCGTTGGCAACAAGGAGAGGTTTTGAAATTGCGTAATGATCCAAAAGAATTTTAGTTACGCGTGTGTCCTCACAAATTATAAAATCGACCGAGCGCAGCGTTTCAATCGCGCGAAAAGTTATGTCCGAAAGATTTCCAATCGGCGTTGCAACAACGTATAAGCGACCTTTTTCCATTTTGCATTTAAGTTTTTACAAATATAAAAAAAGCTCCAAGACTTTGGAGCTTTTTCTTGTACCATCTGTGGAAATTCCGTTATTGAAAATTATGCAGAACGTTCCTTATAATTTTAATTCCTTGATCGATCTGATCTTTTTGAATTATGAGCGGGGGACGAAAACGAACGGTTCTAACTCCGCAGCCGAGCATTATCAGTTTGTCGCGATAAATTTCCTTCAAGAATTTTGTCCGGAGTTCGGGACTTGGAAGATCAAACGAACACATCAAACCTAATCCTCTCGCTTGAGAAACTAATTCCGGAAATTCATTTTGAATTTCCAGCAGATTTTCCAAAAGATAATTTCCCATCAAGCGCGCATTCTCAACCAAATTTTCTTCTTCAATGATCTCAAAATATTTGCGGGAACGAACCATGTCTGTTAGGTTACCACCCCATGTGGAATTGACCCTGCTGGATTTTTTGAAAACGTTTTCTGAAATATCATCGATGCGGTCATTAACCATTATGCCGCAGACCTGAACCTTTTTACCGAATGCAACGATATCCGGTTCAATAAAATATTCATGTGCCCACATTTTGCCGGTTAGCCCGATTCCGGTTTGGACTTCATCCATCATCAAAAGAATTTCGTTCTCATCGGCAATCTCGCGCAGCTTTTCAAAAAATTCTTTGCGGAAAAAGTTGTCGCCGCCTTCGCCTTGCACCGGTTCTATAATGATAAGCGCAATGTCGTCATGATTATTTTTTATAGCTTCATAAATTTCATCGATTGCCTGATGTTCCAATTTCAGAACTTCATTCAGATTATCATTAAGCGGGAATTTTATTTTTGGATTAGTAATTCTCGGCCAATTAAATTTTGGATAGTGAGCAATTTTCACCGGATCGGTATTCGTTAAAGACATTGTGTAACCGGAACGGCCATGAAATGCTTCGCGGAAATGAATTACCTGCTGACCGCGTTCCTGTTTGTAACCTTTAATGAAATTTTTTCTAACCTTCCAATCAAACGCAACTTTCAAGCCGTTTTCAACTGCAAGCGTTCCGCCTTCAACAAAAAATAAATGATTGAAAGATTCCGGCACAGCTATTCTTGAAAAAGTATCAACAAATTTTGCCATCTCAACCGTATAGACATCTGAGTTTGACGGTTTATTCATCGCTGCAATAGCAAGTTCTTCACGGAATTCGGGCGTATTGATTTTCGGATGATTTATTCCAACAGGTGCTGAAGCGAAGAAGGAAAAGAAATCTAAATATTCGTCACCGTTTTTTTCATCAACTATTGTTAGACCATGGCTTCGGTTTAGGTCAAGCACAAATTCGAAACCATCGACCAGCATTTTTTTTGCTAAAGTAGAATGAACGTTTTGAGCAGTTATTTCTGAATCTATTTTTTCCGAAATATGAATTGATGTATCCATCATTTTCCACCTCAAATAAAGTGTGAAAAGATTAGTGAATTAAAACGAATAGAAAAGATGGATGAGTATTTAGAATACTTGCTCGAAGCGGGAGACGAGGTAGTTACGGAGGTTCTTTCTTCCGGTTATTTTGAAAAATATTTTGTACATGAGCATAACGTGTTAAATTTTCTATAAAAAGATAGTTATATTTAAACGCAGTTTCAATGCCGGAAGTAATAACTTCTCATAATACCGGATTAGAGTTTCAAATGGTTCGATACATGAAATATCAAAAAATGCTCGCCGTAATCTTGCTTGCTGCATCGATAATCCTAATTTCGTGCAATAAAAGCAAAAACAGCGAAGCCGATGCAAGCGAATATTTTTCTTTTGATACATCGAAACTCGGGATGGAAGTTGTTGATCATGATATGGGAATAAAATTCTACCCACCGATGAAATGGGAACTGCGCCAGACACAAATTTCAAAAAAGATCGAGTCGCGCGGCGCTGCGGTTAAACCTGAAGATAATTTTATCTACAAGCCTACTTACGTCTTTTTTAACGATTCAACAAATGGACTGCTGAGTGTCGGCAAAGTGGAAACGAAAGACACGAGCTTAGCAAAGAGCGCTCAGCTTAATTTTTATAAAGGTTTGATGGCAACAAAATACAAAGACAATCATCTGACCAGCGTCACTTTTGTTCATTCTAAGATTTATTTCTCGCAGCTTAAACTTGAGAAAGAAAATTTGACTTCGTTCAAAATTCTGTTTGAAAATGCCAAGCAGGAAATAATTGAACTCGATTACACAATTCCGTCAAAATATTTTGAAGGTTCATACCCTTTCATAAAATCATCGATTGGTTCCATCCGACCCATGTAATAATCGTACACAATTTCCGATGTTGCCATTCCGAATCCAAACTTATTAACTTTACTCACAAAATATTTTCTTCATATCTAATAGTGACGAGGTAATTATGGAATTTCTAAAAGTACTTGGAATCAAGGATGAGAATTACGGCGCTTCGACGGGAACAAATTGGTTTGAGACAAAAGATCAAGGTACGATTAGCGTGGTTTCACCGACAGATGGAAAACTAATCGCAAAAGTTTATCAATGTTCCGGATCCGATTATGAAAAAATTATAACGACAGCACAAAGTGCTTTCAAATTTTGGCGAACCGTGCCCGCGCCGAAACGCGGAGAAATAATTCGACAGATCGGACACAAGTTAAGAGAATTCAAACAGCCGCTCGGAACGCTCGTCTCATACGAAATGGGAAAATCATTGCAAGAAGGTTTGGGCGAAGTTCAAGAGATGATCGATATCTGTGATTTCGCGGTCGGAATCTCGCGGCAGCTGTACGGTTTTACGATGATGTCCGAGCGCGAGAAACACCGCATGTATGATCAATACCATCCGTTGGGCGTTGTTGGAATAATTACAGCTTTCAATTTTCCGGTTGCAGTCTGGGCGTGGAATGCCGCTTTGGCTACTGTTTGCGGCGATGCAAATCTTTGGAAACCGTCGTCCAAAACTCCGCTCTGCGGAATTGCCGTTCAGAATATTTTGAGCGATGTGATTGTTGAAAACAATTTGCCGGAAGGTTTGTTCTCTTTGGTAATCGGAAAAGGCTCGACTGTTGGTGAAAGAATTCTCAACGACAAAAGAATTCCGTTGATTTCTCTTACCGGCTCAACCGCAATAGGAAAACATGCAGCAGAAGTGATCGCGAAACGTTTCGGTAAATCCATTTTGGAACTTGGCGGGAACAACGCGATAATCATGACTGCGTATGCAGATCTAAAAATTGCGGTGCCTGCAGTTGTGTTCGGTGCGGTTGGAACAGCCGGTCAACGATGCACAACCACAAGACGGTTGATTGTTCATGAAGATATTTATGAAAAAGTTAAAGATTCATTATTGAAAGCGTACCAAAGTTTGAAAATCGGCGATCCGCTGAATGAAAAAAATCATGTCGGTCCATTGATTGATAAAGGCGCCGTTGAAGAATTCAAACACGCGCTTAAACAAGCAGTGCAAGAAGGCGGCAAAATAATTTTTGGCGGAGAACTTTTAAATGGCGCCGGTTACGAATCCGGCTGCTATGTTAAACCGGCAATTGTCGAAGCCGAAAACCATTTTAAGATTGTTCAGGAAGAAACGTTTGCGCCGATTCTTTACTTGATCAAATACAAAGGCGACGTTCAAAACGCGATTAACATTCAGAACGATGTTGTGCAAGGATTGTCATCATCCATATTTACAACAGACATGAGAGAGACGGAAGAATTTCTTTCTCATTGGGGAAGTGATTGCGGAATTGCGAACGTAAATATCGGAACTTCCGGCGCCGAGATCGGCGGTGCATTCGGCGGAGAAAAAGAAACCGGCGGCGGACGTGAATCCGGTTCCGATTCGTGGAAACAGTACATGCGGCGTCAAACCAATACAATTAATTTTGGAACGAAGCTTCCGTTAGCTCAAGGAATTAAGTTTGATTTGTGAATTACTCCTGGTTTCACGTTATCCCCCTTTTCAAAAAAGGGGGACAGAGGGGGATTCGGAAAAATGCAAAGGCAACAAAAAATCTGAGAAAGAGAAAAGAAGGTATCTCCGCAACAATCAGACATTTAGTGAAAAAATTGTTTGGATGAATCTTCGGAGAAGACAAATTCTAGGTGAAAGATTTCTCAGGCAATTTGGTGTTGGTAAATTTGTTGTAGATTTCTGTTGTCCGCGTTTGAAACTTGTAATTGAAATTGACGGTGACTCACATTTTGAGAGTAGGGAGGTAATTGAATACGATAAACAACGGCAAAGTTTTCTTGAATCTCTTGCTTTTAAAATTATTAGATTTACAAACAAGGAAGTAAACCAAAATATTGATAAAGTAATTTCTGCAATTGAGTGTGAAGTAAAAGAATTGCAAAATATAATGAACCCCTCTCGGTCTCCCCTTTCAAAAAGGGGAGATGAAAAGCGGGGTTCGGAGAGGTCAACCATGAGATTCTGTCTAAACGTAGATCACATTGCAACACTTAGAAACGCAAGGGGAGAAACACAGCCCGATCCCGTAACATTTGCGCTGATGGCGGAACAATACGGTGTGGATGGAATTGTTGTGCATCTGCGTGAAGACCGGAGACATATCAACGAGCGCGATGTAAGACTGCTTCGCGAACTCATCACAACAAAGCTTGATCTTGAAATGGCAGCAGTGGAAGAAATTATAAATATTGCATGCGACGTTCAGCCCGAACTTGCAACATTGGTTCCGGAAAGACGGCAAGAACTTACAACTGAGGGCGGCTTGAATGTTATCGACAATATTAAACAAGTCCGTTACGCAATCGAACGTTTGCATGAAGCAGAAATTTCCGTTTCACTTTTTATTGAGCCGGATTTAAATCAGATTGATGCGGCGGCAGAAATAAAAGCAGATTTTGTTGAACTGCATACCGGTCATTATGCAAATGCTATTGACGAAGAAGGCATCTACGATGAGCTCGAACGAATTCGCGTTGGCGCCAAACACGCAAAGAAACTTGGACTTGGTGTAAACGCCGGACACGGTTTGAATTACATCAACATAAAAGAGTTTGTTGCCATAAACGAAATAGATGAAGTTAGTATCGGGCAAGCAGTAATCGCGCGCTCGGTATTTGTCGGCATAGAAAAGGCTGTTAAAGAAATGATCGCGCTGACGAAAGGGAAAAATTAACGGCGTCAAACAATCTATTTGAGATCATTGCGTTTGATAACTTGTCCGTGCCTGTTAATATGAATAGTAAGTCTGTTCAGAGAATTCAATGCAGATAAATGCAATAATTGAAAAAGATGAAAATGGTTATTTTGCTTTCGTTCCCGATCTCAAGGGATGTTTCAGTCAAGGGGAAACTTTTGAAGAGGCGTTGAAAAATATTAACGAAGCAGCTGAACTTTATTTGGAAAGCTTAACCGAAAAAGAAAAAAGCGAACTTTTGGCAAAATCTACTTTCATTGCTTCGCTAACTATTCAAACTCCACGCAATCTTAAGTCAGTTTAAGCTTGCAGAGTTTGCCGAGCAATAATTAATCGTTTATGATCTACTACATTACTTTTGGAATTACTTACGCTTTTGCTGCAGCGGTTCAACCCGGACCGCTTTTCACCTACCTTCTTTCCCGATCAATCAGCAAAGGATGGCGCCACACACTTCCCGCATCTCTTGCACCGTTAATAAGCGACGGACCGATAATTATTTTGGTTCTCCTTTTGTTAACCAACGTTCCAAATTCTTTCATTAATATTTTACAGCTTGCCGGCGGATTGTTTCTTCTTTATCTATCATACGGCGCAATGAAATCGTGGAAAGAATTTGATGCTGAAAAAATTGCAGACAAAAATTCCTGTGCGAAAAGTTTGTTTACCGCAACTGTCGTAAATTTTTTGAATCCGTCACCTTACATAGGCTGGAGTTTGGTGATGGGACCGCTTCTGCTGAAAGGGTGGCGCGAGTCTCCGGCAAACGGAATTTCTCTGCTAGTAAGTTTTTACGGAACGCTTGTTGTTTGTCTGGCGGTGATGATAATTATTTTCGGATCGCTGAAAAAACTACCGGCAAATGTCAGCCGCTCTCTTCTCGGACTTTCATTCATCGCATTAGCGTGTTTGGGAATTTACGATTTGTGGATAGGTGCGAAAATCTATTTTTAATGGAAGGAAGAATTTGAAACTTTATGTTGACATAAAAATTTTATTAGTATAAGTTGAAACCATCATTAACAACTCACCAAAAAATATGAATCATCTTTACCTTGGCGATTGCCTGAACGTTCTGCGCGAGAATATCAAAGACGAATCCGTGGACCTTATCTATATCGATCCGCCGTTTAACAGCAAGCGCGATTACAATATTTTCTTCGATGATAAAGAAATTCAAACTCAGCGCATTGCTTTTGAAGACACTTGGACTTTGACGAACATTCAAGATTCTCTTACCGAGCTTCACACTCTTGAAAATGAAAACCTTTGGGCACTTCTCATAGTTTACCAGAAAGTTGCGCCGCACGCTTTTCCGTATTTGGTTATGATGAGTCTGCGCTTGCTTGAACTTCACAGAGTTCTCAAACCTACCGGAAGTTTTTATCTTCACTGCGATCCGACTATGAGTCATTATTTGAAAACCGTTTGTGACATAATTTTTGGAGAAAGCAATTTCTTAAACGAAATCTTATGGAAGCGATTTAATTTTCATGCTGATGCAAAAAGATTCGGCACCATAAGTGACCGCATTTTGTTCTATGCAAAATCCGAGAATTTTATTTTTAACAAGCAAGTGAAAGATTACGAAGAAGAGTATATCGAGAGTAAATTCACATACCGTGATGAAAATGACAGAAGGTTTAGACTTGATAATTTGAATCCACCAGGTGGTCGCGGGCCAATATATGAATTTTGCAGCGTCAAAAAGCCTTGGCGGTTTACAGAAGAAAAAATGAAAGAGCTTGATCGGAATGGATACATATATAAAAAAAGTCAGATACCCCAGCTGAAAAGATACCTTGACGAGTTACCTGGTCAAGCTGTTCCTGATATTTGGGACGATATTTCTCCTATTAATTCACAAGCGAAAGAACGTCTCGGTTATCCGACACAAAAACCAAAAGCGTTGTTGGAAAGAATAGTTCAAGCAAGCAGCAACGAAGGGGACACGGTGCTTGATGCTTTCTGCGGATGCGGAACCACAATCGATGCCGCGGAATCGCTTCACCGCAACTGGATTGGAATTGATATTTCTCCGATTGCAATTTCACTTATCAAAAGAAGATTGAATGACACGTACGGAAGCCATCTAAACAGTTTTGAAGTACGCGGAACGCCGACCGACGAACAGAGCGCAATAGAATTGTGGAGACAAAATCCGAATGCGTTTCAAGATTGGTGGCTCACGGAGTTCGAAGTTTTCTCTACAACTTTTGGAACAAAAGGCGCGGACAAAGGAATTGACGGTGTCGGTCAATATCTTGTTGATCAAAAAGGGAATGAAACAATCAAAGTCGGTTTCCAAGTTAAAGGCGGAACGCATATTCAATCGAAAGATATCGATGCGCTTGTTGGCGCAATGGATAAACATAAATGCCAGCTCGGAGTTTTTCTAACAATCGAAAATCCAACCAAGCCGATGCTGGATACGGTAGCCGGTTCCGGGTTTGTTCAAGTGCCGGGTTTTCAATATCCGCGTTTACAGATTCTAACTCTCAAAGATTATTTTAAGAACAAGCGACCGAAACTTCCGTCTGTGAATATTACGTTCAAAGCAGCGACTAAGAAAGGGAAACAATCTCACCAAGAAGAATTGGATTTGTAGTCATTACGTAAAGACGCGCCAC
Organism: Bacteroidota bacterium; assembly: GCA_023381535.1. The sequence continues at coordinate 58,442 of JAMCSN010000236.1, forward strand.
CCGTCAAGACTCAGTCTTGCCGAGGCTGATGGCCCGTCTCTACCAGCTAAAGAATTCAAAAACTCATATATTTGTTGTAACATTATGAGTAATTCCGATGAATAAAATTATTAGTGAAAAATTGGAATTTATAAAAGAACTTTGTTTGCATTATGGAGTCAAAAGTTTATATGTGTTTGGTTCCGGTTCAACAAGTAAGTTTAATGAGGATAGCGATTTAGATTTTTTAATTAGTTTCTCAAATGAACTTTCAATTGAAGACTATACGGAAAACTATTTTACTATCCACAATAAACTGCAAGAACTTTTCAATAAAAAGATAGATTTAGTTACCGAGAAATCTTTACAAAATCCTTTTTTTATTCAAAGTGTAAACCAGAGCAAATTGGCTTTGTATGAATCTTGAGATAAATAAATACTTGTATGATATCAAAACTTCAATAGATTCAATTCTTGAGTATCTTGGAGATAAAAAAGATTTTACATTCTACCTTAGCAACAAACTTCTTCGAAGAGCAGTTGAGCGAGAACTGGAAATTATCGGAGAAGCGGCGGGGCAACTGTTGAAGATTGATGATAACTTCCCAATAGAAAATGCAAGAAAAATTGTGGATTTAAGGAACTGGGTTATTCATGGATATGATAAAGTAGATGATGTTATAATCTGGGGAATTATTTCAACTCAGTTGCCTAAACTCCAATCTCAAGTCGAAAAACTACTACAAGATAATTCATAATAATTTTGTGATAGTCCCCTAGTTAAGAGACCAATCCCCGCCAATAAAGATGGCGGGTAAACTTGATGAAAGTTAGAGTGACCCAGTTAAGGTATGGACCTTGACCGCTACATCAAGATCACGACCGCTCTGAATACTTTCTCATTTTTTTCTTTTCGCTTTGTCTTTTCTTGGTTTCAATTCTTTTCTGCTTGGACGCACCCGACGGATTTGTTTTAATTCTATGTTTCTTTTTGTGAGAAGATTTATCAATCAACTCAATAAATCTTGCTACCGCATCCTGACGATTTTTCTCTTGTGTTCTGAACCGGTTGGCTTCGATAATCAAGACATCATTTTTAGTTACTTTTCTTCCGGCAATAGATTTTAATCTTGCCTTCACTTCTTCAGTCAGTGATTTAGAAGAAGCTATATCGAATCGTAATTGGACAGCAGTTGCAACTTTGTTTACGTTTTGTCCGCCCGGTCCGGACGAACGAATAAAGTTGAATGTTAACTCACTTTCCTTGACTGAAATATTTTTGTTAATTCTAATCATGTAATAATCTTTTTGCGTGGTGGTTAAGAATTATTGAGCTGAAGCCCTATTAGCTTTTTCTTGTTATAAACTTTTTCTCATTGGTTCGCCTCGGCGAATTAGTCCAAAGTCGAATAACCTAAGTCCAAAAGTTAAAGTAATACAATCAATATATGGACCTTAACCGCTTAGTAAAATTGTCTTTCAAATTTTCTATTTTAAACTACAAAATCTCACCGGGTGATAAAATGATCAACAAAAGAATTTTTGTCGCAGTGATTTTCCTAGCCGCTTTCTTCTCGGACTTTCATCCATCGCACTGGCTTGTTTGGGAATTTACGATTTGTGGCTGTACGCAAAGGTTTATTTCTAATGCCAAATGATTATGTTGCAAATAAGAAAATGGTATTGATAAAATAAATCCCGAGTAACTATTGTCTTTATCACCAAAAGAATCTGCGCTCAAGAAGAAACTAGAATATCATTACAAGTATTTCGATTTCTTGCAAATCTCTCCGGACCCGCTTGAATTTCCTCACCGCTTCAAAAATTTTCATGACATAGAAATCAGCGCATTTATCTCGTCCATATTCGCATACGGAAATGTTAAACAGATCAACGATACGCTGGAAAAAGTTCACAGCATTATCAAAGAGCCGCACCGTTTTGTGATGAAATACAATTACGAATCCGGTCTGAAGAAGTTTGCGAAAATAAAACACCGCTTTTACACCACCGAAGATATTGCGAGGATGTTTTATGCGCTCAACAAAATTTATACAAGTTACGGCTCACTAAATTATTTATTCCTTCTATATTACTTTGACAAAGATGTTAATCTTAAAAACACAATCGCATTTTTCACCGAACATTTTAATTCGTTTCTTCTTGATAAAGGAAAATTAACTCAAGGTTTGAAATTTATGTCGCCGGATCCGATGAAAGGAAGCGCATGCAAACGCATGAATCTGTTTTTGCGTTGGATGATCAGAAAAGATGAGCTCGATTTCGGATTGTGGAAGGAATTTTCTCCTTCACAACTTGTAATTCCGGTGGATACTCATGTTGCCAAAATCTGCAAACAGTTAGGACTAACAAAACAAAAAACGACTTCGTGGAAAATGGCTGAAGAGATCACGCAGAAGCTAACGAAGTTCGATCCAAACGATCCGGTGAAATATGATTTCGCTATTTGTCATATTGGAATGAGGAAAATGGAATTTTGAAGAGCAATTGCCAATTGAGAATTGATAATTGAGAATTAATTTCAATTTGATATAAGTTTTTTAATCATTCGCAATTCTAAATTCGTAATTCTCAATTACTCAATTATATGGTTGCTCAGTTAATTTTACCTATTTATATTAGTCGGCATCTTAAATTATTGTTGGATTGAGAATTATTTAATAAAATATCTCACCATTTACAGGAGAACATTATGGCGGAACAAAAGAAACATGTTCCATTCGTTTCTTCGGAAACAAACATGGCTGAATTCACCGTCCGAGCTTTAATCATCGGTTTAATTTTGGCAGTTATTCTTGGCGCAGCAAATGCATATCTCGGTTTGAAAGCCGGAATGACAATCGCGGCAACTTATCCCGCTGCAGTAATCGGAATGGCGATAATTAAATTATTCAAAGGAACAGTTTTGGAAGAAAACTTTGCCAGAACTGTCGGTTCGATAGGGGAGTCGATAGCAGCCGGTGCAATTTTTACTATCCCGGCTTTTTATATTGCTGGAATATGGAATCCGTTTTTCACAACAGGAAATTATGTTGTTTCAGCTGCCATCATGTTTGCAGGCGGTGTATTGGGTATTATGTTCGTTGCGTTGTTAAGAAGAGTCATGGTCGAAGACGCGGAGCTTCCGTTTCCGGAATCAGTCGCAGCGGCTGAAATTCATAAAGCCGGACAAAGAAGCGGCTCCGGTTCAAAATATTTATTCGGCGCTATGGGCGTCGGTGCTTTGATTCAAGCATTGGGTCAATTCAAATTATTTGCAACATCGGCAGATAAATTAATCTCGCTTACAAAAGGAAGTATCTTGTTCCGTTCTCCGGATGTTAGCCCGGCTTACATGGGTGTCGGATACATTATCGGTCCAAAATTAGCCGCATTAAACTTTAGCGGCGGTGTACTTGCATGGGGATTACTTGCACCCATGATCGCTTATTTTAAGTTTGGCAACACACCAATGACCGGTATGGATATGCAAGGAACAATCATTCAAGTTTGGAAAGATTATGTTAGACCGATTGCGATTGGCGGAATGTTGGTTGGAGCCGGTTTTACATTGTGGAGAATGAGAAAAAGTTTAATGACAGGAATAGCAAGATCGGTCAGCGATGCAAAAAAAGCAGCATCCGGAACTGAAGTTGTAACCGCGAGAACAGATAAAGATATTCCGTTCAAATGGATTATGATTGGAATTCTTTTGGTTGGCGTCGCGACATTTTTCATTTATAACTTCTTCGCACATGACGTAATTGCAGCATTGGTTGCAACTGTTGTAATGATCATCGCCGGATTTTTCTTCGCAGCAGTTTCCGGTTATCTGGTAGGCATAATCGGTTCAAGTAATAATCCAATCAGCGGTTTAACTTTATCAACTCTTGTTGTTGCCGCATTGTTAATGGTTGCATTGGGAATGAAAGGTACCGAAGGCGTTGCCGCAGTTTTAGGCGTTGCCGCAGTTGTTTGCGTTGCTGCTGCTGTTGCCGGAGAAATGCTGCAAGACTTGAAAGCCGGACACATTCTCGGCGGTACTCCTTGGAAAATGCAGATCGGAGATATCTTCGGAGTATTTATCGCTGCTGCAGTGATGTTTATACCATTGTTCATTTTGCATGAAGGAAATATTAAAGCAGGCGGAACCGGTTTTGGCGGAGAAGCTTTACCGGCACCGCAAGCAAGTCTAATGGCAATTTTATCAAGAGGAATTGTTGAAGGACAAATGGAATGGATTCTTATCCTGGTTGGAATGTTGATGGGTGTTGCATTCATCATGATGAATGTAAAAAGTCCTATGCTTGTTTCGGTTGGAATGTACTTACCGCTCGGAACAACGTTCGCAATTTTTGTCGGCGGTTTAATTAAAGGTGTCGTTGATAGAATCAGCGAGAAAAGAAAATTCAACGATGCTCAAAAATCGAGAGTTGAAAATAACGGAATACTGCTTGCTGCTGGATTGATTGCCGGTGAGGCACTTATCGGCTTGTTGTTTGCGGCGTTCGCATTCTGGGAGATTCCGATATTTGCATTCTTCGAAACGCCGTCTTTCTGGATAAGCTTAATTGTGTTCGCGTTCATTGCCTGGTATCTAATCAAAATACCGGTTAAGCATGCAGGAAGTCCGGATGAACCTGCTGCTCCTCACGTATCCATGTAATTTTCAATGATGTCCCGGTGTCAGAGCCGGGACATTTCATTTAAGGAAATCCTATGCCGCTAAGTTTTCGGGAACGCAGAAAAATATTGAAAGGTAAAAACGCTTTAGAGTTAACGCCTGTTCGAATGTATTCGTATGAGACGGATTTGGATTCCCGTGTGACGGTGATAATTCCGAAATTCAAAAAGAAATTTATTGTAAAATATTTTGTGCCGATGATGAAATCTCCCGATGTAAAGTTGAAACTGGATGAATATGGTTCGTTCGTCTGGCTGAACATGGATGGGGAATCAACTGTCGGGACAATTTCTAAACGGATGATGGAAAAATTTGGGGATGGATTTCAAGAAGTTGAAAATCGAATTTCGCGTTACATAACTCAACTTTACGAACAGAGATTAATCACATTTACAGAATTATTAAAGGAAGGAGAATAACTATGGGAGAAATTTTAGGCCATCTCAAACCGGAATTGGTTTGGAATCATTTCGAAGAATTGTGCAAGTATCCGCGTCCTTCAAGAAAAGAAGAGAAGGTTGCACAATATGTAGTTTCAGTTGCAAAGAAACTCAATCTCGAATACGCGCGTGATGAATTTGGAAATGTCGTGATACGTAAACCGGCAACACCCGGCAAAGAAAATTTAACGCCGGTTGTTCTGCAAGGTCATCTTGATATGGTTGCAGAAAAAAATGCCGACGTTGCTCACGACTTCGACAAAGATCCTATTCAGCCTTATGTTGACGGTGATTGGGTGAAAGCAAAAGGTACCACATTGGGAAGCGATAACGGTATCGGTGTCGCCGCAGCGCTTGCCGTGATGGAATCCAAAAATATTGAACACGGACCAGTTGAAGCATTGTTTACGCTGGATGAAGAAACCGGATTGTTCGGCGCTCAATCATTGAAACCCGGATTCGTGAAAGCAAAGATTTTATTGAATCTGGATTCCGAAGAAGACGGCGCACTTTACATTGGCTGTGCCGGTGGACAGAACACTTATGTGAAATTTAAGTTCACTCAGAATGATGTTCCGGCAAATTCAGTCGCGTTTGAAATTAAAGTTGCCGGATTAAAAGGCGGACATTCCGGACTCGACATCAACACGGGAAGAGGCAATGCGATAAAAATTATGTCTAGACTTCTTCACGCATTGAATTACAAATTCGGAATCCGCTTAGCAAGTATTAACGGCGGCAGCAAACACAATGCTATTCCACGCGAATGTTTCGCAGTTGTTCGTGTTGCCAAAAAATCTTCAGCAGATTTTCAAAACTTTGTCGCTCAATACAACGACGTTGTAAAATCGGAATTAGCTTCCGTTGAACCTAACTTAAACGTTACGGCTACCGAATCAAAATCGAAATTGAAAGTAATGGACAAAAACACCGCGGGACATTTGATCGATTCACTCTACACGGTTCAGAATGCCGTAATTAAAATGAGCGCCGATATCGAAGGACTGGTTGAGACCTCGACAAATCTTGCCGTTGTTGTTACCAAAGGAAAAGTTGTTGACGTAACATTGAGTCAGCGCAGTTCGGTTGAATCCGAAAAGATAGACATCTCAAATACAGTCACGGCGCATTTCAAAATGGCTAAGGCGGAAGTGAAACAAGCCGATGGTTATCCCGGATGGAAACCGGATATCAATTCTCCGGTTCTTTCGGTTCTGAAAAATGTTTACAAAGATTCGTACGGCAAAGAGCCTGAAGTAAAAGCTATTCATGCCGGACTTGAATGCGGAATTATAAAAGAACGTTATCCCGATATGGATATGATTTCGTTCGGTCCGACAATTATGGGAGCTCACTCGCCGGATGAAAAAGTACAAATCAGCACCGTCACAAAATTCTGGGAATTGCTCACTAATACTTTGAAAAAAATTCCAACCAACTATTAAACAATTTCTTGCTCTTGCTCGTGATCTTGCTCTCCTTCAAGAGTAAATCAAGAGCAAGAGCATGATCAAGATCATGATCATAATCAAGATCATGATTTAGGATAACAAGAGAGCTTATGGAAAATGAAACTGTAGTTAAACCCGAACCCGGAACATTATTCCGCTGGATGATTCTTTTGTTCGTTAGTCTTGCAATGTTTGGCAACTACTATATTTATGACAGCATCAGTCCGCTCGCAGATCTGCTTGCCAAACAATTAAAGTTTACCGATTCGGATATTGGACTGCTGCAAGGAATTTACAGTGTGCCGAATGTTTTCATGGTTCTAATCGGCGGCATTATAATAGATAAGATCGGTACGCGGATTTCAACATTTATTTTTACTGTGCTTTGTTTAATCGGCGTAACAATAACCGCAACCTCAAGCACACTAGCATGGATGGCTGCCGGTCGTTTGATTTTCGGTTTGGGAGCCGAGTCGATGATCGTTGCAGTTACAACTGTTATCGGAAGATGGTTCAAAGGAAAGCAACTTTCGTTTGCATTCGGTTTGAACCTTACGTTGGCAAGACTCGGTTCGTTCGCTGCTCTCAATTCTCCAACATGGGCAAAATCATTCTACGAATACTGGCAGCATCCGCTGATGATATCCGTCGGTGCAGGAGTAATTGCAGTTGCATCGGTTATCATCTACTGGGGAATGGATTCATACGCTGAGAAAAGTTTTTCATTGCGCCCGGTTCCCAAGCAAGACAAAATTAATTTCAAAGAAATTTTCAGTTTCTCAACTTCATACTGGTTTGTTGTTCTGCTGTGCGTAACATTTTATTCCGGAATATTTCCATTTCAAACTTTTGCAGTAAAGTTTTTTATGGAATCGCACGGCACAACAAGAGAAATGGGAGGATTTCTTTCAAGCATGCTTACACTTTCGGCAATGCTGCTAACACCTCTTTTCGGTTTGATGGCTGATTATGTCGGCAAGCGTTCTCTGCTGATGATGTTCGGCTCACTGCTTCTCGTTCCGGTTTATCTTTTGATGGCTTATACAAAAGTTTCGCTCTATGTTCCTATGGCAATGATGGGAATTGCATTCTCGTTAATACCGGCTGTAATGTGGCCAAGCGTTGCAATTATTGTCGATGAAGCAAAACTTGGTACCGCATATGGCTTGATGACGATGATCCAAAATATTGGTTTAGCAGGATTCAATTTCTTGATCGGGTGGGCTAACGATTTCTCGGGCGGCTACACAATGGGAATGTGGATTTTTTCTTCGTTGGGATTTATCGGATTACTTTTCGCATTCTTGCTGCGCCGAAGCGAGATGGGACCGCATGGACACGGGCTGGAAAAAGGGATCGCCAAAACAGAATAATTTTTATTAAATTGTATTCAAGTAATTACAACTGACTAATGCGATCTAACTTCTTGAAATATTTTCTGATCCTTTTAATGCTCGTTACGTGGAGGGTTTCGACCGCACAAACGTTCGGTTTCGGATGTTTAGGTTTGAGCGGTTTCTATGCCGGATATTCCCAGCAAGAATACAATGCTGACGGAGTGAACTCATTTGTCCTTTCACAGACCGTACTTATTGATCCCGCCAACAAAATAGAATTTAAGAAACTCACCGGATACAGAATCGGCGCGAATATTTTCAGAGCGAAGTTTCATGGATTGTTTATCACGGCAAAAGGTTATTACCAGTTTTTGAAACAAGCCCAAAGCCTCACAGCGCAAGACCAGAGCGGAACCGTTAAACAGAACTATGAATTGGATATGAACCATTGGGGAGTCGGAATTGATTTCGGCGTTTCACTATTCTCGCTTCTCGATTGGAAAATTGTTGAAGGAAATGTTCTGTTCTATAACTCCGAGTATTCTCAAGAATATTTTTTGAGCGGTGTCTCGCAAGGTATCGTAAAATTTAAACCGGATAAAAGCAAAGTTGGTTACTTTGTCGGTTCCGGTTTGATACTTCATATAATTCCGGATTACGTTTCTGTAGAAGGCACTGCAGGCTACACTGTTGTTCAAATTGATAAAATGAGCGGTGGTACTAATGTTGTGATTCCGCCGCCAAGTACCAATAAGAACGCAATAGAAAGAGGCGGCTTCAGCGCAGCCGTGCAACTTAACATCGGATTCCCACTTTAAAAAAATGAATATGAAACTTTCACAATTAGACAAAGCTTCCACAATCGCAGTTCGCGATTGCATGGGCACGCAGAAAAACGAAACCGTCTTGATTGTTACAGACGAGTTTAAAAGAAAAATCGGTTACTCACTATACCAGAGTGCGTTGAGGTTAGGTCACGAATCATTGTTCGTTGAAATGAAATCAAGAGAGATGCACGGACAAGAACCGCCAAACCAAATTGCCGAGCTGATGAAAATGTTCGATGTTGTTTTGTGCCCGACTGCAAAATCTCTCACGCATACAAACGCAAGGAGAAATGCTTCGGCATTAGGTGCAAGGGTTGCAACTTTTCCCGGAATCACAGAAGAGATAATGATTCGCGGATTGAATGCCGATTACAAAAGAATTGCAGCGCTCACAATTAAGCTGAAAGAAATTCTTGATAACGTGAATCATGTTAGAGTAACATCCGCAATCGGTACCGATATTCAAATGGACATTACCGGAAGAAATGCGTTGCCAAGCAAAGGACTTTTTCATAAAAAAGGTGAGAGCGGAAATCTTCCAACGGGAGAAGCGTATCTTGCACCGCTCGAAGGAAAATCGAACGGAATATTTTTTGTTGACGGTTCAATGGCTGGCATCGGCGTGATAAAAGGCAAGCCGATAAAAATTGAAGTGAGGGATGGATTGGCATTCAATATTACCGGCGGACCTCAAGCAAAAAGATTGAACGCTGTTCTCGACAAATACGGAGACTTGGCGCGTAACATTGCCGAATTTGGAATTGGAACGAATTACAAAGCAAAGTTGAGCGGCGTTTTGTTGGAAGATGAAAAAGTCATGGGGACAATTCATATTGCATTGGGGGACAACAAGTCAATGGGCGGTTCGGTTGATATTCCTATTCATCTTGACGGCGTTGTTAGAAAACCAACTGTTTATTTTGACGGCAATTTGGTAATGAAAAACGGAAAACTATTAATCTGAAAACCAAAAATTGCTTTTGTCTGCTGTGTTGGAATAATGACACAGGTGATGCGCCGGCGTGTTGCGCTGAAATAAAATTGTAAAATCCTTCCAGTTTTTTGTATATTTACCGACCAAAAAAACAACCATTCAATGAAAATACTAAACCAACTCAACGAAGAACAGCAAAAAGCCGTTCAGTATAATTCAGGTCCGCACATGATTGTAGCCGGTGCAGGATCGGGAAAAACGCGTGTTTTAACGCATAAAATAGCTTTTTTGATCGAAAAAGGTATGGAGCCGTCAACCATTTTGGCGCTTACTTTTACGAACAAAGCAGCAAAGGAAATGAAAGAGAGAATCCGCGGTCTGATCGGTCGCAAAGCCGAGGAACTCTGGATGGGAACCTTTCACTCCATTTTTGCCCGCATCTTAAGAATTGAATCGGATAAACTTCAATACCGCCCAAACTTTTCAATTTATGATCGTGAAGATTCTAGTTCGCTTGTCAGCAACATCATGCAAATTTTGAACATCAATTTGGAAAACCTAACTCCGAACGGCGTTCAGCATAGAATAAGCTTTTTGAAAAACCAAATGATAACACCGGAAGATTTTTCAAAAAATTCTGCGGTAACAATCTCCGACAAAAGATTTGTTGAAATTTACGCCGAGTACAATAAACGTTTGTTCGAAAACAATGCGATGGATTTTGACGACTTGCTCTTGAAACCGATTGAACTGTTTGAAGGGAACGAGAAAGTATTTAGCAAATACAAAAAAATGTTCAAGTACATTTTGGTTGATGAATATCAGGATACGAATAAGGCTCAGTACGAATTGTTGAAACTCTTAAGTCCGAATAAAGACAGGGTTTGTGTTGTTGGCGATGATGCTCAGAGTATTTACAGCTGGCGTGGAGCAGAAATTAAAAATATGCTCAACTTCAAAAAAGATTTTAAAGGATCAAAACTTTTTCGCCTTGAACAAAATTATCGATCAACTAAAACTATCCTCGCTGCGGCAGATTCTGTAATCAAAAATAATACGGGACAAATTCCGAAAACTTTGTGGACGGAAAATAATGACGGGGAAGAACTCTCGATCATCAGAGCGTCCGATGAAAAAGATGAAGCGTTTCAAATTGCCAAAAGAATAAAGAAAGAAATTTCTTCTCGTAAACTTTCTCTCAATGATATTGCAATTTTTTATAGAATAAACTCTCAATCGCGTGCTTTGGAAGACGCATTGCGCCGCGAAAAAATTCCGTACAAAATAGTCGGCGGTGTGGAATTCTATAGAAGAAAAGAAGTTAAGGACATACTTGCGTACTTGAGAATTATCTCAAATCAGAATGACGAAGAAAGTCTGCTTCGCATCATGAATTTTCCTCAGCGGGGCATCGGAAATACATCGATTACAAAGATGATTGCATTTGCCCGCAAATTAAATCTATCGCTCTTTGCAACTATGGCCCGCGTGTTCGAAGTGATTGAAGTGAAAGAGAGAATCCAAAAAAATGTTAAGCAATTCAAATTGTTGCTTGATAAATATATCGGTTTGAAAGAAAAACTTTCGATTGGAGAATTAACTGCTGCCCTGGTTGATGAGTTGGCAATTGTTAGGGTTTACAAAGAAGAGGGTACTCCGGAATCAAAAGCTCGTTATGATAACATTCAAGAATTGGTCTCTGCTGTTCAAGAATACAGTAAATCCAATCCAGATGCTACAATGGATGATTTTCTTTCCGAAGTCTCGCTGGTTGCCGGCGTGGATATGTATGATGAAAAAGCTAATGCCGTAACACTGATGACAATTCACAGCGCGAAGGGACTTGAGTTCCCGATTGTTTTTGTTACAGGCTGCGAAGAAGATATTTTTCCGCTAAGCCCAAAGTTTGATAATGATTCAAGATTAGAAGAAGAACGGAGACTATTTTATGTAGCGCTGACCCGTGCAAAAGAAAAAGTGTTCCTTAGTTACGCGCGTTCACGTTATCGTTTCGGAGAAGTTGCTTATCAAAGTAAATCTAGATTTTTGGATGAACTAGACGAATCGACATACGAAGAAGTAAATGGTGCCGGTGGAAAGAAAGCCGGTAGGAAAAAGAAAGCGTTCTATGATGAGTTCTACCAGGAAAGTTACGATGACTTTGATCAAGATAGAAGGTCGTTACGTGTCGGCAGCCGTGTTACCCATGCTGTTTTTGGTATGGGAAAAATTCTTCAGATAATTGGAACGGGCGACATGCAAAGAGTTACCATTGCATTTGAACAGCATGGCACTAAGCAACTGCTTTCTAAGTTTGCCAATTTAAAATTAGTTTAATCACTCATTAATAATAATTCGGAGAAAATGAATAAATGAAAATCGGAGTACTGACTGGTGGAGGGGATTGTCCGGGGTTGAACGCGGTTATCCGCGCAGTCGTGAGAAAATCTATCCAAGATGGTCATGAAATAGTTGGCATCAAGGAAGGCTGGCGAGGAATACTTGAGAAAAATTTCGTTCCATTGAATAGAGATTCTGTTTCCGGAATCCTTCATCGCGGCGGAACTATTTTGGCTACTTCGAGAACTAACGTTTATAAAATTCCGAACGGCGAAGCAACTGTAATTAAGAATATGAGCGAAGCTGGGATGGATGCACTAGTTGCTATCGGCGGTGAAGACACACTTGGTATTGCAGCTAAACTTTTCAAAGCCGGATTAAAAGTTGTCGGCGTTCCCAAAACGATCGATAACGATTTATACGGAACGGATTTTACTTTTGGTTTCGATACTGCCGTTAACATTGCAACAGAAGCCATCGACAGACTTCACACAACTGCTGAATCGCATAACCGCGTAATAGTTGTTGAAGTTATGGGAAGACACGCCGGTTGGATTGCGGTTTATTCCGGTATTGCAGGCGGCGCGGATATTATCCTAATCCCAGAAAAACCTTTCGATATTGAAGAAGTTAGTTCAGTTTTAAAGAAGAGACATTCAGAAGGCAGAAGCTTCAGCATTGTTGTAGTTTCCGAAGGTGCAAAACTTCAAACCGAAGAGAAGACTGACAAAGATGGATCATTCATCTTGAGCAGTATGAAAACGGATTCGTTCGGACATGTAAGGTTAGGCGGTATCGGAAATGTTCTTGCCGAAGAAATCGAAAAGAGAACCGGGTTTGAAACCCGCTCTACAGTGCTTGGTCATATTCAACGAGGCGGAAGTCCAACTGCGTTCGATAGAGTTCTTGGAACTCGTTTTGGAATTTTTGCAGCAGAACTAGTTGAAAAAGGCAATTGGGGAAAGATGGCTGCGCTGAAAGGAACTGAAATTGTTGCTGTTAGTTTAGAAGAAGCCGTTGGGCAATTAAAAACAGTGGATCTGAATTTGTTCAACGTTGCAAGCACGTTCTTCGGATGATTCATTTACTAGTTTGAAAATTCTTTGGAGCCGCACGCCGCGGCTCTTTTTATTTTAAATCAACTTAAAAGAGTTTTTTGCTTACTGTCGATTTAAAAGACACTTTATCCCAGTAATTAATTTTTAAAATACATTTTTCTTGATTATTGAAATTTAGAGCGTTAGTTTTCATACAGTTTCCAGCCGATATACAAAGAAAGAACATTGTAGATATTTGTTAAGAGTTTTATTCATAGGTTCTTTCAAAAAAATGTACCAGCCGCAGTTTTACAATGTTAGAGAGGGTGCTTATGAAACACTTCGTTTGTTTCATTCCTTATGCATCAAACCTCTTTAACCAGAACAGCAAAATATTTTGCAGCATTTATTTTTGATTTTCTAAAAAGGTGTAATACCATGAAGAGAATCACTGCGACGGTTTTTATAATGTCTCTGATTATCGTTGGTCTTGCCCTGTATGCATTTCATGTAATTTATTTTACATGAATGAGGCGAATCTAAAAAGGTCATTTTCAAATGTTGCTATTGCTAATTTATACCGGAATCGAAACTCTTTGGCTACTGAAATACCTTTTTAGAGTAGACTCATGAATTGAAATTAGCAGACAATTAGCAAGTAGTAAAGTTTTTGGTTCTTTACTGAAAACAGCCGACAGCCGAAACAAAATATTTTATAAACCTCAAAGAGGGTGCTTATGAAAAACAAATTAACTTTTTTGGCGTTGCTCTTACTTGTCATAACGAGTATGAGTTTTGCACAACCTTATTACGTCAACGATGCTTCTACAGCTGGTGACGTATACACAAGTGCCGTAGGAAATGACGCCAATCCAGGAACAGCCGCTGCTCCATTTTTAACAATCAATCATGCAATATCCATTGCATCGTCTGGTGATATTATTTATGTTGATGTTGGAACTTACGCTGAAACGGTGTTGGTCACTAAAGCTCTTACGTTTAGAGGCGCGAGATATGGCGTTGATGCAAGAGGTCGAGTAGGAAATGAATCGATTATTTCTTCCAGTAATGCAAGCGGTTCAATTCAAATTGGGCCTGTTGCCGGAACAGTTAACATTGATGGTTTTCAAGTCAGCGGTCCGCCGGCAAAAGCTCTTCAAGTTACCGGTGTAACTACAAACGTTATTGTAAGAAGTAATATTTTTGACTCTGCAACCGCAGATGGAATTAATCTTTTCCGGGCGCAGAATGCAACTGTAGAATATAACTGGGTTAAAGGAGCCGTCACTAGCGGCATAACCGCTGGTGACGACAACGGTACTCCATCAACGTTGGACGGTGTTCTTACAACTGCAACAATTCGTTACAACAAAATTCAAAACTCGCAATATGGTATAACCGGTTATCAAACAGGCAGCACAATTTCTTACAATGAAGTAATTGGTAATGCTACCGTAGGCGCTGGAATTGGCGGGCAATTCTATAACACAGTTATCTCTAACAATTCGGTTCATAGTTATACTAATGGTGCAGGTATTGCATTTAATCCATACCCGCCTAACAGAGCCGATTCTCATGATGTTACCGCAACTTTTAATAGGGTGTATGATAATTCTGCCGGCATATATGTTAATCAAGCGTTAGCAGGTACCAATATTTCTGTTAACTCTAATAACATAACAGGTAACACATCTTATGGTGCAGCAATGGATGCAGGTTCTTCCGGTACATTAGATGCTACGAATAATTGGTGGGGAAGTGCAAGCGGTCCGTATCAAGCTACAACAAACCCTTCAGGTACAGGTGACATTGTTTCAGCTAACGTAACCTATGATCCTTGGTTTGGTAAAAATGTTACCCCAGAGTTATATGCTGTTGGAGTGAGTGTTGTCCCTAATTTTGTATTCACGGGAAGCGTCACAGGTAAAAACTTACAAATTTCTACTAATACCGGTTTCACTGCCCTAGTGTTAAATAAAACCATAACTGGATCAAGTTACACATTCTCAAGTGGCGATTTAGTAGGTGCATTAGCGGGAGGATATCAACTCTCCAACAATACCAATTATTATTGGAGGATTTATGATACAGGAACATCTTCTCTTCTAGAACCTCTTAATCCGCCGCCACCCTTTGAAAATTATTATACATTTAAGACAGTAACTTCAGCCCAACTTAATCTCACTATGCCGACTAACGCAAGTACAGTTACTGGAGGAACAATCAACTTCAGTTGGTATACATTAGCATATGGAGTTCTTTTTGACTTGCAATATGATGATGATCCATTATTCGGTTCACCAACTACGATTGCTTCAGATTTATCAATTACATATTACTCATTTGATGCAAGTTCTTTGACACCTGGTTCGACTTACAAGTGGAGAGTAATTGCGAAAACACCTGCTGGTGTTGTTACCAACTATTCTTCTATCTGGTCATTCACAATGTCAGGATTACCAACTCCTGTACCGTCTTATCCTATTGGAAACGCAACTGTCTATGTTACTTCTCCAACTTTATATTGGTACTTAGGTACTTATAATACATCTGTTACATCCTACAATGTAAAATATTGGAGGAATACAGGTTCTTCCGATCCCGGATATCCACCTGCAGTTGCGCAATCAAATTTACAAGGTTCGTTCAATACCGGTTCTACTGATATGTATGCAACACTTACCGCTTCTTTAGACGCTGGATATACTTATAGCTGGCAAGTTCAATCTACTAATGGTGTACAAACATCTGCTTGGTCTACAATAAAAACTTTTACAGTCTATAGTAGTACACCTACATCTGCCCCTGTTCCATATCCATCTTGGCCTGTTGGCGGAGCTACTTCATATATTAATCCTCCAACATTATATTGGTACCTTGGAACGTATGCAACTGGTTTGTACTTCTATGTTGAATGGTCGAGTGACGGATTTGCAACAGTTGCCGGAAACTCCGGATGGTTCGCAGATAATTTGTATTATGCTTTACCAACTGCTTTAGCCTCAGGTACATATTCATGGCATGTTAAATCAAGAATAGGCTTAGCCGGTTCAGAGTCAGCATATTCTTCTACAGCTACTTTTGTAATACCAACTTCTGCCTCGAGTAGCGCAACTGTTCCCGTCGTAACATATCCCACTGGAGGAGCTACAGTTTATGTTTTGAACCCGACTTTAGGCTGGTACGCATATTCAACATCAACATTAGAATTTCAAGTCAGAATTTCTACTACCTCAAGTGTTGACGGTGATGGAATGCTTAGCAACCCATTGGCAGTATCTTCAACTTCATGGACGACATCAACATCTTTGGATGTTGCGTCTATTCCTTATACATTAACAGCAGGTGCGCCATACTATTGGCAGGTTAGATCAAGACTTGTATCTACTCCGAGCGTTGTATCAGCCTGGTCATATGTAGCTAGTTTCGCCACCGCCGCCAGTTCCTCTGCTGTCGTTCCGTTAGCAGGAACTCCTAATTTTGGACAGCCGGTAAATAACACGATCGCAGTTTTGAATTGGAACCTGCCGGTTAAGAGTAGTTCCTATTTGAATTATGATGTTGAATTCTCGAAGAACTCTGATTTTTCTAATTCAACTGTTGTCAGGGATATTCCTGAAAAAGTAACAAGTCTCAATGGGTTAGACAAGAACTCGACCTATTACTGGCGTGTTCTTTCAAAGAATTCAACAGGATCAGTTTCAAATTATTCTCAAACGGCTTCTTTCAATACAGGTACTACGACTGATGTGAAAGAAGATCAAGTAGTTCCAACCGAGTTCTCATTGTTGCAGAATTATCCGAATCCATTTAACCCAACTACTATAATCAAATTCTCAATTCCCAATTCTCAATTCGTAACTCTAAAAGTTTACGATATGCTTGGTAGGGAAGTAAAGACATTAATCAGTCAAGAGATGAATGCGGGAACGCATACGATAAACTGGAACGCTGATAACAACTTAGGAAGCAAAATATCGAGCGGAATGTACGTTTACAGAATAACCGCGGGTAATTTTGTTTCAACTAAGAAAATGGTATTAATTAAATAACAATGTTTAATACTAGGAGAAAATAAAATGAAAGCAATCAGCGCTCGGGTAATATTTGTTCTCGTAATAGCTGCGGTAGGGCTTGCCCTTTACGCATGTCATCAAGCATATTTTTCTTGATTGAAAATAAATAGCAACTCAAAAAAGAGGTCATCGTTATGGTGACCTCTTTTTTTGTCCTTTCTCTAGCAGATGAATTCTACTTCAGATTTATCTTAGAATTTCAAGGATTAAAAACTAAACCAATAAGATTTTTATTTATTAGGATAAATTATCCTTGACAATTATTTATAAAAGTATATTTTGCCCTATGATTTTTTACTTACACAGATAGATTGTATTATTTGTGTAGTTAATACCAGCCGAATAAACGAAGTAACCTATTGAACTATTGATGGGTAGCAGTAAATAAGAAAAAATAAGAATTTGTTTTTGATCTTATTTTATTCACAGCCAACAGCCGAAATAAAAAACAAAATATATATTTTCATAGAGAGGGTGCTTATGAGAAACAGATATACGCTATCTGCATTGTTTCTGTTCTTCACGAGTTTACTATTGGCGCAAACACCAGTTCATCCTGTAAACGGTAGTACAATTGTTAAGTCTACTTCCACAACAAATTTAACTGTCTCGTGGACTGCATTCGGTTCCGCAACAACTTACGATTACGAATTCCAAATTGACAGTACGGGATGGTCTGCGCTAATTAACACAGCAACTACTAGTTTCACAATTCCGTATGCAAGTTTGGCAATCGGAAATGTTGTAACGTGGAGAGTAAGAGACAACAATACCGGTGTTCCCGGACTTTTCACGAACTACAATTTTACAATTGGGCCAAATCCAACGCCTACTCCATTAGATGCTGCTACCGGCGTAGCTCAATCTACAGCTTCTGTGTCTTGGACAGCGTTTGATGAAGGCGGATGGGGTAATGGAAATTATGATGTTGATTTTGCAACAGACGCTGGCTTCACTTCAATTGTTGCTTCTGCTGTAAATACAGCATCAACAAGTTTGGCTTTGCCGGCTCTTGCATTCAATACAACATACTACTGGAGGGTGAGAGATACCGACACAGATGGTGCCGGGACTGACGGTTCATGGTTCACATTTTCATTTACTACCATAAGTGCACCGCCAACACTTTCATCTCCTGCAAACGGTTTGTTGGGAGTTGATGCATCAGTTAATATTACTTTCAATTGGAATTCTGTAACAGGTGCAAATCTTTATCAACTTGAAGTTGATAGCGATCCGTTATTTGGTGCACCTCTTGTTTCTACAACAACTGCATCAACAACCGCTAACGACGGTGGAGTATTACTCTCTGGGGTAGTTTACTATTGGAGAGTTAGATCGTCAAACAATGGCGGTACCTCTTGGAGTAATTGGTCTTCATCATGGAATTTCACGACTGAATTTTTAGCTTCTCCGATAAATCTCTCGGTTGGCGTTTCTATTGTTCCTACATTTGATTGGTTAGATGTAACAGGCGCAACAGGCTATACTTTGGAAATAGCGTCAGATAATGCTTTTACGAATATTGTATTAACGCAAGCTACTGTTTCTTCAAATTATACGTTAACGGCAGCACAGGCATTAGTAAATGGCGTTACATATTATTGGAGAGTAACTTCAAATAATGCGGTACCTGTTGTTTCCGGTACTTGGACATTTATGGTTGTTCAACCTGCGGTACCATATTTAACAAATCCGTCAAACGGTAGTACAATAATCGGCAATACAATTTATTTCTCATGGTATGTAACAGGTTTATCTGCAACTAATTTTGTTTTAGAGATTGATGATGCTACAGACTTTACAACTCCAATTCAGACATTCACTGGGCTGACTTCTTCTTATTATAGCTGGATTTATTCCGGGCTGACACCGGGAAGCACCTACTACTGGAGAGTAACATCAAAAACAAGTGGGGGAGTAACAGTAAATTATTCTTCTACGTGGTCATTTGTTGCGCCAGGTATGCCTACCGTCTATCCGTCGTACCCAATTGGTGGAGTAACCGTTTATACAACGGCACCTTCATTATACTATTATACTGGTACTTATTATAATGGTCAGTATGAGGTTAGATACGCCACGAACTCTTCTGTAGATGGAAGTGGAATGTTGAACGATATTTCAGCAACAAGTTTGGCATTAACGAGTAACTTGTATGTTACATTACCAACACTCACTGCTGGCTCTACATATTACTGGCAAGTTAGAAGTTCAAACGGCGTTAATACTTCAGCATGGTCAAGTGTTCAAAGTTTTGTTGTGTACAGCTCAACACCCGCAGCTCCAGTTGTACCATATTTATCTTGGCCGATAGGCGGTGCAACAGTATATGCTAATCCACCAAGTTTTTATTGGTATTTAGGAACATACTCAACCGGATTAGAATTTTATTTTGAATATGATGATAATTCCGGAATGGGTTCACCAAATGGAAACTCCGGATGGATTACCAGTTTGTATTACACATTACCTTCGAGTTTAACTTCAGGTACATGGTACTGGCATGTTAAATCGAGATTAGCAGCTCCGCCAAATACGGAATCAGCTTGGTCAACAACAGAGAGTTTTGTTATTCCGGCATCAACGAGTACAGTTCCAACGCCAACTCCAACGTCACCAATTGGTGGTGCAACCATTTACGTACTCAACCCAACGTTAAGTTATTATGCGTATTCGGCATCGGCATTGGAATATCAAATAAATTATTCAGCGTGGCCAAGTACAGATGTTAATGGAGTATTGGATGTAGCTAATACAAATTCACTGTGGACGTCTAGCACAAGTTATCCATTAAGCGGTCTTACACCGGGAGTAACATATTACTGGCAAGTAAGAGCTCGCTTAGCTGCCACACCAGCATCAGTATCCAACTGGTCAACAGTAGCAACATTTACAACCGCCGCCGGAGCGTTTGCTGTGGTGCCATTAATTGGCAGTCCCAACAACGGTCAATCGATAAATAATACAGCAGCCGTTCTGTCGTGGATAATTCCTACACAGAGTTCTTCGCCATTAACATACAATGTAGAATACGCAAGCAAACCTGACATGAGCGATGCATCAAGAATCAGTAATGTAAGACAGCCATTTCATCAGGTAAGCGGACTAAATCCGAACACGACTTACTATTGGAGAGTTTCTTCCGCCAATGCGAATGGCACAAGCAATTATTCTTCAACCGGTGTATTCAAAACAAATAGTGTTACAGATGTACCAAATGAGCAGGTTATACCGACTGCTTATGAGCTATCACAAAACTATCCGAATCCATTTAACCCAACTACCAACATAACTTATTCGTTGCCTCAGAATTCATTTGTAACGATTAAGATTTACGACATGTTGGGCAGGGAAGTGAAGACACTCATTAACGGTGAAATGATTTCGGGTGTTCACTCTGTTGAATGGAAAGGGGACAACCAATTCGGCGATTTGGTTGCAAGCGGTACTTACATCTACCGGATTACAGCCGGTGATTTTGTTGCAACTAAAAAAATGGTATTACTTAAATAACATTTAATACTAAGTGATAACTCATAACAGAGGAAAAGAGGTTTGACATGAAAAAGATAATTGCACCGCTGTTTGTTGCATTCATACTAGTTGTTATAGCTCTCGCATTGTATGCATGTCATCAGGCATATTTTTCCTGATGCTGGTGAATACATTTTGATTGCATGAAATCGAAAAAGGTCATCCCGACAAGTCGGGATGGCCTTTTCTACCCATTGCCTCATAATAAAATCTGACTATTGTAATATTAAAAAGAACATTAGGTGACTAAATATTATAGCGAACAAAATAAAGGAAGCGCAGAGAAATAATCAACGTACGGCAATAGTAGAACATAA
>JAMCSN010000084.1 GCA_023381535.1 Bacteroidota bacterium
AAATTCAAGAAGACGAAGCCGATGATTTGCTTGAAGTTATGGAAGAAAACATCAAGCAAAGAAAATTCGGTTCTGTTGTACGGCTCGAAGTAAAAACACGTATGCCGGAATACATGATCGATACATTGATAGAGAATCTTGAAATAAGCCGGGAAGAAGTACATGTCATCGATGGAACGTTTGGCTTGAGCGATGTTCTTTCGCTTTGCGAGTTACCGCTACCTCACTTAAAAGAAAAACCGTTTCATCCGGCTAACCAACCTATTTTTGATGAAGAGGAAAATCTGTTCACGGTGATTAAGAAGAAAGATATTCTTCTTTTTCATCCGTACGATTCATTTAACCCGGTAATAGATTTCATCAAAAAAGCCTCGCTCGATCCGGATGTGCTGGCTATCAAACAGACTTTATACCGCGTCGGAGAAAATTCACCGATCGTTGAAACGTTAATCGAAGCCGCCGAAAGGAAAAAACAAGTTGCGGTTTTGGTAGAACTAAAAGCGCGTTTCGACGAAGAGAATAATATTTTTTGGGCGCGCGAACTTGAAAAAGCCGGCGTGCATGTTGTATATGGATTGGTAGGATTGAAAACACATGCAAAGATGGCGATGGTCGTTAGAAAAGAAAGCGACGGAGTAAAAAGATACGTTCACCTCAGCACGGGAAATTATAATCCGATCACGGCAAAAATTTATTCCGACATAGCATTGTTAACTGCCGACGAAGATATTTGCGCCGACGTTTCCGAAATTTTCAACTTCCTAACCGGTTATTCCGAACAAAAAACTTTCAGAAAATTATGCGTCGCACCGATCAACAAACGGCAAAGATTCATCGATCTGATCGACAGAGAAATTAATAATGTTAGAGCCGGTGGAACGGGAAGATTAATTTTCAAAATGAATGCTATTGTTGATCCCGCTCTGATTTCCGCATTATATGAGGCTTCCAATAAGGGCGTTCAAATCGATTTGATAGTGCGCGGAACATGCTGCCTTATCCCACAGCAGCCGGGATTAAGCGAAAACATCCGCGTTACAAGTATTGTCGGAAGATTTTTGGAACACAACCGAATTTATTATTTCCATAACAACGGCAACGAAGAAATATTTTGCAGCAGCGCAGATTTGATGCAGCGTAATCTTGACCGAAGAGTTGAAGTAACATTCCCGATTACAAACGGAGAACTGAAAAATTTTGTTAAGAACGTAATTCTTGACACTTGTCTTAACGATAATGAGAAGGCGAGAATATTGTTACCGAATGGAAGTTATGTGTTTAATCATCCGGTTTATAATGAAGAAGTTATCAATCACCAGCAATGGATGATGGACTATGTCGCGACAAATTACAAGAAGGTGTTAGAGAAAGAATCGCTGAAGTAAAGCATCATCAGTTTTGCAGAAGAACCGACATCCCCAAGCTGCCGAACCAATCTGAGCCGTTACCATGAATTAACTTTCCGAGAGAGAAATCTATTTTCAAATTGCTTTGATGAAGGAATGCTATACCGGCATGGGCGTATTGCTCAGGCGCCATTGTTTTTGTTGATGTGCCTAACAATTCAACAAACGCGTTAAATCTCTCGGTTATTTGATAATCCAGAAACGTACCGAAGCTGTAAAAGTAATTATCAAGATTACTTTTGTTCTCTCCCCCAGCACTCATTCCAAATCTGATTTTAGGACTTAAACTTTTATGAAGAGCTAAAAATAACCCCGGTTCAAATCTATCGGGACGGAGATTCTCATTACCGTAAGGAATATTCAGATTGACCAGCACAGCTAAATCCGGAACTGCATTTGTCTCATCCAGCAATTTTATTTTTGAGCCAATCGCCAGTCCTCGAATACCTTGGATGTTTGAGTCGATCCCGTTTGATGTCGTTTTGTTCATCAAAAATTCTCCGTCGGCTCTGAACTCTAAGTTCTTTGCGACTCCAAATCGAAACGACGTTTGAGCGAAGGTGATATTCTCAGAAACTACATCAACCGATTGAGTTTTGTATCTTTCTTTTTCGTAAGCAAAACCGGTTTCAATCTCAAAACTTCCTTCCGGGATAACGAACACTGTTTTAGTCATGTACTGCCGATCAGCATAAATCTGATTTTTCGTTTGAGCATTCAACAATGGAGAACAAAAACTGAGTATCAAAATGAATACAAGAAGTTTTGCAGTCAATTTCATTTCTGCCTCTGTTAAGCAGTTTTATTTCCGCGCTGTGGCTTCTCGCGATAGCTGTGACTTGTTCTAACAACCATGATCGGAATCTTTATTGAATGGCGGACGCTGTCAACGGTTTGTCCAAAAATTATATCTCCGAACGTTTGATGTCCGTGAGAACCAAGAACAAGCAGATCAAAACCTTCCTCTTCCACGGATTTAGCAATTTCTTCCGATGGATTACCGTAACGGATAGTTGTTTCAACTGCTAGATCGTATCCTTCAATCTCGCGTGCAAGTTCTTCAATGTACGCTCTATCTTCTCGGCTGTGCAAACTTTCTTCGTTCGAACCGTGAATCAAAGTTCCGGGCGTATCCACAATGTGAATCAATCCAAGTTTAGCATCATGCATTTTAGCTAATGTTAACGCTTCCGAAATAACGATTGAATCCCCTTCACCGTGTTCGAGTGCTACGCCTATGTTTTTATATTTTTTGGTTTGAATACGCGAAGCAACATCTTTGCTGGTCGTTGAAATTCCGGTGTCCCAAGTTTTCCCTTCTTTGAAAAACGGAGAAAAAGTCAAATACCCCAGTACTAATCCAACCGCCAGGAAGATTGGTGCAATGAAGAACCATGACCAGGTAGTGCTTCCGCCCCATTCAACAACCGCGTCCAGAAGCAATTTAAAATTCAATGCGATAATAATAATAGCAGTTAGCCACGCTAAAATTTTCACCCACAATGCGTTGGCAAAGTTGCCCATCTTCTTTTTGTCTGATGTAAAATGAACGAGCGGAATGATAGCGAAAGGTAACTGCAAGCTGAGAACAACTTGAGAAAAAATTAATAATTTAAAAGTACCTTCGCTGCCGTAGAGTGCGATAACAATTACTGCAGGCAGCAATGCCAACCCGCGCGTAATTAATCTTCTTAGCCATGGCAGAAGTTTTATGTTGAGAAAACCTTCCATCACAATCTGACCGGAAATTGTTCCGGTAAGCGTTGAACTTTGTCCCGCAGCTACCAACGCAACTCCGAATACAACCGGCGCGATCTTTGTCCCAAGAATTGGTTCCAGAAGATGATGAGCTTGTTGGATTTCAGTCACGACAATTCCCCGGCTGTAAAAAACAGCGGCAGCAACAATCAATATTGCGGCATTAACAAAGAATGCACCGTTCAACGCAATTGCAGAATCTATCAAATTAAATTTGCACGCTTCGGATTTTCCGGTATGCGTGTTCGAAATATTTCTTGTCTGAACGAGAGATGAATGGAGATAAAGATTGTGCGGCATCACTGTTGCGCCTATAATTCCGATCGCAACAAAAAGAGCGCTGTTTGGAAGTTGAGGAATAAATCCAGACACAACTCCGTGCCACTCCGGTTGTGCAAAAAATATTTCAACGAGGAAACTCAATCCAATTGTGGAAACCAGCATAACAATAAATGCTTCCATTTTACGAACACCGAGGCGTTGAATTGCCAGCAGAAGAAAAGTATCAAATGCAGTTATCAAACATCCCCAAAGAAGCGGCAAACCAAAAAGAAGATTTAGACCTATAATCGTTCCCAATACTTCGGCAAGATCGCACGCTGCTATTGCTATTTCGGCAAGCAGCCATAGAAACACGCTTAATCTTTTCGAATATTCTTTTCGGCATCCTTGAGCTAAATCGTAACCGGTTACAATTCCAAGTCGCGCTGATAAAGTTTGCAGCAGTACCGCCATCAGATTTGACATCAGCAAAACCCATATCAGCGTATAACCGAAACGCGAACCGCCTTCAATATCGGTTGCCCAGTTACCGGGATCCATATAACCGACACTCACAAGATAAGCCGGACCCGCAAAAGCAAAAAGCCGTCGAAACCAACCTCGTTTTTTTACCGAGATCGTTCCTTCGTATTGATCGGAATTGTTTTCGTTAACAGGATTAGTAAGATTCACTTTTGTCAAAATCTTAGTTAAAAATTTTTTTATTACAGGTAATGCAAGAATCCATAATTAATTTAATTCGGTTAAAGTTATGTTTCAATAATTGAATTACTACCCACTCCGTTTAATTTCATACAATTGAATGAAACTTGCTTGCTGTTAAATCTGTTATAAAGCTGTAGTCTGACTAAAAATTATTATTTTTGAATTCAAATTTTGGAGAAATAATGTCAACAATTAGCAACGATTTGATCTTAAACGCGCTCAGAAATGTTTATGATCCCGATCTTCATAAGGATTTAGTAACGCTAAATATGGTAAAAGACATAAAGATAGATGGCAAAAACATTTCTTTGGTTGTCGAACTCACTACCCCGGCATGCCCGCTGAAAGACAAAATTCAACAAGACTGTGTTGATGAAATTAAGAAAGCAATTCCCGGTGCCGGACAAATTTCCGTTACGATGAGTTCCAAAGTTCAGCCAAGCTTGGATCAAAGAATGAATGCAATTCTTCCCGGAGTAAAAAATACAATTGCCGTTGCAAGCGGTAAAGGCGGTGTTGGAAAAAGCACAGTTGCAGTAAATCTCGCGGTTGCTCTCGCACAAGATGGCGCTAAAGTCGGTTTGATTGATGCCGACATTTATGGTCCGAGCATTCCTCTTATGCTGGGTATAAATGATAAGCCGAGAATTTTTCAAGATACGGCAACTGCTAAAATGATTCCTCTTGAAAACTTCGGCATAAAAGTAATGTCAATTGGATTTTTGATTGAGGAGGACGCACCGGTCATTTGGCGCGGACC
>JAMCSN010000058.1 GCA_023381535.1 Bacteroidota bacterium
TCTCATGACCGCTCCTTTATTGATTGATAAATTGATATTTAATTACGCTACTGTTTCTTCCTGAGTAGAACAGATTTTGAGTATCAAATAAATTCAGTTTTTGAGTAACAAAGTTTTCCACATTTATTTGATTGGAAACAAGTAAACCCAGTGCTCTTTGGAACGTGAATGGATTCAACAATGAGGTATAGATTGATAGTTCTTTATAAAAAGCTTCTTGAAGATTAAACTCAATTTTTGAACTAGTGGGGCAGAGCCCGAAAATAAGAATCCGTCCCCCTCTTTTTGTAATATCAAATGCAAGACCAACGGCAGAGGACTGTCCTACACATTCAATCACTACGTCAACACCGCCGTGCGTTAGATCGGAAACTTTCTCAAAAAGTTTTTCATCGGATGGGCTAAAAGAATGAGTGGCACCTAAACTTAATCCGATATTTCTCTTGGATTCAATCGGTTCAATTAAAAGTATACTTGAGGCACCGGCTATTTGTGCCAATTGAACCATGAGCAATCCAATCGTTCCGCCGCCAACTACCGCAACGCTTTCTCCATGCTTAATATTTATAATGTCCATTCCGCGCAGACAGCACGAAAGCGGTTCTGCATAGGAAGCATTTTGCAATGAATATGGTTTCGGTACATGATAAGCTTGAGATTCCGGAACAATGCAGTATTCGGAAAATCCACCGTTTATATTGATACCTAACGCAGCTAAATTTTCGCAGAAATTTATTTTGCCGTTCCGGCAATAGTAACACTCTCCACAATATATATTCGGGTCAACCGCAACATGATCATCGTAATCAAACTTCTTTACAGAAGAATCTTTGTCAACAACAACACCGGAGAACTCGTGACCGATGATTACCGGCAAGTTGCCTTTTGCATCTCCAGAAAACAAATGGAAGTCGGTTCCGCAAACCCCAGATGCAGCTACTTTAATTAGCATTTCGTGGGGTTGAAGTTCCCTTAACCGGCAATCGACAACTTCCAATTGCCTAAATGATTTTAACTGCAACGACAACATATGTAAATAGACCGGCTATGTTAAATGATTCTTTGAGTTGATTCTCGTATCACAAGTTCTACAGGAATTAGAGTTTTTTTAGGGGATACATCGTTATTCTCGACTACGCTAACTATTAGTTTCATTGCTTCTACGCCCAATTCTATCTTGGGTACTTTGATTGTACTGATAGTGGGTTCAACTAATACATCTGATTCAACATCATCAAAGCCGATAAGCGAAACATCTTCGGGCACTTTATAACTATGCTCTTTTAAATACTGAAGAACTCCTAAAGCCATAGCATCGTTGCATGCAAAGACAGCAGTGATATCTGAAGAACTATTGAAAAGTTTTTCTGCTGCTGAATAACCGGTTTGCTTTGTTGTGTTCTGTTCTTCAATGCTGATATAAGATTCATTTACATCAATAGACGCTTGACTCAACGCTTTACGGTAGCCATACAACCGATCAGAAATACTCGGATGATTTAAGTCCCCGCCGACAAAACCTATTTTCCGATGTCCCTGATCAATCAGGTGTTTCGTGGCAAGTACTCCGCCTTTGATATTATCTATCATAACTGCCGGGTAAGCACCGCTCGTAGGGTGATAATCTACAAATACAAATGGAATGCCTATTTGTTTTATCCGTTCAATTAAAAGATGAGGCACTTTACCGGCAATAATAATTCCGTCAACACTTTTTTCTTCTAGAAAACGCGGCAATGGTTCACCATTGGTGTAATCTGAATTTACAGTTGTTAGTAAGACATAATAATTTGTTTCTCTGGTAGCGAATTCGGTCCCAAGAAAAATTCTAGTATAGAACGGTTCAGTTTTTAAGAAGTGATCTTCGGTAAGAATAAAACCAATGTTTCCGGTTTTCTTAGATACCAAGCCTCGAGCAGAGCGTGAAGGATAGTAGTTCAGCTGTTTTATAACTTTTAAAACTTTCTTTCGGGTTTCAGGAGAAATGCGTTTATGATCATGAACAACAAGCGATACTGTTGCAGTAGATACCCCGGCTTTTTTGGCTACATCCTTTATGGTATATGACATTATTTAGTCAAACGTTTAACTAAAACTAATATAGCATCTGATAGTAAATTAGTCAAGTTAATTCTAAATCGATATTTTCGCACTTCTTGATAACTTTTTGTTATTATTTTTCCATAAATACGATAAGAAATCAGTTAAACGATTAAACAAATATTGATTTTTAGAACTAGATTGCAAGGAACCAGAAACAAACTGGCAATTATTGAACCTAAATTGCCACCTATAAGGTGAACGTGATAGATTTTCCAACAGGAAGAATTGAGTTTTCGATTGAGCAAACTCCGGAAAAAAATTTCGACTGCCAAATTGGAACTGTAAACATGTAACATGAAGATTGTATATCAGAGTTAATGACTGAAGTTCCGCCGGATAATAATTTTTTGATATGCTCGAATCGCTCGTTTATATAGACATAATTAATGTACTGAGGAGAAACCAGTTTAGTTTCTAATCTCATTTCAACGAATCTTTTCGCAAGTATTTGTCGGATTGGAAAATTTCGTCCCCGTTTTTTTTATGCGGAGTTGATAAGAAAAGTTGGGAGGAAATTCAGAACAATTTAGTTCAAACTGAACTTGCAATTGAAACCATGACAGCAGCAATAGCTGCAAGGACAAACAAGCAACTCTTTTTACCAGTGTCTTAATATTGCTGCTATTTTTACTTCAGCAAAATCATTTTACGGACAGTTGAATACTCATCCACAATTATTTTATAAAAATACACCCCGCTTGATAAATCCTTTCCGTTGAACAAAACGCTGTAACTCCCCGAGGTTTGATATTTGTTCACGAGGGTTGTTATTTCTTCGCCCAACCAATCATAAACTTTAATAACAACATTAACTGCTGTTGGCAATTCATAATCTATTCTTGTACTCGGGTTGAAAGGATTAGGATAATTTTGATATACTTTATACTCTGACGGCATAGTTTCTTTGTCAACGTCTCCCATAATAACTTTATTATAGATTCTGATGGAGCGGACCGGCAAATTGGTGGAATTGTTATAGAAATTCATTGTGTCTATTTGGTCATAATACACATGAGATAATTTGGTAAGAACAGCCGCAACCGTCAACCGAACTTTTAATGAATCGCGCGGATCAATTCTAATTGCATTTTTTGGATTAACATACTCATAAAGCCATTTCCACTTTGTTTTATCTCCAGCCGGGTCAGTGTTTAAAGCGTAATTTGTATTTCCGCACTTAATGGAATCAATTCTCAGTTCTGCCATTCCTTTATTGTAGATAATCATACTATCAACAAAGTTGTTATTCCCTATGCTCATCGTATCTTTCGACAAAAAAATTTCTTGGCTGTAAGAGATAAAAAGTGGGACTAAATAAAAAAATAATATCATCGTTCTCATATTTCGACCGTATTATTTTGTAACAACTAAGTTATTCACCTCATTCGCAAATCGGAACAAACTCACAAATCAGTTCCGTAGAAACCACGCAATGCAATTTTGAACTGTAGGGTGTAATAATTTTTAATCGTTTATTTCAGCAAAATCATTTTTCTTGTTTGGGAAAAATCTCCGGCGTGCAATGTGTAAAAGTAAACACCGCTGGAAAGTAGATAGTCGTCCGTTGATAGTTAAACGTTGTAAGAACCGGCATTACAAAATTTATCAACGAGAGTTACAACTTCCCTTCCTATTAGATCATAAATTTTTAGAGTTATATAACCGTCAACAGGCAACTGATAACTAATAACCGTACTTGGATTGAATGGATTGGGATAATTCTGATATAAGAGATAGTTCAGCGGTAGTTTTTCCATGCTCTTAACTCCAACTGGATTTCCATATTCAACGCCATCTATCCTGGCATATCGTAATCTTTCACTCCAATAACTACCCTCCCAAACTTCACTGAAAACAAATCCTAATCCTTTGGCTAATTCATATAATTCACTTGGTATCCTAGTATTGGCATTCATTTTCTTAACCGTGAATACTTGACCGAATATTTTCTTTTCTTCTACTGCATAACAATACAAACCGAATCCAGTTGGTAGCGGGTTTGTCATTGGTCCGAATCTATCAGCATTAATACGGTCACCGGGTTTCGAAAGAAGGCTGTCAATTTTGAATTCAACTTTTGCATCTAATTGATACCGATAAACAGATGCATCCGAAGTATCTACCCTTTCAAATATCAGTCCAATTCTTTTATCGTAGAAGGAACCTCGATGAATAACTTTATACGTCTTGTTATTTGAAAGCATTGTATCACCGCTAACTTCAAACCAGTATAGAGGTGAAATAGAATAATGATATGGGTCTGAACCGCTTGCGGCATCATACTCCCAATAATTGCCATCATTTAATGGGTAATATTTCATCGCCTCTTTTATAGAATCCGGTTGTGCATATGACGAACAAACTATAAATAATAGCTGAATGATAAAACATGTTTTCATTTGCTTTTGAACCACATGATACCTGTGCGAAATGAAATTATGGAATGTATTCCCCATGATTTCTTTTCACTAGTTTTATTCTAAATTAAAACTAAAACTGCAATTGCACAATAAAATTTTTCGGGTAATTAAATCGGGTAATTAAATTGACACCGGATTATTACTTAACCTGACGGATAACTACGTCATCAAACCAAACTTTGCCGCCGGAGTTTTGCGAGCTTCCGATGCCGGCAATTATTAGCGCTTTGATTGTGCCGGGAGGAATTTTGAAAAGTGTTTTCACTTGTTTCCAGTTTTGCGTTCCCGTAACCGGATGCAATGTTTCCGTTGTTGCGCTGCCAAACATTTTATTTTCGGCGTTCCAGCATTCCACTTCGATGAATGGCGAACTTTTTATTCCTTCTGTTTTTATCCAGCCGCTCAATTCGTAAACAGCCGGTTTCAAACCGTCAATTCTCCGGACCCAGTTGTAAACGGTGTTTGTTGAAGGAAGGGTCTTTAAGATTGAAATCGAAATTGATTTGTCCCCGCTGTGCGCCACAGAATTATCAACGGCTAAGCGTGCGTACTTAGCTGTTTGCGGCAACTGATTCGATGTCCAACCGTCGGGATTATCGTCGTCAAAACTATTTTCGAATCCGCCGTTAAGTTTATCGCGCACAACGCTGCTGCATGACACATATAGAAAAACCATCATCGGCAAGAAACTCAACAGCAATATTTTGTTAAACGACTTTTTATTTTTCAGCGCTAACAAACATCTAAGAGGCATGTCGAAATATTTTTGCAAAGAAAGGAAGCCGCGAACTTCCGCGGCAGTCCTAGATTTCATTTTACAAATCATACTGAACTATTCTCTAATTACCGCTTTGCCGATTGCTGAGTTTCAGTTGGCGGAGCCGGTTTATAATTTCTTCTAATCTTATCATACTTGGTCTGCTCTTCATCGGTCAGGTAAGGAATCTTAAATATTTGTTTCGGATAGATCAGATCCGGATTTTTAATTTGGTCCCGGTTGGATTTGTAAATAACCGGCCAAGCAAACGCGTTAGCGTAGTAATCCTTTTCCTTAGCGATGTTCCAGAGACAGTCTCCCCTTACTACCGTGTGCGACATTTCTTTCGGTTTCTCGATCCATGCATCGAGCTTGCTTTGCAATTGGCTGTGTGCCTCATCAAAAAATTCCGGCAGTGCGCTTATTTTATTTTTCTTCATCGCGTCCAGCTGAGCTTGCAAGTCGGCTTTCTTTCCCGCACGCGCATCGATGTTTGACGAGAGCGCGCTTAGCTGATTTCTGAAATCGTCAACGCCAGCTTTATCCGTGCCGAGCATCGCATAAACGCCGTTGACGCAATCGTCGTATGTCTGAAGTCCGTCTCTCGTTTTCGTAAGACTTGCAATATCGTTTTTCAACGCATCTCTCTGCTGGGTTAAAGATGACTTTTGTTCCGTCAGCTGATTCATTTCTTGCTGCCACTCGTCCTTAGTCATATCCTTGTTATCCTGCGCAAGAATGTTAATTGAGAGGAGTGTGCACGCTGCAAGTACTAAAAAATATTTATTCGGTTTCATGATTCCTCCTTTTGTTGATTGACTATAAATACTATTTGCCGATTGATTCAAGATTCTTTTGAGTTTCGGCTTTCAGCTTTGTGCACTCGGCAAGTTTCGAATTTTTTTCCGCTATTTCTTTTTCCAACGCAGCTTTTTGATCTTTCAGCGAACCGACTTCGCTATTAAGAGATTTGACTTCCGAACGAAGCGTTTCAAGTTCCGCAAGTTGTTCATCCGATACTCCGCTGCAACCGGAGATACCGATCATTGCAATCCCGATAAATATAATTGCAACGATTATTTTGATTATACTCTTCCTCATAAATCCTTCTCCTATTTTTATGAATAACAGTTAATTAGAACTGCTAAAAGTAATCTTCGTCTTTTAGCTGTCTCGCGATAAACTGCAAAACAAAAACTTCTAAAAGAAAAATCTTGCGCCGAATCCGGCATCAAAACCAAATCCGGTTGAGCTGACAAGTTGAAGAGTGGGAACCAATTCCAGAAATATGTCGATTGGAGTAGAGCGCGGAAGCCATTCTATACCTATGATACCTCTGACCGCAAAAGTACCGGAATATTGCGGACCGGTATTTATTCTTCCTCCGATACCGTAATACAACGGAAACTGGCTGTTGATTGCAGTATAAGAATGCCAAAGGTAATCGACATGAAAATGAGTCCGTGTCACACGATCGTAGTCCGGATCGAAACCGCCAAACCTATAACCTTCAACTGACCAGCCAAGTCCAAATGCCAAAGCGTTCTCATGCGACAGCCAAAGTTTCGCGCTCAAACCCGTCGGCTCGCCAACTATTACGCCCAATCCAAATTTTCTACTTTGCGCTTCCAAATTTTGAACCGCAAAAAAAGTAATCAGAAGAAAAACTGCAGAGAGAAGATATTTCATTAAAAACTCCTAAATAAATTTTGATAAACAATGTATTAAAAAGGGACGGAAGACAAACCGAGTAGACCCGAAGCTCAGCGAGGCAAGGCTTGTCTTCCATCCTGCAGTTATGGTGTCAGCAACTACTTTAGTAAAACCATTTTCTTAATTGCAATCTGACTTCCTGCTTTCAGTTGATAGAAGTAAATGCCAGATGCCAGATTAGCCGCATTGAAATTAACAACGTGAGAACCGGCATCCATCGGACCGTTGATCAACGTTGCGACTTCTTGACCTATCACGTTGAAAACTTTCAGCGTAACATTATCCGGCTTAGCCATAGTGAAGCTGATGTTAGTTGAAGGATTGAACGGATTCGGATAATTCTGCTTAAGCTCGAACGTAGTAGGAATAGTTTCCCTGCTGCCGCCGTCAACCGAAGTAGCCGCGCCGGAAACTTGCTGTACCTGAACAGCGCTAAGACTTCCGTTTTGATTCTGATTAGCCCACACGGTCACCGTTTGTCCGGCTTGAATTGATGAAGACTGAATTTGAGTAAACGATGAACTGATGAACACGGTATTGCTGCTCAAAGTGAACGAAGGAACCGAAAGCTGAAGCGAGGTTGATGTTGATGAAGTTACAACGCCGCTGAACATAACGGAGTTTGGTTCGCTCTCGATTTCAATTCTTACAGCAAGATTTGTGTTCACGCCGGTTTTAGTGTATCTCACTTCAACAAATTGTCCCACCTTCAAGCTATCGAATGTAACGACCTTACCAAACTCACTATAATAGATTGTGTTTTGATCCGTGGTCAAAGTGAGACCGGCAACAACCAATTGATTTGTTCCAAGAGAATCAATCTTGCCGGAAACTTCGAACTCATTATCGAAATGAACTTTGATCAGTTTGGCTATCAAAACGCCGTTTGAATTAAACTCGCCTTTGATTTCGACTTTCATCCAGAGAGCGAGATCTAAAAATGTTATCATGTTGTTTCCATTACCTTTTATGATTGTAGTGGAATCCACAACAAAAGTCTTGTTCGATACAGTTAATGAATTTGAAGTCAGTAAATCAATCGTTCCTTCTACAACTATGAATGGCCGCCAGTAATCATTTACTCTAACTCTAACAGCATAATATTGGTTCGAACCCTGAACGGTTGCTTCTACAGTTACAATTTGACCTATCTTTAGATCATTAATCGTAATAGTGTTTCTATTGTTGTCCAAGAATTCCGTGTTCTGATCGGTGGTGAACGCCGTGCCTTTTACGGTTAATGTTGCACCGTTTATGCTATCAATAGAACCGGTAACGTGAATTTCTTCTTTGCTGTGGTCCTTAACTTTTATGCGGCTCGCATAGTAAATGTTGTTCTGAAGGTAAGCTTTAATCTCTACATAAGTTCCAACCGTCAAATTGCCAAACGCGATGCTTTGTTTGAACTGGTTGTAGATTTTTGTCTGAGTATTGACATAGATTGTGTAACCGCCGACCGTAACGTTATCGGTGCCGACTGCTTGGATTAATCCTTCAACTTCAAAATCATTTTGCGATGAATCGCTTTCCAATTTTATTTTCAATGCAGTATATGTGCCGTTGGTTTGCAGAACGGCTTTCACTTCAACGCGGTCGCCCACTTTCAAATCAGAAAAACTCATCATCATTCCTTCATGGGCAAATATTACCGTGCTGGAATCAACATAGCATGTTACACCGCTTACGTCAAGACTGTTGGAAGTAATTGCGGTGATTGAGCCCTCAAGTTCCAAGAATTTTTGCGAATGATTGTCGTTCTCAACTTTTATTATTAATGCCAAATAAGTTGAATCAGG
This sequence comes from Bacteroidota bacterium, assembly GCA_023381535.1. The sequence goes on from JAMCSN010000058.1 coordinate 8,790, forward strand.
TCTCAAAAATCCTCTCACGTCAACTTGATCTCCCACGGAGATGTCGCTAAGCGCGATAATACCTATTTCCTCTTTTAGAATTACGGTTGTGCTATCAACAAAGAAAACGGTATCATGCACTTTAATTGAATTTGATGTTACTTCTTGAACGGCTCCTTCAAACTCGATTTCCTGGTTAGAATTTTTTGTAATCACCATAACAGATACCGCTAAGTAAGTTCCGTTGCCTTGTTGAGATGCTTTAACTGAAACTTTGTCGCCTACTTTGAGATCTGAAAACTTTAATGCGGCATGATATTGAGTGTATATCACTGTTGTCGAATCGACGAACACTTCGGTTCCGTTAACTGTTAACGAATTGGAAGTAAGCGCACTTATCGATCCTTCGAATTCAAATGTCGGTTTTGTATCTGAAAGCTCAATCTGCAGCGCAAGCAGCGAACCGTTTTGTTGAGAGATTGCTTCAACATGAACGAAGCTGCCGACTTTGAGGCTATCGAACAAAACCGTACTGTGCATACTGCCGGTAATCTTGGTCGATGAATTGACGAGTACTTCTATTGAATTCACTGTAATGCTGGAATCGGTTTTCACCTGAATGCTGCCGGAGATTTCAACACTTCCGTCTGCTTTTGCATTCATAGGATTCCACAAAAGGAATGAAAACAACATGAGAATGAAAATGCTTTCAATCCTTTTCAGCAACTGTTTTTTCTGTAGCAACATTTTGTTCTCTCCTTCTTTTTATATGATTTTATTTTGTTCATTAAAAATGCGGATGGAGCCTTATCCCGGCTCCATCCTTTTTAGTTTCTTAATTCATATTCGCAAGAATCAATATTTGGGTTGCGGCGCTCACTTGTGTTGAAGACGCGCCTACCAAAGTTGCTTGAACAGCCGTTTTTACTGCGGTAAAGAAAGTTACGTACGCATTAATGACCGTATCGAAAGAAATGGAAACGTTCAGCGCAGCGCTTAACACATCTTTTGCACCGCCGCTCACGTTAATGTTAGCATCAATTGTATCGATTAGAGTTGAATAGGAACTCAGTGTAACCTTCAACTGCGATTCAACCGAGGAATGATACTGAACAAACGCATCGGATATTTGGCTCAAGTTAGTGCTGCTTTTTATCGAACCAAACAAAGCTGCACCGGCTGATGCAACAGCACTTATCTGAGCATCCGAAGCTCCGGCTGCTTGAAATTGCTGCTTCATTGAAAAGTTGAGGACAAAGGAATAGCGTTTATAAAAACTTCTCACGATTGCCAATCTTGTCTGAGCATCCATAGACGCAGTTGAATTTACGAATGCAGTTAATCCGATCCTCATCAATTGGGCAAAAGCGGAAACATTTATGTTTTGAGATGCATAAGCTGAAAGAACGGTACTTTCATAATCGTTCATTTCATTATCGGTTTCCTCTTCAGTATCACCCGACATGTACATTGCGGCATCAAGTTTTGCTACAGCATCCTCTTTCGCGTTCATCATAGCTTGAAATTGCGCGGCGGTAAAACCGAAATAAGAATTTTGTGAAGCCTGCACCATCGCTTGATACCCTGCCTGCAGCGCGGTCAAGAACTGCATTTGCATATTAGCATTGCCTTCCATATGCATTGCAGCTTCATTGCTTACCAAAATTTTCAGATCCGATTCATCTACATCGCTCGACATTCCTTGTCCAACCATTTTGATAAAAAGATCTGCTTCGGTAGTTGATTCCGCACTTAGCGGCGGTGCATAAACCGTGGTTCCGCTTTGAACAGTCGATGAAACAATCGCCTTCCATTGCGTAGTTCCTTGAGTTGCAACAACAACGAGATTTTTTACACCGCTTACGTTTGTTTCAACTGTAAACTTTCCATCTACATCTGTTTGAACTGTTTGTGTTGAAACAGTTTTAAGCGAGCCGTCTGCTTGCACTTGAGCAAGGATAACGGCTGCACCTTGGGTGCCTCCCTGGGAACTTGTTACAGAACCGGATTTCGCCATAGTCTTCGGCATTCCATTGGCAGTTGTAATTCTTCCGCTTACTTTTGATGTTCCGCCCGAATCGACCGGGTTGTTGTCTTTAGAACATGCGGCTAAAGAAAAAGCTATTGCTATCAGCACAATACTTGCGAAGTATTTACTTCTGCCACTAATTCTCGTTTTCATTTTTGTAATTCTCCTTTCGCTTCTAGTTATTTTTTTTTGAATTACGCGAGACATATTATTTTACCCTGTAAGGAATTCCCCACGATCTTTCCTGGACGCTCGTATTTGTATCGTACACAACAGATCTCGGCATTACATTAATAACTGCGTGCTTTCTACCATGATCGGAATGTGTATTCCAATTTGTCTCATATACTTTTTGATAGTAACTTCCTTGAAATGTGCTTGATACCAAATCAAACTTTTTCTTTGTTTTGAAGTTTCCATTGTTCTTAGCACCGTATGTTATTGTTAAGAAATCGGGATCGCTGGAAGCACTTAAAATCTCAACCGACATTTTTACAGGCTGATTTTTTTTGTACCATGTAAGAAGTTTTCCCCAACCATGTCCATGTTCTCCGAAGTTGACGCCAAAAGCCATTGTCATACCGTCATGATACTCATTGTAATCGTCATCATCATCTCTTTCATCATCACCTTCATGCTCGCTTTCCTTATCGCTGCCGACATTAAAGAAATATGCATTTGGATCATCTATCACTAACGTTGAACCGTCCTGAGCTGTCAGTGTTATTCTTGTTATTTGCACACTTGAGCTATCGGTACCTCCGTTCGGAAGTGAGACCGCAGCTACTTTCCAATCGGTAGTGTCGTTGCCGGTATTTGCAATCCGCTGGAATTTTACAATACGCGTAATTGTGGTTGAAAACTGTTTTTGAATTGTAGTATCTGCGTGTTGATTTATTCCAATTGTAGGTTGTTGAAACGATCCTACGATTATCAGAGTGCCGTCATATTTTTGAACAAGCGTACCGGTTGCTGTAGTGCTGTCTTTTACAATAGTAAGACTTTGATTAGTCAACTTCATTTTCTGACCAATCTTAATTGGATAAAGATCTTTGCCCAGTGTGCCGGCAAGTGTCATTGCTTGATCTTCATTATAATTCGGCTTAAAAGAATTTACCGATGCGCTTTTTTCAGTCAACTTCATAAATGCTTGGTTGGAACTGTTCGATCCTGACAACGGATCAATTACGCCTGGGTCTTTACAGCCGAAAGTGAAAATCATCACTGCTGCTAATGCAGCTCCAATTGTTAAGATATTTCGCAGTTTCATATCGACCTTCCTTCTTATTATATTTTTATATTTGTTAAGAGACAGCATGTTTAAGATTATTTTTATTATCCGCTGCCAATTTTTTAATAAATCTTTTTAGCTCGGACTGCTCAGATGACTTATCGAAGAAGTGATTTATCGATAACTTCTCATAGACGTTTTTGTACTGAGGCATTCCATAGTTCGAACACAATATCACTATCGGTTTGTGATAGCTGTTGTTGCAATAAGTCACAAGATCCAATCCGCTTTGATCATGTAATTGGATATCCAACAACACTACTTCAATTTTTATGCTTCGTACAATTCTTTTTGCTTCTTCTACCGTATCAACTTCGAAAACAATATCGAAATACTTTTCTATCTCTAAGTATCTAATCAAAGCTTCCCGTACTGTTTTCGATTCATCTACAACTAAAATGTTCATCTCTGCTCCAGTTTAATTTCCGATGCTAATTTAACCGGGAGGGACTATGTTGTATGTAGTGGTTTTTTGTAAAAAGATGTGGTTGGTTTTACGGCAAGACAATAGTGAAAATTATTTAGTTTTTCCGCAATCCTATCAGCAAATATCAAATAAGATACTTGCCGGAGATCACATTTTAACGCATCATTGATTTTCACCAGGTTCATTGTGTATCCCACTTTATTAAAATTATTAATGAGGCGAATCTAAAAAGGTCATTTTCAAATTTTTCTACTGCTAATTTATACCGGAATCGTAACTTTTGGGCAACTGAAATACCTTTTTAGAGTAGACTCATTAATTCTTGGATTTCAGTTTTTCGAATCTAAATTTGTGACGCAAGAGCTCCGCCTAAGCCAAAATACTGCTTAGGCGGAGTTTAGAGTGTGTGTGCTAATTAGCTGAAGATTTATCCGTGTGGATAGAGGGTTTCTTCATCCTTCTTAATAGAAACAAAACAATTAGAAGAAGAATAGCGCCGGCAATAACGAATACCCAGTATGGAAATGATGACGATACTGCCTTTTTCCACGCTTCAATTTTTGAATCGATAATATTTTTTTGCGTCTCGGTCATCATTTTATTTTCTATGAGAATCGGCATCCATTTTTGTTCAATCGTCTTGGAATAAATGTCATCCGTAAAAACACGGAATGTATTTTCAGATTCATCTTTGCTCTTGACGCCAAGATTTTTTATCTCGCCATCAATAAAAGAACTTACGCTGCCCACAAATGCATCGGAACTGTTGAATGTGACAAGCTTAATATTTTTTTCCTGGAAAAGATTATAAATGGCGTTCCAAATTCCATTATTGATTTCATCATTCCACTGAATAAATAAAGAATCTATTTGGGTAATCTCTGACTTCTTCTGCTTCGTGTTAAGATAGACACTGCTTAATCTCGGTCCCACTTGCTTCCAGACTTTATCAAAATCATGATATTGCTTTTTCATCTGCGAGTAATCATCAGCGGTCATTTGTGTGACCTTTGTGAATTGGATGTTATCCGCAATTGTTCGTTCAATGTTATAAAACAAATTCTGTTTCTTCACTTTCGAAATAATTGTTTTCTGTTCTTTTGAACTGAGATTTTGCGGTGACTTGATAAACTCTACGAGAAGGCTATCTACAAGATCGCGCACCAGCACGTCCCGCTGATTTATATTTACCCTTAGCAATCCAACCAATCTTTTGAGTTCAAGAATTGTCGCCTGATCTTTTTCAGATTTCGCTTGTAAGTCGTCTATCTGTTTAATCAGCTCTTCGTTCTTTTGATTCAATTCCGAAACTTGAGTCTGGAGCGATGCAACTTGCGTCGATAACGTGCTTATCTGTGTAAAGTCTCTTCTCTTTGATTCAACTTCGGCATTAATTTTCACAAAGGACGATTCAAAATTCTCCGGATAAAGAGCTTTATCCAGCATCGCTTTGCTGCCAGCAAAATCATCTTTCAAGTCATCGATCTTCCCCGCAATAATGTAGCATTCATCTAAAGAAGAAACATTTTTTATTGATTCTTCAATCTGTTTGTATTGCTTCTTGAAATTTTGCAGCGTCTCATAGTCGGATTGCGCATACATTTGAGAACCAATTACAAACAGAAGAAGTACGCTAGAAAAAATTCTCGTTTTCATTTTGCCCTCACAATCTCATTACCTGTAACTACAAATTTGTTTGTTCCATCAATCAATTCAATATTAGTTGATTTCTGATTAAACACCGGTGCTTTGAGAGTCAATGTATCGGGAAGCTCAATTTTATCTTCCAATTTCATTCCCCCTTCAACCGGCATAAATAGATAAACGTTTTTGAAATTCTCCCCAGTGAGATAATAATGACCGGCTCTGTCGCGTATCATTCTGATCTCTTTTCCGGCAACTGTATTTGAGTCCTTGAATTCCTCATAGAAAACCGGTTTAACGTTAAAATCAAAATTGTATCTCTCTTCAGAAACAACTCCTTTATCATCAACTTTTAATACCGTTTCAACCGGCCAGGAAAAGTCGGCGGGTTTAAGCAGCATATTTGTACATCCCGCGGCAATAAATATTATAGTTATGAAAACGATTAATCTCATAAGACTCCTTCACCCGTTGTTATTAGCTATTGACTATTGAACTGGTGTAAATCTACCACTGCGGATAGGTTTTGTATGTAGTAATTTTTTGAATAAAAATGTGGTTGATAAAACGGCAAGAAAATAGAAGAGCTGGTTTTAATTGCTGTTCACACAACTGGTTTGATTAATATTTTTCTACTAAGTCGTTATCTATAGCGTAGCGAATCAAATCGGCAGTGGATTTGATATTGAGTTTTTCCTGTATTCGCGCTTTGTACGATGCAATTGTGTTCACGCTCAATCCTAACGATTCGGCTATATCGGTGATCTTGTTTCCCTTAGCCAAAAGTCTAAGAACTTCAAACTCTCTGTTGGAAAGAATCTCGTGAGAAATAGCGACGTTTGTTTTATTGGATTGCATGAAAAGTTTTTCAATCAACTCGGACTTTAGGTATTTGCCCCCGCTTTCAATTTTCCTAATTGCGGAAATTATTTCGCTGGGCTTCGCGCTCTTGCTCAGATAGCCGTCTGCACCCATGTTGATTGCTCTCTTGGCAAACTTTTCCTCCGGATAAATACTGAACAGCAAAACTTTTGTTTCGGGGTAACGCGATTTCAAGTCTTTTACAAAATCCAAACCGCTCTTATCCGGCAGAGAAATATCAAGTATTACAAGTTCAGCTTGATTATTCTCCAACAATTTTTCGAGCTCGGCAATACTTGCTGCTTCGGCAACAATTTTGAGGTCGTCATGTTTTGCAATAATTTTCTTAAGTCCCTCTCTAATAATTTCGTGGTCGTCTGTGATTATAATATTCATTTCATACCTTGTTTTTTTCTTTTTGAGAGAACGGCACTAAAAGAGTAACTCGCGTTCCTTGTTCCGGGATACTTTCAATATTGAATTTGCCTCCAAGGAAAATTGCCCGTTCATGCATGCCAAGAATTCCCATAGAATTGGATAATTTTTCGGAATCACGCATCATTCCTTTTCCGTTATCGGAAATATTGATTTCAAGGTTATCGTTCGCTTGAGAAATTATTACATCTATGAGCGAAGCGTCGGCATGACGGATTACATTCGTCAAAGCTTCTTGAATTATCCTGAAGACAGCAACATTTCTTTCGTCGTCAAGGTTAAACGTTTCCAGTTCGGAACTAAAATTGCACGTTATGTTGCTGATGCGTTCGATCTCGCGGCAGTATTCCTGAACGGCGGGAATAAGTCCTAAATGATCGAGAACATAAGAACGCAGACTGCTTGAGATATCCCTTACCGATTGAATTCCCTTATTCACAAATGCTTGAACCGAGTGAAGTTCGTTAAGAATTTCGGAGACAGTCGGCTTTCTGTTTTGCTCGAGCAACTCAACAAGGAGTGAAATGTTCAAATTAATTCCGGTGAACAATTGCCCAAGCTCGTCATGAACTTCTCTTGCAATACTCTGTCGTTCGGTTTCGCGTGCGTACTGCAGCTGCGCGGCTAAATTTCTTAATTCCGATTCCGAGCTGCGGAGCTGATATTCCGTCTTTCTAAGTTTTTCATAAGTAAGAGATTTTGTAATTGAAATGGAAGCGTTTCGCGCAACGCCTTTAAGAAGATTGACATCGTCGATAGTGAAAACTTTGTTGTTATTTTTATTGTGCAGTTCAAAAAATCCTATCAACTCGCCGGAAGAATCAAACAGCGGTGTTGAAAGAATTTGTTTTATCCTGTATTTGCTAACTAGACCTTCTTCCAATAGAGAATCCTTATCGGCATGATTCGAGATATAACTGTTTCTATCCGAAACAAATCTTTTCACAATCTGGTCGTCTGCAGAACATGTCTTGGTTAAATATTCCCAATGGTCCTTGTGATAATATCGTTTAGACTGGTAGCCATTTTCACTTTTGATCGAAGCAAAACCGCTCTCGGCATTGGTAAGTCGTATAGATTCCGTCACAAGCGAATCGGAAATTTGATCAATCTCCAATGACGAATATAATTTTTCGCTTATAGTTAGAAGCGTGTTGATAGTGTCTTCATACTTTTTTCTATCGTTTATGTCGTAACATGAACCGAGATAACCGGAAAATTTGTTCTCGAAATCATAGTAAGGCATTCCGAAATCTACTATCCATCTATAATCATCACGAAAATCTTTCAAACGAAATTCACAAGTGAAACTCTTCTGCGATTTTATCGCATCGGAATATTCTTTGAGAACTCTTTCTTTGTCTTCAGGATGAAGCCACGACGTCCAGCCGTAGTCAAGGTTTTCTTCTATCGATTTTCCGGTTAAGCTGAGCCACGCTTTATTAAAATAGTTGCAGTTTCCTTCGATATCGGAACGCCAAACCGGATTGGGAAAATCGTCGAGCAATTTTAAGTAAAAGTCGCGTGAGCTTCTGATCTCTTCTTCATTCTTTCTTTTTTCAGTAAGATCGCGCGCAATTTTTATAAATCCATACACATCTCCGTTTTCATCCAGAAGCGATGTGATTACAACATTCGCCCAAAAAACGGATCCGTCTTTTCTTACTCTCCATCCTTCAACCGAAACGTTGCCGGATTGCATGGCTTCATTCAATAAGTTGTCGGGTTCGTTTGTTCCCCTATCTTCTTCGGGATAAAAGACCGATATGTGCTTTCCTAAAATTTCATCGGCAGAATAACCGTTAATTTTTTCCGCACCTTTATTCCAAGACATAACTTTGCCGGTGCGGTCAAGAACAAATATTGCAAAATCCTTTACACCGTTTACAAGAGTATCAAAACGGTTTTCAAGTTTTGACTTCTCAATTTCGGCTTGGTAGATTTTTCTAATGTTGGAAACAATATTTTTTCTCCAGATGAAAAAAAGAATTAATGCCAGCAAAAGATCTGCAGAGAAAACTATTAGAATAACTAATCTTGTAAGGTCTTTCACCGGCGCGTAAAACTCCGACTGATTGATTTTCGTAATTAAAAACCAAGCCGTTGACGGAATTTTCTGCATGTATGCAATGACAGCGTCGTTTTTGTAATCGATGCCGTTTACAAAACCGTATCTATCGGTTATCGGGTTTGTTTGATAAAGCGCTTTGTTGAAGCCGTCAGACTTTGGCTCAGCCAGTCTGTTCGAAAATCTCAATCTATTTAAATACGCAACACTGTCGTCAATCGCTTTTACCAACAGCGATTCAATAGTTGGCGATTTGTCAATGCTGCGGTTTAATATCGGGTCGAATGTTGTTCGCGGATCGATTGCAATTTCTAAAACCCCATTTACTCCTGAAGTCATGTTGGGATCTTTGATTGGAATAAAAAACCTAAGCAAATTTAGGTCGGCTGTTTTTTCATCGGCATCGGAAAACATAACAGAGTTTGAATCGACAACAGTCTTAATCAAAAGTGAATCCGAACCAGCTAAAGGAAGTACCGGCGGATTAATACCATAAACAAATGTGAGGTTCCTGCCGAACAACATTACGTTCTCATAACCGTAATATTTTTTCAGCATCACAAACCAATTTCGGATATTGGGAGAAATATCTTTGGCAGTAAAAAACTTTTTCTTGGATAGTTCGACCAGCGGTGAACTTAATTTAATAATTTGAAGATCTGAGTACTTATCTGCCAGCCAATCTTCAATCTGGGAGGAACGGAACTCTGCCATAGAATTCAAGTATTGGAATCGGCTGTCAATAATTTTCTCCCTTTGAAAATTGTAGTAGTACAACCCGACGGAAAATAAAAGCGCGGTGATGATTAGATAAAGAAACAACAAACTGAGGAAAGGTTTCTTGAATATTTTATTTTGGTAGTGCTTAAGAGAATTCTTCATCATTTGCCTCTCGACTACTGAAATATAGTAAAATCCGAGAGGTTCACTCAAGATTTTAACTTTTGCCGGAGATTCAGATCACAAAGAAACGTGTAAAAAGAAGGATAGTTGAAGGCTGATTGTCAAAAATTAGATGCTGTAATTCGTTCTCAATTTTTTTTCTCTGCGTTCTCCACTCTATACTCTATGTTCATTCCTCATTCCCACGGCTTTTGAAGTCCGAGAGATTCAAGTTTGTTTTCGAATTCGGAACGCTCGCGGTTCTTTTTAAGTTTGCCTTCGTCGTTTCTATTGAGCCAGCCGGAGCTTTCCGCCAACACAACGGCTTCTTTCGAATTTCCGACTATGATTTGTTTTAGAATCTGCTGTTCCAATGTGGAAATGTTGAGCGCGCCCATTCTATATTCTTTGAATGCATCCCAAGCAATTGGGCACCAGCGGCTTACGATTTCGTTGCCAATAGTTTTTGCGTAACTGCGAATTTCAAACTGGGCATGATCATCCATTCTCAGCCATAAGAAGTTAAGCATGTTATGAAGATCGATTTTCCAGTATGCTTCCGTGTAGGTGGAAAGAGGTAAATCTTTTCTTGCTTGCTCGCGCGCAACTCCGAGGTCGAGACGCTCCTGGTAAATTTCACGGGCAAAATTTTGAAGTTCGTTTTCGCGTTCGGTAAGTTTGCCGCCAATCTCCGGTGGAAAAAATCCCGCGCTCCCCTGTTTGTTATCAAGCGCCTGGTAACGCCATTCGCTCGGGTCGGTTTTTTGAGAAGCATCAATTGCAATCGAGTAGCGCGTTGAATACTCGTTAACATTTGCAGTCCGGTGACGAATCCATTGCCGCCATGTGTCCATAGGAACGCGAACATGCAATTTTATTTCGCACATTTCAAAAGGAGTTGTATGAAAGTTTCGCAACAAGTAACGGATCAATCCTCTGTCTTCCGAAACCTTTTTTGTTCCCTTGCCGTATGAAACGCGCGCCGCTTGAACAATCGATTCGTCGCCGCCCATGTAATCTACAACGCGCACAAAACCGTCATCCAGCACTTTGAATTTCTTACCTAAGATTTCATCAAGCGCTTCAATTCTAATTTTATCAAGACGTTCTAAATTTTCTTCCATGAATTTCCTTAGGAGCGATAGAACACTGATCTTTATGGTCACAACCGATTATGATAATCTGCGTTCTATTTTGGGTTTGAATTTTTCTTTGCGAACAACTGAATTATATCTTTGCTGATCCTTTTGCAAGCCAAGTCAATTCCTTGATCTATTTTCTTTATCGAATCTTCCGGCGAGTCAAAGTATTCTGCGATTTCCAAAACTTTCATATTTTCAATTTCCGGCAAATCGCCTTCGCTTACACCGCACAAGAAATGTATCGGCACATTCTGCTTTGCAAATTCATTTACTACGATGAACGCGCCTTTGTTCATCAAGGTTTGTGTATCAAGTTTGCCTTCGCCGGTGATAACCATGTCTACATTCGAATTCTCAGGATGAATTTTCAATTCTTCACGAACAAACTTATCGGCAAAAGTTTCTTCGGCATTGAAAAATAATTTGAGTGCCGCGGCAATTCCTCCGCCGGCGCCGCTCAAACCTTCCTGCGTTACTTCGTCAACTTCAAGTTCATCCAGAATATGCGCGAAACCTTTTTCCATTTGCTTGGCTTCTTCATCGGTCGCGCCTTTCTGTTCTGCGAATGTTAAACTCGCGCCGTTAATTCCAAGAAGCGGGTTCTCAACATCTATTATCATTTCAATATGAAACGGAAAGTTAACTTCGGGCACCACAATTTTTTCAACTTGCAAAAAATTCTTCGGCAACACTTCCAGTTGATTATCCTTCCTGTCATAGAATTCCAATCCGAAAACTTCCATCATTCCCATGCCGAGATCGTTTATTCCGGTACCGCCGATACCGATTATAACGTTTTCGATATCCATAATTCCGTTTTCGGCTGAATCGTAAAGTTGCAGCAGAAGTTCGCCTAAACCTTTGGATGATATTTGAATAGGATTTCTAAACTCATCGGGGATAATCTTCAATCCGAAAATTTCAGCTGACTCAATAAATATTGTTCTGGAATCTTGAAAATAACCGACGGGACAGAAAAATTTTTCGTCGTTATAAGGAGTAGAGATTTCGAAATGGAGAAGTTCGGCGCCGAAAACCCTCTGGCAGACTGAAATGAATCCGTCGCCGCCGTCTGAAATCGGATTGAGCGAGAAATCTATTTGGGATTTTATTTCGTTCGGCAGAAGCTTGAACAAAGAAGTTTTGATCAGTTCGGAAATCTCGACAGAATCGGCGCATTCCTTAAAACTGTTCGGAGCTATCAAAATTTTAAATAACTTGTCATTCATAAATCATCTTTTCTTTTTTGAAATTTTCTTAAATGCTTTAATTAAATTCTTCTTTGTAACCAGCAAGTCTTGAGAAATAATTTTCACTTCTCCGAGCGCCGGCATAAAGTTGGTATCTCCGTTCCATCGCGGAACAATATGAAAATGAAGGTGCGCATCGATTCCCGCACCGGCAGCTTTGCCGAAGTTTGCACCGAAATTATAACCTTGCGGTTTCGCTGTTACGCTTAAAGCTTTGAACGACAGCTGTACCGTCCGCATAATTTCATCAATCTCTTTATCTTTCAATGCGCTCAACTCGCTTACATGACGGTACGGAATAACCATCAAGTGACCGCTGTTGTACGGATAAAGGTTCAGCATCACGAAACAGTTTTTGTTTTCGTAAACCACGAGAGACTTGTCGCTATCAATCGACAGCTTTTGCGATTCGCAGAATACGCACGCATCGGAATCATTTTTTGTTTTAAATGATTCGATGTAATGTGAACGCCAGGGTGACCAAAGTTTTTTCATAAACAAAAAAGGCGGAAGCTGTTGTAACTTCCGCCCGCAATTTAATCAGAAATAATTTATTCTGCTTCCTCTTCTTTATGCTTTTGATATTCTTCGATAATCTTGCCTTCAACTTCTTTCGGCACTTCTTCGTAATGTGAAAAGTTCATCGAGAACATTCCGCGACCGGAAGTTAAACTTCTGAGTTGAGTAGAATATTTGTGAAGCTCTGCCAACGGAACTTTCGCTTTAATAATTTGGAACGGGCTTTCGGAGTCCATTCCTTGAATTTTTCCTCGACGCGAAGAAATATCTCCCATAACATCGCCCATGAACTCTTCCGGAATCTTAACGCTAATATCATAGATCGGTTCAAGAATAATCGGCTTTGCTTCGAGAAAACCTTTTTTGAATGCTTGCGATCCCGCAATCTTGAACGAAACTTCATCGGAATCGACCGCATGATAAGTTCCGTCGAACAAGGTAACTTTCACATCAACTACTTTCGATCCGGTCAAAATTCCTTTCGACATAATTTCTTTCAATCCCTTTTCTACTGCGGGTACAAATCTTCCGGGAACAACACCGCCAACAATTGCATCCTCAAATTCGTAACCGGTTCCTCTCGGAAGCGGTTCCAACTTTAAATGAACATGTCCGTACTGCCCGCGTCCGCCGGATTGTTTTTTATGTTTGTACTCGGAGTCTTCGCATTTGCCTCTAATGGTTTCGCGGTAAGGAATTCTCGGTTCGACAAGTTCGACCTCTACTCCGTAACGATCTTTCAGTAACTTAATAGCAAGGTTAAGTTGTAATTCTCCTTGTCCCGAAACAATCGTTTGAGCAATCTCAGGATCGAATCTGGTTCTGAGTGTCGGCTCTTCTTCGTGAGCAGTGTGAAGCGCAGCAGAAATTTTATCTTCATCGCCTTTTGCTTTAGGTTTAACGGCAAAACGAATTACCGGTTCGGGATATTTTATTTCAGGCAGAAGAATTGTAAAATTTTTAGAACAAAGAGTATCGCCGGTATGACTGTCTTTCAATTTTACAACTGCACCGATATCTCCGGCGTTTAGTTTTGCAATTTCTTTTCTGTTATGTCCGTTCAAAACAAAAAGCTGTCCAAGACGTTCAATTTTATCTCTGTGCGTATTCTGCATGTCAAGTCCGGGCGCCAATGAACCGGAATAAACTTTAAATATGGAAAGTTCACCGACATGTTGTTCGGACAAAGATTTGAAAATTAAAAGCGACGCTTCGCCTTTAACATCGCATGCGACTTTAACTTTTGCATTACCTTCCTTCATAGTTGCGTCGATAGGTTCTCTTTCATTCGGCGCCGGAAAATATTTGGATGTAAAATCAAGAACCGTGTTCATACCAACGCCTTTAGCAGCAGAAAAAGCAAACACCGGAACTAAGCCGCCCTTGTTGATTGCTATCTTTAAACCTTTTTGTAATTCATCTTCACTTAAAGAACCTTCTTCAAAAAATTTATTCATCAACTCTTCGCTGGATTCAGCAACTTTTTCTACCAACTCCTCGTGCAGCTTATCAGCCTGTGCTTTCAAATCGCCAGGTATATCAGCTTCCGTTACCTTTTTAGATCCGGCTTCGCCGTAAGAAATCATTTTCATTTTCACCAGATCAACGACGGAGTTGAAATTCAATCCTTCTTTTACAGGAAATGAAACCGCAATTGCATCGGAGCTCAGACGGTTTTTAACAAGCTGGAGAGTTTCAAAAAATTTCGAATGTTCGTTATCACATTTGTTGATTATTACCGCGCCGGGAAGTTTGTACTGTCTAACGTATTCCCATGTTTGTTCTGTACCGACTTCGATTCCTTCAGCGCTTTTAACGACCGAGATTGCTACGTCGGTTACGTGAAGTGATGAAATAACCTGACCGATAAAATCCGGGAAGCCGGGCGTATCAAGAATATTAATTTTTGTTCCGTTCCATTCCAAATGTAACGGTGATGTTGCGATAGAAATTTTTCTTTCAATTTCATTAGCGTTAAAATCGGAAGTAGTGTTGCCCTCTTCAATTTTGCCAATACGGTTAATTTCTCCCGATGTAAACAATAGAACTTCGGAAATAGTCGTTTTCCCACTTCCGCCGTGACCGATAAGCGCAATATTTCTTATGGCTTCTGCTGTGTACTCTTTCAAGATTGATTCTCCTTACACTTTGAACTAGAAAAATTACCTGCGTTTGAACTCTTGTACGAATGCCGAGATGCCTTTAACAAAAGCTCTTATATTTCTGATAAGATCTGTGGCTTGATTTTGTGCATCGCGTATTCTTTGAACAGAAGTAAGGTTTGTAAATTTTGCGCGTAGATTTTTAATTGAACGGTCTAATTCATCCCAGTAATTTTCCGCTTCAGTTACAATCTTGTTTGCGCGGCGAGTGACTTCTTCCAAATTTTCCAGTACAGGAACTGTATTCTCGATCAACTGATGAATGTCTTTACGAGCTGCTTCAACATTTTCAGATATTTTTTTCAAATAGATAATAACGAAAATACATAATGCTGATGCCGATATAATTAATATTACAAGAAAAATATCAACCAAAGCCATAATCTGTTAAGCTTCCTTTTCGGTTTTGTAAGCATCCATTCCGGCTTTGATTGCCGATTTCAGACGCTCACTTTCTTTTTCAATTTTTTCTCTGCCGGTATGCGCAACATTTCCGGCTTTGTCTTTTGCATCGGTCAAAATTCTTTCTGCTTCACCTAACAATGCGTCAACTTTTTCTTTCGCATCTGCTACAAGTCTTTCAGATTTTTTTTTACCCTCATTAATGAGTTGAGAAGCTTTGTCTTTTGCTTTCGAGATATACTCGTCGGCATCTTCAATAAAATCTTGCGATTTGTTTTTTATATCCTCACGTAATTCTTTACCGGATTTTGGAGCGAAGAGTAAAGCCACTAATGAACCAACTGCCGCACCGGTCAAGAAGCCAATCAATAAACCTTTTCCAATTCCGCTATCTTCATTTGTCATCTTAAACCTCCATCGGTTATGTTTTGAAGTGGTGCCAAAATACTAACAGTGACCTCTAAAATCAAGGAGTACTATATCTTTAAGAAGGATTATATGAACGAGTGTTAATAAATTTAAAAGGTCGGATAAAACTGTCGGTCGGCAAAACAATAAAAGAGATTGTCTAATAGTGAAAATAGATTTTTGTTTTTAAAGTAAACCTTCGAAGCCCTAATGACTTCGAAGGTTTTCTAATCTCCAAACTCAATACTTAATTCATCAGCAATTACATTCCATCAATAATTCTATTTAAGGTTTGACTTGGACGCATAACGGAATTAGCTTTTTGATCATCGGGCAAATAATATCCGCCAAGATCGACCGACTTGCCCTGAACAGATATCAACTCATCGGCAATTTTCTTTTCATTTGTTTCTAATTCCTTTGCCATCTTAGAAAAACGAGCTTTCATCTCAGCATCAGTGTTTTGCTCGGCTAACGCTTGTGCCCAGTAATAAGCAAGGTAAAATGAACTTCCGCGGTTATCAATCTCATTTACTTTACGCGAAGGGTATCGTGAATTTTCCAAATACTTTCCAATTGCTTTGTCTAATGTCTCTGCTAAAATTTTTGCTTTTAAATTGCCGGTTTTATCTGCGATCATTTCAAAGGATGGAACGAGCGCGCAATATTCTCCTAACGAATCCCAACGCAAGTGATTTTCTTTCAGGAGTTGCTGAACATGCTTTGGTGCGGATCCGCCGGCACCGGTTTCAAATAATCCGCCGCCATTTAACAAAGGAACAATTGAAAGCATTCTTGCACTTGTGCCCAATTCTATAATGGGGAATAAATCGGTTAGATAATCACGCAAAACATTGCCGGTCACAGAAATAGTATCCAGCCCTTTGCGAGTTCTCTCCAAAGTATATTTCATCGCATCGACAGGTTTTAGAATTTTTATTTCGAGTCCGGTTGTATCATTCTCTGGTAAATATTTTTTAACCTTCGCAATAATTTCTTTATCATGCCCTCTGTTCTCATCAAGCCAGAAAATTGCAGGCGAACCACTTACTCTTGCTCTCTTGACTGCTAGTTTAACCCAATCTTTAATCGCTTCATCTTTTGTCTGGCACATTCTAAAAATATCGCCGTTCTCAACAGGTTGTTCAAGCAGTACTTCATTATTAGAATTCACAACGCGAATAATCCCGTTTCCTTTTGCTTCAAAAGTTTTATCGTGAGAGCCATACTCCTCCGCTTTCTGCGCCATCAATCCAACATTTGAAACGGCACCCATGGTTGCAGGATCGAATTGTCCATTAACTTTAGCATTTTCAATAATCTCTTTATATATAGTAGCATAGCAACGATCCGGAATCATGGCAATACAATCTTGCAATTCATCTTTGCGATTCCACATCTTACCGCCGTCACGGACTACATTCGGCATTGATGCATCAACAATAACATCATTCGGAACGTGCAGATTCGTTTTTCCAATTCTTGAATCCACCATTGCAAGTTCAGGATTCTTTTCAAAAATCTTGTTGATATCGTTTTCAATTTCCGTTCTTTTTTCATCGGGCAGCTTTTTCATCTTTTCAAGAATATCCATCAAACCATTATTTACATTAGCGCCAATTTCTTTTAGAACATCGGCGTGTTTATCAAGCGCTTCTTTGAAATAAACATACACCGCATGCCCGAACATAATTGGATCGGAGATTTTCATCATTGTTGCTTTAAGGTGAAGCGAAAGAAGAACGTTGTCTTTTTTAGCCAGCTCAATTTGTTCCGCATAAAACTTTCTTAACTCCCTTACATTCATTACCGATGCGTCAATAACCTCGCCGGCAAGAAGTTTTAGTTTTTCTTTTAGTGGAGAAATATTACCGGACGAATCAACAAATTCGATTCTTACAACATCATCTTTCTGAAGAGTTGTAGATTTTTCGGTTCCGTAAAAATCATTTTGCTGCATATGAGCAACCCGCGTTTTAGAACCTGATTGCGGCCAGGGCTTCATCATCTTATGGGGATACTTTTGAGCAAACTTTTTTACTGAAGCAGATGCTCTTCTATCTGAATTTCCTTCTCGCAAGACGGGATTTACCGCAGAACCCAGAACTTTTGCGTACCTATTTTTAATCGCTTTCTCTTCATCTGTTTTTGGTTCTTCCGGATAGTCTGGAATATTGTAACCTTTTTCTTTCAACTCTTTAATCGCCTCATGTAGTTGAGGAATAGAAGCACTGATGTTAGGCAGTTTAATAATATTAGCATCAGGATTCTTAACTAGCTCTCCCAACTCTGCTAAATAATCCGGGATTTTCTGTTCTTCAGTTAAATTCTCGGGAAAATTTGCAAGGATTCTTCCCGCTAGAGAAATATCTTTCTGCACAAAATCAATTCCAGTTCCCTTCGTAAATGATCTTAGCACCGGTAGAAGGCTATAAGAAGCCATAGCAGGGGCTTCATCAATCTTCGTCCAAATAATTTTAGTAGCCATTTAATTTTTCCAATTGGTTGTGAAGTAGTCCAGTAAATTATTTTACAAATATATATATATATGTTAAATGAAATTATTATTTAAATGGCGAAACCGTCGAGTTGCATTAATCGTTTTGTAAATACAAAAAATTTTAGTAGCAGCTATATAATCTGAAGCAATGATCTATATAGTTTTGCCAATGGCAGACCAACAACATTGTAGTAGCATCCGTCTATTTTCTTCACAAAAACAGCGCCGAAATCATCTTGAATTCCGTAGGCGCCGGCTTTATCCATCGGACTTCCGGTTTTAATGTAATCTTTGATTTCCATTGCAGACAATTTTCTGAATGTAACTTTCGTCTTCTCGTAGTCAATAGTTTTTTTGTTGTTACCAACATTGTTAATCACAAAGCCGGTGTAAACTGTGTGAGTTCTTCCGCTTAACTTTGAAAGAATTTTGAATGCGTCATTTTCGTTTTTCGGTTTGCCAATAATCTCTCTATCCAGCACAACAATTGTGTCGGCAGTAATTACAATTCCAGAGTCAACTTTCTTAACAGCCGCTTGTGATTTGTGCAAAGCTAACCGTTTAACGGTTTGTACCGGATGTTCTCCATCAAGAATTTCTTCGTGAAGATCCACAGAGAATGATTTGAAATTAAGTCCCAATTGTTTAAGAAGTTTTCTTCTACGCGGCGATTTTGAAGCAAGAAATATTTTAATGTTAGAGTTTAGCATGTTTGAAACTTATGGGACGAAAAAATGGAATGAATAGAAACGGTAAGTATCAATCAACGGAATAATGCTTTTATACTTCCCCATGTTCTTTTAACGCTGGATACATTGTGAGGAACCGCAACTTCCCACGAAAAGGAAGTAGTTCCGTCGTTATCAACAATTTTTAGCCTGTAAACATACAACTGATCGGATGCTTTGAATGCGGTCTGATCAACATATTCGTAATTCTTATCTGCTTGCGGATATACAACGCCAATTTCAACAAAACTTCCGTTAACAGTTTTTCTTTCGATTACGAATTGTTTAACATTTGTTTCCGTAGATGTCTGCCACCTAATAACTATATTACTACCGTTTGAACGAGCAGCAAATTTCACCAGGTCTGCACCGGCAAACAAAATACCCGTAAAAACAAGAAGAATCGCTATGATGTTTTTGGTTTTATTCATTTTTTCATTCAAAATATATTCTGTATGGACATCTTTGTCAAGTTATTTATGTCACACCTTTCGATATTTTTCCCACCTTCCAAACTTGAATTTAACGAAGATTACCAACGCATATAGAATAACATAAAAAGGCAACGCAAACCAAGCGCCAATCAAACCAAACTTCAAATAAACTCCCAAAAAGTATGCGATTGGAACGAACACAAACCAATTCACAATCACTTCGGAAAGCATAACGTAAAGAGTTTGTCCGGCTGCTTGCAATCCGTTAGCAAGTACAACCCCAAGCGCATAAAAAATTTGTCCTAAACCGGCTATCCGCAGAGCTGGTACCGCTGTTTCAATGATGTGATGGTTGTCTGTAGTCAGTATAAGAATTAATCGCGGTGCAAAGACGAACAACATTCCTACAACAACGGTATAGATGGTTGCAATCTTGCTGGTTTCATAGCCATAATGTTTTGCAAGTTTAAAGTCTTCGCTGCCGAGACTATTGCCGACAAGCGTTTGCATCGCAATACCAAAACCGAAACACGGCATCAGCGAAATTTGTAAAGCTGAAAACACAACCGTACTTGCCGCTTGCTGATCGGTTCCGATTAAACCGGTGATAACGATGAAACTTAAAAATCCAACAAGAATAAAAATGTTTTGCAGAGAAACCGGAAGTGAAATTTTTATTATTGAAGTAGCAATGCTCTTAACAAATCTAAAATTCTTGAAGTAGTGAAATTTGTGACGGAAACTCGGCATCATTGATACTGTAAGATAGAAAAGCGAGTCGCAAATGGTTGCGAGAGTTGAGCCCAAACCGGCACCGGCCAGCCCCATCCCCGGCATTCCAAATCCGCCGTAAATAAAAAAGTAATTGAAAATAATATTCAGCAGATTAATCAGCACAGCTGAATACATGAAAACTTTTGTCTTGCCGATTCCAAAAAAGAATCCCCGGTATGAAACTGTAATCAAGAAAAATGGGATGCCCATAAATCTGTAATGAAGGAATTGACCGGCGAAGTACGCAACTTTTGGGTCCACAGCAAAGAAGTTTGCAATATCATGTGAGAAATAGACAACCAATCCCGCAACTACAATACCTATCATTAGAGCGATGATTAACGAGACATTTAAAACTTTACCGCATTCATTATATTCTTTTGCGCCGAAACGACGTGCTATCAATACATGAGTGCCAGTTGCAAGACTTGAAAACAAGCTAACTACAGCCCATGTAGCAATAACACCGATTCCCATCGCAGCCAAGTAGTATTCCGCATTGGGCAGACGTCCAACCATTGCGGTGTCAACCAGTGAGACAATCATTTGCGTTGATAAACCTGCTATGGCTGGTAGCGCGAGTTTCAGTATGTACGAATGATCCTTCGAATAGGAAAATAATTTCATGACATGCGAAGATATTGAAATAATCAAATCAAAAAAAATCTGAAAGCTAATAGTGCTGTAAATATGCATATAATTTAATATTACGATTAAAGCTTGCCTGCTGAAAGGAGTATTGCTATTTTGCGTTGAGAAACCGCCTGTTATCAGAAGGTCAAATCAATGACAAAGCAGGAAGAAGTTCGCTATCTGATTCATACGCTCGGAATAAAACCAAGCATGGTTGCCGAGAAACTCGGTATAAAAGTTCAAACATTTACTTATCTAATAAATGACAGCCCGCAATTCGATGATGATCTCTACAAGCAAATCAAATCTATAATTGACGATTACCAATTTGAACTAAATCTTTTTGAATCGGGAGACTACTCTGAAAGTCTCGACATGTTTGTTGACGACGACTTGAATTTAGGAATTGGAGAACGGGTTCGATTGTTCGCAAAAAGAAAGTACGGCACTCTCAAAAAACTTGCAGAGGCAATGAAAATCTCCCCACAACAACTACAACAATATGTTAGTGGAAAACGCGAACCGGGCACCAGAATTCTTATGAAACTCCTTCATTTGGGATGTGATATTAACTGGCTTCTCGGCGGCAAAGAATCGATTGAATCATACAAGATTTATAAACTCGAAAACGAACTGCGAAGATTTCAAAGCAGCTTTACCCAAATTGCCGAGATCACAAAAAAAATTGAGGGCGGACACTAAGAAGGACGTCTAGAAGATAGTATTCAGTACAGAATATGTAGAATTTAGATAATCATAAGCAAAGAGAATTTGTCTCAAAAGTAATTTTTACCAACATAAAGTTCCGATTCTAAAACAAAATTATATACAACTCATCCAATTTTGGTTTTGATACAGTCTCTTTTTTTATTCATATAAATGGATGGAGGATGCTCATACATTCTTATTTGTAAAGGGAATTGCTTTCCTAAAGGCTATATCTTAATTAATCCATCAAATTAACTTGAGGGATTTGAAGAAATATAATCTTCAATAATTTTATGGCAAGCCAATTGAATCCCTTTTTCAAATTGAGCAATTGATTCTTGAGGTTCGGAGAAAAAATTAGCCAGTTCAATTGGTTTGATATTTTGGGACAAAAGCGCTTTGACATCATGCTCAATTACTCCACAGCATAAATAAACCGGTATGTTTGACTTCACAAATAGATTAAGAATAATTCCGGTACCTTTATTCATCAAACTTTGACTATCAAAAGATCCTTCACCGGTTATAATAATGTCTATCGGTTCGTTAATATGCGTGAGACCCAAATCATTTTTAACAAATTCATCTGACTTTTTTGTTTTAGCATTGAAAAATATTGTTAAGCCCGCGGCTAAACCACCACCGGCACCGTTTAATTCTTCTATAGAATTTATTAGTCCTTTTTCTTTTAGAATATTAAGAATATGAATAAATCCATTCTCTAAAATCATTGTATCACAATCGGAAGCACCTTTCTGTTTCGCAAACATTTTTGCGGAACCTTGGGGACCAACAATGGAATTATCCACATCGACGACTACTTCTATATCAAATTGAAGTCTTATCTCTTTCCAAACAATATCAACTGCTTTGGAATAATTGGAAGGCAATAATTCAAGAGAATTGCCATCCTCATCTAAGAGCATTAACCCAAAGACAGAACAAATTCCAAGAGCTAAATCATTTGTACAAGTACCGCCGACACCAATAACAACACGTTTAACATTGTGTTTACGCGTAAGTACTTCCCGGTTAATTTGACTAAGCAGTTCACCCAAACCTTTTGTTGTTAGAAATAAAGGGCTCCTTTTATGCACCGGAACTAGCTTAAGTCCTATTATATCTGCCGACTCAATAAATAAAGTAGAAGATTTTTCATCAAGACCTACCGTGCAATTAATCTTAAAAGTACCATCGGGAGATGATACCGAATAGTTGATCAATTTTAAATTCAATATTGATTTGCAAACATTAAGAAATCCATCGCCGCCGTCAGATATTGGTTTCCTAATTATTTTGAATTTATTATCAGCGTTAAGATATTTTTCAAAAAGATGTGCGGCTTGAACAGAATCAGCACATTCTTTGTAACTGTTAGGTGCTACCAAAATTGTTTTTTGCATAAAAGTCTAAAACATTAAATAGATCGAATAACTAAATGCCACTATGAAGATGAAAAATCCTAAAAGCATTATTGTTTCGCGTGCTAAGAATGGAACTTCTTCTCTCTCAGTTGGTTCACTCAACGCTCTCTTATTTTTCATCACACTTGTGCTGACATAAGCAAGTGATATGGTAACAACCGCACCGGTAAAATTCCACCAAAACCAGAAGACAACATTGCCTGCAAATATCCATAATAGAAAGTTGAAAACTACACCCGATACTAAACCGATGTTTACAGCAGCACCATTAACCTTCTTTGAAAGAATAGCAAGCATAAATGTTGCTAATATCGGTCCATAGAAAAGTGACCCTATTTTATTAATAGCTTCGATTACAGTACTGGCTATATTGCCAGCCATAAAGGCTATGGCAATGCAAACTATTCCCCAAAATATAGTTAGCCATCGGGAATATTGAACATATTTTTCGTTGCTTAGTTTTATTGACTGTCTTCTAACAATAAGATCTTCAACCGTTACCGCAGCTAATGAATTCATGGTTGAACTAAGAGAAGACATTGCCGCAGACAAAATCGCAACAACTAATATCCCGATCAAGCCATTAGGCATAAAATGCATTATGAAAATCGGAATCATGTAATCAGTTCTATCCTTGGGAATTAAATTAAAAAACTCGGAATTTGACAATGCAAATGTTCCGATAATCAAACCAACTATGCAGTAACTAAGAGTTACGGGAAAACGGAAGAGTCCGTTTACTAACAATGCAGTTTTTACTTGTGCGAAACTTTTTCCGGTTAAAGCTCGCTGCGCTTGAGTTTGATCGCAACCATAATAAGAAGCATAAAGAAAAAATCCTCCGATTACCATCGGAAAGAAACCAAATTCAGAACCTTTTCCAACACCAAAATCCGCAAAGTTCACTGCAAAAAGTCTCGACCTATCTGCCTGTGTAACAAAGTTTCCCCATCCGCCTATTTGATACAGACCAATCCATCCGCAGAGAATAATACCTAATACTAAAATAATCATTTGGATGACATCAGTATAAACTACTGCTTTCATTCCGCCCAAAGTGCTATAAATAAGCGTAACAGCACCAGCAATTATTATAGTTACCCAAATTGGAATATTCAATACTGCTGAGAGAACAATAGCAAGTGCATACACAGATATACCAGATGCAAATGCACGACTTACTTGAAAAACTATGCTAACGATCAGCCGAGTACTTAATCCGAATCTTTTTTCGAGATAACCGTAAATACTAACTACACCGGATTTGTACAATGGAGGAATAATAACATACATTAAAAAAATCATCGCAAGCGGAACAGCAAATTCAAAGCTGAGCCATTTTAATCCTCCATTTTCTCTTAGTCCGACAAATGCTGGCGCTGAGATGAAACTAATTGCACTTAGCTGCGTAGCCATAGTTGAAATTGCGATCGGAAACCAGCCAAATGATTTTCCAGCAAGAAAATAATCTTTTGTGTCTTTTTGATTTTTGCTGAAGTAGTACCCTAAGAAGAGCAAACCGCCTGAATAAACAATAACAATCAACCAATCAAGAACATTCATTCTGGTAACCTTTTCATTTTTTATTGAATGTAGTCATGGAAAAGATCGATGAACAATGCCGAAGACCATGAGAAATGATCTCCGCCGAAGGCACCTTCAACATTTTTGGCAAGGTACCGTTCGGGATGAAAGTATTCATAGAAACCATAACGGTTAATCAATTCGTAAGTGTCGTTAAGAACTTTCTCGGCTTTATCACGAAATTCATAACGTTTTAAACATTGGTAGAGAAACCAATTCATATTAATCCAAACAGGTCCACGCCAATATTTGACGGGATTGAACACTTCGCTTTCCATATCATAACTTGGGACTAGATATGTCTCTCCATTTTTCCCGGAGAAGGAAGGAGAATTTAATTTATCAAGAACACGTTTAGCACGGTTTGTATCTGGAATTCCACCATAAAGCGGTAACAGTCCAGATACAGAACCCGGTCTAATCTGCTTCTTAGCATTCAAATCATAATAAGTGTAATATCCTTCTTCATCATTCCATAATTTATTATTGATGGAATATTTTGTCTGTTCATACCATTCACGGATTTGAACAGTGTCTTCATTTAGTATCAATGCAATTTCAATCAAGTCTTCGTTGGCTTTGCACAGTATGCTGTTGAATAAAGGGTCTTGAATTAAGAACGGGCATTCAAGGTGAATACTTTTTTCTTGATACTCATGTTTTCTCGCCAGCGCTACTAAATAAACGTAACGATCGTAATCCTCTTTGGTCGGACGGTTTTCAGACGCAACAATTGTATTATCAATCCGCTTATAAGGAGGGATATCCACTACATTTAGATCAATTCTTTTTAGCGGTTCATCCCAGGCAGGCGAGTTATCTGTTCCGGATTCCCATGGATGTCTAATATAAATCAAACCCTCTTTTTCAGGGTCGCGATAATTATAAAAAAAACGGTGAAGCTCTTTTAGTTTTCCAAACATTAACTTTAGAAAATCTTTGCCGGAATTATCATTATGGTTTTTGTAAACGGTTAAACAAGCAGTTGCATGTACTGCCGGCATTGCCAAACCGGAAGTTTGAATATTATTGGGCGAGTTATGTGAACGTTTCGAATCCCAGAAGTCGGGTCCAGGGAAATAACCTGTAACATCAGGATTAAATACAATGTGAGGTACCATCCCATTAACCCACTGAGCTTCAAATAAAGAAATAATTTCTTGTTTGGCTTTATTTAAATCAAAATGGGAATAACCGGTAGCTATGAAACCGCTGTCCCAATTCCATTGGTGAGGATAAAGACGCGGCGATGGTTTAGTGTATTTTCCCGTCCAATTTTCTTCAAGATTCTTCTTAGCTGTTTCAATTAATCTTTTTATGTTATTCTTATCCATCGACTATTCCAAAAAAATTACAGAAAAGAGTGATATGTAATCATAGAAGAATAATATTGGTGCCCGTTGAACTTCCAACGGGCACCTGGAAAGTATCTTAACCTTGACTTATAAATTATAGGTCAAATCAAAAGTTATTCTCCTAGGAAGAATAGGACGTGCGTTCAAATAAGGAAATTGCGTCGGATCAACTCCAGTTGAAAGTCTAGGATCACCTTCAGTCAATCCCTCGGATTCAAATAAGTTATAAACGCGAACACCCAATCTAAGAGACTGGTTTTGCATAAACGGAAAAGTACATCCGATGCCGCCAGAAACAACACTAAAAGCATCCAGTTGAAGTAGATTTGCATCGTCCGCATAGCGGCTACCTGTGTAACTCCAATTAAAAGATACATCCAATCCATTCGTCTCATAACTAGCGGTTGCATTAGTCATAAAATTAGCTTGCCGAAGCGGTTTTTTATCCTTTAGACTTGTAATCCCTCCGGTGCTTACATTAAATACATTAAAGTCTACATATTTTGGATCTTGGTAAGTAATAGAAGCTTGCAGAGTAAATCCTTTCAATTCACGAGGTGCGTATGCGCCGGTAAATTCGACACCAAGGGATTGACTTTTACCAACGGCTTCCGTTACCAAGACGTTCTGGCCACCAATAATTCGTAAATTGGATTGTAATCTATCTTTGATTTGTAAATAAAATATTGCAAGAGAACCGCCGAATTCAGGGGATCCGAATTTAGCGCCGCTTTCCAACTGAATAAATGTTTCGTTCTTATCGGGCGTAGGCTGTTGAAAATTACCGTGAGCATCGAGAACTACATTACCGGCAAATGTTGTTAAACCGGGAAAGACATAGGATTTACTGCCAACAGCATAAAGATTTAATTGATCATCAACTGCATAATTGCAACCTACTGAACCAGCCCAGTCACTAAATGCCACGTCGCGCCTAATAAATTTACCGTTGCCCCATTTCTCACTTTTAATTGCTAGAGATTGATCAGTGCTGCTTCGCATATCATATGTTTGAATATCTTCCACCTGTACAACACCTACTTGTTTTTCATACCTAAAGCCAATATCAATTCTTAGATTGCTACCGATAGTCATTTCATCTCCCGTAAAGAGAGAAATGTTGTTGCTGAAAATATTTGAATTCCTATAATTAGGAACAGCTGCAAGAACACCATTTCGAGTGATTGGAGTTATGTTGCCGGAAGCATCTTTTATAACCAGATCAAGGAGTCTTGGCCGATCAGCTAATTCGAACAGTGCTTGGGTAAAAAGAATTCTATCACCGTATTCGGTTCTGGAGATGTAAGTACCTAATGAAATTCTGTGCTCGGAAGATTCAGTCTTAATTTTTTTCTGAAGAACAAATTGAGTAGCTAAATCAGTAGTTGGTCTTATTCTTGCCCAGGTACCTTGCGGTATAACGGCTGATACATTGACAGGCATTCCTGGATGTTTTGTATAAGAAAAAATTGCCTGGTCACCGACATTTTTTGCATAAGTTTTCGCAAAATCATTAATTGGAGACGCTACCGACGGAATAAAAATATTAAACTCGTGTTCCACATCCATCCATTTAATTTTATTTTGAAGCGACCAACCGTTGCCGAATTCATTGTAGTATTCGAACATAGCGGTAGGACCTTTTGTTAATACACCGTTAGCCATACGTGAGGCAAAAATACCGTCGGGTGTTGGAAAACTAAAATCTGCAGCTTCATCGGAATTAAGAGTACCGTCTTTAGCGATTGCAATTTGTTTGGTTTTGCTGTCGAAGGGAACCGGAAGAAAGAATTGAACCCGGTCGTTAATGAGCGTTAGATAGAATCTCATATAACCATTATCTAAAAGCTTGGTAAGATTACCTCTTACTTGATAACCTTGAGTCGGTAATCCGCTAACTCGCGGTCCTTCATCGTAACGATAAAAACCGCCAAGATTAAATTTCCAAGTTTCACCCAATGGTCCGTTGGTGTTAAAATCATATCTATATAAGTTCTTATCGCCCACAGTAGATTTAACAATAGTTTTCAGTGTCGGTCCACCTGTTTTACTAATGTAGTTGATAATTCCTCCGGGAGCGCTAAAACCGAACAATGCTGAACTGCCACCTTTTACAACTTCGAGCCTATCTATATTTAAGTCTTGCCTGAAATAAACATCTTGTGCAGACATTCCGCCGTCATCTCCAATTGAACGAAGAGCCATTCCGTCAACTTGCAGAGTTTGATAGCGAAATTGACCGCCAGCGGGTACACCGCGAACAAAAATATTTGATGCAACTTCACCGCCGCCGCCTTCAGCAGACATTCCAGGTATGACCGCAAGAACATCCGCAATACTGGAAACGTTTGAATTCTGTATCAATTTACCCGGCAATACAGAGACGGAAACTGTGGCTTCCTTTTGCGGTCTTTCGCTGCGAGTGCCAGTTTTAACTATTTCATTTAATTGTAATATATCGGCTGAAAGTGTAAAGTCGCGAGTAATTGACTCGCCGGCATGTATTGTAACTTGAAACGATTCACTTTTGAATCCAACTGCAGAAACACGAATGGTTAAGGATCCTGCAGGTACATTATTAATTTGATATTCCCCTGACACATTCGCATTGGCGCCCAGCTGAGTACCCACAACCAAAATATTTGCAAAGGGTATTGGTGCACCCGATTGATCGTAAATTTTTCCTTTTATTGAACCGTTTTCAACTACCGACACTAAATTTCCTGTCTGTCCTTGAGATTTCTTTACTGCAATCTGATCGTTAATTCTGTTGAATGTTAATCCGTAATCTTTAGCGAAAACTTCAAGTATGTTATATAGTGATTCGTCTTCAACATTAACAGTTGCTTTTTCGTTAAGAGGAATCTCATCCTCGCTAAAACTGAATTTGAAGTTTGTTTTTTCTTCGATAAGTTGAAGAGCTTGCCCGAGTGTAACATCTACTGCTTTCATGCTTACTTTTATATCGTGAAGATTTTGACCATCAGCCGGAGTAACGGCAAATAAAAGGTTTACCAATACTCCTTGAAGAACCAACCCCAAGAATGAATAAAATGCAACCATTTTGACTGTCCGTATAATATAATTTTTCATATTTTATACCTGTCTGTGTTAAACATATTGTTAATTACTTGCCCCGCATTCTGCGGGGATGTGTTTAGCATTCAAGTCATGGCGATCCGACCATCGTCATGGCTTTTTTATTGCTCTCATAGATTTTTACCTCCTTTATTTTTTATAGAAAACGATTTTTTTCAATTCGTTTTTCTCTCTAATCGTCATGTAATGAAGCCCGGTTAATTTCCTAATTACTTCGCTGATTGTCCAAATAGACTCATCATGGAAATTTGCAGTTATTTTTTTCGCATTAAATGATTCAGTAACCAACTCAAATTTGATTCCGAATCGTCTTTCAAGTTGAACAAATACTTTAGGTAACGGCTGGTTGTCAAATTTCAATATATTATCTTTCCACCCGACTGCTTCCTGTACGTCAAATTGTTTTACCGTGCTGATCTGTTCTGCTTTGTCAAACACTAACTGCTGATCGGGCTGAAGCATTACCAGTCCCTCAACTGTTCCATGATCAACTTTAGATACTTTAACACTTCCTTCAACAAGAGAAACAGAAATTTCTTTTTCATTCGGGAATGCATTTACATTAAATTTTGTACCAAGGACCGTTGTTGAAATATTGCCGGTATGAACTATGAAAGGCTTGGATTGATCATGATGCACCTCAAAGTAAGCTTCGCCTTCCAAATAAACTTCGCGCTGGTTTTCGTCGAAATGTGCCGGATACTTTAACTTGCTCTCTGCATTGAGTGTAATCTTTGAACCATCGGATAGAGTTAATACTAACTTTTCGCCGAGCACTGTTGTTTTTTGCGTTAAGGCAAGCGTAATCGGTTTCTGATCGAAGACACCACCAATATACAAAGCACCGAATGCCAGCATAATTAAAAAAATGATAGAAGCGGCAATTCTAACCAAGTACGGTGAACGAACAATTCTCAGAGTAGCATAATTGTCTTTGTTATTAATTTTATTCATGATCTTGGAATAAATTTTATCTTCAATCACCTGTTTACTACCGAATGTGCTGTCCACCCATTCTTGCGTTCCAGTTTGAAACGATTCGAAATACTTTTCAACAAGCAGTTCTTCATCAGGCAGGCACTCACCTTTCAAGTACTTATCAACTAATTTCGGAAAATCTTGATTATTCATAATTAATCTCATTCTTATTTATTTGTATAAATCTGAGTTTTGTTTGTTATATAGTACCTCAAGACCGAAGAAGGTACCATCGTACTAAGCAAGAAACCGGAATGCTACTGTTTTGAAGTGGAAAGAATGATGTTATTAAGTCTTAAAAGAAAAAAGCAATGAATACTTTAAAGGAGTCACGAATCGATTTGAGAGCGTGTGATATCTGGTTCTTTACTGTTTGAACGGATAGATTTAGTTTCTTAGCAATCTCTTTGTTTGACAATTCCTCGTTTCTGCTCATCCTAAATATAATTCGGCGCTGTTCCGGCAATTGTGCAGTCAAATTTTCAATTCTCTTGTTCAGTTCTTTATACTCAACAGATTCTTCCACACGATGTTCCGAAATGAAGTCCTCAAATTGTTCGGTATGTCTTTCGATTAACTTTTTCTGACGAAACTGTTTGAATATCTGAAACTTGACGGCTTTATAGAGAAATGCTGAAAGGTTTTCTATCTGCAAATTTTTTCTGCGCAGCCACAGATCAGTGAACACTTCCTGTATTATATCTTCGCAAGTATTTTTGTCTTTAAGAACATTGTATGCATAAATGTATAGTTTCGACCAGTAGCGTCTATATAACTCTTTGAAAGCTGTTCGCTCGTCTTTCTTTACCGACTCAAGCAAACCTTTTTCCGATAGATCGAATATTTGCTTATCAGGAATCATGCGCCCTTTGGAGTAAATTTCGTTATTCGTTTTATTCCTCAATAAAAAGTAAAGATTTTTTTTTATAGAAACTAATGGGGGGAGTTGAATAGGGTTTAAAGTGCTGTTGAAGCAGACTTTTAAAGTTTACTGACAAAAGACGTAAAGATGCTTGCTATATTTTATCAACCCGAGGAGTAGCTTATATAAGTCTTACTTTATGATAGACCCAGCTATAGATATTTCTTTCACAGGGGGATGAAGAAATACTGCCCCGTCACCAAATGCTCTACATTTATCACAAACGAACATGTTTTTTTGTTGTCCAGTTGTATTAGAATTCGTAAAATCGAAACGGAGTTTTTTAACATTACGCATTAAGGAGATTAATTCATGTTAAGGAAATTCTCATTCGTAATCACTTTGTTTTTGTTTTCAACAGGTATGCTATTCGCTCAAACTGAAAAACCGCAACCGGCAAATGATGTTCTTCAATCTGCTTACAAAGAAGCGAAGTCGTCAGATAAAAATGTTTTTCTTTTTTTTCATGCATCATGGTGCGGATGGTGTAAAAGATTAGAAAAAGCAATACAAAGCCCTGAACTCAAGAAGATATTCGAAGACAATTACGTTATAACACATCTTGATGTACTTGAGAGAAAAGAAAAAATAGATGAACTTGAAAATCCGGGTGGCAGAGAAATTATGGCAAAACTCGGCGGCGAAAAATCGGGCATACCCTTTTATGTTTTTCTCGATGATAGCGGTAAGAAACTTGCTGATTCTAATGTGATGCCGGAGAATCAAAATATTGGTTATCCTGGAAGCGAGGAAGAGATTCAAGCATTTGGAAAGCTGCTTAAGATTTCGGCAAAACATATGAATGAAGAACAGTTTGCATCTGTACTCGATTACTTAAGAAAGAATGCGCCGAAACCGGCAAGTCACTAGAAAAATTTTTTGGCTCAGCATTAAAATGCTTATCGATTTGAATGTGTACAATACACTTGGACAGAAGTTGCGAAATTAGTAGATCAGGAACCATTAAATAAAAAAGGCGACTTATGAAATCGCCTTTTTATTTTGTGGAGCCAAGGAGGATCTGCCAAAGGCATTCCTTCGGAAGAACCGCTGACCTCTTGAATACTATTCAACTTTTATACTTTCATTCTGCGTTTTTATCTCAATTTCTAAATATTCTATGCACTGTTATGCCCTTCTAAAAATACAAACTATTCCAAAAAAGTTATGCCTTAAGCGAGTTATATCCAGCCATCATAGCATTATCAAAAGTAATTAACTCTGTGCCAAATTCCTTAGCTATTTGGATAACAATCGAATCCATTCCTCGTGTTTTTGTTTCGATTGTAATATCACACGACTTTTCACTTCTGTCAGAATTAAGCCCAACAAAGTATACAGATTCAAGATTGAGTATGAATTGCATTACTCTGAGAGCGTGGGCTTTGTCCCCTGTTCGTCTGTTAATAGCTGAAACTACTTCAACTAGTACTGAAAGAGGTAAAATAGCAAAAAAAGTATTGTCACATACTTTCCCCCAAATATCTAAGGCTTCAGCATGCCGCGGTTCTGTTTCGACTAGAGCAGAAACGATGACAGATGTGTCAACGGTAACAAATTTCTGCATTACCTTCTTTGAAATTGCAATTCATCCTTAACAGAAATGTTATCCCATAATTCAGAAGTTCTCGCAACAAGACTATTCCATAATTTCTTTTTGTTGTTGCTTTCTTCGATATTGATGAACTGAATCGTATCATTGACATCTACAAAAGATACGGTCACATTCAGCAATGTAGAGTTATCACTAGAACTAACAGGTCTACTATTAGATGTAGAGTTGAATACACCATAAATTATGTTTCTTCCTGTTAATTCGTTAATCTTGGTTTCTTGATCTAGTATTGTCATAGTATTATCAGCTTTCATATTTCCACCCCTGAAAATTAATTTGAAAAACCGTTAAATGATTCACAAACGGTTGCTGCCCTAATTGAGGGGGCATCGCTTTCCTCTCCAATAAACCTTCCGTACAGTAATAGTTACTTCCTCCTGATAAACTTTCTAACAATGCTCTTTTAGCAGAAAAGTTTTTCTGTTGGTCCTGACCAAGTTCGATTTCTGGAACAAATTGTTGGCCAAATGAAAGTTCTTTATTAATGTCATCATAAATGTTTTTTATTATACCATACAATTCAGTATCCGGTTTTTCAATAGGAAGACCTAAGTCACTTGCTTCTTTTCTATTGATTGTGTAATCATGACTTCCCGACTCTGAACACAGAAAACTTATAATCTTTTTTGAATCCTTACCAGTTAGATTCATGTGGTAATTCAAAAGTTTTTCCGCTAATTGTTGAATTTGAGTTCGAGCTCTATAAACATTGCCCAAGGCAATTGGATGAATATGTTCAGAAAGTTTTAAAAAAGCATCAGAAAGTTGTTCTGCTTTTTCAATACCCAACATGTTCTTTGCGAGATCAAAGTAGCCTGCAATTGCTTCTACGCTAACAGGATATCTTTGTTGTGGTGGTGCACCAGGTAATTGTGGATTTAACGGCGTATTGATACTTGGATCTATTGGGCTAAGTGTTGCTTGTTTTGTCATTACAATTTTGTCAGCACCCAATGAGATTAAAGTCGCTGTGCTATGTGCCTTGAAAGGGATAATGACTTCGAACTCATTGCAAAACTGTCTGACCAAATTAACAATACTCCAACCTGCGAGAGTATCTCCACCACGACTATATAAGAACAAAGAAATCTTTTTACTGTCATTTATTTTATCTAAATGTTCAGTAAAATAATTTAATACTTCTGAATGTATTTGAGTTTCAAGACCAGGCCGGTCGCCGGTAATGTAAACCAGAATTTTTGTATTTCTATAATCTTCTAGTTGTTTGTAAAGGCTGATTCGATCTTTATACATTTCATGAAATAATTTAAAAAACAGATAGCAACACTTTATTATCGACTGTTGCGCCTTTTAGTTTAACGAGATAATGAATAATACGAAATTATATTTAATTTCAAAACCACTAAGCTGATATCCAATATATTGATCACAAAAAGTTCAGAAGCCTAAAGAAGTTACACTTTAAACGCATTCTGTTCTAAAACTGTTCCAAAATTGGTACTGAAAAAAGGAGAGACTCTTGGATTCCCCTCTTAAGTTATTTGTTTTCTTATACTTACTAAGTGGAGCTAAGGAGGATCGAACTCCTGACCTCTTGAATGCCATTCAAGCGCTCTCCCAGCTGAGCTATAGCCCCGTTAACAATTTAGAATTGCGAATTGCCAATTGAGAATTTAAGACATAAAACACAAATTCTACCGAAGCAAAGCTAACAATCGGGTTCGGCTTTGTCAATTCGCGCAATAGGAACTTTGTATCAAATTAAAAAGTGTAACTAAACATTAGGATTGAATTAAAACTCAAACCGGAATATCTTTGCAGCGCAAATAAGAAGAGTAAAATGAAAAAATACATTTCGAATTTTTTGATTGTGTTTGCTTTTATAGCAGTGCTAACGGTTTCTGCATGCAAGGACACAACCACCGCTGATAGTTTGGACAGCATCACGATCCCGGCATCAAACGTAAGTTTCAACAAATACATTCAACCGGTACTTACTATTAAATGTGCAAATGCTGGTTGTCACGATGATCAAACCGCAGCCGGCAGTTTAAGTCTAACCACTTACGCAAATGTTACTTCCGATTATCTTGTAGTAGCGCCCGGTTATCCGCAGAACAGTAAACTTGTCTGGAGAATTGAAGGAACCTCCGGCAACATAATGCCGCCTTTGGGTCGTTGGCCTTTAACGAAAAATCAAATTGATGGAATCAAGACTTGGATTAAAGAAGGAGCGAAAAATAATCCCTAGAGAAGCAATTGCAAATTGAGAATTGAGAATTACCAATTAACCGCTTTTTGAATTCTCAATTATTCATTCTCAATTATCAATTGTTTAAAGCCATTTCACTTCACGGTACCAATCGATCGAACGTTTAATTCCGTCTTCCAAAGAAACCTTTTGACGATAACCTAATTCCGAAACTGCTTTACCAACGCTGCAAGTCCAATTTTCCTGAACAAAGTCTCTCGCCTTTTCCAAATTAAATGTTGCAGCCTTTGAACTGAACATGGCGAAAAATTGTGCGACGGCAGCGACAGTGTAAACCAGAAAATGCGGAAATCGAATTGTTAGAGCTTTCTTGCCAAATGCTTTCGAGATTGCCTCGCTTACTTGAGGCCACGTGTAAATTTCCTCCGATGCAAGAAAATAAATCTGCCCTTTTGCTTTTTCATTAATGGCAGCCAGATAAAGTCCGTTGACAACATCATCAACGTGAATCAAATTTAATTTCTTTTCGTTAAACCCTACCAAAGTCATTAAGCCTATATTGTAGGTTTTAAACACTTGATATATCTCAGTATCGCGCGCTCCGTAAACTGCATGCAATCTTAAAATAGTTATGGGAAGTCTATCCATATAAGATTTGGCAACAAGTTCCTGTTCAAGTTTACTTCTGCCGTAAGTTGTAATGGGATGTTCATGAGTTTCTTCAGTACAAGGATTCCCGTCGAGCGATGGACCGCATGCAGTCATACTGCTGGAAATTACAACACGTTTTATTTTTGTATTCACTTCGCACAGAACGTCAAGTAAAGCCCTGGTAGTTTCAACATTACCGTTATAATATCCTTCCTTACTTTTCGATTTCACGACGCCGGCAATGTGAAAAAGATAATCCGCATCTTTAAGCACTTCCTTCAATTTTTCTTTATCTGTCAAACCGCAATCGAAAATTTCAACGGGTTTATTTTCCAGCCAGCGTTTTGAACTTGTAGAACGCAAAATACATTTGACCTGATGACCTTCAGCGAGCAACCTATCCACTAAATGACTTCCAACAAAACCGGATGCACCTGTGACAACAGAGATATTTTTCATGCCAATTCTATTAATTAATAATGAAATTTCTTTATATTGACCAACAAAATTTTAGCTTATCAAATTATTCAGCTAAATCAAAAATAAAAAATTAATCTCTAGAAAAATAATCCGGAGGAATATTGGACTTATTTAAAAAGTGCTATGATTTCACACGTGCCGATGATATAAAGGCATTGGGGTTCTATCCGTATTTCAGACCTATTGAAGAAAATGAAGGACCCGTTGTTCAGATTGAAGGACGAAAAGTGGTTATGGCAGGATCGAATAATTATTTAGGACTTACCGCACATCCGCAAGTTAAAGAAGCCGCACTCAAAGCCGTTGAAAAATACGGCACAGGTTGTTCCGGTTCACGTTATCTAACCGGAACTCTTGATCTTCATATTGAATTAGAAAAAAGATTAGCACAATTTTTTGGCGTTGAAGCGGTTCTTCTATTCTCAACCGGTTATCAAACCGCACAGGGCATAATACCAACATTGGTTCAACGCGGCGAGTACGTGGTTTCCGATCGTGATAATCATGCATGCATAGTTGCCGGACAAATGATGGCTAAGGGTGCTACCGCAGATTTGATACGCTACAAACACAACGACATGGCTGATTTAGAAAGAGTTTTGCAGAAACTTCCGATTGATGCCGGAAAACTAATTGTCAGCGACGGCGTTTTCAGTACCGGTGGTGAAATTGTAGATCTGCCTGCTTTAGTTTCACTTGCCAAAAAATACAACGCACGCACATTGATTGATGATGCCCATGCAGTTGGAGTGATCGGCAAAGGCGGAAGAGGTACTGCAAGCGAGTTCAATCTTGAAAAAGAGGTTGACCTAACGATGGGAACATTCAGCAAAACTTTTGCCTCTCTCGGTGGTTTTGTTGCGGGAAGCGAAAGAGTTATTAATTATCTAAAGCATCACTCGGCTGCATTAATTTTTAGCGCATCCCCCACTCCGGCTGCTGTTGCCGGCGCGCTCGCCGCATTGGATATTTTAGAAAAGGAACCGCAGAGAGTTAATAAATTAATTTCGAATGCAGATAAAGTAAGGAAAGAACTTGTGGAAGCCGGTTTTACAATTATTGACGGCAGAACGGCAATTGTTCCGGTAATTGTTGGAGATGACATGTTGGCATTTCAAATGTGGAAGAAACTTTATGAGGCAGGTGTTTTCGTAAACGTTTTCATTTCTCCAGGTGTTCCGCAAGGAAGACAGATGATGAGAACTAGCTACATGTCAACTCATGAAGACGAACATTTAAATTTTATCATCGATACATTTAAGTCGGTAGGAAAAGAACTCGGACTTATTTAAGAAACATATCAGTTACTAAAAAGCATACTGACTACAGTATGCTTTTTTATATATAGACGGAGGCAATATGAGTTCAATTAACATACGAACTGTACAATCCAAGAAAGACCTTAACGATTTTCTAAAGTTCGCGTGGAAGATTTATAAGAACGATCCATATTGGGTCCCGCCTTTGATGTATGACAAAAAGAAAATTCTGGACAAGAAGAAAAATCCGTTCTATAAGCATGCGGAGATGGAGTTATTTCTCGCCGAAAAGAACGGCGAACTAGTCGGCAGAATTGCCGCAGTAAAAAACGATCTTCATAACAAGTACCACAATGATAAAGTTGGTTTCTTCGGATTCTTCGAATGCATCAATGATCAGGAAGTTGCAAACAAACTTTTCGATACTGCCAAAGATTGGTTGAAAGCTAGAGGAATGGATGCGATGCGCGGTCCGGCTAATCCGTCATCAAATGACGAATACGGAATGCTTCTTGACGGATTTGATGACGAGCCTAGATTGCTGATGACTTACAATCCGAAATATTATCTCGATCTTTGCGAAAAGTACGGAATGAAAAAAGCAAAAGATCTTTATGCATACAAACTTGAAAACGAAAAAGTTGTCAGCTCAGATAAGCTAAAACGTGTTGCCGAAATCGCCACTAAAAGATCAGGCATAAAAATCTCACAACTTAGTATGAAAGATTTTGCAAACGATTTGGAAAGATTCAAAT
The DNA here is from genome assembly GCA_023381535.1 of Bacteroidota bacterium. The sequence continues at coordinate 46,361 of JAMCSN010000058.1, forward strand.
TCGTTTACAACAAAGCATGGGCACCTAACTACGGTTTCGTTCCATTGACTAATGAAGAGATTGATGCAATGGCGAAGGATTTGAAACCTCTTGTTGAACCCTCGCTGGTTATTTTTGGCGAGATCAACAATGAACTTGTCGGTGCCGCACTCGTAATGTTGGACTACAATACAATTTTCAAATCGATGAATGGGAAACTTTTGCCGTTTGGTTTTTTGAAATTATTCACTCAAAAGAAAAAAATAAAATGGTGCCGTATTATAACTTTGGGAATTATTCCGGAATATCAAAAGCGCGGACTTGATGCAGTGTTCTATTGGGAAATTGTTAACCGTGCTGCTAAACTCGGAATTCGGCTTGGAGAAGCAAGCTGGGTTCTTGAAGATAACGACATGATGAACAGGGGCGCTCAAGTAATGAACGGCGAAGTTTATAAGAAATACAGGCTGTACCAGATTAGTATTTAGCTCTTAGTAATTAATTAATTCCTATTAAGTTTCAAAGCTTCGTCATACTTTGATGTATGCGGCGGATCCAGCTTTTTCAAAGTCTCGAAAATCGATTTGTCCGGATAGTTTTTTAGATACTCAACTATTTCACCGGCTTTCGCATCAAAGAAAACTTTCATTAAAACATTTCTCGTATCTATCTGATCTTTTGCGCTGTACAAATCAGTAATAAGTTTTACAATATTCTTTAATGCCTGATCGTGAGTTTTAGGATCTCTAAATAAATCTATTCCGTTGTAATGATAATCGAAATAATCTTGGCGGAATTGCTGGTACTTCGCATTCAGCAAATTATCAACCAGCGATCTTCTGTTAAACGGTGAACTATCCGACTGCCATCCTTTGCTAAATTGACTGCTTCCTCCTCTCACACAAATATCCAAAGCTTTTTGAAAATAGTCCGTGCCGCCGAGAGAATAGTATGAGTCAGCGTCGAAACCGATAATGATGTAAGCATAATAATCTAATAGACTCGTCAACGGATCAAAATCGGTTTGATTGAAATACATCGATTGATTTTTTTGATATTTAAATTGCCATGAGTTATCGAGAATGGTCATCATCAAAGAATTGAGCAGCGTGTTTTCAATAATACGTTGACTTGTAACAACCAGCTGAGTGGTGTAGGTAACCTCATCGGACGAACCGGTGAAGAAAATATTAAATGTGCACTTAATCTTTTCTCCTTGCCAACTCTGGCCTGTGAACTTTGTATTGTTAAGATAATCCTGAACTTGAGTTTTGAAATTATCAACGCGCTCCCGTGAGGCAGTCGGCAGTTGTTCTAGATTTACAACAACAGTGGCATCCAATTCTTGTGCAGAAAGTATTGCAGACCAAACAAAAAACATTGCCAAAAGCACCGCCGACCTCTTCATCTGATCACTCCGACTTTTATTGTATAATCAAAATAGATATTTGGAAAAAATTAAACAATCCCTTAAGTTATAGTGAACATTTCAACTACCATGAAAAGTATATTACTTTTACTATTCATTTCGGTTGAATGTTTCGCACAGATACAACCGGGGGCACACCAAGCAGCTTTAGCCCATTCCGATATAGCCTCCGCCGGCGACGCATTCAGCCTATTCAATAATCCAGCAGGGATAGCATTAATTCATTCGAGAGAGATCGGAATAAATTATTCCCCCGCTCCGTTTGAAATGAAAGAATTATCCAACGCGTTCGCGTCCTACTGCGAGCCAACTGATTTCGGAAATTTCAGCGCCGGTTTCAGCATATACGGTTACGAACTCTACAAAGAAACTCAGTTTGCGCTTGGCTACAGTCGTAATATTTCACGGAATTTTTCGGCAGGCGTATCGGCTATCTATAAAAATATTACGATTAAGAACTATGGCTCGAAAGGAGTTTTTCTTTTCAATGTTGGAGCGATTGCAAAAATCAACGAACAATTCGGAATCGGATTCTCAGCAGAGAATATTACCAGGACAACAATTAATTCCGAAGCAAACCAAATCCCAACGGTATTGTGGGCGGGCGCTTACGCAAAATTTCTTGAAGAACTGACCTTCGCCATCGCAGTGGGAAAAGAATTGGGGTTTAATCCTTCTCTAAGACTCGGCGCCGAATATAGTCTATTGGATTTTGTTCAAGTTCGGTTTGGAGCGTCAAATGAACCGAACACTTATTCAAGCGGTTTCGGTGTTCAATACGAATTCATGCAGTTTGATTATGCGTTTTCTTCTCATCCGGATTTAGGATTCACACATCAATTTAGTTTGATCGTTCATTTCAGCAGTAATTAAATATTAGATGAAAACATTTATATCAATCTTTATACTATTAATATATTCGGTGAAACTCGCCGCACAGACAGACACAACTGCATTTCAGAATGACCTTGATAAAATTTTAGAAGATCTAACTGCTGAGAAGGAAAGCTCACAATTCTACGACATGGTAGAATATCTTAAGGAGAATCCTATAAGAATAAATTTTGCAACCGAAGACGATCTTCTGCAAATACCTTTTATCAATCGCGAAGATGCAAAGAAAATCATTAAGCAAAGAAAAGAGAGCGGCGGATTTTACACCGAAGAGACATTTAAGAATATTGATGGGGTTGCGAGCGATGTGAAAGAAAAGATTTTGCCGTTTATAGATTTCAGTCGTAACAAAGGATTCACACTTCTTAATCAATTCGCGCAAAGCATGAAGTCGCTTACTGTGACTTACCGTTCACGGGCATTAAGAGATTTGCAGCAAGACCGCGCATATTTAACGGGAAAGTACTACGGATCGGATCTAAAAATTTATAACCGGCTGGTGCTGAATAACAAGAATGATATTCATGCCGGTGTTATAGTTGAAAAAGATGCTGGTGAAAAATCGCTAACGGATTTTAATTCATTCCATCTTTCACTGCAAAATTTTGGTTTTGTACAAAACATAATCTTTGGCGATTACAATGTTGAGTTCGGTCAAGGCATTGCACTTTGGAGCAGATCATCGATGTCCAAAGGAAGTGAAACTGTTGATGTTCTGCCGAGAGACGCTAGCGGAATAAAACCGTATCTTAGTACAGATGAGAATATGTTTTTCAGAGGCGTTGCCGCAAAAACCGTTTTCGATAATTTCAGTTTGTACACATTTTATTCTGACAAATATTTAGACGGCTCTATCAATTCAACAACTAATCAGATCAGATCATTGGTCACGGATGGACTGCACCGCGACGCATCAGAAGTTGCGCATAAACATATTATAAACGAAAAGTCTTATGGTGCGTCTCTTAACTATACTTATGGTGATCTGTTCGGCGTCGGAATTCTTTACTACTCCACTAAGTTTGGAAATGATTTCGAAAAAGAAACTGTTCTCGATCCTTCAGGAAATACGTTTCATTATTTTTCATCCAGCTACAACTTTCGAGTAGGAAAATTTTATTTTAACGGTGAGACGGCATACACTAATAAAGCGATTTCAACGATCAACAGCGCACAAATAGCCATAGACAAAAATTTTGCGCTGGTGTTTTCTTACCGGAATTATTCAAAAGACTATTGGAGTTTCCATGCAAGCGGTTTCGGTGAGAAAGACGGGACTCAAAACGAGAGCGGGTTTTATACCGGGATTCACTGGCGAACAACTTATGGAATCTTTGACGTTTATTATGATCAATTCAGATTTCCATGTGCAGCAAATAATTTTCTGTTCCCATCACAAGGAAACGACTTCCTTGTTTATTACACTTTAAGACCATTCAAAAGCGGCGAGCTTCGATTAAAATACCGCATCAAATCGAAAGATGATGTCGCGGCGTTGAATGATCAGTTAGGGCTTATAAAAGGTACAACCGAAAATTACCGTGTAGAACTGTTATATCATGTGTTAAGAAATGTTCAGTTGCGAACGCGTGTTGAAATTGTAAACGTGCACTCAACAACAGTAAGCCCAAGCGAAAAAGGTTTTCTAATGTATCAGGAAGTTCAATTCTCCCCTATCCGGTCTCTCAGAATCAGCGCTCGCGTTGTTTTGTTCAAAACAGATTCCTATAATTCTAAAGTTTACGAATATGAAAGCGACTTGGCCGGTGTGATGACAACACCGCCTCTTTACGGTGACGGAATGCGATGGTATCTGCTCGCGCGATATAATACTCCGTTCGGCTTTGCGCTAACTTTCAAGTACGCTGAATCTTTCAAATCCGGCGAGACTTCGTTCGGAAGCGGCGATACATTTGTAAACGGAAACGTTGATAATAGAGTAAGTCTTCAAGTCGATTTCAAGATGTAACTCAGATTTGCGTAAAAGTTTGCTGCAGCATCATTCACAATCCAATAAAATCTTTTGATTAAAACAATCTATCGGTTATTCGAGTTGCCAAATTCGACTCATCTCTCTAAGTTGCAGAAGAAAATTTCTAAATATTGAGGTTATGAATGAGAACAATTGTTGCACTTCCCGGTGACGGAATTGGAAAAGTTGTTTTGCCGGAATCAATAAGACTATTGGATGCAGCGGGATTCAAAGCTGATTACGTTTGGGGCGATATCGGATGGGATTTTTGGTGCAAGGAAGGAAACGCGCTTCCGCAACGGACAATCGATTTAATTGCTCAACACAAAATTGCGCTGTTCGGCGCGATAACAAGCAAGCCAAAAGATGCTGCTGAAAAGGAACTCGATCCGTCGTTGAAAGGAAAAGGTTACGTTTATTTTTCTCCGATCGTCAGTCTTCGCCAACATTTCAATCTTGATATTTGTATTCGCCCGTGTCTTTCTTTTAAAGGGAATCCGCTAAACTTTATTCGAAAAAGTGCAAGCGGTGGATTCGAGGAACCAATTGTCAACACAGTTATTTTTCGACAGAACACAGAAGGACTTTATTCCGGTGTAGAGTGGACAAATCCGCCAAAAGTTGTTCGCGATGCATTCGAAACACATCCTAAGATGAAAACTTTTAAAGACGTGCCGAGTGAAGAACTGGCAATTTCTAGTAGAATCGTCACGAAGAAAGCGAGTGAAAGAATTATTCGCTCCGCATTCGAACACGCCAAGAAATTCGGTTACAAAAATCTTACTCTTTGCGAAAAGCCAAACGTTCTGCGCGAGACATCGGGAATGATGTTCAAGATTGCGAAAGAAATTGCTAAAGAATATCCAGGCATTGCACTTTGGGACACAAACATCGATGCGCAGATGATGTGGCTTACTAAAAATCCCGAGGACTATGGTGTGATCGTCGCCGAAAATATGTTCGGCGATATTATCAGCGACGGATTTGCCGGATTAATCGGCGGGCTCGGATTTGCGTGCAGCGCCAACATCGGTGAAGAAGTTGCAGTCTTTGAACCGACTCACGGCTCAGCGCCGAAATATGAAAATCTGAACCCTTCTATCGTAAACCCGATTGCAATGTTTATGAGCGCATGCATGATGTTGGATCATATCGGTGAAAAAGAAATTTCGAACAAGATTAGAAAAGCAATTGCGTCCGTGGTTGAAGAAGGTAAGGTTAGAACTTACGATATGCTTAAACTGCGAGGCGGTGCAGATGTATTTGGAAAAGGTGCGGCATCAACTAATCAAATGACCGATGCAGTGATTTCAAAACTTTAATAGTCAAACGTGAAAGGTGAAACTGAAAACTTTTGCAAAATTGTTTCACTTTTCATTTTTCACGGAGTACCCATGAGAGATAAAGTAAAAAAATTTTGGCCGGAAATTGAATGGATCAAAGATCAGACATTGAGAAACAAAGTTTTGGATTGCTGGGTTTATGCTTTTGAAAAATCCGCTCTAACCATCAAAGATCTTGAAACAATTCCGTTTTCGCTTCTTGTCAAGAATTGTAAAATTTCATTTATGAATCATAAGCGGACTTGTGTTAAACTTGCAGTTGAAATGGCTAAGATCATGAAAAATAATTTCGGAGACGGAATAAAAATCAACATGGATTATCTTGTCGCCGGCGCGATTCTGATTGATGTCGGTAAACTTTTAGAATACACTAAAGTGAAAGGCAAAATTGTTACGAGCAAAGCCGGTGAGCTGGTTCGTCATCCATTCAGCGGACAAGCGATAGCGGCGCGATTCAACTTGCCCAATGAAGTCCAGCATATAATTGCAACCCATTCTTCTGAAGGCGACCTCGGCAAGCGCACAGTTGAATCAATAATTGTTCATCATGCAGATTTTGTTTCGTTTGAACCGTTTAGGTAGTAGGACGTCAATAGTGAAAGATTCCATGATCATAGTGAAAAGTCAAACGTGAAAGGTCAAAGAAGATATTTTAATGCTACAGTTGAACCATAAGAAACTTGAAGTTTGGCAGGCAAGCGTTAATTTGGTAACCGAGATATATCTTATTACTAAAACTTTTCCGAAAGAAGAAATGTTTGGTTTGACGAATCAACTTAGAAGAGCGGCAATTTCTGTAACTTCAAATATCGCAGAAGGTTCTGCTCGAAAAAGCAATATTGAAAGAAAAAGATTCTATGAAATATCGAGAGCTTCACTTGTAGAAATTGATTCTCAAATAGAAATTGCTATTCGTCTTGAATACTTAAATAAAGATCAAACAGAAAAAATCGGTTTATTGCTAAATCAAATTTTTGCAATGCTCTCAAAATTAATTTTAAATACTTAATGTATTATACCTTTTCACCTTTGACTTTTGACCTTTGACGGTTCACGTTTTTCGGAGAAGTTATGTCTCAAACCTTAATCGAAAAAATTGCCCAACGTTATGCAGTTGATTTGCAGCCAAACCATATCGTACATGCCGGAGATTATTTATCCATTCGTCCCGCCTATGTAATGACACACGATAATACAGGTGCTGTTATCCCGAAATTTAAAAGTATCGGTGCGACCAAACTTGCAAATCCAAGACAAGTGGTTCATACGCTCGATCATGATATTCAAAACAAAGACGAGAAAAATTTAGCCAAGTACAAGAAGATAGAAGAGTTTTCCAAATCAATGGGCGCAGATTTTTATCCAGCCGGACGCGGCATCGGTCATCAAATAATGATTGAAGAAGGTTATGCGTTCCCCGGCACTATGGCCGTCGCATCGGATAGTCATTCTAACATGTACGGAGGAATCGGATGCTTGGGAACGCCGATTGTTAGAACAGACGCAGCTGCAATTTGGGCAACCGGAAGAACATGGTGGCAAGTTCCACCAATCGCAAAAGTTGAACTCAAAGGAAAACTTAGAACAGGCGTTACGGGTAAAGATGTGATAATTGCGCTTTGCGGATTTTTTAATCACGATGAAGTTCTAAATCACGCGATAGAATTTACCGGAGACGGAATAAAATATTTAGATATCGATCAGCGTCTTTCAATTGCAAACATGACCACAGAATGGGGCGCACTTGCCGGCGTATTTCCAATCGATGAAATAACACTTGGGTGGTTGAAACACCGTGCCGAGTTCATCGAGGCACGAGGTCTTGAAGGTGTGGCATCAGATGCGGACGGAAACGGAAAACATCCGCGAATCAACAAAGAAAAAATTGCGAAGCTTGAAAACGAACTTCCAAAACTGAAAGCCGATGCCGATGCATTTTACTCTAAAGAATTGGTTCTTGATCTGAGATCGATCGAACCGCATGTATCGGGACCTAACACGGTTAAGATTATGACGGCTGTTTCAGAAATCAAGAATAAAAAAGTAAAAATCAACAAAGCTTATTTAGTTTCGTGCGTTAACTCGCGCGTTGATGATTTGTCGGAAGCAGCATCAATTGTTCGCGGCAAAAAAATTGCCGAGCATGTTAAGTTTTATATCGGCGCTGCATCGAGTGAAGTTCAAAAAGAAAGTGAAGCTCGCGGATATTGGCAAACATTGCTTGAAGCCGGTGCTATGCCCCTTCCTCCGGGATGTGGACCTTGTATTGGTCTCGGAACCGGATTATTGGAAGACGGCGAAGTTGGTATTTCGGCAACGAACAGAAATTTCAAAGGAAGAATGGGCTCGCCAAATGCGCAAGCTTATCTCGCCTCACCAGCTGTTGTCGCTTCATCCGCTATTGCCGGATTTATCACTTTTGATTTTAATGAAAATACCGTGAAGGTTCTTGGTGAAATAAAAATTAATTCCAAAAAGGAAGGCGCAAAATCATCCGTTAGAATCATACAAGGTTTTTCACCGCAAGTTGAGGGCGAATTAATTTTCTGCCATCAAGATAATTTAAACACAGATGGAATTTATCCCGGCAAGTACACTTACAATGATGACATGACTCCGCAAGATCAAGCCAAAGTTGTGATGGAAAATTACGATCCGGTATTTGGAAAAATTGTGAAGGCTGGAGATATTCTCGTCGGAGGTTTTAATTTCGGAACAGGAAGTTCTCGCGAGCAAGCAGCGACTGCTCTTAAGTATCGTGGTATCCGATTGGTAATCGCCGGATCGTTCAACGAGACTTACAAACGAAATGCACTGAACAACGGATTTCTTCTTATTGAATGTCCCGAGCTTGTGAATGACTTGAAGAAAAAGTCCGGCAAAGGAAACTTAACCGTTAAGACGGAATTAATTTGCCAAATTGATTTTGAGAAGTCTTATATAACAGCAAATGGAAAAACATACTCAATCGATCCGGTGGGAGAAGCAGCGCAAGAACTGATTGTTACCGGCGGTCTTGAAAACTGGGTGAAAGATAATTTATAATTAGTAATTTTTGAAAAATAAGGAATGGAACACGGATGAACGCGGATTAAACGAATCAACGCGGATTACATCTGCGTAAATCCGTTAAATCCGTGTTATCTGCGTTCTATCAAAGGTTGTTTTTCTCCGTAGAATTAATCTTTCAGAAGTTTCAATTGATAATTCCCCAAAAAACGAAATAGAATTTTGAACAACCGCAAGAAATTGGATTGCTAAACTGAGTTCAAAAGGATAATTTAACGTTAGAGATTTTTCAGAACAAACGACACAAATGCTGAAAAAGAAATCACATACAGAAAAACATTTCTTCCCGTTCCTAAACTTTCCGAAAATTTTCGAAACCAACTGGCAAAATAAGTAGTTCCCTTTTCTCAACAACTTAACAAGGATTAGCACTATGGAGAAGTCCGTATCTCGTGTTATTTCTGAATTTGCGTTCAATCTGAAATACAAGGATTTACCAAAAGAGGTTATAAATGAAGTAAAAAGATTTTTATATGATTCAATCGGATGTGCGTTCGGCGCATACGATGCAAAGGATGTTAAAATTCTTCGCAACGTTTATAAACAAATGGGCGGGCGTCCGGAAGCAACCGTAATTGCATTTGGCGAAAAACTTCCGGCAGTAAATGCAACGCTGATAAATTCGCAGATGATCCGTTCACTGGATTTCAACGATATCTATTGGAAAGAAGATCCATCGCATCCTTCCGATTTAATTCCAGCCGCGCTTGCATGTGCGGAACTCGTCGGCGCTTCAATGAAAGATGTGATCGTTGCAATTGTCCTCGGTTATGAATTTGAACAGCGTCTTTGCGAATTTGCGGTACCGGGAATACGCGAACGTAAATGGCATCATGCAACACTAACACAATTTGTTTCGCCGATAGTTGCCGGGAAGATTTTGGGTTTGAGTGTAGATCAAATGGTGAATGCAATCGGAATAAGCGGCTCGCATAATTACACCATCGGTTGCCCGGCTGCCGGAAAACTAACAATGATGAAAAACACGGTTGACCCGATGGCGGTACAAAGCGGCGTGGTTGCGGCTCTGCTTGCCAAAAACGGATTCACCGGAACCGAAGCGGTCTTCGAAGGTAAAGAAGGATTCATGGATTGTTTCCACGGCTGGGATCCAAAAAGAAAAAAATCAAATCCGGTTAAAATGCTCGGACGAGAACACTTAAATGACCTCAGTTGGAATTTAAATAAACTCATTGGCAATCTTGGCAAATCTTACAAAATTCAAGAATGCAGTATGAAAGCTTTTCCTACTGAAGCACTAACACACACGCACATTTCTGCAGTTCTCAAAGCCGTGCTAAAGAACGATATCCAATATGATGAAATTGAATTAGTGACCGTAACCACTATTGCACGTGCGTGCGATATCCTTTTCGATCCGCAAAAATACAAACCGGAATCACGCGAAACGGCTGATCACTCACTACCCTACTGTATTGCTGCTGCAATCGTAGATAGAAAAATAACTACACATACTTTTTCCGATGAGAAGCTCAGCGATCCGAGAATTTGGCAAGTGATCAATAGAATTCGCGGTGAGGCATCGCTTGAATTCGAGAAAATGTTTCCGGAGAAACAGCCGTCAAGAGTTGTTATCAAAACCAAAGACGGTAAAGAATATTCAGAGTATCTCGAATACCCGAAAGGTCATCCGAAAGAGCCAATGACCATGGATGACTTAGAAAACAAATTCAATTCTCTTTCAGAAGGATTGCTAAACAAGAAACGTCAACTAGAAATCAAAGATTTAATATTCAATTGCGAAAACTTCAGCGCAAGAAAATTTATGTCGAGATTGGCATTGAAGACCAACAGGGCTGATCACGCTGAAGTTGAAATCAAAAAGGTGAAACATGGCAGTGCCAAAAAAAGCATCGGCAGGAAAGCGCGGAGATAAAATCCGTTCCGATTGTTTCGTAGAAATCGAATTAGCGAACAAAGGCGGCGTTAGAACTTCCGTTGTCAGCAAGGTAGATTCGATGTACGGACAGAGCATAAACGATCTACTGATTGCGATGTGCGACTTCTTCGAGTTAAAACATGCGTCAATCATAGTCGAAGATTACGGCGCTCTTCCCTTCACACTCGCAGCTAGATTCGAAACAGCGTACAAAATGCTCAAACCGGAAAACACAAATGAATTCCTGCCGTCGTTTCATAAAAACAATCGCAAAGGAACATCGAAAGATAGATTGAGAAAAAGCCGGTTATATTTGCCCGGCAACGAACCAAAATTTTTTCCGAATGCCGGACTTCATAAACCGGACGCAGTAATTCTTGATCTCGAAGACAGTGTCGCACCATCTGAAAAAAAATCTGCTCGATACTTGGTTCGCAATGCGTTGCGTGCCGTTAATTTTTACGGCTCTGAAAGAATGGTGAGAATCAACCAGTTGCCGATGGGATTGGACGATCTCAAGTTTGTGGTTCCTCACAATGTTCACGTGATACTAATTCCAAAATGCGAATCGGCGATGACAATAAAAGATGTTGAAGAAGAAATTAATATCATCAAAGCCGAACACAACATTTCTTGCGAGATTTATTTAATGCCGATTATCGAAAGCGCGTTAGGTGTTGTTAAAGCTTACGAGATTGCTTCGGCATCGGATAAAATTTGCGCGCTAACGATCGGGCTTGAAGATTACACTGCGGACATCGGAGTTGAACGCACGAACGAAGGCAAAGAAAGTATTTATGCAAGATCAACTGTGGTTAATGCGGCAAAAGCTGCCGGAGTTCAGGCAATTGATTCCGTTTTTTCGGACGTTGATGATATGGAAGGTTTACGCACAAATGTGATGGAAGCAAAATCATTAGGATTCGAAGGCAAGGGGTGTATTCATCCCCGTCAGATTCCGATTGTTCATGAAGCATTCGCACCGACTGAAAAAGAAATTGAGAAAGCAAAAAAAATTGTTCTGGCATTCGAAGAAGCACAAAAAAAAGGAATGGGGGTTGTATCACTTGGAAGTAAAATGATAGACGCACCGGTTGTAAAGCGTGCTCAACATACAATTGAGCTTGCAATCTTAAATCAACTCTTAAACAAGAATTGGAACAAATAACAATTGAACCATATAACAATAGAACAATAATAAAATGAAAATGATAAAGAATGCTGCATCTAGATTCATCCCAACCGAAGTCAACCGGGAAAAACAAATCCCGTTCAAGGGCGTCGATAAATTCAAACCGAGCGGCAGAATTGCCTCGCCGAAAATTTCTTCTTGTGCCGATTTTCCAGCTGATGGGAACAAAGTCGTTAAGGATTTGAAAACAGCATTGAAGAAAGCCGGAATGAAAGACGGAATGACAATTTCAACTCATCATCATCTTCGCAACGGCGACATACTTACAAATTATCTTTTCGATGTGATTCATTCAATGGAAATAAAAAACATCCGTTGGTTTCCGAGCGCATCGTTCCCTTGTCACGAACACTTAATAAAATATTTGGAAGACGGAACGATTCATCACATCGAAGGAAGCATGAACGGACCGCTTGGTAAATTTACAAGCGAAGGTAAAATGAAAGGCATCGGAGTACTTCGCTCACACGGCGGAAGATATCAATCGGTTCAAGATGGAGAAGTTCACATTGATATTGCTGTGATTGCTGCGCCAACTTCAGATCCGTTTGGAAATGCAAATGGTGTTCAAGGTAAATCAGCCTGCGGCGGATTGGGATTTGCGCTCGCCGATTCCGAATACGCGGACAAGGTAATTGTCGTTACCGACAATCTTGTTCCGTTCCCTTGCGTACCGTGGCAGATTCAAGGCAATAATGTTGATTACGTTGTTGAAGTTGAGTCGCTTGGCGATCCGACAAAAATTGTAAGCGGAACAACCGAAATCACCAAGAGTCCGGACAGATTATTGATCGCCGAGTACATCGCAAAGTTTTTGGATGAAGCCGGAATCGTGAAAGATGGATTTTCATTTCAAGCAGGCGCCGGTGGAACAAGCTTGGCATTCATTCCTTTTATAAAAGAAATAATGAAACGAAAAGGAGTTAAGGCGAGTTTTGTGCGCGGCGGTTCGTCAAAGTATTTGGTTGAAATGCTTGAGGAAGGATTGATCAACTATATTCTCGATGGACAAACTTTTGATCTTGAAGGTGTACGTTCGATGCGGGAAAATCAGAAACATGTTATGACATCTCCTTTCACAAGTTATAACTATCACGGCAAAGGAAATTTTGCTTCGATTGTTGATGCCGCCATTCTCGGCGCAACTGAAGTTGATTTGAATTTCAATGCCAATGTTGTTTCCCACTCGGACGGTTATTTACTCCACGGAATCGGCGGATGGCAAAATTGTTTGTTCTCAAAATGTACAATTCTTGCAGTCCCCTCTTTCCGCGACCGCATTCCGGTTATTGTTGATGAAGCTACTACATTATGCGGTCCCGGTGAATTGATAGATGTCATCGTAACCGAAAGAGGAATCGCGATCAATCCGAGAAGAAAAGATTTGCTAGATGCTGTAAAAAAATCTTCTTTGCCGATCCGCTCATTAAAAGAAATACAAAAAGAGGTTTACGAAATTTGCGGCGGCGCTCCGGCTAGACCTAGTTTGGACAAGAACAAAGTTGTTGCGGTGGTAAAATGGGTTGACGGAACCGTGCTGGATTCGGTTTACAAAATCATGTGATGAGCCGCAATTGTTTTTTTATTGTTGCACGGTCCGTTTTAAAAATTACCGACTTTAAATTTCCCGATACCATCTTCAAAAGTGCCAAACCAAATATTGTTGGCATTATCCATAGTTATTGTTTGTATTCTGTAAAGAGGTAATGCTGAATTTGCGGTGTCATAACTGGTAAGAATTCCCATGTCGTCATTTAAAACACACAACCTATTTTTGTTACCAAAAATCAAGTGCTCATTCTTTGCGTAAAGTGAATAGGTTAGATTAAAAAGAAAAGCGCTATTTGTATATTTTGACCATCCACTACCATCGTAAAAAATTAAGTCTGTTGTTTTAGAATCAGTATTTAGAACACTAACCCACACTCTGCCAAGTTTATCTGTTGTCATCGCTTGAACATATTCAAGAGAGACATATTCTATATCTGTATTTGAATTATTAAAGAAGCTCCAGGACTTACCATCGTACAAGCTAATGCCATTGAATACCGATCCAATCCAAATTCTATTTGATTTATCGACTGCAATACAAGTAACAAAATTTTCTTTTAAGCCGGAGTTTGTTATTGTAAACGTTTGCCAGCTCCCGTTGGAATATTGCACCAACCCTTTTTGAGTACCAATCCATGTATCCCCAGAATGATCAAAAGTTATTGCCGTGAGATTCAAATCCGGCAAGTTTGATGAGTAATCGCTCCAAACACCGTTGTCAAAGATCATCAAACCGTTCTCTGTACCGATCCACTTTCTGTTTTGTTCATCCACTGCAACGCAAGTAATTATGTCTGATGGCAAGGGAGAATTCTGCATTGTGTATGTCACAAATTTTTTACCGCTGAAACTCATCAAACCTCTATCGGTTCCAATCCAAATTTTATTTTGTTTATCGCACGTGATCGCGCTAATATAATTGCTAATCGTCTGTGAATTTCTTTTGTTATAACTAACCCACTTGCTGGTGTCTTCAAGAGTTAGAAAAACATTTGCTGTTGTACTTGCTATAACTGTTACATCTGAACTATCGGGTCTATGAAGAGCAGTTGTAAATTTAACTTTGTAGTTGCCTGGAACGAGACGGCTAAGCGTGATAGGAGTTTTCTTATTTGTCAAAGTATCGTTTAGCCATATATCGGCTCCATTAGGATTTGAAGTACAGTCAATCTTGCCAACGTTTTTGGTATTTAATGTGAAATCGACGAAAACATTTTTGGTTTGTCCGGCAAGTACATTTACGCTAAAAGTTGTATCGGAATACAAGGGAAGTTTCAACGTAATAATGTTGTTATCTGCGGGTAGCCATTTTACCGTATCCGGTGTTTGAATCCCTAAGTTCTTGTCGTTCAAATAAATCGTTGCGTGGGATGGTTTGGATTGAATGAATACTTTTCTATTCTGTGTTGTCTGCCCATCTGGTGAACTAGTATAAACAGATTGTTCACACGACATTAAACAACAGCTGAGAAGTAAAACAAGAATTATTTTCATCAACTTCATCATGCATAATTCAAAAGTTTGGCATTTACTAGAAATTTCCTTTTTTAATTTTATATAGACCCTGGTTATAAGTACCAAACCAAATATTTCCCACAGAATCAACTGCAATAGTTGGGATCCGCCAGATGTAAGAACCATTTCCAAGATTGTAAAAATTTTTACTCTCCCCGTTTGAATCTAACGCATACATCCCGCCTTGTTTCGTGCCAAAGAGAAGTCTATTTCCATCTGGGCAAAATGTTAATACAGTTCTATTATTAATTCCTTTAGTATATTCGCTCCATGAAGTTCCGTCATAAATTATCAGAGCATCAGACCAAAAATTCGCCCAAATTTTACCGTCGGTATTAACACAAATGGCATTCACTTGGTCGGGAACTTTAATGTTCATATTCGATTTGTTATGGAACGACCAAGTATTTCCATCAAGAACGGAGATTCCGTGATAATTCGATCCAATCCAAATTCTGTTTTGTTTATCTATTGCCAAACATGTAACAAAGTTATCTGCAAGAGATGAATTGGCTGTATTGAATACCGTCCATACACCATTTGAGTATTTGTATAACCCATCTCGTGTGCCTACCCAATAGTCTCCACTCGGCGCAACAATAACATCATTTACACTACTGTAGTTGATTTCTGCAGAGAAATCGGTCCAGTTCGATCCGTCAAAAGTATAAAACCCCATTGGTGTGCCGATCAGAATTCGATTCAAATCATCAACTGCAATTCGAGAAATATAACCGGAATTTAATGGAGAATTTTTTATGTTAAAGCGTTGCCATTTTTTCCCATCAAATTTTGCTAAACCATTTCCAGTTCCAATCCATATATGATTGGATCGATCAACGGTTACATAATTGACAATATTGGATGGTAATCCGGAATTGAAGGAAATATAGTTTACAAATTTTGAAGTGTCCTCAAGTGCCATATAAACTGAAGTTGTTGCAGATGCCTTTACAATCGATACCACACTATCTGCTCGGTAATCATAATGGGTAAACTTTATTTTGTATGAACCGGGTTTCAACTTACCGAAATAGTAAGGCGTCTTCTTGGAGGTAAGAGAATCGTTAATATAAATATTGCAACTATCGGGATTTGAAGAGCATTGAATACTTCCAAAATTCTGCGGATCACTTACAAAATCATAAAAGATAGTGTTTGTGTAATCACCATTAACAAATAGGCCAATCTTACCATCAATATACAAGTTAAGCTTTAGAGTAATAGAATGACTGCCGTATGTCAACCCGTTAAGATAACTTGGCGTTTTCGAGCCCATATTTTTTCCATCAAGGTAAATAAGTGCCCCCGATGGATTACTATCAACCATTATTTTTCCGTTTTCAGGTTTTGGCTCTTCCGGAGGTCCGGTATATACCGCTTGCTCGCAAGATATGAGTACTAAAAAGAAAGTAATGAATGTTAATTTGCATAAAAATGTTCTAACCATATTTACCCCCCTAATCTTTTATGACAGAGAAAAGTCTGACATACCTAGACAAATTAAAAATTTCCTTTCTTTAGTTTTGCTAATCCGCCGCCAAAGGTTGCAAGCCATAAGTCGCCATTTGCATCGATGGTAACATCCTTAACCTGGCTTGCGGGAAGTTTTGAGTTTGTTGTGGTGAAAGTTATTATACCGTCCTGCTGCAAAAATTTTCCGACTCCTCCTTTACTTCCGATCCATTTGTAATTGCTCGGGTCAACCCAAATTTTTTCAACAAGGTTGGAAGGAATACCATTAAGCTGCACAATAGACCAGCTCGTGCCGTCGAAAACAGTTGTGCCGCCCGTTTCCCCGGTAGTTGGATTTGATATATGCGCCGCCCACACAATTCCAGAATTATCCACGGCTATACTGTTAACGCCGTTACCGACATTTAGCGACAGTTTCATGTTGGACATGTTATACACTTGCCAGTTCTTTCCGTCAAAAACAGAAATTCCAAACGCATTAGTGCCAATCCATATTTTGTTTTGAACGTCAACAGCGAGAGACAGAACAAAATTTCCACCTAATCCGGAATTCGTGGTGCGAAAAGTTTGCCAAGATGATCCGTCGAACTTCACCAAACCTTCCTGTGTGCCGATCCACGTATTGCCGGAATTATCGAATGCGACAGTACTGACATACACCGACGGCAGATTACTCGAATAATCAATCCATGTTGATCCGTTGTAAACCATGAGTCCGCCCGGTGTGCCGATCCACAGATTATCGTTTCGATCAATCGCGAGGCAGTTGATGAAATTATAAATCAACGGTGAATTGCTCTTGGTAAATATCTGCCAATTCTTCCCGTCGAATCTGCATAAACCTTTGTCAAGTGTTCCGATCCATTTCACATTATTTTTATCGGTCACAACGCTCGAAACAAAATTGCTCGCGATTGGAGAATTGTTGATCTTGTAGCTGACCCATTTGGTTGTATCATCCAACGTGAATGAAACCGACTTAGTTGTTCCACCCTTAACTGTTACAATTGCACTATCCGCCCTACAATTTGGCAATGTAAGCTTCACTTTGTAGTCGCCCGGAAAAAGATTATTTATTACAGCGGGAGTCTTAAAACCGGTCAATGAATCATTCAAAAAAACATTTGCAGATGTTGGTTTTGAAGTACACTGTATAGATCCAAAGTTGCTTGGATCGCTGTAATAGTTG
The DNA here is from genome assembly GCA_023381535.1 of Bacteroidota bacterium. The sequence continues at coordinate 63,870 of JAMCSN010000058.1, forward strand.
TAGTAATAATTGACTTTGTTATCACTGAGAATGGTAGCTCTGAATTTAATATCCTTAAACAGTCTCAACTTTAATGTAACGTCATAATCGCCCGGCTGCAGCCAGACCAGACTGTCCGGAGTTTTAACACCCATATTTTTGTCATTCAAATAAACCGTTGCACCTTCAGGAACCGTTTTCAAAATGATTTTTCCGTTTGCCGCCGAAGGTTGAACTGTATCTCCAGTATAAACTTTTTGTTCGCAAGAAATAAAAAACATTATCACTGGAATGACAAGAATCAAAATGTATTTTTTTAGTTTTTTCATATTCGGCAACCAGATGATTAATGATTATTCTTTAAGACCGGGGACGTATCCAAATGATTGTATGTAAGCATGATCAAGAAATGAAACCCAGTATGTTCGCATGTAAATACCAAAGACACCAAACCCGCCGTTGATATTCGTGAAATCTGTTTCATCAAGTTTAACGGAATAAATGTCTCTGCTTCGAGCTGTAGAATTGTAATACATGCTCAGTCCGGGGTCCAGCGAAAGAACCTCCAGGATGCAAGCAAGTATTTCATAATTTGATTTATTCGGGTCACCGGCGGAAATCAATTCCATTGCCTTGCTAATAGTCTTCATGTCAACCGAGTAACCCATCTCACTTGTAGGTTTAGGATAATTCGGGACCCAAGTATTATCGTACTGAACATAATTTGCGGGCACTACTGCAACGTTTCTGGTTTTCTGTCCGCCTTCATGTTTAAAATAATAGATGGCAAGACGCGTTATGAAAACCGGATCCTTCTGAGTAGTTGACCATGCAAATCTAACGTAGTCTTTGCCGTTGGATGGAATAGCTTTGTCACTGTTACCAAAAACCATGCTCAATGGAGCCGGTGCAGTTGTTGAACACGTTAAACGTTTTCCGTTCGGCAGAAGCGCTTCGATGGTCAACGGAACACTTGCATCCGGCTGAAAATTATTAGTATAAAAAACAGTGTAGGGAGTTTTATATGAATCGCCTTCCGGTCTTGCAATTGTTGTGTCCCGCATAATGGCAACTTTATCGTTGCCGCTCCATATACGAACGGTTGCACCTTTCACACTTTCGTCGGTAGTATTGGAAAACGGATTGAATCCATCGACAACATAATCTTTAGTCAGTGTTGCCGATTGAAATGTAGTATCGCCTCGGATTATGCAGTTAAGAACATACCTGTCTTTGAAGTCGCCGTAGGGATTAAAATTATCTTCGCAAGAATAGCTTGTTATTAGAACCGAGATGACAAATATTATTGATAAAAGCTTTTTCATAATTCAACCTTCAAAGTTGCTGTTGGAAGAAACGGAAGCATATTGACTCTTTCGCCGGTATCACGTTTGAAGTAGAAAATATTTTTCCGGTTGTAAACATTAATCACACTAACGTCTGCGTAAAACGTAAACGGTTCTATCGTAAACTTCTTTGAAAGTGTTAAATCGAGTTTGTGATAATCCGGAAGTCTTCCGAGATTTTGAATGCCAATGATGGTATATGGATTTCGCGGATCGAGCTGTTCCCACGGTGCAAAAATATTTTGGAAATAATATTTATCGTAATAACCGATTATCTGTGTGAACGGGAGACCCGAATTATAAGACCAAACCGCACTTGCAGACCAATCATTGCCGAGATTAACCTCTAACCCAAGATTGAGCGTGTGGCGGACATCATACCTAGGATAATAAGTTTTGCCTTCTACTTTTTTGTATGCGAAAGCGTAAGTATAAGACGCGGTAAAGTTAAAAGGATCAGGATTGATTCTTGTATAAACCTCCAGCCCGTACGATTCTCCGGTACCGGAAATGAAATCCGGATCAGACGGAAGGATCTTGCTGTCATTAAGCAGCGGAAGATTATTGACAAGCTTGTAATAACCTTCAAGATTGAACGATACATTTGTAAATGGTTCGGTTTCCAAACCGAGAATGTAATGTATTGCCCTTGCCGGAACCAAATATTTCGGCGCTACAATCCACGGTTCGAAAATATTTATTACTTCATTTTCGTCGCTGATAGTTGTCATCTCTTGTTGATAGATTCCCCACGCTCCTTTGATTGCAACTTGAGGCATTATTCTTAAAGTAAAACTTGCCCGCGGTTCAAAAAAAGCTGCTTGAACATTTTCAGAAAGTGTTGTCAAATTCATGCGAGTGCCAACATCGACACCCAAGAAATCCCATTGAAGCATTTTGTACTTCGTGTAAAGAGTAATTTTAGCTGCTGATGAACCAAGATCGACCGGTATCCCTCTAGCATTTTCCAAGAATAGATTTGTTTTAATTTGTTTTATGTGGAAACCAACGCCAATCTCATCACGGTTATCGAACATGTAAGTAAAATCCATTTTCAGTCCGATGTCTTGCACGCGGTTATCAGTCGCACGCGCTGAACTAATTTTAGGATCAACATTACCTTTGAAATCGCTCATGGAAATTCCAAGTTCATAAAACAAGGGACTATCACCCACTTGAAACCATCTGAAACCGAGTACATTGTTTGACCACGAGTAATCCTCGATGCGTGGGTCATTGTTCTTAATATTATCGGCACTGAAGAATCCGTTAACAGTAAATTTACTTCCAGGTATAAAATCCGGGTTGGAATAATTTGCCTTGAAAGAAAAGTCGTAAAAATCTATCGGCACTTGCTGTTCATTCAAAAACTTTTTGATTATACTGTTCGAAAAACTTTTTCTTCCGGTTAAAATAAATGAGCCGTAAGGAATCGGTCCTTCAAGAAGAAGTTTGCTGGTCAAAAAACTTCCGCTTGCTTTAGCACCAAAACGGTTTTTGTTTCCGTCTTTAGTATCAATTTTCATAACTGATGAAAGCCTGCCGCCGAACTCAGCGGAAAATCCGCCTTTATAAAATTCTATGTTGTTAATCATGTCTGGATCAATAACGCTGAAAAGCCCGAGCGCATGAAACGGATTGTAAATTGTTATTCCGTCAATGAGAACCAAATTCTGGTTGCTGGCTCCTCCGCGAACATAGTAACGCGCAGAAACATCGCCGGTAGATTGAACACCCGGTAAATATTTCAGCGATCTGAAAACATCCGTCTCAACTCCTTTGGGGAGAGCTTCCAAATCACGAATAGCTATGCGCTGCAAACTGACATTGGTTTCGTTTTTCTCTGCAATGCGTTGACCAATTCTTTCGATTGTCTGAAGTTGAATATTAGTCGGCGCCAATACGATGTTGTACTGAGTAACTTTGCCGGCTGCAAGTCTAATTGTGACGGATTTTGTTCGGTAACCGATGTAAGAAACAATTAGAGTGTAGTTCTTGTTTGCGGGTATTCGCGGAATAAGAAAGTAACCTCGCGCGTCAGTGGTGGCTCCGGTTTGAAGTTCTTTTATGTAAGCATTTGCAAAAGAAAGAGCTTCAACCGTTGTTGAATCTGCAACAAATCCGCGGAGTGTTCCTGTAGTTTCCTGTGACTTTGAAACATTCGGGATAAGCACGATGAATGAGACGATCACGTAGATGAAAAGAGCAGAAGGTCTGTTAATGGGCAGTATTTTTTCCTCCCTCATAATTTTAGAAATGGACATATTTAATTCATATTAAGTTCAGCGAGCAAGATAAGTTTTTGCCTACAAATATCCAGTATATTTTTTTGGGTATTGATTCTTATTCTTCCAGTGTAGAAATATTTCCTGGATCTTGCCCTAATGCTCTCGCCTTCAACACGCGTCTCATAATTTTGCCGGAACGGGTTTTCGGCAACGAATCGACAAACTCAATATGTTCTGGTTTTGCAATCGGTCCCACTTCATGGCTGACATGCTGCCTTAGCTCTTCAATCAACTGTGGATTTTTTTCAACGCCCGCTTTCAAAATTACATAAGAATAAATTGCGTTTCCTTTCACTTCATGCGGCAGTCCAATCGCAGCAGCTTCTGCAACGGAATGATGACTGACTAATGCGCTTTCAATTTCGGCGGTGCCCAAACGATAACCGGAAACTTTTATAACATCATCAACTCTTCCGATAATCCAGAAATAACCGTCTTCATCTTTTCGTGCACTGTCTCCGGTAAGATAAACGCCGGGGTATTTACTCCAATATTGATCGACGTAACGATCCGGATCTTTCCAAACGGTTCTTATCATTGCAGGCCACGGAGTTTTAATAATCAAGAAACCTTCTTCATTCGGTTTAACAGATTCGCCTGATTCATCAACAACATCCATTTCGATTCCGAAGAACGGTCTCGTACCCGAACCCGGTTTAAGCGCAACAGACGGTGTAGGTGTTATCATAAACATTCCCGTTTCGGTTTGCCACCATGTATCCATGATCGGACATTTTTCTTTACCAACAACTCTGTGATACCACTTCCACGCTTCGGGATTTATCGGTTCACCAACAGAGCCAAGAATTCTGAGCGAAGAAAGATTGTGACGATTTACCCATGCCTCTCCAAAACGCATCAATCCTCTTATAGCAGTTGGCGCAGTGTAAAGAATATTGATTCCATATTTTTCAATCATCAGCCACCAGCGGTTCGGATACGGAAAATTCGGCGCGCCTTCGTACATAAACGAAGTCGTACCGTTCAATAACGGTCCGTACACAATGTAACTGTGACCGGTAATCCATCCCGGGTCTGCAGCGCACCAGTATCTATCTTCTTCATGAATATCAAAAACATATTTGAGCGTTGCGTAAGTACCAACCATGTAACCGCCGTGAGTATGCATAATTGCTTTCGGTTTGCCTGTTGTTCCTGAAGTGTAAAGGATGAATAACGGATCCTCAGCGTCAACTTGTTCGAGCGCGCAATTTTGTGTTGCTACCGGAAGGTTCATCAATTCATGATACCACATGTCGCGTCCCTGTTCCATATTAATTTCCTGTCCGGTTCTTTTTACAACAAGGACATGTTCTACGGTACCGCATCGCTGTAATGCTTCATCGGCAATTTGTTTGAGCGGAACAATTTTGCCGCGCTGAAACGCACCATCGGCTACAATCAAAACTTTTGAGTTGCTGTCTTCAATTCTTTCGCTGAGCGATTCAACCGAGAAGCCGCCGTAAACCACCGAATGAATTGCACCTAACCTTGCACAAGCCAACATGGCAATAACAATTTCCGGAATGCGTCCCATGTAAATGGTAACGCGGTCGCCTTTATTCACTCCCATACTTTTTAGGACGTTTGCGAACTTGCATGTTTCGCGGTGTAGCGCAAAGTATGACATCGTTTTGCCTTCGCCGTTTTCACCTTCCCAGATTAGCGCGAGTTTATTTCTGCGAAAAGTTTTTGTGTGAACATCGAGACAATTGTAAACGATATTTGTTTTAGCGCCGGTAAACCATTTATAGAAGGGCTTCTTTGAGTCATCAATGACTTTATCCCACTTCTTGAACCAATGAAGTTCGCTGGCAATCTCCTCCCAGAAACCGGCATAATCTTTCTTGGCGCGCTTATCGGTTTCTTCCCAATTCTTTATGTGTGCTTTTTCAATAATTTCTTTCGACGGATAGTAAACTTCCCCGTTAAGTTTCTGAGAGGGCATTGTATTCTCCTAACATTTATTTGGGAACTTTTTCAGTAGACTTTTCGTCTTATCATTAAGAATTAAGTTAGTTTAACGATTTTATAAAATCAATAAATGACCGAATTATTTCTATAAAACAAAATATTATTGTTAAATTTTGATCCCATGAAATTAAATAACCGATCCATAAAAACTTTTGCAGTATCTTTTTTTGTCTTCTACAGTTTCTTTACTGTCTTTGCAGTTTTTCATAATCACAACATTAATCTTCCCGGTAAAGATTCAGTAGTTATCCATCAGAAAGAGTCGAGCAATAATGCATTCGATCCGTTTATGGATGGAAATTCTATTTGTCGATTATACCAGTTCGGCGCTGTAAAGGTTCTTCCCGAGATTGGCAAGGAAACAAATTTTGCTCTTCTCAGGATTGAAACAAGAATTCAAATCAAATATGTCAATCAATACTCAGCAAATATTTCTTCTGATCTAAGCCTCAGAGCACCGCCAGCCGTCGCATAATTCAAATCTGTAGTAATCAATTCATACTATTAATAATTAAGGAAAGAATTATGTCCGGCAAAATTTTTTATACTATTGTACTTGTTTCGCTTTTTCAATTTGTAACCTTCGCTAACACATCGCGTAACGGCAAGACAAGCGATACAAAATCGAAGAAAGGTGAAACAATAAACTTTACAGTCACCGTTACCGATAAAGATGCTTCGATTCCGCTGCAATCGGTAATTGTGGTAATGAAAAAAAACAATTCCATCATTGCAAAGACTTCCACAAATGCGTTTGGACGTGCGCAGTTCAATGATTTGGAAAGCGGTAAATACAGTCTTGCAGCTTACTATGTAGGCTACAACGATTTTGTTGCAGATGTTGATGTGGATGCTTTTCACAAAACTTTTGATATAAAACTCAGTGAGAAAAATGTTGAGATGAACGAAGTTGTTGTTAAAGGTGACAAGATCAACAAAGTTGCAACTACAATTGATGTTGCGAACGGTCAACAGGTATTTGAGGGTGCAACTTATCATGCAGCTCCAACTTCTCAAATATCAACGCTAATCCAGCAAAATCTTGCGGGTGCGGCGCGGGCGCCAACAGGAGAAGTTCATATCCGGGGTCAGCACGGCGAGTTCACATACTTAGTGGACGGCATTCCAATTCCATTGGGAGTTTTTGGCGGGTTGAATGAAATTGTTGATCCGAAAGTTATTACAAGAGTAAATTTTTTAACCGGCGGTTTTCCCGCGGAGTACGGCGGACAAATAACAGGCATCATGGATATTCAGAATAGAGTCCCTACCGGAAAATTCCATCTTGATTTCTCGACTTATGCGGGAAGTTATTTGACTAATGGAAACGATTCACTCGGCAGCAGAGTCGGAACTCTTAAAGCATTAAACTCCAACGGGCAAAGTCTTTCATTCAGCGACCATCTCGGAAAGCTCGGTTATTTTGTTTCAACATCACGACAGGAAACCGATAGAAGAATTGATCAGCCTGTCCGGCAATTATTTCATGATCACGGTTTTGATTATTTCTTGTACAGCAAACTGGATTATTTGTTAAATGAAAACGATTACGTTACCGCTAATCTTAACTTCAGCAGCACTCAAGCACAAGTACCGTACAATCCCTTAGAAAACTTCATGGCGGACGATCAGCACACGTACAATTCATTTCAGACTATTTCTTTTTTTCATACGATCAGCGCCGTACCCGATAAAGAGAGCAATCTTTTTATCGGCGCATTTGCCCGGCAAGGCGGATTAAGATTCCTTCCAAACTTAAACGACGATAACAAAGTTTATCTTAACAACGATACAACTCAAAGTTATGTTGTTGATCAGGATAGATCATTTTCCACGCTCGGCATACGCACAAAATTTGATCAAAACATTTCTCATCATTTTAAATACGCCGTCGGCTTTAATTACAGCAGTACCGCTGGAAAAGAAAAATTCAGATTCTTCAATTCACTCGGCGACAAACAAATTTTATCAAACAACTTTAGCGGTTACGACTTCGGGATTTTCGCTCAATCGGAATGGCACCCGTTCGAATGGACCAGAATCGAATTTGGTTTACGATACGACTTACATAATGCACCCTCTATTGCCAATCAAGATCAGGTTAGTCCACGCATAAAATGGAATTTCTTCATTGACGAACTTAACAGCATTTCTCTTAGTTACAGCAGACTATTCATGCCGACAAACATAGAAAATTTGGGAGCCGTTGCCGCCGAGCTTGGCAATAATGCAGCTCCGACCGATCCTGAAAAAGATAATCTTTATGAAATTGCTTTTATGCGGAATTGGGAAAACGGGTTCATGACTAAAATTGCCGGGTTCATTAAAGATGCTTCACCTGGGCTTGATGACCAAACTCTCGGTTCAAGTACAATCAGAGTAAACGTGAATATCAATCAAGTCAAAGTGAGTGGTATAGAGTTTGCGTTAACTTATAACAGTTCTTCAATTCCCTTCTCCGGTTTCTTGAATGCTTCCATCATACACGCTTACGGTATCGGTCCAATCTCCGGAGGGTTCATTCCGGAAAACTTAAGCACTGTACCATTTGACTTAGATCACGACCAAAGACTTTCGGCAGTAGTAGGATTGAATTACCAACCCGAAGATTGGTTCGTTAATTTAACTGGCACTTACGGATCGGGCTTAACCAATTACAACGGCAATTATCTTTTCAAAACCGGACTGTTTGATTTCAACCAGGCGGCTCATACCACACCGGCTTTTATTTTTAATGTTTCGGCTGGATACAAATTCAATTTAGGAAAAGGACAAACTTTAGAGCCGTCAATTTACATCACAAACATTTTTGATCATCATCATCTTTTAAAAGGTGCTTTCTTCAGCGGCGCTAGCTATGAAGAACCAAGGAACTTAGTTCTCAAAATAAGCTATCTCTTGTAATTAGCTTTAGGGTTTAGAGGGTGTGTGATAATTCATTTTTTTAGAAAAAATATTTTGATTTCATTTTAAAAACGAAACCGAAATTTGCTTGATGCCCTATTTTCACACACCCTCTTTACGTTGCTATTTATTATGCCATGGGGACCGGAAATTAATAATAATCTGCCAAAGCTAATTTGGCTTAAAAATTTTTCTTTTAATTCATAGTTAGTTATTATATTTGCAACGAAAATTTCAGTATTGAGAAGTAGCTTGTTTCGCGTAGTGCGGATAAGTGGCAGATCTTTCGGCTGATTAGTTCTTTCAAATAGTTGTATAAACAAAAAATTTAGTTCACGGAGAGGTGGGCTTATCTCGCCAATGGCGGATGAGTGGCTGTCGTCGCCTTCGGCGGGATCCCGCTGAAAGCAGAAAAACCAACGGTTTGCTAAACCGTCTCCAACTTTAAATAAGTTGTTTATAAAAATTTAGTTCACGGAGAGGTGGGTGAGTGGCTGAAACCAACGGTTTGCTAAACCGTCGTAGTGGGAAACTGCTACCGCGAGTTCGAATCTCGCCCTCTCCGCAATTGTTCTTAGTAATCTTAATTAACAAACGATTGACAGTTCTTTTGTAAGAGAAGTAGTTTCATCCCGGTTTTCTTCAAGCTCTGTTCAATTTATTTTTCAACATATTTATTAGGAGTGACTGCTCATGGCAGAGCGTGTACAAGGAACTGTTAAGTGGTTCAATAGTTCTAAAGGCTTCGGTTTCATTCAGCAGCAAGGCGGCGAAGATGTATTCGTACACTTCAAAGCTATTGTTGGCGATGGATACCGCACGTTGGAAGAGGGTCAAAAAGTTGAGTTCACTATAACTCAAGGCGAAAAAGGTCCTCAAGCCAGCGAAGTAAAAGTTATCAAATAAGAAAATCAAATCATCAAACCAAAAAGCCCAGACTTAGTCTGGGCTTTTTGGTTTTAAACGCCGCAGCTCACAGTTCACTTGATAGAAACGTTGAATCAATTTTCAAATCTTAACATGTATAATTTTCTTGATCCCACCGAAAACAAAACAGCAGCAGTAACCAAACTATTGTGTATCAACGATTTTAAAAGTTTTGTTAAATCGTTTTAGCCGTATACTATTGCCGTTACTACAAACGCTCCAACTGCGGGACCGAATGAACCCCAAAAGGTTGTCGGAAATTTGAACGCGAGAATATTCTTGCTTGATAGAATTATCAGCAGCCATAAAATCCATGATTAGAAAAACGTGACAACGATAAATGCAGTGATTGGATGAGACTGAATAAGTTTTTTCATGGCTTATCCCCTTAGTCTGTTTGCGAAACAAGCTGCACCGGTGCAGTGCTGGTGTTATACTTTCGTAAAATTACTTTTTGTTCTTGTTTGTTTTAAGTAAGAATGCTTTGTCTTACTGCGCCAGTAAGCCAATTCTTCTTCGCACGTCATTTTAGATAATTTTCGATTAATTATTCTAGCCGCTCTATGTTTCATCTCTACACAATCAAATTTATCTGATATTTTCTTTTTCTTATCCATAGTTAATCACCTCCAAAGGAGAATGTATTGCAACTTGTTTATATCCATTGATTATATTGGATATTTCAATGACTTCTATAAAATGGTTTAACTGTTTATATAGTTTTCTCACTTCAATTGGCGCTAAAGAAATTTCATCAATTACTACCGGAGAAGTAACAATAATAAATTTACCTTTTCTTACCTGGTCAAAGAAAACAGAACTTGCATTTTTAAATTCTTCGTCAAAAATACCTCCAAAAACAGAAGTATCGACATATACACGTTTTTTCACTAAAATATATTCCTATTTTTATAAATATAACTATTAATAAAATGTTTTTCTCAATAAAACCAAATTTACAACAGCGTTACGCGCGTTTAAACAGTCGCCACAAACTTGCCCGCCGTTTGCTGGCGGGGTGTCCGCCACAGATAATTTATTTTTTTGTTATTCAGTTCCCATTCTAATTACTACTTTTCCTCTTGCGTATCCTTCTCCAAGATACCGGAGAGCTTCCGCCGTTTCACTTAAAGTATAACGTCTATCTATCACGGGTACAACTTTTCCTGCTTCCAAAATCTCTTTGAGAAATGCCAAATCTATTTGACTTCGTTTCGCCGCAACTCCTCCTATCTTCCTCCCCGCCTTTTCCGACATCAGTGAACCCATAAGCATTGACTGGAAGATTTGCGCCTTCGTGCCTCCAGCCATCACATAAATACCTTTTGGATTTAGCGCACGTTTATAAGTCGAAAGCGGATGATAACCGTTTGCGGCAAATATCAGATCATAAAGTTTTCCGCTCTTTGTGAAATCTTCTTTTGTGTAATTGATAACATGGTCTGCGCCAATCGAGCGCGCTTGATCTAAATTCCTTGTGCTGCACACAGCCGTAACTTCGGCGCCGTAGAATTTGGCAATCTGTACCGCGTAAGTTCCAACGCCGCCGGATGCGCCATTGACCAAAACTTTTTGTCCCGTCTGAATTTTTCCTTCGTCACGCAGACCTTGCAATGCGGTAATTCCCGCCATAGGCACAGCCGCCGCTTCATCGTAAGATAGATTTGACGGTTTCAACACCAAGTCTTTTTCCGAAGCGCATACATACTCGGCAAAACCTCCGTGTATCATACCGTACACATCATCGCCCGGTTTAAATTGTGTTACGCTTTTACCAACCGCTTCAATGCGGCCGGATACGTCGGCACCGAGTCTGTGGTATTTGGGTTTGAAAAATCCCGCGCCCATAAAGCGAATCAAAAATATGTCGGCGGTTAGGAAATGCCAATCGTATGCATTTACGGAAGCCGCATAAATTTTAATGAGTACTTCATCATCTTTGGGAGTAGGTTTTTCTACCTCTTGAACTTGTAGAACTTCCGGCGGTCCGTATTTATTGTACACAACTGCCTTCATCGGCATTCCTTAAAGATTATTTTAATTTGATAATTCAACATTATTGTTTTTATAGAAACCGTCCGGCCTGTCCCCCAGCCTTTGCGTTCTCTGCGGGATCCTTTTTTAAGCGGTTATATTGCATCTTTGCATTTATCATAATTATGTCATAATATTGACATAGATAAAATAAAGAGTATGAACTATGCCAATAATTAAGCCCATATCAGATTTAAGAAACAAATCAAATGAGATTTCAAAACTTGCAAACGATTCTAATGAACCAATCTATATCACCAAGAATGGTAAAGGTGATCTAGTTGTAATGTCAATGAATCATTATTCCAAGATGCAACTCAAACTTGATTTGCTTTCAAAATTATCAGTTGCCCAAAAACAAAAATCAGCCGGTGATACAGGAAGCAGTCTTAAACAAGTAATGACTAAAATCCGGGCAATGATAAATGAGCAAGAATAATTTCAGTATTCGGCTTTTAAGTATTGCGGAAGAAGATCTCACTGAAATAATCTCTTTCATCGCTGCAGACAATACTAAAGCTGCATCCAATCTCGCTGACAAAATTGAAAAGAACTTAGAATTACTTTCTGATAATCCTTTATTAGGTAAATCTCCAAGCGATTCTGATCTTAAGCTGTATGGATACAGATATTTGATTATTGAGGACTACCTAATTTTTTACACAATAGAAAAAAGAACTGTTTTGATCCATAGAATCTTTCACGGCGCAAGAAATTATAGATCACTTCTTCTTTAACCAATTTCAAGCAATATCGACGTTGTTGCCGCTAACCGGCAGCCAAGCCTGCCCCGCAGTTTTGTTGCGGGGAACAAGAATGCCGAATAGAAGCAACTACTTTTTAATTACTGAAAATGCTTTTTAGAACAAACTACCTTGAACAACAACTTTATTTAGCTAAACAAACTTTTAAATTGCATAAATGTCGCACTGAAAAAAGCTGTCCGGTTGAGCAGTTGCTTGTTATATGGCGTTTATTTAATTGCAACTATTTTTTTTGTTTGAATAAAATCGTTCACAAACATTTTATAAAAATATATTCCACTTGATATTGCATTTGTTTCTAACTCTACGCGATGACCATAATTTTCAATGTTAATACAATTAAGAAATAAAAATGTAATTAGAATTAATAATTTCTTTTGCTGCATAATGTGAATACCATAATTCATGGATTAGCCATATAACGGCGTGGCAACTAAAGCGCCGCCCAGAACTACTATGACGCTTTTGGCAACTACAGTTTTTGTTTTAAAATCGACTTCGTTTTACAAATCAACTTTAACAACAAACTAACTCTGAAAAACCAAACCCAATAACATTATCAAACGACTGCGTCAAAGACGCGGTCGCCTTGAGTCCACAATAATGGCGTTGCCATAAAGTTTTTATTTAATGAACTTTCTCATCACTCTTAGCAAGTAAATGTGACAGACCCGCGTCTTGGTGCTTTAATTGCCCGTGCTTGAGTCTTGTTCCGAAGCTCGTGTAGTTTTTATTGGTGGTAGAATCCCGACCTTATCGGGACTCTATCCCCGCTTAGCAGCTTACAACTTTTTACACCTTCGGACTTGTTAAGACCTTTTTATTTACCTATACAAGGAGTTAACATAATGGCAAAACCAAAGAACAAAATTTCTGTTGTTAATAACAACACTGCCGGTATTGATATCGGCTCAAGAAAAATCTTTATCGGTATTGCCGATAAACCTGTTGTTTCATACGATACGTTTACCGATGATTATCTTCATGCTGTAACCTACTTAAAAGAAAACAATATTACCTCTGTAGCAATGGAAGCTACCGGTGTTTATTGGATTTCTCTTTATGACATCCTTGATCAATCCGGTTTTGATGTTATCCTTTGTAAAGCTGACCAAGCTAAAAACATTCCCGGCAGAAAAACCGATGTTGCTGATTGTCAATGGATTCAACAACTACACAGCTATGGTCTTCTCGCTCTTCATTCATCCCTCCGCAACATATTCGTACGCTAAGAACTTTTGTAAGACAAAGAAGAACTAATCTGCAACTTGCAAGCGATCATATCCGCCGTGCACATAAAGCTCTGGAGTTGATGAACATAAAACTTCAAAATGTAATCACTCAAATCAACGGTAAAAGTGGACTTGCTGTGCTTACGGCAATTATCAATGGCAACCACAATCCAGAAAACCTTGCCGCTCTTTGTGAAGAAAGCATCTTAAAGAAAAAGAAAGAAGCCGTTATCAAATCCTTAAAGGGTAACTTCTCCGATGAAAACATCTTCCTACTTACACAAGCCGTTGATGCTTACCTTTTTTATCTAAAACATGTTGATGACTGCGACAAGCAAATTGAAAATCATCTCTCTCTAATAACTCAAGAATTACCTCAGCCCGAAAAACTCAACAAACCTAAACCTATTCGCCATCACAAACCTAATATTGATAATCTACATATTAAGCTTATGCAACTTACCGACGGTAAAGATGCTTCCCAGATTACAGGACTTACTGATTCTACTCTTCTTCAGGTTATCTCTGAAGTTGGCACTGACTTATCTCGATTCCCGACAGAAAAACATTTTACCAGTTGGTTAGGACTTTCTCCAAATTCTCATCAATCAGGATTAACAAACAAAAAGAAAAAGTTCAAACGCCATACTTCTGCTGGGCAAATCTTTCGTCTTGCTGCTCAAGCTATTGCACAAAGCAAACATCTGGCATTAACTTCTTTTTATCACAGGATCAAAGCACGTAAAGGTTCGCTTGGTGCCATTAAGGCTACTGCACGGAAGATCGCTGTTATTTTCTATAATGTTATGACCAAAGGAATTGAGTTTGTTGAACAAGGTATCAAACAATACGAACCTGCCTACCGGAGTCTGTTGCACAAGTCGCGGAGATGGCAAAATTATTGCATGGTTGAAGGAACAAATTTAAAAGAGCAACCAGCTATGATGGGAAAAAAGGAATTAGCGCCGAAATTACTTTATTCAGTGACAATTGAGGACTTGGTACCGGTAGATAATTTTTATAGACAGCTATCAGAATTCCTGGATATGAGATTTGCTTACCAAGAATGCAAAAGGATATATGGAAAGACGGGCAATCCATCGATAGACCCGGTAGTATTTTTCAAACTTGTTTTATTCGGATACTTTGAAAACATAATATCGGATAGAGAGTTGATACGTAGGGCATCAGATTCATTGGGAGTACGGTTATACTTAGGATATGA